>NZ_AFIE01000029.1 GCF_000214135.1 Acinetobacter sp. P8-3-8
AACCATTATTCAATCAATTAATTGAAAATTGGGATACAGAAAATATTATATTATTAGAACATTTATTACTATGCTTATGTGATAGACACACTCATCAATCAAAATTTGATACAGCAACAAAATTTTTTGATATCTCAGATTTTACATTCTCATATTTGCCCTTTGAAATACATACAATCTTAAGGTTAAGAACAGAAAAAGGCTTAGAAAATCCTATTTTAAACCATGTAATTATGACAACTCCTTTAGGAAAATTTTATCCAAATAAAAAACCTTATATGGACGATTTTTTATTAAAAATCTTGAAACGTGCAAGATTAGAATATCCAGACTTTGAAGATGGTCTTTTTGCAAAGGAGGGACTTTATGCTGACACGATTAAACCAAGTGCCGATAAAAAACCTTGGCAATTTTGGAAAAAATGATGGAAATTTCAAATAAAGAGTTTGAACTATTAAAAATCATTCTAGAAGATAGTATTAGTTATTTTGAAGATAAGAGTGGTAATGACTTTTACCTTGAAGGTGATGACTCTCCTGAACGCTTGAATGTATTTCAAGAAATTATTGAAACTCAAGCAGATGAAGAAGATAAAAAAGAACTTCTAGAAAATATAACTTGTTGGACATACGATATATGGGTGGTTCGCTACTTGACAGAGCTCAACCCCCAAGTAAGTTTAAATCATACTCAATTAGAAATGTGCTTACTTTTACTTGAAGAAATACAACAAGTTCCTTGTTTACTACGTGGTGAGTTTAGGTTCAATAAATCTGAAATTGATTTTGTGGAAGAGATTTTGCATTTAAACAAACCCAATGTAGATGATGAAATTTATTATATAAATAGCTTGAAAATTACAAACTATTTGATTAAAAAAATTAGAAATTACCTATTTAAACCTAAGTTGTATTAGCTCCAACTTAATCTGGCTGTACTAGCTTAAACTTGATCTGACAGTTACCTTTTTTAATTTTCTTTATCTTTGTTCCCATTTACTCTATAGGGATGGTTAGTATTTTAATTCACCAAGCTAAAATATTTGGTTTTTAAGATTCCGAAAAAGCCTTATATTTTTAATATAAGGCAAATTCACCTAATTAACTGCCCTCACACTCCCCTGCAATCCCTTCTGAATATCTTGCACGAATCCATCCCCTTGATTAAATTTAGGCTTTGTCTTAGTTTTCGACTCAGGCTGAGTTTGTTCAGACTCAACGACCTCATCCGTATAAAACTCCTCCACCAAATCTAATCCCTCCTCTGAATTCACTTCAAATCTCGCATTACCATAACCTTGTCGTGCTATTTGATCTAATGCATTCTGATTGAATCCACTCTGTTTACTTTGCTGATCAATGTCTTTTGCCATCTGAATGGCTTGTTGAAGATTTACACCATCACGTAGTGTTAAATCCACGTAATACACAGGGGTTCGATAGCTTTGAGTTGTCGATTTTCCTCTCAGTGTCAATTGCAGTGGCAGACACGAAAGTAAGCCATTGGATGCAGCATGGTAATAACTCAATCGTGCTGCCAAGGTGCGAATGCTATTAAAGCCCGTGGTTCTAAAAATGAAAGTTCCCAGTTCATCCGACTCATCTAGGTTGACGTGTAAACGTCCATAAGGCTTGCAGTTGCCGCCTTGTGCCAATGGACATAAGTCAGGGGATGGACATGAATGTTGTTCAATGCCTTGATTGGTCAGTCGCTGGCAAGTTTCCCCATTCCCTACACAAATCGGGCGTCCTGTTTGTCGGTCAAATAAACTGTACTCTGCACGTAGATTAAGTTCAGGGTCGTTAAAGATCATCCGCACAGGAATAGTTCTGAGTTTTTGGTTTTGATTCGGTGCTTTGGCTCTGAGCTGTTCATCGAGTGGATGTTTGACCCAGCCCTCTTTGCCTTGAATTTGACTGGTAATGGTGAATTGGTCATCCTTTTCGGGGATGCGTTTGCCGTTCTTTTCAACCACTTTACCAATGCTAATTCTGCCGAGTATTGGCGGTGTAACCGCTAAACCTTTAATCATGTTGTTTGTCCTATAAGTAAAATTTTACTGCTTACCCCTTGTTATGTAAGTAAACAGAAATATGAAAAAGCTACGACTTCGCAAAAACCGCCATTGTTGGTCTACCGCTCCTTCGGGAGTCGGTAGATCGGGGGTGGTTTTTTGCGCTTTTGGGAAAAATGGATATTTCATGCATATATAGTTAGTGATATAGATGCTTGGTTTAGATAGGATTAGTCATCATCGCTATAGATTTGAAAACGCCGTGTACCTGCCTTGTTTTGTGGAAATTCATTGATCAGTTCTGGATGCATTTTCAATACTGCCTTACTGTCTAAAGCAATGGAGTCTTTGGATCGTTTCCATGTCACTGAACCCGTGGCAAAAGTGGCTCGCTCTGCATCCTTCATCAACATTTGAATGTGATGTTTGGTTTCATCAAAGTTGTTTTGATGGATTTCAATGTGATGTTTTTCTTTAATCAGTTGAGTAAACAATCGATTGGCTTGTTCGTTTTGGCTGAGGTCTTCCACTGTGAGTGGCACATGTTGTGGATAAAGTTGTTGGATGGCTTTGGCTGCCGACTCACTGGCATCGACATCAGGTGGCGTATCTTTTTCTACACATTCCCAAAAGTAACGTTCTGAATTGATAATGTGTTTGATCACGGTTTCACTGCGTGTGACTTTATAGATACGAGTTTCATGTCCACAGATCAGTACACAAATATGCGCTGCCTGCTTTCCTGTCACTGCCAGTTGATGTTGAACTTGGCAGAGTACATATAAAGGCACACCATCTCGCCATAGTTTGGCACCATGTTCACCTGCGGTTTTGCATTCTAGAATCTGGACTTCATCACTGCCTACCACGGAGTAATCCAAATTTGCCAACATAAAATGTTTATCGGCTTCGGGATGTTGTAGGACTGCATTGATGCGACGGACTTTGTTATTGGTATGCATGCTGTAGTATTCAGCGACTAAAGGTTCAAGTTGTTTGCCCCAATAGAGTGGTGCATGACCTGTGCTTTCATCTTCAATGGATTGTTTGACTCGTCCTGTTTTGATCATCCACAGTTCGAGCATCGACATATAGGGATTGAGTCCACAGGCTGCGGCACAATCACTACTACCGATACCTTGACGACGTACTTCAAGCCATTCTGCCTGAGTCATGTTTTTGGTATTGACTAAGCGTTTGGCGGTAAACAATTTTGGGGCAATAAATGGGGTACTCGCCTGTTGCATGGATGGGTTTAATATTACTGTATTCATGGTGAATTCCTGATTTTTTAATTGAGGGTTTTATGACGGTTTGGATTGAGCGTTAAGAAGTCGTTTTGATCAAAGGAACAAATTTCGGGCATAAAAAAACCACATCCGAAGATGTGGCTTGATGATTTTTAAAACAAAAATTTGATTTAAAAGACAGTTGCTTAGGCTATCTTTCCATGAGAAAAAGTATATCTTTCCACGCTTATGAGAGCATACTTAAGGCTTGTTCGAGCCCACGTTGTTTCATCGTTGCACCTGCACCAAACCAAGCTGAATCAAGTCGATGGTCAGTGCTCATGGCACGACGTTCGTGATCTATAAATTCCGTGATCGAGCACAATAATCCATAGGCAGTATCTTTGGCTGAAGAGAGGCTTGCACCTCGTCCTTGTCCATTAAACATCTCCATGGCTTTACTCATTGATTTGGCATTCGGTTCAGATTTTTCCTTGCCATTGGCTTGAGTAGCAATATCTCGATAGAACTGAATAATGTTGTCCTCTTGATCAGCAATGCTCATACTGGTGTTATTAAACACAGCATCGAAATAAGCAGCTGCTTCATACTGGGTGACTTTACGTTGACTAAGTTGTTTCATCTCATACATGTGTTCATCCCATGCGCGGATTGAAATGCCCAATTGCTGTTTGACCTTATCTGCATCAAACTTAGTGCTGTGTGGCACTTTAATCACGCCTGCACTACTGTTTTGTCCTTTTAAGGCAATGGCTAAAGTGTTGTTACACACCACACGGATCGAAGTGAATTGTGCTGTGGTTGCCAATGTTCCATCACAAGCAGTTGCCAAAAGCATATAACCATTACTGACATCTTTACCCTTTAACATCGAGGTTTGTCCTGTACGTGCCAATGCCCAGAATTTCTTTCCACCTTTGAGCACGCCTGCTGTTTCAAGCTCAAAGCCTGATTGCTCAGTCAGATCACGATAAAATTCTAAAATCTCTCTCGGTTGTACTTCCTGAAAGCGTTGACTAACCACCGAAAGTGGTGCATGGGTATCAGAGCGATACAGAACTCGTTGTTCTTCATAAGGCATGATGATGCTTTGCCCTCGTTCATTTTGTGCCATATAACTGACATTGGAGGATTCAATGCGCCAGTCCATGCCTGCCTGTTGTGCCCAGACTTCAATCGGTTGGTTTTGCGTGAGTTGATTGCCGAGTCCATGCCAAGGGGTTTCTCCGACATAGGCCATTTGTTCAAGTTGATGTGCCATGGTTGTATTCCTTTTAATTTGAAAATGAAATTTGATTCTGTATTGATATGGATCGATCTTTAGTGCAGAAGATGTGTTGGAAACTTTTGGTAGCAGTTGTGGCAAAAGCACAAATTCTGTTGTGGCGGTGCGCTTGGTTCAGTGAATGAATTCAATACACTGCCCAACATACCTCCCAAAAACGTTCCTGCGATTCCACCAACAATGGGTGGCAGATTGAAAGTCTTTGCGACTGTGCTTCCCAATGCGCCTAATGTGGTTGGTGTGACCAGACTGGATAAGGCTGTATTGGATTGTTGTGTACTTGCTTCAACCAACATCACATTCGTTGAATGGCAAAAGGGACAGCTCAAGTGCATGACTTGACTCCTTAATTTTGGGCATAAAAAAGCCTGCTTGATGGCAGGCTTAATCTTCATATTTTCATGTATTCTCAAATGAGCTTCATGATTCTCATTAGGATGTTATGTATTTGAAATTATTTGGAATTAGATTTTCTTTAACTTTTATTTACACCCTAAAATCAGTAAGATAAATTAAAACATCACAAATGATTTTAGAATTATGACTCAGATTAAAATTGGCGAATTTTGTAATAAGTATGGATTTACAGCACATCAAATACGACATGCAACTCGTACAGGAAAATTAGACAAAGTTGCTAAAGGAATCGTAGACGAAGAAGTTGCACTACAAATAATGTTGTCATACACAAAACCCAAGCAACAAATAAATCCAAAAGCTGGGCAATCAACTCAAACTCAGGATAAGCCAACATTTTTATCTCAGGAATGGGTAAAATCTATGATTGCCCCTGCGAGTAACGGTGGAAAAGTTTTTCCACCGAATGAATGATATTAAAAGTGAGCTTTGAGGCTTGTATGGCAGACACATAGGAAGCACCTATGCTAGCCCTCATCAGAATACTGCGTATTCAGGGGTCGTAAGCCTTTACGACGACTGCCATACAAGAAACTTCATTTTAGATTAGATTTAATAATGACCAATAAATGCAATTGCAACAAATCTTATCTTCTATCTTTGATTCTATTTATTTTTTCAACTCAGCTTGATTGACTAAACTCACCCTTAATTTTATCATTCAATTGCTGACCTACATCGTCAGTCGGTTTTGACAGACCGTTTACAAAAGGCGCACAACAACGCTGTTCTGGTTTTGTGCGTACTCTTAAGTCACGCCTTTATGGTGAGACTGGGAGGGGCACGCTTGCGTGCGCTGATTTCCTTTTGTATCAGTCTGTCAACCCGTCCAGTCTTGCCACCATTATTTGACAGTAATTTGGTAAGACTCCCTTTCATACAAAAGGAGTAGTCACCATGACTCATTTTTTTCTATCTTTATTGTTTTCCCTAAAACGATTTTCTATCCCCGTGTTGCCCTAACAGCACTCATAAACTTTTGCTTATTGAACTGATCTAAAAGCGATTCAGCCTTAGAAAGCTTTATCTCACCTACCGTTTAGTAAATTCAGCAAAATTGATAACACTTCAAATAACACAATAATAACTCGGGGAAATGATGAAAATTCAAACTTCACTTGTACTCATCTCACTTGCACTGATGACAACTGGTTGTGCCAGTAAAGCTGAACGCCAATTTATCAGTGGATGTAAAACAGGTGGGATCGATGGTAGTACTTGCTCATGTATTTATGATCGACTTGAAGATAAATACGGTGAGGATGATCTCAAAAGCAATCTCTACACCTTGCAACAAACTGAATCCTTCCAAATGGATCTGGTCAATATTTCCTATCAATGCATGAAGGAGTAGCCATGAGAACACTCGCAGGCATCATCTGCATTGTTGCAGTGATTTTCTTTTTAGGCTTGCCCTTCATTGGCTTCATGATCGTGATGGGAATTTTTATTGCATTAGCAAAATTTGCCACTGGAGGAAAGTAAGTGAATTCGAATATCAAAACAGGTTTGATTAGTGTCTATTTGGTGATTGGTTTCTTCTTTGCGGTCTATCAACACTTTTGGGGACAGTATAACTACAAGTCCTTTGCCTACAATATTGGGCAAGGTTTGGTTTGGCCTGCGGTGATGTTTCCAACAGTAGGGAAAATCATTGGTGGAATTTTGATTCTATGGTTGGTCGGTTTTCTGACTATGCGTTCTAAGTGAGTGAGAGCCAAACTATGAAAAAAATATTTTCCACTTTAGCAATATCAACTTTACTCATTGCATGTAATCAGAACAATCAGCCAACTCAGAAGACTACAACGGATCAAACATCCAGCTCACCTGTTCAGATAGAGCAATCCAAATATGCTCCATATAGCAAGGACGAGGTTGAAGCCAAAGTACAAGCTTTAACTCAGATTGTGGAGAATGATACCGAGTATCTGCCTGCGGCAGTTAAGCAAGCTCAATCATTTCTTGAGAGTTGGAATAAATATCCTGAAGCACTCAAATCTATGATGGAGTCTGACCTCGATCCCAACAACGCTGAATATAGCAATCATATTCCCATGGAAATGGAACAGCCTGCATTATCTGTTCGTGCTCAAATTACCAGTCGTGAGTCTCAATCTGCTTTTAATGTACAAGGAGCGATTGAATATATTCTAGAAATTCAGTCCACCAACGATCAACCTTTTGTTTTACAAGGCATGAGTATTAATCGTGGTCGTTGTGGTTATTACACCGCAGATTTCCATAGCAAGATGCCTGTGCAAATGAGCTATAGTTCAACAGTATCCTATTTGCTGAAATGCCGTGGTGATCAAGTCCTTGAAGCTGAATTAATAACTGATCAAGGTAATGTGAATTTGTCTTTTTAATGATGTTTAAATCCATGTACATAGAAAAGCTCGGCGGTTGCCGAGCTTTTCTATCCCATCTAAGAATAAATATTCAAAGCTGGTTTAATTCGAGTTATAGCCAAACTTTCTTGTCATTAAAGTATCTTTCCACCAACTTTCTCTACTCAATATGACTTTGTCATCCGTTGTCGATTTAAAAATATCGAGAATTGAATATCTAAAATGGTTTTCAATATGCTCTTTCGAAAGTTGTTTAAGCTGAACATTCCCACCATGTCGACTTTTCACATAATTCTGCCATCGATTTAACAACATATTTTCAGCATATGCAGATCCAACATATTGTTTCCCATTAGATGTATCCGTAATCAAATATACTGCTTTTTGATTTTGCAAAGCTGTTTTCCATGATTCTTTTTCAATAACTCGTGTTAACTCCTGCCATGATATATTTACATTTTCATATCCTGGGAAAATATCATTGTCAAAAATATCGGGAAGAAGTTGATGTACTTCGCATTCATCAATAATTGTATTTGCCCAACGAATTAAGGTTTGAGATGAATTTTTATATTTCACAACTAAGCGACCAAAGAACTTACGGTATTGTTCCAAAGCCTCAAACTCATATCCAACATCATTAAATTTATTAAGATCCTTAGTCACTCTTCCGACATGAACCAATAGCCATAAGTCTTCATTTGGTTTTATTCTGATGAGCCCAATAGTGAACTGGCCTTCTCTATAAGATTTCTTGGAATTATAATTCCAATAGTGCCCTTTAAGAATTTCGTCAATATTCCCATTTTTAAATACTTCAATCGGGTTCCAATTTCCACCAAACATGACATTCAGTCTAATTTTTGTATTATCTAAATCTTGAATTTGCAAAAGATCATTGAGCATGACCTTATGATGAGCCTCAGCTAAAATAGACAGATGCTCTATTGCTTTTAAAACTAGGCCTGAGCGAATAGTATGAGAAAGCGTACCTTCTACAAAACGTTCCATTCGAATAACTGAGGTTAAAAAAGCTAACGTTGTATTTTTATCAAACTGAAGAATTATGTTCTCATCTATATCGGCATATACCGACAATACTTCCTGATAATTCAAAACCATCTCATTAGCCATAGCTTTAATCAGATTATCTTCAATATCATTTATAGCCAAGTCAGGATGTAACTTTAAATTCTCTAAACTCGGAATAATTTCTAAAAGTGGATGATTTAAGTTCATAAATTTTTATTAAAAATATAGTAAATTTAAACCAATAATTTACAATAAAAATATAGTTTTATCTGTCCAAAAATCAATCTTCATCAATCCTAAACGTCATATTGCGTCGCTCATTAGTATCTAGATTACACAATATAGAGAACACAATACATTAGATGTGTTCTCTATTAAAAATTCAATATTTATAAACCTCTTCGGTTTTTCGAATCGATCACACCTTTACCAAAACTACGCATATTTGACGTATCCTTGACCCTTGGATGTTGTTGCTCTTTTTCAGCATTCACCAGATAAGGGACAACGTAATTCAGAAAATTATTAAGTTTATTTTCATCATGACGATGAATCATACCAATCCCTAATGTCCCCATCGCTTCATAGATCGCCATATAGTCGGGATGGTTACAGTTAAAAATATAACCATATCCATGAGTAATCTGCTTCCAGCACTCACCGACCCACTGCCCCATCATAAAACCTTCTTGATGTATATTTCCATCGTACATAAGCAGGAGATGACAATGGTAGCCTTTGCTTACCCCATGCTCTAATGCCCATGCATAACCATGTAAACCACTAAAGCAAGTATCCTGATCTGCGATACGCCGAAGTAAGACCTCTAAGGCTTGGTTAAATGCCTGAATGTTGTATAAGGCTTGATATTCTTTCTTTATAGACAAATCCACCCGAACAACTAACGTTCTCGCATAATGATGAATGAGTGTGGATGCATAATCAAAAAGGCTTTGTTGATTCTTCAATTCACGTTGTTGATATTCGATCAGTTGCTGTTTTACACAGCCTGATAATGACTTGATGTAGGTCAGAATATGCCAGACAGTCATCTCATCAAAATACTCAATAGATTCATAATTTGCCTGATGCATTAGGCTGAGTGTGTAATCAACGATGTTCACAACATCAATGAATATCAGTACTGTATTGCAATAGAAAAAATCAGCATTGTAGATTGGCTTAAATGACTGAACTAATTTTTGTAGGTCTATCATCAGGTTTTGATGATATAAATCATAACTACCTAAGCAAACTTCTTGAATGAAATGGTCTACTGCTGCCAATACTTCTGCTTCATGGTAAAGCTGATCATATTGAATATTCTGGTACATTTAGGTTCTCACTGAAACATAAGGTTCATATGTAAGTGAGGAATATATTTTTTTACTGATCTTGATTCTAAAGCAGGATGTTGTGATCATCCTGCTTAGCTGAATATGCTCATAGACTTTGGAACATACTATAGGTTAGTTCTGAATATTTTAACACTGTGTTATTGATACATAGTCTATAGCCCATTTGAGTATAGGCTATACTGTGCTAAGTGTCTCACAGTACTCACTCAACTAGATAAGATATTATTTATATATTACTTATAGTTAATAATATATATCACCTGCTAAGTGCTCTATCCTGTAGTTTCGATAAGTTCGTTCATCTACATAACGCTAATCGCCAATCTATCGGATTTTGCTTAGGCTAAAGTTACACTAATTTTTATTTTTTAGGCAGGCTTCCTCTGAACACCCTGTACATTCTTTTTCCCTCAAGACGTAACACTTGATCCACTTCAGACTGTTCCTCAGAAATCATCTTAATGGATTTCAGGTATAGCTGAAGCTCGAATGGGCAGTAAAAAAATTCAGATAGCACGATGTAAGCAACAGCATGTTCACAAATCAGCCTTTTCATATTCTGATTATTCTTGCCGACTGCTAAAAAATGGGAGATAAGTTTTTTATGTGACCATGCAACAGGCAGCTCAACCGCTTCAAATCTTATCGCATCTGTGCCTGTAAATTGATATTTTTTTTCTTCTCTAATTTTATCGAAATAAACGTTTTCCCAGTAATAGCAGATATCTTCAATCCATTCTTCTGCTTCAATGCCAATATCAGGCACAATAAACATCATTCTGAAGCATAATTTATTGTCTTCTGCTAAATCCCAGAACCCCAAATACCCTGAAATCTGAGCAAGTTGCCTGTAGCCCCTCATTGCGTTCATAAAGTCTTTTTTTAGATTAATGAAGCTATCATCGTATAATTTTTGCTGTCCATGCATCAGAAACTCAATGGTAAAAATAAAACTTCTAGCACTCAGATTCATCACATTATTAAAATATTGGCAATATTCATGAAATTTTTTGACAGCCTTATTTTCTTCATTTTTTCGCTTTATAAATTCCTCATGGTTTCTGAACTTTTCAATAAATTCATCCATATAAGCAATATTTTCGACACTCATGTCACTAAACACATCAGGGAAGAAATTCGCAGGCAAAACGTTAAATTGTGTAGGCTTGCTCCTTTCATTCAGAGTGGGACGTAATTGTTCATGCAACCTCACTAATTTCTCATTTTTAATATGTAAATCGAGAACCTCGTAATACAGCTCCACCCGTGATGTCGACTCAAATAAATTGACTTTATATTCCGCATTATCAATATGCATCCTACGGGTATTCTTCAGACCAAGATCATTACTAAGAAATTTAAAAGGATAAAACTTATAAGCAGAAACCGGAAAATAGAACTTATTCCATGTGATTAAAAAATAATGTCCCTTCATCTTATCTAGTGATCTTATAAACAGTATCAATTCCAATAAAATTCCCAGATTCAACTCATCCCTGTGTTTCAGAAAACCGCTGCGATTCAGGTCGATACCAAGGTTGTGAAAAATATTTTTAATTATTTTGTCACTGAAATAAACTAAAGACATTACTATACCTGCATTTAAACTATTTTTAGAGATCAAATTTGTATATCATAGTACCAAAATTATTAGCTTATTAACCAATCTTTGTAAGGCTTGTGATTCATATAATTCAGCCAAATTTTCATTAGATATATTTTACAGGTACAGCTTAAAACAAACTTTTAGAACAAGATTTCTTTCAATATATCAGGCTGAGTTCGGAGCTCATGAATGATGGTTTCAGCAATGTATCCACCACTGTAAGGCATCTTATACCCAAACTTTTCCATCTCTTTAGAAGGATATTTTGCTTTCAGTATCTGATTAAGATTGTTAAGTTCGAGCTGTAATTTTTCTAATTTTTTCCCAATTGATGCTGGCTTTCTTCGCACGCCATCTGACTGAGCTTTAGCATACAACTGCTTACTCTCCTGCTCTAATTCACTGAGCATTTTTTGCTTAAGCACAAATTCAGACTGAAGCCATTCAATATCGTAAGCCTCAAAAGCTTTGACTAGATCATTAAGCACAAAATTAACTGCTTGATTCAAATTATCCCATTTGCCACGACGCGCCACCTGCTCTCTTAAAATGCGATATAAAATTTCCCGTCTTGGATATAAATGCTTGTCGTAACGAGCTTTGACTGCAATGATTGCCTTTGCACTTTTGGCAAGTGTACGGTTCTGAATAAACTCCACTCCACCGAGCATTTGCACATAAGCAATTAAAATATCTGAATATTGCCTTTGGAAAATTTTGGCAGGCAAGTTATTCACCTCAAGTCTTAATGTATTTATCTGCATTAAAAGCTGTGCAATCTGGAATGGCTTGAAAGGGATTGAAACCACATCCCCCATCATTTCTAAATGAAAAGCTGACTGCTCACTCAATGGAAAATCATTTTGCTGCATTCTTTTTATGATTTTTTCTTTTTGATCAATATATGATTGATTCTCCGTTTCTATTAATTCATTATCCAATTCACACTGATAGTAGTAACAAAAGTTTAACCATATATTTTGCTCAAGCTGCTCTAAGCTTGATATTTTTTTATCAATCATAATTTATTAAAATACAGATAATTGTATAGCATAATACTAATATATTTTTAAAAGCTAGCACCAATCTACTTTTACTATTTTCTAAATTTTATAGTTACCCCATCAATGAACTGATCTAATAGTTTTAACATTATAGGTTGATTTCCAGCCAATATTTAAGGTTAAAAAATTAGTTCTTTTATCTAATTGCGATAATCACAAAAGGATCAAAGATATGGGCTACTTAACATCTAAAGAAATTCGCCACAAACTCAAAAATTGCTCTGCATCGACTTTATGGCGTTACCAACAACCTAATCAAAAAATGTTCGAGCAACCAATGCCTCAACCTATTAAGAAATGCGCTGGCTCTACTAGCCTTTGGGATGAAGAAATGTTTAACGAATGGCTAATCAAATATTTCAATAACAACCAAATGAGTAATCTGTCTAGCTAGACAGATTACTTAACTTTTTCCACCATTTTTTATAAGCCTTCGACATCTCTTTTTGATAATCATAATAGTCATATGTCCCCTGTTCCCCAGGCATCACATGACCAACCATCAGTTCCGCAACATCCCTACTTGTAAACGCACTGAAATTTGTCCTTGCTGTACGCCGTAAATCATGCATAGACCAATGATCCATTTCAATTTTATAATTCTTCCTTGCAAATTGCATGAAGTTATAAGGGGTATCTGTTGGCCCACTACGCCCCATTGGCTCTTTGCCATTTTCATGTGGGAAAATGTATTCAGAATTACTCAAATCCATTGCAGACTGAAGCCACGGTTTGATCTCATCAATAATAGGTCGAACAATGTCCCCTTTACTTTCTCCTGTCTTATGATTTTCATACGGTACTGTCCATGTATTTTTACTTAAATCAAAATCTGATTTCCGTGCAAGCCTCAACTCACTATATCGATTACCATAAAACAAACATAACTTGAGAAATAAAACATTCCTTAATGATGTTCTAGACTCATCACAAATTTTAAAAATTAAAGACAACTCATCATCTTGTAATACTCGAACAGTTTTATTTTTCTTAATATTCAAGTCACGCTTTCCAGTGATATGTCTTATGGGATTTTGCTCAATTAATTTTCGATTAATCCCCCAATCCAAACACTGCTTTGTATTAGTTAGGATGCGATCGGTTATTGATGGTGACTGTTTAAATTGCTCTTCCAGCAAATCCAGCCACATGTGCAACGTAATTTGCTCAGCAGGAATGCTTCCTAATTTAGGAAAAACATATAGTTCAAATGACCTCAGATATTGTTCTGCATTCTTTTTATTAGGAATACTATATTTAGTGTGCCACTCTCTAAATAAAGCTTCAAATGTAATAGCCTCTGTGATCTTGTGAAGCTCTACCTTTTTGTGAATACGTGGGTCATGTCCTTTTTCTAATATTGCTTTCATTTTTTGCAATTCAGTACGAGCCTCTTTAAGACTCATATTTGGATATGTTCCTAAGTCTAAACGAGCTTGTTTATCGTTGTATCGAAAACGCATCTGAAAAGTGAGCTTTCCTTTTTGCGATACACGAACACTTAGACCATCTTGATCAGGCTCCGTATGTATTGCCGAACGTTCACGATCCAAATTCTTCTTAAGCCACGTATCTGTTAGAGGCATTTTACTCCACCTGTGTACATATTTTTTTCAAATAGAAAATTCTAGAAAATGTGTACACACATATGTACACAAACATACTGACTAGACTTGAAATCTATTGAATGGGGTTGAAAAATATAACAGATAAAGAATATCAATATTTTTATATTTTTACAGCACTTACAATGCTTTTATTATTATATTTGAAATAGGTTGAATGGGCTTGAATAGATATCAAATATTTGGGTGGGAAATGATGGCGAACGTACGTCGCTGAGCGACTTGAGTCGCTAATTCATTTTGAAAGCTCATGCAAAATACCTACTGCGAATACGCAGTTTTAAGGATCAAAAAAGACCCAAATATAAAATTGGCGATATTGTAGCAGAATTACGTCATGCTACACGGTAATCTTGAAAGTAGTTTTTTAACTACAATGCCGAATATTTACATTGGTCTATACCTTGTTTTGCTGTTCAAAAGTTTTTTGAGACTAAGCAACATTAAGAACATATCAAAATGATATTACTCAAGTTGTTTATTGTGGTTAAAAAATAACAATTAATTGATCATAAAATCAATGAGCAACTTCAAATTTCGTAAAATAGTTTAAATCAAGCAAAAACTGGATAACACGATTCCAAACGATCGACAGGTAAAGGCATACCGAGCAAATAGCCTTGTAGTTGTTGGCAACCTAAACGCTTTAAAATTTCAGCTTGTTGCTCTGTTTCTACACCTTCAGCTGTAACCACCAATCCCAAACGGATAGCCAACTGAATAATGCTCTCTAATATAATTTCTTCTTTTGAGCCCACACTTAAATTACGAATAAATTCACGATCTATTTTCAATTCATCTACCGGTAAATCTTTTAAATATAAAAAGCTCGAATGTCCTGTTCCAAAATCATCAATCGCTAATTTAATGCCTAAATTTCTTAGTTTTTCAAATGTTTGAATACTACTTGAAATATGATGCATAGCGGTGGATTCGGTAATTTCAATAATTAAATTACCACTTTTAACATTATATTTTCTAATCAGCTTTTCCAAAGATTCAATCAAATGCTTATGTTCAAATTGTACGGCTGAAAGGTTAACTGCGATTGGACCAAAAGCATATTGTTTTTCTTCCCACTCGCGCATTTGCATACACGCTTGCTCTAATGCCCAATAACCCATTCGAATGATTAAGCCTGTTTGCTCAGCACCCTCAATAAACATACTTGGTGCAAGTAATCCTAGCGACGGATGCTTCCATCGAATCAGTGCTTCAACACCACAAATCTGATAGTCTGCAGTAAACTTAGGCTGATAAAACAGTATAAACTGTTGATCTTCAACTGCTTTATAAAGATCATTAATCAACTTAGATTGGCTACGACTTAGAAGTTGTTGATCAGAAGAATTACTATAAATACTAAAGGTATTTCGACCTTGCTCTTTAGATTGCATCATCGCTGAATCGGCATTGATCAATAGATCTTGCAAACTCTTTCCATTATCAGGGAAAAAAACGATGCCGATACTTGCAGAAATATTGATTTCTTTGCCTGAAATCTGAAAACCATCTTGGATTTTTTGTAGCACCAAACTGGCTATTTGTTCAGCTTGAGCTTTGTTCACCCTTTCTGCAATCAGAATAAATTCATCACCACCGATTCGAATCAGCTTTTGCCCTTGTCCTAATAATGGATATAGGCGTTGTGCTAATTTCACCAATAATTCATCACCAACATGATGTCCAAAGGCATCATTCACCGACTTAAAACGATCTAAGTCGATATAAATTAAAGCTGTTCTAGATTTTCTTTCGTTACTTTCTAAGAATAAAGCGTCAGTATATTCAACTAAAAATAAACGATTGGGTAACTTGGTTAAATTGTCTTGCAATGCCAAGCTTTCAAGCTCTTTATTGGCCTGAACTAGTTGTAAATTTCGTTCTTCTAATCTTTTTTCTAAAATCGCAACACAGAATGCAGAAACTAAAACCAAACTGGTGACAAAAATGATGGCAAACAACAGAATGTCCTGTCGCTCTTGCACATGTTGCGTCGCATGAATAACATCGCCTATTGGATAAAACGTCGCAGAAGCCATCCCTGTATAATGCATGCCCACGATAGTAAAAGCGATCATGAATGAAACAGCAACTTTATATAAAGTCCTATGATGAAAAGTATTTTTATATTTAAATGCAAGCCAAAACGACAGACCAGAACCACTAATTGCGATCAGAACAGAAAACACCACCAATGGAATATTATAATAAATCATTTGATCAGGAACACTTAATCCCATCATCCCCACGTAGTGCATACCAGAAACGCCCAAGCCCATTAACATAGCGCCTAAAATCAAACGCAGAATAGGTAAAGTGTCACGTGTGGTTAACCAAACGGCAAAAGTAGAAGCAATAGCAGCAATAATATAAGAAATAATGGTCAAGCTAAGATCAAATGAATAGCCTTCTGGCAAATGACATGCAAGCATTCCGATAAAATGCATCGCCCAAATTGCGAAACCGAACGTCATTCCACAGACACATAACATCAATTTTTTGATACGTGCAGTTTTTTGTTTAAATATGAGCTGTTCCAATGAAATAGCAACGTAACAAATGATCACTGCAATGCATACAGAGCCTATTACGAGACTAGTGTCATAACTCATATAACTCATAAAATTTTTCTTCCCGTAATAAATCTATTTTTGTTATAAGAAGCCCCTATAATTACGCCGCATAACTGCGATCAGGTTCACCTTTTTTAAATATCTTTAGTTCTCCTTAAAATATCACTATCCTATTGAACGTCAAGTTATTTTTATTTGAATAGATAAAAAAAGCATATATCAAATATGCTTTTTAATTTATCTAAACAATATGTTTAATTATTTGCTTTTCAAACTTGCCATATCGAGTAAAACATTGGCAGCTTCATTCACAAAAGTTTCTTCTTCGGCCAATGCAGGACGTTGATTTGCTTTCATTTTCGCGCGTGATTCAGCTAAAGCATCTAAACTTGCCTGATAACTTTCCCAGTTCGAATACGGTTTCAAACCTGTTTCAGTACGGCGTTTATTCTCAGCAGCTAAAGTTTTCGCCTCAAGCGCAATTAATTCAGCTTTACGCTGATCAATATCTAAAGACACTTGTTTCTGATCTTTGGCTTGTTGTGCAATGGCTTTACGAGTTTCTAAATATTGAAATTGAGGATCAGCAGCCACGCGTACTTTTGATTTTTCATCAAGCTTTGTCACATAAGGCTGAATTGAACCTTCACGCTTGAATGGTGCTGTTGGAATGGTATCCCATTTCAAGGCATTTTTAGCTTTACGTTCACCAAACTCTTCATCATAAATATCGACCAGTTTAATGTCTGGAATTACGCCTTTATTTTGCGTACTACCACCTGTAACTCGATAGAATTTACGTTGCGTCAGCGTTGCTTGACCATAGGCTAAGCTGTCTAATTGTACTTGAGCAGTCCCCTTACCAGTTGTTGTACTTCCCAACACAATTGCACGATCATAATCTTGCAATGCAGCAGAATAAATTTCACTCGCAGATGCAGACGCTAAATTGACAAGCACGGCCAATGGTCCTGCATAGGTCTGAGCGCCACCATCGGTATCTTCAAACACGCTGACATTACCATTGCCATCACGGATTTGAACCACAGGTCCTTCTTTAATCACTTGCCCAATCATCTTGGCAACTTCTTCTAAAGAACCACCTGGATTATTACGCAAATCAATAATAATACCTTCTACTTTTTGTGAAGCGAGTGATTTCAAAGCATTATTGGTATCTTCTGCAACTGAACGATATTCAGTTCCTGCTCGACGCGCACGATAATTTAAATAAAATGATGGAATCTCTAACACACCGAATTTATGCTTCACGCCATTACGTGTCACATCCACCGTACGTGAGCGTACACCTGCATCTTCTTCTTGAATCACATCACGGGTAATGGTCACCACTCTAGCTTGATTCATTGAAGCGCCAGCGGCTAAAAGTTTAACTGAGACTTTTGTGCCACGTTTACCACGAATTAAACCAACAATTTCAGAACTTGGCCAACCAATTACATCCACCATTTTATCGCCATCTTGGGCAACACCAATGATGCGATCACCCGATTTCACCTGCCCTGTCTTACTTGCAGGACCACCGTCTACAATGGTTTCAATTTTGGTGTAATCTTCATTTCCACGTTCAGGTCGAATAGAAACGCCAATCCCTTCCAATTGCAATGTGGTTTGACGATTCAACTCCATCGCATCAACAGGTGGGAAATAGTTACTGTGCGGATCATAGGTCAATGTCATCGCATTTAAAATGCGCTCTAACACATCATCGCTTTTAGTACGTCCAATACGCTCTAACTGGCGGGTATATCGCTTAGTCAGTGTTTGAACTGGGGTTAGGTCCTCAGACGATGCGAGATCTTGTCCATTTGCTAAAGAAGGGTCATCCTTTAAGGCTTTTTGTTTAGCCTGGTCTTCTTGTTTGGCAATGGTCAAGTTAATCAACTGTGAAACCAGCATTTTACGCCAGTAATTTTCTAGCTCTGCTTTGCTTCCAAAGAAAGCTGCTTTTTCACGATCTGTGTCGATAAATTGATTTGGCTGATGTAAGTTTTGTGTTTTCTTGAGTTCAGCCAATTCAAATTCATAAAATTCTTTTAGACGTGCACGATACTGCGCATGAATTTCATACGGTGCAGACAAATTACCTGCTTTTAATGCAGCACCTAAAGTCGGTCCATATTTTTTCTTATAGTTTTCAACTTCCGAAGCCAAGAATAACGTGTGCTCAGGATCAAGACTGTCGATATACATATCTAAAATACGATTTGATGTATTGACATCTAATCGCATATTTAAATAATGTTGACGATCAATCAACGTAGCGAGCTGTCGTGTAACCAAAGCCTGCTCTTGCGTAGGATGAATTGACTGAGAAACATTTGTAGCATTGGTTTCAGCCATTGCCTGATTGATGGTATGTGAAAAAAATAAACCACCAGTTGCCAGTGCTATAGCGCAAGCGAGAGTTTGAAGTTTCATAAATTCTTAATATTTCCTTGGGTTTTCCAATTTCTATATCGTTTTTCAATCTGAACTCAACAGTTTCAAGATCTTAAACGACTTTATCTGTTTATGTTGTGTAGTTTTATCATAATCTGTGCAGACTAAATGTAGCAAATCATTGCAGAAATCAGGTATTGTTTCTAAGTTTCTATAAATACAACCATGGTTTCCTATGATCGGCGCATTGATGCTTGATATTGCAGGCACAAAACTTACTCAAGAAGATATTGAACTATTACAAGCTCCGCAAGTCGGTGGCATGATTTTATTTGCAAGAAATATAGAATCACCCGCTCAAGTACGTGCTTTAACGGATCATATGCGCCAAGTCCGCCCAGATATTTTGATCGCTGTAGATCAAGAAGGTGGACGTGTACAAAGGCTCAGAACAGGTTTCACGCTTCTTCCCGCTATGGGGCATTTTGGTGAACTTTACTTAACCCAACCTGAAAAAGCCTTAGATTTAGCAGAAAAATGTGGCTGGTTAATGGCTATCGAAGTACTTGCTGTAGGAATTGACTTTAGCTTTGCTCCTGTTTTGGATATAAATGCGATTAGCGATGTCATTGGTGATCGTGCATTTGCAAAAAATGTACAAGATATCGTGCCTCTCGCAAGTGCATTTATGAAAGGTATGCAACGTGCGGGTATGGCAACCACAGGGAAACATTTCCCAGGTCATGGCTCAGTAAAAGCTGACTCACATATCGCCGCAGCCATTGATACACGTGAATATCAAGAAATCCACGACAATGACATGCAAAGCTTTATTCAGTTGCAACCTCAACTCAATGCCCTGATGCCAGCACATGTGATTTATGAAAAAGTTGATCCAAATCCAGCTGGTTTTTCACCGTATTGGATTCAAAAAATATTGCGTCAAGAATTAAAATATGAGGGTGTTCTGTTCTCAGACGATTTGAGTATGCAAGCGGCTTGCGTTGCAGGTCTTGCTGACGCACGTATCCGTGCTGCTTTAGATGCAGGTTGCGATATGGGCTTGGTATGTAATGACCGTGAATCTGCATGCATCGCATTGACTGGTATTGAAAACTTACCACTCCCCAACCAAGAACGTTTAGAACGTATGCGTGGTAAAATTCCAAACATTCAGATCGGTGAACAGCTCGATTTAGGAAATGAATGGCAATCTGTCAGAAAAGTCATTGAAGATTTTAAAAATTCCCTTTAAAAAGAACAGGAACACTTCGGTGTTCCTTTTTGGATGTTCATTATGAATTGTAATCAAAATTAGAAAAACAAAAGTTAAGGATAACTATGTCAGATTTACCAGAACAACAGCTTTCCAAACATCGCCATATTTCATTTACAGCCCATTACACAGGCTATATTTGGTATCAAATGGGGATTTCTCACCCTTTACTTGCAACCTCTAAAGGCAAAACTTTAGCCATGATTGCCCATCCAATTGAAAGTTGGGGTGAAAAATATGTGGGCGGCAGTATGCGTACCACACTTAAAGAACGTCACACCATGTTGGATGAACGTCTTAAACAACTCATTGAACAATCTCCAGATTTACAAGTTTTAGAAATTGCTGCAGGGCTATCCCCTCGTGGCTGGTGGTTTAGGCAGCATTATCCAACCATTGATTACCGTGAACTTGATTTGCCTGATATGGCAAAAACCAAACAAACTGCACTTAAACAAATTGATGCACAAAGTCCAGATGTACTCTCTGTAGATTTATTTACCGCTGATTTTCAAAAAGCATTTGAGGTATTCGATCCTAATCGCCCTTTAGTAGTGATCAGTGAGGGACTCATTAACTATTTTAATAAAGATCTTTTACAACAATTAATTCAATCCATTGCACATTATGGAAAAGACTTTAAAACCTTGCATTATTTGACTGATTTATACCCTGAACCTGTGAAAAATAAACTGGCAAAGGTCATTTGGAATAGTAGTAAATTATTAAAAGTAATGTCACGTAGTGCTTTCAGCTTTCACTTTGTTACACCTGAAGAAGTGAGAACATTTATGCAAAATGCAGGTTTTGGCAATGTCAAAGTGATTCAACCAAGCCTCTATTTTCATCAAGATACTACAGATTTAAATCCTGAAGAACATTTAGGTGATTTGGTTTGGATGATTGATGCTCAGTTGTAAGGCGAATGAGATACTCGGAAAGAAAAAACCAGTCGATTGACTGGTTTTTTAAATCTCTACATTTAACATTTATGAAATTAAACGATAGCTTCGACTTGTTGCTCTTGAGTTTGACGTGCAACAAAACGTAATAAACGATCTGCATTTTCAAAGCTACCATGCTTAAATAATGCACGTACACCTTGTTCTGACGTTTCAAAAATCAAGCATTCAATTGCAAACTCACCTTCATCATCACTCAGATTTAAAGCTAAATCACGTGGATGATCATCTACAAAAGTTAAGTCAGCTTGATTGCCCAACTTCATCCATAAACCAAAATAGTTTAAATCTACAATTTCAACATTCACAATGTGATCTGAATGGCGATGGGTCAGTTGACGTTGTGATTGCAACACTTGAATACGTGCTTCACCACGACGTTCTAATTTCTGCATCTCTTCACGAGTTAGGTTGATAATGCCATCTAGTCCATGAATAGACTCACCTTTTAAATACGTGGTAAATAAAGTCATGGTCTCTTTACGGCGTTGTAACTGTGGCACATGATCGGCATTGGCAATCATTGCAAATTGCATATCAGGACACTGTAAAGCAAAGTGCGCATTTTCATGTGGCAATGTAAAACTGTCGTATTGACCACATGCAACGAGCGTATCCATTTGTGGTACAGGTACGTGATTTAAGCGTAATAAGCGATTGCAATTAATTTCATAGCGTTCTTGTTCTGTATTCGAAAACTCAGCCATTTGTTTGAAAAACAATCTTTTCGCTGTCGGTGACATCCGAGTTTTATCAAGCTTGGCATGATTGACTAAATAAAGAATCACAGCTTGACCAAACTCATCCATACGCTGTTCTTTCATAAGCATCAATGATTCTTCTAAAAGCATACGCCAACTCTTGCGAGTTTCTTGCATGACGCCCATGAGAATCATTTTTTCGACAAGTTCAGGACGTTGATGGGCAAAGAACGAAGCAATCACTGAACCCAATGAGATCCCCACCACATCGACTTTAGCAATACCAACGATATCCAACCATTCGCCTAACATACAAGAGAGGTCAGGTAGCTCTAATGTCCCTGCTGATCGACCTGTATCTACATTAGTGATTTGTTGATTGGCACCCATCGATGGCAAATCAATTAGAATAACAGGGCCGCTTTCAAAGAATTGTTCAACACAATACTTATAAGAGTTAAAATTTTGAAATGCGCCTCCAACAATCACAATCGGAGTATTGTGAATCGTTCGTGGATCCGCAATTGCCATATACTCAATTTTCCAACCATCAATCCAAGTCGTCCGAGGAGGTTGTTTAAAACTGTGTTTGTTATATAGGTCGAAAAAACCAAAACTCGTAAAAGATTGGTGTGATTCATTGTCCATTTGGATAATGGAATTCATATCCTTCCTCCATCCCTGCTTTATTCTTTTAATATGCAAGATAGTTTAACTCACATTATTATCGCTAATAGCAATACAAGTTGTGTTTTGTATTACGTCAATGTCCTTATTGTTTCATTCTATACAGATGTGTGATTTATACGCAATCGCTAAATTGACCGCTCATCTAGTTTAAAGGGCAAAAAGATTGCAAAATATTTACATCCTCTATTTTTAAGCAGCTTTATTTCAACGCAATACTTCCTTGCCCGTGCATAGACTGTTACTATCAAAGAGATATTTTTAGTGATCAAATAAACCGCTATGCAAGATTCAATTGAACAGTATATGCAAACTGTAGGAAAACAAGCTCGCCAAGCTGCTGGTGTTTTGGCTGCATCAACTACACTTGTAAAAAATAATGCCTTATCTGCTATTTATACTGCTTTAAAAAATAGTGAACCCGAAATTTTAGCTGCCAATCAAATTGACATGACCCAAGGTCGTGAAAATAACTTGGATAGTGCTTTACTTGATCGTCTTGAACTCACACCCACACGCTTTAACGGAATGTTACAAGGCTTAAAAGATGTGATTGGTTTGGTTGACCCTATTGGTGAAATCACAGATTTAGCTTACCGTCCAACAGGTATCCAAATTGGTAAAATGCGTGTGCCTTTAGGTGTGGTTGGTATGATTTATGAATCACGCCCAAACGTCACACTTGAAGCTGCATCTTTGGCATTAAAATCTGCCAATGCCATTATTTTGCGTGGTGGTTCTGAAGCATTAAACTCCAACCAAGCTCTTGCTAAAGCCATTCAACATGGTTTAAAAACAGTTGGTTTACCAGAGACATGTGTGCAAGTGATTAACACCACTGACCGTGCTGCTGTGGGTCAATTAATCACCATGTCTGAATATGTAGATGTCATCGTGCCACGTGGTGGCAAAGGCTTGATTGAACGTATTACCAATGAAGCAACGATTCCAGTGATTAAGCATTTAGATGGTAATTGCCATGTTTTTGTTGAGGCACAAGCTGATTTACACAAAGCACTTCCAATTGCATTAAATGCAAAAACACATCGTTATGGCGTATGTAATGCCATGGAAACGCTGCTGGTCGATGAACAAATTGCGGAAGAGTTTTTACCTCGTATTGCAGAATTGTATGCTGAAAAACAAGTTGAGCTTCGTGGTTGCTTAAAAGTTCAAAAAATCTTGGGTGCTACAGTTAAACCTGCAAGTGAAGAAGATTGGTATGAAGAATATTTAGGGCCAATTTTAGCTGTGAAAATTGTTTCTGGTATTGAAGAAGCTATTCAGCACATCAACAAATATGGTTCACATCATACAGATGCGATTATTACTGAAAACTTTAGTTTGGCACGTCAATTCTTAACCCGTGTAGATTCAAGCTCAGTGATGGTCAATGCATCAACTCGTTTTGCAGATGGTTTTGAATACGGTCTAGGTGCTGAAATTGGTATCTCTACCGACAAAATTCATGCACGTGGTCCAGTAGGCTTAGAAGGTTTAACTTCTCAAAAATGGATCGTATTAGGTGATGGCCAAATTCGCCAATAATTCAATCTAAAAAACACCATTTGAACTCAGTATTTATTCTCTTAAGTACTGAGTTTTTTCTTGCTATGTCTTATTACGTATGTAAATTAACAATTCTGAAATCAACATTTACAAGAAACTGTATAGAACAGATAGATAAAATGGACAATGAATGCTAATTTTCACTTATTAAATGAATAATCAACTGATAAATATTAGATATTAATCATTTTTAGGTCGATAGTTCTAAAGTCTAATCACCTAAAGTCTAGCTAGGACAAAAAATCTACACATGGTAAAACATACGCACTGATCTTATTCCCCTGCTATAAAAAAAGCGTAATCAGATCAATCAGGATGACTTTTCAAATTACAATTTCAGGTATTAAAACGTGTCTACATCAGTATTAGTAATTAACTGTGGTTCTTCTTCAATCAAATATGCACTGGTTTCTGAAGGTCATGCAGATCGAATCTATGGTTTAGCAGAAAACTTAGGTTCTGCTGATGCACGTATTAAAGGAATCACTGCGGGTAATCAACCTCTTGAAATAGCGATTCCATATGCTGACCATGAAAAAGCTTTAGAAACCATTTTAGGTCGTTTATCTCAATACAAACCGAAAGCGATTGGACATCGTGTTGTGCATGGTGGAACGTTGACCAAAGCTGAATTATTAACACCTGAAATTATCGAAAAAATTCGTGAAGCAACACCGCTTGCACCATTACATAACCCAGCACATTTGGTCGGAATCAATGCAACAATGCGTTTATTTCCAGAATTACCACAAGTCGCTGTATTTGATACCGCATTCCATCAAACGATGCCACCGCATGCGTATCGTTATGCAATACCTAAATTCTTATATACTGACCACAATGTACGTCGTTATGGTTTCCACGGTACAAGTCATGCTTATGTTTCGGAACGTGGTTCTGAGCTGGCTGGTAGTTTCAAACAAGGCGGTTGGTTAACTGCGCACTTGGGGAATGGTAGCTCAACTTGTGCCATTTGGAATGGACAAAGTGTTGATACGTCTATGGGTTTAACACCACTTGAAGGTGTGGTCATGGGAACACGTAGTGGTGATGTAGATCCAAGTATTCACAGTTTCCTTGCATCGAATCTAGGTTGGGATATCTACAAAATTGACAGAATGTTGAATAGTCAATCAGGTTTATTAGGTCTATCTGACCTTTCAAATGATATGCGTACGTTAATCGAAGCTTCTGAACAAGGCAATGAAGATGCAACACTCGCGATTGAAGTATTCTGTTATCGTTTAGCAAAATCTTTAGCCGCTTTAAGTTGTGGCTTGCCTCGTATTGATGGTTTGTTCTTTACTGGCGGTATTGGTGAAAACTCAGCTTATATTCGTGAGAAAACAGTTGCTTACCTACCTCATTTTGGTTTTGACCTCAGTAAAGAAAAAAATAATAATCTCAAACGTGGTACAGAAGGTCGTATCGATGCAGGTCATGGTCCTCAAATCTGGGTGATTCCAACAGATGAAGAAGGACGTATTGCCAAAGAAACTGAGTTTGTTGTAGAACACGAGGTACAACAGACCGCAAAAAAGTCTGAATCAGATGTGGTGACAGCATAAGCTGTCCTCACTCTTTCTATTAAAATATCTTTATTTTTTAAGAATAGTTTATGAAAACAATTTTATTGGTTCCCACTGGGGAAGGCGTTGGTTTAACCTCTGCTTGTTTAGGTCTTGTTTATGCCTTGGAATGCCAAGGTGTAAAATCTGGTTTTTTAAAACCTTTTTCGCAAGAACTTAGCACTGAACCTGATCGCACTACTGCGCTGTATCGCCATATTTCTAATTCAGAAACCGTTGAACCGATTTCTTTTGCGAAAATTACGCATCTCTTAAATGCCAATGAAACAGATGAACTTTTAGAAGAAGCAGTCAGTCTGCACCGTCAAGTTGCAAAGTTACATGACATTATTATTGTTGAAGGTTTAGTTCCAACGACACGTGATTCGTTTGCAAGTGACTTGAATGCTTCTTTGGCACAAGCTTTAGATGCCAAAGTCATTTTTGTAAGCAATGCAGATATTCACAAACCTGAACAAACTGCTGAAAAAATCGAAACCCAATTACGTAATTTTGGTGGCGCATCATCATCACGTAATGCTGGTGTTTTGCTGATGCGTACTCGTGGACTTCCTGCCGATTCAGCGCAGATTCCTGTCACGATTGATACTGATCTTCGTTTAGTCCGTGATATCGGAAAATTCAGCGCTGAAATTCAGAAAAGTCATCCGTATATTGGTTCGGCGAAATTACCAATCATTGGTATGGTGCCCTTCAGTGATATTTTAAGTGTGCCACGTGTTTCAGATCTTGCAAAGCAAATCCAAGCCACATGGATCAATGAGGGTAAAGCGTCAACACGTCGTGTATTACACAGCAGTTTAATCGCTTCTAACATTGAACATGAATTGGATAAATTCATTGCAGGTGAACTGATCATCAGTGCTTCCGACCGTATTGATGTGCTATTGGCGAGTAGCTTAGCCACCAGTAATGGTATTCCTTTAGCAGGTTTGGTTTTAACAGAACATTATGAGCCGAATGCTTTAGTACTTGAATTCTGCCAATCTGCGATTAAGAATGGTTTACCAATTTTGCATACGCCTCTCAGCACTTTTGAAACAGCACAAAGGCTTTCAAATTTAAGCAATGAAATCCCGATTGATGATACTCAGCGTGCTGATCAAGTGACACGTTTTGTATCTAGTCATATTGATCCAGCTTGGTTGGCTCAAATGCTCAATGGTGATTACAAACCCCGTTTATCCCCTTCTGCATTCCGTCATGAATTGGTACAGAAATCCATTGCTGCGAAAAAGCGTATTGTGCTGCCTGAAGGTGATGAACCACGTACAGTGCAAGCGGCGGCAATCTGTCAGTCACGTGGTATTGCTCAATGTGTATTATTAGCAAAACCTGAAGCCGTTCTTGAAGTTGCTAAAGCACGTAATATTGAATTGCCTTTTGATTTAGAAATCATTGATCCTGATCTCATCCGTGAGAATTACGTTGCGAAAATGGTTGAACTGCGTAAAGGCAAACTCAACGAACTCCAAGCACGTGAACAACTTCAAGATACTGTGGTTTTAGGTACGATGATGTTAGCGCTTGATCAAGTAGATGGTTTGGTTTCTGGTGCGATCCATACCACAGCCAATACCGTTCGCCCTGCTTTCCAATTGATTAAAACCGCTCCTGAATACTCATTGGTTTCTTCAATATTTTTCATGCTGTTACCAGATGAAGTTTATGTCTATGGTGACTGTGCGATTAATCCTGATCCTGATGCTGAACAATTGGCGGAGATTGCTATCCAATCCGCTGATTCAGCAAAAGCGTTTGGTATTGACCCACGTATTGCCATGATTTCTTACTCTACAGGAACGTCAGGTACAGGTGCAGAAGTTGAGAAAGTTGCTAAGGCGACTGAAATTGCCAAACAACGTCGCCCTGATTTACTCATTGACGGGCCATTACAATATGATGCGGCATCGGTGGAAAGCGTAGGTCGTTCTAAAGCGCCTGATTCTCAGGTTGCAGGTCGTGCCAATGTCTTTATCTTCCCAGATTTAAATACAGGAAATACCACCTATAAAGCCGTTCAACGTTCTGCCAATGTGGTGAGTGTAGGGCCAATGTTGCAAGGTTTAAATAAGCCTGTGAATGACCTATCACGCGGTGCTTTGGTTGATGATATTGTCTTTACCATTGCTTTGACTGCAATTCAGTCAGCGCAACAAGAAGTTTAATTTAAGACATTCTCGTCGAGAAAAAATCTTCTAAATCAAAAAAACCATCCAATCAAACAATTGGATGGTTTTTTGTTTGTAATCAAATATTTTTTCAGAAATTGAGTGAATGTTCATTCTAAATAAGAACACTCACTGTAAATTCAAAATACTCGTTAATTAAAGCGACGACTTAGAAGAAATAATTCACTCTGAATAAATAATTGCGTGGTGTTCCTGGCATAGAACTTGAACGCCAGTATTCTTTATCCGTTAAATTATTCACGGCTAAAGTTGCGCCCCATTTGTCATCTTTATAACCAATCGCTGCATCTACACGAGTAAAGTCTGGCATTTTTGCAGTATTTTTATCTGTCGTATAATAAGAACCCACATAGGTTGCACCCATTTCACCGTACCAATTTTGAGTCGGTAAATAACGGACAAATAAGTTCCCTGTATTTTCAGAAATACCGCCAAGTCGATTGCCTTTTAAGTTGTCAGCTTCCTTCACATTACGACTATCATCTTTCCATTTTGCATCAATAAAGCCATAACCACCACGAACGTAGAGATTTTCAAGCACTTTACCGATAAAACTAAATTCTACACCTTTTGATTGTTGTTTCTGCCCCACTTCCCATTCATTTGGTTTATAGATGGCATCAGGCTGATAGCGGATATTGTTTTTGGTAATATCGTAGATTGAAAGTTGTGTATTCAAATTGCCATCTAACCAATCACTTTTTACACCAATTTCATACTGCTCGTTATATTGTGGTTCAGCATCATATAAGTTCGGTTCGATCGAAGCACTTACGCCCAACAATCCTCGCCCGCCATAAGGTGAAAAGCTTTTACTATAAGATGCATAAAAACTTTGGCTTTCAACAGGCTGCCAAACAAAACCAATATTTGGACTTACACTATCATCACTATAAGATCGAGTACTGTTTTTACGGACATCATGGGTTTTAAAATCATAACTGTCATATCGTAAACCTAACATCATTTTGTATTTTTCATTGAATGATATTAAATCTTGCAGGAAGAAACTCAGTGCATTGGCATCGGTTTGACTATGTGATGTTTCATCAGGTCGTGAGCCATTCAACAATGCCCAACTTGGTGATAAGAAGTTGTCTGCCGTATTAAATGGATCAACATAGCGATAATAAATTCCCGCCTTTTCTCCACTTGAATAGTTTCCAAGGATCGGTTCTCGTTTTTCATTCGACCAATCACTGCCAAACATGACTTTATGATCTAAAAGACCTGTTTTAAATTGTCCCGTAATATCAAAAGTATTGACTAAAGTTTTATTTGTTGTTTGTTGCCAAGCATAATTTTGACGGATTTTACCTTGCCAATCACATGGCTTGCCGTCATTTTGTAGACCCGACGCTGAACACCACGTTCCAGCAAAGAAATTATCAAAATCTTGGAATGATTCACGATGACTGAGTGCCCAATGAAATTTCCAATCAGGGGCAAATTCATATTTTAAATCTGTTCTAAATGATTTGGTTTCATCAACAATATGATCATTTTCACCAGCAAAGCCTGTTTTAATCGAAACACCTGCAGGTAGATTTGCATACTCTGGCCCACGATCAGGCGTTCTGTTTAGACTGTCATAAGTATATTCTGTCGTCCACAGGAGCTTTTCATCATCACTACGATAAGTCACACTTGGAGAAAGCATTTCTTGATTAAAGCCAATACCTGAGCGAAAGCTATTACTGTCTGACTTTTCACCGACTAAACGTACTGCCCAGTTATCATTTAAAATTTTATTCAGGTCAATGGTTCCGCCGACATTCTCATAAGAACCCACATAGGCGCCAACAGAACTTTTAGAATCAAAGTTAGCAACTTTGGTCACCATATTGATGACACCACCACCTGCACTACGACCATAAAGTACCGATGCAGGGCCTTTTAAAATCTCGATACGTTCAATATTTGCGGTACTACGGCGATACTGTCCACTTTCACGGACACCATCACGGTAAATATCATTGGTATCTGCATTAAATCCACGAATGGAAATACCATCATTTCGTGCATCATAGCTGGTCGAAACACCAGGTGTACCTTGTAACATCACGCTTAAATCATTTGCGCCATAAAGCTTGTACTTTGAAACATCAATGGTATCAATCGTTTGTGGAATATCTTTCTTATCCAAACCATTTCGAGTGACATTTGCCTGTTTATAATCAACATAAGTCTTTATTGGATCCCCTTCTTCCATCGCTTCAATAACAATGGTTGGAAGTGTTGCTGAACTGGTTTGTTGCGCTTCATTTATTTCTGAATTTGCAAAACTTGTCGAGGAAACAAAAAGAAACCCTGTCGATAGCATCATCAGGGATAAAGGATTTTTCACGAAAGGCACAAGAACACCGAAAATATAATGATAACAATTATCATTATAATAACTTCTTTTATAAAACTTTACAAAACATATTAATTCAACTACAGAATAAACAACTTTTGCACCATATAAGCTCAAAATTATTTAAAAAAGTTGATAAATCCTGTTCAATTTCTCACAATGTGAATCTAAGTTAAGTTCCTAAAATTAAAATTTTCCGCCATGAAAGAATAAAAATAAATCATCACCGTTATAATGAAGTTGCTTACAGATTTTCAATTTTTCATGACTTTTATCCAGAAAATTTCAAAAATAAAATCGATTTATGGTTAATTTAACGTTGATAAAAACGTTCTATTTCAATATCTTTAAAGGGAAAAGATAAAACATAATTTGAACAGAAAATAAAAACTGGTAGCTACATCAATGAATGAAACGAGTACAAGCAAATTTCCATTTGGACGAAATTTTTATTTCATTCAGTTCTCTGCAATTTTTAACAGTATTGCTTCTCGATGTACATATCTTGCACTTGCTTGGTGGGTACTTTCTATCACCCATGATGCAACTGCTTTTGCAGTTTTTGTTGCTGTAGGTTCTGCGGCTGATATCTTAGCACGTGGATTATTTGGCTCACTTGGTGATACTTACGATAAACAAAAACTGATTTCAATTTGCTATTTGATGAGCTTAATTTCATCAGTGGTCATTGCTCTACTCGCTACATCGGATTTGTATTGGTCAGGATTGCTGATTTTATGCCAAGTGATCGCTGGTTTAGCGGTAGGAATTCGTGAACCATTACAAAATAGTATTATTCCTTTTCAAGTGACTAAAGCATTGCTTTCTAAAGCAATTCAATGGCGCTCAGCAGCCATCACTATAGTCACATTTTGTTCGCCTATTATTGGGACTGGATTGATTTCAATCATCAGTGCACAAAATACCCTTTGGCTAGGTGTTGGGTTAATTATTGTTTCAATTGTACTTTTAGCATTTATTAAGCCGACAAACCTCCCTCAAGACTTCGAACATGCACCTAAACGCCCCAAATGGTACAGTGGTTTTTCTGCAATTTTACGACTACCACCCGAAATCAGTTTAATTAAAATTACTTTTTTCATGAATTTAGGGCTTTATCCATTTTTAGGCGTCATTCTACCTGCATTCTTTTATCAAAATTACAGCAAAAGTCCTTGGCTATTTGGTATCGCAGACACTTTTTTTGCTATCGGTATGTTTATCGGTGCAACAAAGATTGGCGCAATGGCAAATGCTCATTTTGGTCGTGCAACCACCACTTATTCTGGATATTTGGCTTTAGGTTTGGGTATTTTCATAACCGCATTGATGTGCCAAGTGTTAAGCATTTTTCATCTAGCTTATTTTCTACTCTTATGTTTTGGAATGGGTCTAGCTGGCTGTGGCTTAATGGTTGCTGTGACCAATACTAGTTTTATGCGTAGCGCTGCTTCTCCAAATCATTTTCTAAATAGAATCAGTGCCTCAGCAACTTTTGGTACAGGTATTGCCAGTCCACTTGGCGTTGTAGTTGCAGGTATTTTTATGAGCTATTTAGGACTATATACCACAATGATTGTCCTGAGCTTGATCATTGTATCTGCTTCCGTCTTATCATTTTTTAGTTCAAATCTTCGACAAGTGTTGGCTTTACCTGAAGATGAAATTCATGGAGCTTATTCTCGCTTTTACCCCAAAGCTTTTGATAAAAATGAACAGATTGTATTGAATGAAGATGTTGTGTAAATTCGATTTTTCTTTCGAGTAATGATGCTATTTAACGTTTTACAGAATGAACTTTGTAATTATTTCAATTTACCTCAAAGCGTGTACCGAAATGAATCTCTTTATTTAGGGAATGATCAATTAATCTAAAATTTTTAAAAGAAAGTATTTCACTGGTTACGTTATTTTTTAATAGATTCTCGATTTGTATTATTTTATGAGCCATACCACCAGTAACATCTTGATTTAATGAGGGACCAGCTAACTTTTTAATCGCTTTAAAATCCCCTAATTTAATTAATGGAATAATCTTTTTATCAATTAAATTGGAATACAAGCCATCTACATCCGTATAGTATAAAACATGCTTAACAGGAAAAACTTCAGATATTAAAAAAGGAATGTTGTCACTTGAAAAAATAGTAAAATTATTTTCTCTGTTAAAAACTAAATCTCCTGAAATTATCGGTATATAGTTCTGTTTTAAAGCTAGTAATATAGATTCAATATTTATTTCGTATTTCAAGTTTATCTTTTGTCTAACAATTGCTGAACACTGAAAAGGGTAGACTGGAAGACCATATTCAATAAAAACATTTGCAATATCTGTAAGCATTGAAAACATTACAGTCGTCATTTTAGATATATTAACCAAATGGTTATCTTTATTGCTCTTAGATAAAATATTATATTCTATTGGTGCCACATTACCAAAAGAGCCACCGCCAAAAACAAGAATTATTTTTGAGTTACTCAATAATTTTGATTTTGATATGGTCTCCGCAATATTTTTTAGATTTTCATAATTTAGTTCGTAATTTCCATTTTTGATGGTAGTTATGCTACCTCCAAGCTTTACGACATATAGTGGTGAATTAAACATATTTATCGCTATATAAGTTCTGACTTTAAATTTTATTAAAATTTGTAAAACTATGAGGTACAAATGATACAACAAATATCATAGGGCCTGCTTACATTTTGAGTTCAAAAATCATTCCAGAATGACAATCATGCAAACTACAGCATTCAGAAAATTTTTCTTTTGCTTGTCATATTGTATCTAGACTTCTCTAAATTGTATTAGCTAAAATCTAAGCTAACAATTAGCCATTATTATATATGCCAGTTTCAACCTAAGCTTAATTTTTTTCTCACCAACTACACCGTATGCCCTGCGCATTCAACATCTTCTGCAATCATTTTCACTACTTCAAAACCATATTGATTCAATAATTCACGATACTCTTCTGCTGACAAACTGGCATGATACAAAGCATCTCCAAATAGATCGCCAACGGCTTCACCGTTTGCAGGGCCACTGGTAAACATCAATGCTGTACCGTGTTCGGCAAACTTAGAGAATTGTTCAAACATTTTCCGTTGGTCTTCTTGAGTGAGATGAAAAAAGCTATCCCACGCTAAAATTGCTTGAAATTTTTGATCTAATTTTTGATTTAATTTGAGATCTAATTCAATATCTCGCATATCAGCCTGAATCCAAGTCTGCTCAGGAAAATTCTGCTTTGCCATTTCTAACATTGTGTCAGAAGCATCAACGCCGACGATAGAACAACTATTTTCAATCAAATACCGAGCAATGGGCACACCTGAACCACAGCCGAGATCGAGAATCTTTGAATGCTTTGGAATGATCGAAAGAAAGCGATCTAACCACGCTTGTTCATACAAAAAATCACCACGTAATTCAGTCCATGCACGACCATGTTTTTTATAAATTTGAATAATATTTTCAGCAAGATGAGATTGATCTGTCATGTTTTATTTGGACAATGAATTGAATTTTTTATTCGAATGAGGATAGAAATTTTAACAATAAATGAAGGAATTATTTTTAAAATTTAGACATAAAAAAAGAAGATAAAGCGTTAGGCTTGATCTTCTTTCTGACCATAAATCCAAGTTGCTGCAATAAACATACTAAAAGCTACAACCATCAGAACGCTTAACATTGTCATATTTCATCACTCTATTTTGTTGATGCCATTATGTGAAAGTTTTATGACAACTTTATGACAACACCGTCATATTCGAATAATTTTATTAAAAATAATTTTTAGCTATAAATAACAATAATTTGAAAAATAAAAATTATCCCAACCATTAAAATATTTCAGCTTTATTTCAAAATATACGCTGTTTATGACACGAAATAACAGCCAAGTATGAGCATAAATTATAAGTGTTATTCATTAAACTTTAGCCCAAATCCTCAGCAAAACACCCACAAATCTTGCTTTATCACGTATAATTTAGCCCGCTAGCTATCAGCCCGCTCAAGAGATTTTCGATATGACAACTATTATCAAGCAAGATGACTTGATCACATCGGTCAAAGATGCGCTTCAGTTCATTTCTTACTATCACCCACAAGACTTCATCCAAGCGATGAGCCGTGCTTATGATCGTGAAGAGAACAAAGCCGCAAAGGATGCGATTGCACAAATCTTAATTAACTCACGTATGTGTGCAGAAGGTCATCGTCCAATCTGTCAAGATACTGGTATCGTGAACGTTTTTGTTGATGTGGGCTTGGATGTTAAATTTGATTTAACCATGAGCTTAGACGACGCAATCAATGAAGGTGTACGTCAAGGTTATTTAGAAAATAGTAACGTTCTTCGTGCATCTGTACTTGCTGATCCTGCTTTTGGTCGTAAGAATACCAAAGACAACACCCCTGCTGTGATTCACTACAAACTCGTACCGGGTAATAAAGTAGATATCACGGTTGCTGCCAAAGGTGGCGGTTCAGAAAATAAATCTAAACTTGCGATGTTAAACCCTTCTGATTCTATCGTGGATTGGGTACTTAAGACTGTTCCGACAATGGGTGCAGGCTGGTGTCCTCCTGGTATGTTAGGTATCGGTATTGGTGGTACTGCTGAAAAAGCCATGATGCTTGCAAAAGAATCACTCATGGAAGAAATCAACATGGACGAGTTACTTCGCCGTGGGCCTGAAAATAAAATCGAAGAACTTCGTATGGAAATCTTTGAGAAAGTAAATGCGCTCGGTATCGGTGCTCAAGGTCTTGGTGGTTTAACAACTGTTCTTGATATCAAAATTAAAGATTATCCTTGTCATGCTGCGGGTAAACCAGTCGGTATGATTCCAAACTGTGCTGCAACGCGTCATGCACATTTCCAATTAGATGGTTCTGGTGTTGCACATATTCAAGCACCTAAACTTTCTGATTATCCTGAAGTGACTTGGGATTCTTCAAGCTCTAAGCGTGTTGACCTAGACAACATTACTCAAGAAGAAATGAATTCTTGGCAGCCAGGTGACACATTGTTGTTAAACGGTACAATCTATACAGGTCGTGACGCTGCGCATAAACGCATGTGTGAAATGTTGGATAATGGCGAAGAGCTTCCAGTCGATCTTAAAGGTAAATTTATTTACTACGTTGGCCCTGTAGATCCTGTGGGTGATGAAGTAGTTGGCCCTGCTGGCCCAACAACAGCGACTCGTATGGACAAATTCACACGTCAAGTTTTAGAAGCAACTGGCTTGTTTGGTATGATTGGTAAAGCTGATCGTGGCCCTACAGCGATTGAAGCAATCAAAGACAACAAAGCGACTTATTTAATGGCTGTTGGTGGTGCTGCATACTTAGTTTCTAAAGCAGTTCGCCAAGCTGAAGTTGTTGCATTTGCTGATTTAGGAATGGAAGCAATCTACAAATTTGTAGTTGAAGACATGCCTGTTTCTGTTGCTGTCGATGTGAATGGTACTTCTATTCATGCAACTGCACCAAAAATCTGGCAAGCAAAAATTGGAAAAATCCCAGTCGTTGATGCTGCTGCGAGTTAATCCATCATTCTTTTAAGATTCAACTTGAATCTTGATAAAAAAGCACTCTATGATGAAGAGTGCTTTTTTATTTGGGTTAAATAATGAAAATAAAACAACTGATCATACCGCTTATATTCGCAAGTTTATTTTTGGGAACCCAATCCATCGCCTTTGCTCGCCCAGCTACAGATAAAAGTATAGATCGGCTGATGCAGCTTTCTAATATTTCTGAGATTTTTAGACAAAGCACTAGAGATATGCAACCCTATTTTGATGAACAAGCAGAAGACCTAGTCCGTCAAGTCACTGGCGCACAAACTTTAAATATCGACCAGCAAAATGCAGCATTACAAATCAGTGCACTCTACAGTGAAGTTCAGCAAAAAATTACCACAGATCCTCAATTCATTAATATGTTTAAAGCCTTATTCAAAAAGACTTTTACTGAAGAAGAGGTTCAAGCCAATATTGAATTTTTGAGCACACCTATAGGACAATCGATTAATCAAAAAATGAATCTACTGATGTCTGAAATCATGTTAGAAACAACCAAGTTTTCACAAGAACAGATGTTAAAAGAAGAAAACCAAAAGTTGATTAAACAAAAAATGGAAGCGATCTTAGTGCCTTTGGTTCAAGGACAAGAAGACTGAATTTATAAATACATTCAATTCTAAATGTAATAGGTATAAAGGAAAAAATATGAAAGCCATCAAATATCTCATCTGTGGTCTTATTTGTTGTTCAGCAAATTTAAGTTTTGCAGCTCCAGCGACAGCACAAGATGTCGATAAATTGATTAGTGTGATGAATTTAAATCAACTGATGCAAGACACGCTTAAACAGCTTCGTCCACAGTTAGATCAGCAAGCTTATGTAATCGTACAAAGCGTTGTAAAGCATGAAAATTTAAGCCCGCAAGAACAAGTCATCGCAAATCAATTGGCAGATAAGCTCTATACACAAAGTCAGAAAATGTTAGCGTGGGATAAATTAAAACCTGTTTATTCAAAAATTTATGGTGATGTATTTAGTGCCGAAGAAGTTAAAGCACAGATAGATTTTTATTCAAGCTCGGTGGGTCAATCGATCTTACAAAAAACACCATTGGTGGCTCAAGAAACCATGAAAATTATGAATGACCAATTAAGCTCAGTCATGCAAACTTCACAGCAAGATTTTGAAGACATTGCAAAACAGTTAAATGAGTTAAAAAAGAAGGCCAATTGAGACCTGAGAAAATTTAAGATAACCTGAGTTCGGGATAAGATATGTTCCCAGCTATATGATACGCGGAAATGTCAGTCGCATTGTTCGAGGCCGGGCCACATCTGTAATATACTGTTTTTGCAATATATTAGGTACTTGATAGTATCTGTCGAGTTGGCGACTGACAAATGGTTTGGCCCTTACGTGGCAGTGCCACTCATCCCGAAAGGCTTACGAGGTAGTACCTCTCAGGTCGAACCTGAACAAGATTGAAATATATTTCAAGCGAAGTGCAAGACGAAGTGGGTTAATCCCTACATCTGACTTTAAACGGTGGGACTCCGCTGTGCCTGATCTATCTTTTCAATAACTTACATCAAACTCTATCCCGAACTGACGTTAAGATAGAAAACAAAACGATAAACGAAGTAAATAAAACTGCGTAGCCTAATGAAAAGATGATCCTAGGATCATCTTTTTGACTCATAAATCAATAATATAAAGTTCATTATTACCAAGTCATTGGATTCCAAATCTTAAATGGTCGAGTCAAATGTACATCATCACTGACTTTATAATCTTCACCTTTAATTTCTTCTTTAGGTTTGATCACACGACCATCCGCTGCGACTTCTCCAACAAAGTTTAATCCTGGAGATTTCAACTGAGTCATCGCAATTTCTTTCAAAGCTTGTCGTGTAGGCATTTGCATGAGAGGTCCAACACGTAGTAAGCCTGCTTCACCATTCGGTCCTCCACGAAATTTTTCTTCCTCATATTTCACGAAGTATTGCCCACCTGCTTCTACAGAAAAATAGGCAACTTTTGGTTTTTGAAAATGCAAAACCCCTAAAGGACGGCTTAAACTTAGCTTATAATCACCTTCGGCTAATTCAACCCAGTAATAATGATTGCTGATTAGGCTAGGGATATGCTCCCCATTTAAAAAGAAGCTGGTTGGAATGATTTCTTGTCTATTCCATCGACTATCTGGACGATAGAAATAAACCACCGCTGCTTGAGGATTTTGAGGCTTAACCAGTTTAAAATATTGCCCTGGTTTTTGTTTCATCCACGAACCAGCAGAAAATGAAGCGATCTTATATTGATCAAGCTTCTCATGAACCAACGAATCTTCTTTTTTGAAATCAATAGGATCTAAAGTTGAAACAACTTTTGCCGACTGTTGTTCAACGGATTGATGACTTTGACAAGCTGCTAGACCACAACTGACCAGAACGACTAAACCAACGTAACGCATGATTATCCCTCACCGCGTATTTTTTATTTTTCGTTTTTAATAAACACTATTCTCGTCATTGAGCTTAACATTTCAATGACCATTTAAAAATAAAAAACGTGTAAATAGTCAAGCTAATTACACGTTTCGGATGAAGTGCATCGGTTATTCAAACAAAATCCACTGAATTAAGCAGATTTTGAATCAAGTACCTTTAAATCCACTTTTTCAACATCGACTTGTTCTTGCTTTGGCTGACGACCTGCTTGATAAACAGGTTCAGCTTTATCATTGATCACAGCTTCATTGATGATTACTGTACCTACATCTTGACGACTTGGTAAGTCATACATCGTTTCAAGCAATACATTTTCAAGGATAGAACGCAAACCACGCGCACCTGTATTACGATCAAGTGCTTTCTTCGCCACAGCACGTAATGCCGAGTCTTCAAAAATGAGGTCAACATTTTCCATCTCAAAGAGATATTGATACTGACGTGTTAATGCATTTTTAGGTTCAGTCAAAATCTGCATCAACGCTTCTTCATCCAGCTCTTCAAGCGTTGCAATCACAGGTAAACGACCAATGAATTCTGGAATTAATCCAAAACGCACTAAATCTGCAGCTTCAACTTGACGGAATAATTCAGATAATTTTTTACTATCATCTTTATTTTTCACATCAGCGGTGAAACCAATACCACCCTTTTCTTGACGTTGTTGTACAACTTTTTCAAGTCCAGAGAATGCACCACCACAAATAAACAAGATATTTGCAGTATCCACTTGAATAAATTCTTGCTGTGGATGCTTACGACCACCTTGAGGCGGAATAGATGCAACTGTGCCTTCAATCATTTTTAACAATGCTTGCTGTACACCTTCACCAGACACATCACGGGTAATCGATGGATTTTCAGATTTACGGGTAATCTTATCAATTTCATCAATGTAGATAATGCCCTTCTGAGCTTTCTCTACATCATAATCCGCTTTTTGCAGTAGCTTTTGAATAATGTTTTCAACATCTTCACCGACATAACCTGCTTCGGTCAATGTTGTCGCATCTGCCATCGCAAATGGAACATCTAGCAAACGAGCAAGTGTCTGTGCAAGTAAAGTTTTACCTGAACCGGTAGGTCCAATCAGCAAAATATTACTTTTCGCAATTTCCACAGCGTCAGCAGGCTTATGACCTGTTTGGCTTACTTTTAGACGTTTGTAATGGTTATATACTGCAACAGAAAGGGTTTTCTTTGCTGTATCTTGACCAATCACATACTGGTCCAATGCCGCACGAATTTCATGTGGTTTTGGTAATGGACGCGTCGCCCAATCACCTGTTTCCACTTGCTGGCTGGTTTGGACTAAGTCTAAGCATACATCCACACATTCATTACAAATGTATGCGTCCTCGCCTGCAATCAGTTTACCGACTTCAGACTGCGTTTTACCGCAAAATGAACAATGCTTTTGTCCTTGAGGAAGATCGGACATTTTCACTCCAAATTCTTAAATCTTGTCTTTAAAGTTTAGTTTTGAGGGCGTTTACTTAATACCTGATCCACTAAACCATATTCTTTCGCTTGCTCAGCAGTCATGAAATTATCACGATCTGTATCTTTCGCAACTCTTTCATAATCTTGACCACTGTGTTCTGCCATCAAACGATTTAATCGCTCTTTAATGAACAGAATTTCACGTGCATGAATTTCAATATCAGATGCTTGTCCACGGAAACCACCTAATGGTTGGTGAATCATCACACGTGCATTTTCCAAGCAATAACGCTTGCCTTTTGCACCCGCATTTAATAAAAATGCGCCCATTGATGCTGCTTGCCCCATGCAATAAGTCACAACATCAGGTTTAATAAATTGCATGGTATCGTAAATTGCCATACCAGCAGTCACAGAACCACCCGGTGAGTTGATATATAAATGAATATCTTTGTCCGGATTTTCTGCTTCCAAGAACAACATTTGCGCAACAATTAAGTTCGCCATGTTGTCTTCAACTTCGCCTGTTAAAAAAATCACACGCTCACGTAAAAGACGTGAAAAAATATCGAAAGAACGCTCACCACGAGAAGATTGTTCTACGACCATTGGTACTAAAGCGTTTTCAATTGATGGAACATACATATGTTATTTATTCCTGAATTTTTGTTACTGCACTCATAGTCACAATATGAGGGATAATGACTGAAAATGCAAAATATTCCCAACCAAATATCCGATATTTTTTGCATCAGTATTGTGAATGAATCTAACAAGCCTCTATCAAATCGCATAAAAAAAAGGCGCCGAAGCGCCCTTTTTAGACTGAAGAACTTAGCCTTGTTGACGAGCTTGTTGTTCTTTCAATAAGTCTTGGTAACTTACAACTTCGTCAGTTACTTTAGCAGCAGCAAGAAGATGATCTACAACTTGATCTTCTAACACAACGCCTTCAATTTGAGCGCGTTGTTGTTTATCAGTTTTGAAGTATTCGATTACTTCTGTAGGATCTTCATAAGAAGAAGCCATATCTTCGATATAAGCATCTACACGAGCCGCATCTACTTCAAGTTTAGCATCAGCCAATACTTTGCTGACTAATACGCCAAGTTTAACTGCTTTTTCAGCTTGTTCTTTGAACAATTCATCTGGAAGCATGCTGCTGTCAAATGCTTTTGCACCTTGAGCACCAAACTGTTGAGTGAATTGTTGAATCATTTGTTGACGTTGACGGTCAATTTCTTGAGCCAACATAGACTCAGGAACTTCAACTTCGTTAGCAGCAACAAGTGCATCAAAAGCTGCACCTTTTACTTGGTTACGAAGACCATTTTTCACTTCACGTTCCATGTTTTTGCGAACGTCAGCTTTTAATTTTTCAACGCCTTCTTCTTCAGTAACACCAAAGATTTTTAAGAATTCAGCATCAATTTCAGGAAGCTTTTGCTTTTCAACAAGTTTTACATTGATTTTGAATTGAGCAGCTTTACCAGCAAGGTTTTCAGCTTGATAGTCTTCAGGGAAAGTAACATCGATTACTTTCTCTTCGCCTTTCTTCATACCAACGATACCGTCTTCGAAGCCAGGAATCATACGACCAGAACCTAGAACAAGTTTAAAGTCTTCAGCAGCACCGCCTTCAAACTTCTCACCATCTACAGTACCTTCAAAATCGAAAGTAACTTGCATGTCTTTTTTCGCCATGCCTTTAGTTTCAGTCCATTCAGCACGTTGCTTTTGAAGATTTTCAAGCATTGCGTCAACATCTTTGTCTGTTACTTCAGATGTTTTACGTGAAATCTCAAGACCGTCAAATTTAACGTCAACTTCTGGATAAACTTCAACAGTTGCTTGATAAACTAAAGCGTCATCTTTGTTTTCAACTTTATCGATATTTGGCATACCAACAGCATTGATTTTTTCTTGTTGGATTGCTTCGAATACTGTGTCACGAATAATGTCGTTAACAACTTCTTGGTAAATACCAGCGCCGTATTCACGACGTACAACATTTACAGGCACTTTACCTTGACGGAAGCCGTTAATCTTCACAGTTTTAGCAGTGCGTTTCAAGCGAGCTTCAAACTGCTCGTTAATACGGCTCGTCGGTACAGATACATTTAAACGACGGGCAACGCCCGAAACCGCTTCAGAAGTTACTTGCATGGCTTCCTCGATAGAATTTAATAATTACAGTTTTTAAAAAAGTGCCACATTATATGACAACATTAAAGGATATACAAAACAGGATGACGAAACTATAAGTTTTTATCCTGTTTTATTAGATTATTTCGTTTTTTTTATTTTTTGAGTAAATGCTCAACTTTTGTATGAAATTTATTGCAAATGATAAACTTTATCATTATCATTAAACCTCTTTTTAATATTTTATTAATTTTCATATATTTATCTCGTCCAGTTTGGAATTCTATTTATGAGTAAGTTCAACCTCCGCCCATTAAGTCTCGCTATTATCGGAATAACCGCAAGTTCAGCATTTGCAAATACGCAAACTGAAGATTCCTCCTCAACACATCAACTTTCAACAATTGTGGTTTCAGCTGCGGGGTTTGAACAAGATATTAAAAATGCGCCTGCATCGATTAGCGTCATTACGCAAGAAGATATAAGAAAAAAGAATGCAACCAGTATTTCAGACTTATTGGTTGATGTTCCTGGTATTGATATTCGTGATGGTGTGGGTAAAACCTCAGGTTTAAACATCAAAATGCGTGGTTTAGGCAATGAATATAGCCTCATTCTTATTGATGGTCGCCGCCAATCCACTTCGTCAGATGTAACACCAAATGGTTTTGGTGAATCATCAAATGGATTTCTTCCACCTTTAGCCTCCATTGAACGGATTGAAGTTATTCGTGGGCCAATGGCAACTCGTTATGGCTCTGAGGCTATGGGAGGTGTCATTAACATCATAACCAAGAAAATATCTGATCAATGGAATGGAAATGTTACTGTTGGTGGTAACATTATGGAAGATAAAGACGAAGCAGACTCATGGAAAACCAGCTTTGTATTGAATGGACCATTGATAAATGACCGTTTGGGATTACAGCTACGTGGTAGTTATTTAGATCGTCAAGAATCTGCACGTATCCCTGGAACTTCAGGTCGTGATCCTCGCCCAAGTGAAGCAGATATTTATGATGTAGGTGGTAAGTTACATTTAAAAATGGATGATAAAAATGCGCTTTGGGTCGATGGGTTTCATTCTAGCCAAACATACAGTAACGATGATAATCGCTTAGGGACTCAAGACACACCTACGCGAGCAAACGGTTATAAAGATGAATTAGAATTTAATCGTGAACAATATTCTATTGGTCATGACGGTGATTACAGTTTTGGTACTTGGAAATCTTATGTTAGCCAAACAAAAACTGAAACTTTAGGTCGAACCATTCCTAGAAATACATTTCCAAATAATGCTTACGCAGGACAAGACCGTACTTTAGAAAATACAGACCTTGTTGCAGACTCACATGTCATTTTACCGATTCAGAATCATAAAGTGACCGTTGGAGGAGAATATAAAAAAGCTGAAATAGCAGATGATGTGGCTGGCGCTGGAGCAAAATTTAAGAAAGACTCATTCTCATTTTATGCAGAAGATGAATGGAGCCTAAATGATGCATTACACTTAACAGTCGGTGGTCGTTATGAAGATCATTCAGGCTTTGGTGGACAATTTAGCCCACGAGGTTATTTGGTTTGGAATGCGACAGATGCATTCACATTCAAAGGTGGTGTGAGTACTGGATATAAAGCCCCTTCTGCAAAAGCACTACATGACGGTATTATTGGTGTGAGTGGTCAAGGTACAAACTTTTTAGTTGGTTCTCCAAATCTAAAGCCTGAAGAATCATTAAATTACGAGCTTGGCTTTAATTTTAATAATGGTAATTTGGATCTTACAACAACTGCATTTTTCACAAAAATTGATAATTTGATCACTGATGGTCCTGATTTATACAATTGTTCTTCAACAACCAATCCGAATCGACCAAACTGCGTAAGTTATGGATCTCATATTACTCAAGATACATTTTCTCAAAGTATCAATGCGGATGAAGCTGAAACAAAAGGTGTTGAACTCAGTTTAAAATACAACATCATTCCAGAATGGGATATTAAAGCTGCTTATACCTATATGGAAACCGAGATTACCAAAGGTGAAAATAAAGGCTCTTATCTGAATAACGTTCCTAAAAATGCTTTCAATATGACATCAACATGGCATATCAATGATCAGTTTGATCTTTGGTTACAACATGAATATAAGTCTGAGCGTAAGCGTTATAGTACAGAACAAACCGCTGGTGATGCTGCCATTATTTATGCAGCAACAGGAAACAAATTAAAAGGCTATAACCTATTTAACTTAGGTGCGAGCTACTTAATTAATGACAATCTCCGTATTAATGGTGCAGTAAACAATTTACTGGATAAAGATTTTACAGATAATGGCACTTATATAGATGCAAATGGTAATCCAGCCTCTTACTATGATTATATGACGATAGGTTCTAGTACTTCTGGAACTTACATTTCAGGTCGTAATTTATGGCTTTCCTTATCCTATGATTTTTAAGGATTTTTTATAATCCAAAATTTCAATAAAAACACT
>NZ_AFIE01000028.1 GCF_000214135.1 Acinetobacter sp. P8-3-8
TGAGAGCTTCCTTTTTAAACTACTCATGCAGGGTCACTGCATGAGCACTTGGTTTTTAACTATGAATTAGTTTGGGCTTATAGTAATCGAAAGATTACTCGTCGTCACCTTTTTTACCGCCAGACTGGAATTTAGAAATGATGCCTTCAGCCACGTTACGTGGAGTTTCAGCATATTTAGCAAATTCCATAGAGTATGTCGCACGACCTTGAGACATAGAACGCATTTGAGTCGCGTAACCAAACATCTCAGCAAGTGGAACTTCAGCACGAATTGCTTTAGTACCGCCAGGAAGATCGTCCATACCTTGAACCATACCACGACGACGGTTTAAGTCACCCATGATATCGCCCATGTAGTCTTCTGGAGTTTCTACTTCAACTTTCATGATTGGTTCAAGCAAGATAGGATCTGCTTTCATGAAACCATCACGGAACGCGTAAGAACCTGCCATTTTGAACGATAATTCGTCAGAGTCGACATCATGGTAAGAACCATCAAATAATGTCGCTTTGATACCCACAACAGGGTAACCAGCCAAGACACCATTCTTCATACGTTCTTGAATACCTTTGTCAACCGCGCCGAAGAATTCTTTAGGTACAACACCACCTACAACTTCTTCAACGAATTGGTATTCTTTACCAGCTTCTTCAACATCCATAGGCTCTAAACGAACATATACATGACCGAATTTACCTTTACCACCTGTTTGACGTACGAATTTACCTTCTTGCTCAACAGATTTTTTAATCGTTTCGCGGTAAGCAACCATTGGTTTACCAATGTTCGCTTCAACGTTAAATTCACGTTTCATACGGTCAACAAGAATGTCAAGGTGAAGCTCACCCATACCTGCAATGATCGTTTGACCAGATTCTTCGTCTGTGCGTACACGGAACGATGGATCTTCTTTTGCCAAACGGCCTAAAGCGATAGACATTTTTTCTTGGTCAGCCTTAGTTTTAGGCTCAACAGCAAGAGAAATTACTGGCTCTGGGAATTCCATACGCTCTAGAGTAATGATGTTTTTCTCATCACAAAGTGTATCACCAGTAGTAACGTCTTTAAGACCTACACATGCAGCGATATCACCAGCGCGGATTTCTTCAACGTCTTGACGATCGTTTGCGTGCATTTGCACGATACGGCCAATACGTTCACGTTTAGACTTAACTGGGTTATATACTGGGTCGCCTTGTTTAAGAACACCAGAATAAACACGTACGAATGTTAAGTTACCAACGAATTTATCGTTCATGATTTTGAACGCTAACGCAGAGAATGGAGCTTCATCAGATGCTTCACGAACTGCTTTAGTTTCGTCTTTGTCGTCCAGAATACCTTCAATAGGCTTAACTTCTGTAGGCGATGGTAAGAATTCAATTACAGCATCCAACATACGTTGAACACCTTTGTTTTTGAATGCTGTACCACAAAGCATTGGTTGGATTTCACCAGCCAAAGTTTGCGCACGAATACCCGCAACGATGTCTTCTTTAGAAAGATCACCTTCTTCTAGGTATTTGTCCATCAACTCTTCAGATGCTTCTGCAGCAGCTTCAACCATATTGGTGCGCCATTCTTCAGCAGATGCTTGAAGATCAGCAGGAATATCACCATATTCGAACTGCATACCTTGAGAAGCTTCGTCCCAAATGATTGCTTTCATTTCGATAAGGTCAACAACACCAGCAAAGGTATCTTCTGCGCCAATTGGAATAACCACTGGTACAGGATGAGCACCTAAACGAGTACGCATTTGTTCAACAACACGGAAGAAGTTTGCACCAGTACGGTCCATCTTGTTCACGAATGCTAAACGAGGCACTTTATATTTGTTTGCTTGACGCCATACAGTTTCAGACTGAGGTTGAACACCACCTACAGCACAATAAACCATACACGCACCGTCAAGAACACGCATAGAACGTTCAACTTCGATTGTGAAGTCTACGTGTCCCGGTGTGTCAATAACGTTGATACGGTGTTCAGCAAATTGTTTGCCCATACCAGACCAGAAACAAGTTGTAGCAGCTGAAGTGATAGTAATACCACGTTCTTGCTCTTGTTCCATCCAGTCCATTGTTGCTGCACCATCATGTACTTCACCAATTTTGTGAGATACACCTGTGTAGAACAAAATACGTTCTGTAGTCGTGGTTTTACCAGCATCAATGTGTGCAGAAATACCAATGTTACGATAACGAGAAATTGGGGTTTGACGAGCCATGATTTCTTGCATTCCTAAATTTTGTTGTTTAAAACAGGACGCATCAATAACTTATTGATGCGTACGGATACTCAATACGAATTTAAGGACAACTTAAATTCCCGCAAATCCCCCACCAGAGTAGAGGGCGATGTTAAATCGAGCTGCAATACGCATGAGCATTCTCCTGATTAGGGACTGTTTTAGCCGCTTAGAAGCGGTAGTGAGAGAAGGCTTTGTTGGCTTCAGCCATACGATGCACATCTTCACGTTTTTTGATCGCTGAGCCTTTACCTTCAGCTGCATCAAGCAACTCACCAGCAAGACGTAACGCCATAGTTTTTTCAGAACGCTTAGCAGCAGCATCTACTAACCAACGCATAGCTAAGGCAGTACGACGGGATGGGCGCACTTCCATAGGTACTTGATAAGTAGCACCACCAACACGGCGTGCTTTTACTTCGACCATAGGACGAACTTTTTCAAGAGTAGTCTCGAAAAATTCAACTGGGTCTACTTTGTTTTTTTCTTGAACGCGATCTAAAGCACCGTAAACGATACTTTCAGCAATAGATTTTTTACCATCTTGCATTACGTGGTTCATGAATTTAGCGATTGTTTGGCTACTGAACTTCGGATCCGGAAGGATTTCACGAGCAGCGACTACGCGACGTCTTGGCATTTTAAACTACCTATAAATATGACACTTCAGGTTTATCCAGCATGAGCACAAAGTGTCGTGTGCTATTCACTGGCCTTACTACACGTCGCTTGAATTTCACAAAATTAAATGCAGAAATCAGACAAGCGAGACGATAAAGGATTGCGGTTCTATTGTCTAAAGAAGCTAATTCTTAAAGAATTATTTCTTAGGACGTTTAGTACCGTATTTTGAACGAGACTGGTTACGATCTTTAACACCAGCACAGTCCAAAGAACCACGAACGGTATGGTAACGTACACCCGGTAAGTCTTTAACACGACCACCACGGATAAGAACAACACTGTGCTCTTGTAGGTTATGACCTTCACCACCGATATAGCTTGAAACTTCAAAACCTGAAGTTAAGCGAACACGGCAAACTTTACGCATTGCTGAGTTAGGTTTTTTAGGTGTAGTTGTATAAACACGTGTACACACACCACGGCGTTGTGGACAAGCCTTTAACGCAGGAACTTTTGATTTTTCAACCAAAGTCGTACGACCCTTGCGGATCAACTGATTTGTTGTTGCCATATGGCAATTCTCCCGTTAATAAAAAGCCTCAAAAAAGTACCACTTTTTGAGGGCATGCAATTGTAAGCCAAGAAGTAAAAATGGTCAACATTCAACATACCGTCAAATATCGACCACTCTAAGTTTTAACTCAAATTTTAAACAATTTTAATCTGCTTTATTTCCTGATTTATCAACTGCTTCATCAATTGCCTTTTCAGTCGCTTGTGTTGCCACCTTCATTTTTGCTGGCGCACGCTTTTTTGTTACAGTTTTTGCTGCCGCTGAATTTTCAACTTTAGTCTGTGATGTAGTCGCAACAGTTTTTTTCTGTGCGGTACGGCGAGGCTTACTTTGAACAGGTTTAACTTCTACTTTCTCATCAACATGTTTATCTACAAGTGTTTGAATACCTTGCTGAATATCTTGCTCAGTTTTTGGTTTGTGCTCATCTTCAGTTGTTTTTGCTTTTACTTCAACCTGAGTAATGGCTTCATTCTCAACGACTGTTGGTACTGATTCAGGAGCAACTTTTTGTGCTGTCCCTTGGCTTTTCCCTGTAGCAATATTTTTTTCTGTATCTACTGTATCCAATAGTAGCGGACTCGCTTGAGCAATCAGCTGTACAGATTTCTCATAAGCGTCTAATACGCTTATTTGTACATTTGAATGTTGTAATAAATAATTTTGCGCACCTGAAAAAACAACTTCTGCTTGGTCTGTTGCATCCTCAACCAATTTCCAACTATATACAGCACTGATTCCCATCGTTGCCAATGGGGTTAATTTTGAAAGTAATCCCCACTGCGGTAAGTTATTCATCCAGCTTAATTTAAATGAACCATCATCATTGGCAACCCATTTTTTAAGCAGTTCAATATCATTCCCAGAACCTAAAAGTTGCTGCAATTGCGTCACATTATGTGTTTCCATTACCCCAGTAAATGCACGAATCGCTGCCATCAAGGCTTGTTTTTCAGCAATTGAGCCTAAATCAATTTGTTTAAAAATGTATTCAACTACATCATGATCTTGTGTATTTAACTCAAAACCATGCGCTCGACCCGTTTGATAAATACTTCTTAATGCAAGTGCCAGTGACGTTGGCACATCAATAATCGCTCCTACGCCTCCCACAGCGCCCGTTAATGTGCCTTGAATCGCAGCGATAATTTTATTTTGATTGGCGATTGCCATACTAATACGTTGCGAACGTGCAGGATCTTTAGCGAGTTCCGATAAACTCTTTGCACCGACTTCTTTTAAGAGCGCGTCTACAGAACTCCACTCTGAAACAAAATCATTGAGCTTGTCAAAAAGATAATCTGACAATTTATCGTTCAAATCAGGGGAAATAAAGGAAGCAACATTGTTAATTTTTTTATAATGTTTCCCTAGTAACTTGCCCGTAACATTGGGTAAATGATCACGCATCATTTGTTGCGGATTATCATATTTTTTAGGTTCAAAAGCTGTTTTTTCTTTGGCCGAACCTTGAATAACATGACTGGTTTTAGGATCTTGAACTAATTTACTCACCGTACCTGGTGCGACATGATTGATCATATCTAGTCCTGTTTCACTGAGTTTTTTAGCCACACCAAAGGCATTAGAAATCAAACCACCACGTTGCTTATTCTTCGAATCAGACTTCATCTTCTGCTCACCCATTTATATTTCTTTCAAGATAATCGGTATTGTTGCACTCGTTATTCACTGTAATCTGTTTTGATTCGTTAAAGAAGTAAAAATTTAAAACTTTTACTGTAGCGCTTTGTGACACAATTTGTCGCAGTAGCGTAAACAGCAACTTTGCATTTGTATTTTTATTCATTAACATCGATTTAGTCTTTAGTTTTTTGAATTTATTTACAATGATAGAAAATATTCGCACACAGATAAAACAAACGTCTGAACAAAAATATCAAGCAGAATTTTCACGTTTAAAAGAACAGGATCAGCATCGAAAACCAGCAGGCTGGCAACTTTCTGCCTATGCAGTACGTTCCTTTATTTTAGGTGACGATAAACTCAATATCCAAAAGAAATTTTATGGTGATGATGCACTGGTCGATCGTGCCTTAGTGACATTAATGGGTAATCAGGGTTTGATGCTAGTCGGTGAACCGGGTACGGCTAAATCAATGCTTTCTGAATTATTCAGTGCTGCAATTTCAGGAAATTCGCAACTAACTATTCAAGGCACAGCAGGTACAACAGAAGATCATATTAAATATTCATGGAATTATGCTCTGCTTTTATCAGAAGGCCCGACCGATAAGTCGTTAATCCCCTCGCCTTTGTTTCATGCGATGAAAAATGGACAGTTGGCACGCTTTGAAGAAATCACTCGTTGTCCGCCTGAAATTCAGGATGTCCTTGTTTCCTTACTGTCTGAGAAGCAAATGATGATTCCTGAAATGGGTCAAGACTTTAGCTTACAAGCCATGCAAGGCTTTAACATCATTGCCACAGCCAACTTAAGAGATCGTGGCGTACATGAAATGTCAGCGGCATTGAAGCGTCGTTTTAACTTTGAAACAGTAAAGCCGATTGCCAATCGCCAGTTTGAGATTGAATTGGTCGGTTTACAACTCAAACAACAACTAGCCCAACTGTATAGTGAAATCCACATTCGACCTGAAGTGATTGAACTTTTAGTCACGGTTTTCAATGAACTGAGAACAGGTCAAAGCTTACAAGGTGCGAGCTTAAAAACACCTGATGCCGTGATGTCTACTGCGGAAGCGGTCAATATTGCACATGCAGCGAGTTTACAAGCCATTTATTTGAGTGATGGAAAATTACAAGCAGGTCATATTGCACAACAATTGATTGGCGTGGTGTTTAAAGACAATCCTGATGATGCCAAACGCATGCGTTATTACTTGGACACTGTTGTCAAAGAACGCGCTCGTAAAGATTCAGATTGGAAAGCATTTTTTGATGCAAGCCGTGAGTTTTAATCATGCAACAACAGGCTCAAAATAATGTATTTGGTGAAATGCCAACTCGATTAAAACAGGCATTTCAATGCAAACAAAAGTTGGCTGAACAAAATATTTATTTTGCACCGATTCGCCATCACAGCCCTGCCTGTGCCTATGCTTTAAAACGCTATATTGATGAATTCAAACCAACACATATTTTAATTGAAGCACCGACCAGTTTTGAATTTTTAATTGAAAGTTTGCAAAACGAAAATACTCAACCACCTGTTGCGATCTTTGCTCAAGCACAGTCTGCACACAATCAATCACTCAACAATAAAACATCTTCAAAACAAAAAACTCAGAAAGATGATGAAGATGAGATCGCGCCACTACCTGAATTGTTTTCTGCATACTTCCCATTTTGTGAATACTCACCTGAATGGGTTGCGATTCAACAGGCTAAAAGCATCCAAGCAAATGTTAAGTTTATCGATCTAGATTGGTCTAAACAAAGTGCCTTGAAAATAGAACAACCTGCGTTGAATTGGCAACAAAGAAGTTTAATGTCTGAACGTTATTTTGCGCATAGCCAATATATTCAAAAACTGGCTTTAAAAATGCATTGTAGAAATCACGATGAGCTTTGGGATCATTTATTCGAACTCCAACCGACTGAATCGTTAGCAGAACCTAAACACTTTTTTGATGATGTTTTTGCATGGTGTTCACTTGCACGATTAGATTATGAAAAAGATGTGCTGTTGCAAGAAGCTTCATTGCATCGTGAAGATGTGATGTGGAATTGTATTCAAGACACCATTCACCCTGATCATAAAATTTTAGTGGTTACAGGTGGTTTTCATACCCTTGCACTGATTGAAAACTTAGCCAACCCTAAAACAGCAGAACGTTTTATTGTCAAAGATCAAAAACAAAATTGGCAAGAACAGGCATGGTTGATTCGTTATAGTTTTAATCGTTTGGATGCTTTAAATGGTTATGCATCAGGTATGCCTTCACCCGCCTATTATCAACATATTTGGCAAAATTTAAATCAAGACCATCCGCAAACACCTGAACAAATTCAATTTAATTTCTTTCAATATTTAAATGAACTCTGCCATTTCTTAGACCAAGAACAAGTCTTAGACGTGACACCTTATATTGCCCTCAAAAATACCGCTGAATTGGCTTGGCAATTGGCCATGCTCCGAGGGCATTATCAACCAAGTCGTTATGATCTTTTGGATGCGTTACAGGCTGCTTTAATCAAAGGCGAAATTGAAGATGGGCAACAGTATTTATTTACCTGTATTTTCAAATTTTTAAGTGGGCAACAACTTGGAAAGGTAGCAAGTGATCAACATAGTCCTGCACTTTTACAGAACACCTATCAACAGATTAAAGATTTTCGTTTTAATCTAAATGATACGATTTTACGCAATCGTAAACTGGATATTTATCGTAAACCTTTACACCAAGACATTAGCCAATATTTACATCTACTTGAGTTTGTCGATTGTCACTTTGCACAACGCCTTTCAGGGCCTGACTTTGTGCAAGGTGCAAGTTTAGATTTATTATTTGAAGAATGGCGTTACGCTTGGACACCGAGTGTAGAAGCGCGTTTGATTGAATTGGCTGAAATGGGCAATCAGCTTGAACAGATTGCTTTGCTAAAAATCATCAAATTACAACAAGACAATGAACAAAATGGTATTGGTCAATCTGCATTAGAAACCGCAAAACTATTGGCTTTAGCCTGTCGTTTAGGTTTAAAACAACAATTACAATTGCTCAATCAACAATTGGATGGTTATCTTGAAACTGATCAAAATTTGGCTTCCGTAATTGGTGCGGCACAGCAACTTTACTATTTATGGCATGGACGAACGCTTTTAAATCTGCCTGAATCTATGGTGGAACACAGCCTAAGTTTTGCCGTATATCAAGCCTGCTTTTTACTGGATCAGCTTTACGATACACACGAAGAAAAAGTTGAAGCAAATTTGAGACATCTCAAAAGCTTACATGAATTAATTTTAAATCTAAAACAGTACAATATTCCCTTCAATCATCCAACATTAGATACGCAACAATTAGATTTATTAGATCTGATGTATGCACACATTGATGTGAATAAAATCAATGAATTTCATCTCCATCAACTCAAAGGTGCAATTCATGTTTTACAATTTTTAGATCATCGAATTGAGCAAGATCAATTACAACAACAGCTTAAACTGGCTTTTGCCATCGGCAGTGATAGCGAAGAATCAGTGCAATATTTACAAGGCATGTTCTTTGTTGCACCTGAAATTTTCGTGCAATCCAAAGTTGCCATTGATGCGTTATATCAACTGGTCAGCCATTGGTCAGAAGACACTTTTATCCAAATTTTACCTGATCTGCGTTATATCTTTAGCCAACTCACACCAAAACAAAGCAGTAAAGTTTCTAAAATCATTGCACAAATGACAGGATTGAGTGATGACGCTATTTTAGATCAAGTGCTCAGTCATATTGGTGAAAAAGATTTATTACAAGGCGTTCAATTGAATCAACAATTACGTAGCTTATTTGAATATGACCACTTAGCCCAATGGCTGGTGAATACACCAAATGACACTCACTCTGAAATAAATCAACAGATTCAAGATTCTCAGATGCTAAACACGCAAGGAGCAGATCATGAGTGAATTGCTTCCTGATCAAAACACGATTGAAAATATTCAAAATAAAGAGATAGACAATGAATCATCAACATCTTTAGACCCAATGGATCAAGCACGTCGTTGGCGTTTGATGTTAGGTCGTTATGCAGATCAGAACTTATCCGCAGCGACCTTATCTAGCGACCAATTAAAGCTTGAACGTAATCTGGATTATTTATATCAACATGAATATAAACGTCGTGGTATCGAACAAGGTAAAAACCGCCATGGTGGCTTAGAAGCTTCACAATTGAATGCCATTAATTGGCTCAATCAAAGCCGCAAACTTTTCCCAAAATCAACCTTTGAGCGCATGCAAAAACAAGCGATTGAACGTTATCAACTGACCGAATTACTCAAAAATCCAGAACATGTGCGACAACTTGAACCGAATCCTGCTGTTGCAAAAGCCTTACTGAGTATGCGAGGACGTTTAAGCAATGAAATGAAAGATGCTATTCGTGAATTGATTCAAAAAGTTGTAGAAGAATTATTGCAAAAAGTTCGTTCGCAGTTTTTACAGGCTTTACAAGGTCGTCGCAATCGCTTTAAACGCTCTCATATCAAGCAAGCACAGAATTTTGATTGGAAAAAAACCATTCAAGCCAATCTCAAAAATTATCAGCCTGAATTACAAAAACTGATTATTCAAACCCCTTATTTTAATGCACGAGTCCAAAAGCATTTGCCTTGGGAAATTGTATTATGCGTTGACCAAAGTGGCTCTATGCTTGATTCCGTCATGTATGCAGCGGTCTGTGCCAGTATTTTAGCCGCACTGCCTGCGGTCAAGATCAGTCTGGTTTTATTTGATACACAAATCGTCGATTTGAGTCATTTAGCTCACGATCCTGTTGAAGTCTTATTAACGATTCAATTGGGTGGTGGAACCAATATCGGACAAGCCTTGCAATATTGTCAAAGCAAAATCAAACAACCAAATCGTAGTATTTTGGTTTTAATCAGTGATTTTGAAGAAGGTGCATCGGTTCAACATATGCTGAATACCACCAGTCAACTGAACCAACAAGGTTGCAAACTTTTAGGACTTGCCGCACTCGATCAAGCAGCGAATCCAGTATATGACATGAATATGGCACAAAAACTTGAAGAACGCGGGATGCAAATCGCAGCCATGACACCTGAACATTTGGCAACATGGTTTGCAGAGGTGATGCAATGAGTTGGCAAATTTATACCCAATATGATGAAGACAGTTTAACCATGCATAGCAATGCTGGCTTACTTAGACGAGCTCGTAAAGCTTTGGCTGAGGTTGAGTTGCTATCTGAACATGATGCGACTGAACTTTTATTTAAAGTCGAAGAATGTGAAGTCAAACTTCCTAGTGAAGGTATCACCAAAGCCAGTTGTAACTGTTCTGCACAAGGCAGTTGTAAACATATTTTAAGCAGTATCTTATGGATTCAGGACAATACTGCCGTGTTTAGTGAGTCAATACAAACTGAAATTCAAGCTGAAACTCAATTTCAAACTAGCGACACATCGATTTGTAATGAATCAGATGATTTAAATTCTCCAAAATCAAAACAGCAACAGCACAACATTCAAAATACAAAAACTGCTTTAGCACTTATTTTAGAATTTGATATTGCCAAGATTCAAAAACAAGCTGGCAAAGCCAATGTGCGTCTTGCTTATGAATTTGTGCAAAATTGGCTAGCGAATGAGGAACTTTGTACATTTGAAATTCAAGCTGAAAAAATCATTTTTCAAACAGATTTAAGTGCGAATAAAGTCTTACTCTACCCTGCAACAGGTTTTGACGGCATGCTGTCTGAAATTGCAGATAAGCAAAAAAGTGCAGGACATTTGGCATGTATTGCTTATCTATGGCTTAAAAATAGTCCTGAACAATGGCAATGGTCAATTGATACAACGCAACATGAACAAAGTTTTGCCAATCAACTTTCTCAGGATGATCTTGCATTTATTGATGAATTAAAAAGCATTTGTGAGAGTTTTATTCAACAAGGGCTTTCACACCTCGCCAAAGAATCTGTCATGGCACTACATATCTATAATATGCAAGCTCGTGCACAAAGCTTGCCACGTCTTGGCAGCTTATTACGCTCATTGCACGGCATGATGAAGCAATTTTTAGAACATCATGTTCAAATCGAAGAACAGCATATTTTCAATCAGATTGCTCATTTATATGCATATTTGGCTGCATTAACAGAAGTTCAAAAATTAGCACCAGAAATTCAAAGCAAAGCATTGTCACAACTCCGTGGATCAATTCAACGAGATTATCAACAAGAAACCGTTGAGCATCTCATTCCTCTTGGTTGTGAATGGTGGAGTACTGAAAGTGGTGCACGTGGATTAACACTATGCTTTTGGGATGTTCAACAAAAACAACTTAAAGAAATCACTCAAGCACGTGCCAATCATTTAGACCGCACTTTTGATATGCAAAGCGCTGCTGCAACAGGTGTCTGGGGAAGTTCTCTCAGTTATTTATTGCAACATCAGCTTGAATTAACTCATGCCAAAGCCAGTTCTGACACCTCATTCAGTGCAAGTAGTGATACTCGTTTCTTACAAAAAGGTTTAGTCAGCGATCTTAAAAAATCTGATCTCGATCAACTCAATATTGGTGTTTCTCAATGGCAGAATTTACAAACGCTAATCACACCACATTCCAGTTTAGAGCAAACCAAATCTCGCTATGTGCTGTTACGCCACACCAGTATTACAGCACCTGATTTAAATGAATTTGAACAAAGTTTTGAATATCGTGTGGTGGATGATCAAAATAATGCGCTTAAATTATCTATACCGATTGAAGCTTCATATCGTGTACGTATTAAAAATTTAACCCAACTGATTCAAAATGAAAAAGTTGTCGCAAGTTTGGTGCGTATCGATACCACCACACAGCCCATTCAATTGATTCCATGCAGTGTCTTTTTAGAAACAACCAAAGGCTTAAAAATATTTAGTTTGGATTACGACCACCCTGTGCAAAAGAAAAGTACCCTAGCTGAATTAATTACAGGGCGTTTTGAAAAACTTTTAGCTGAAAAGAAACAGTGGAAAAACCATCAACATTATTCTGCAATTGATCTGCTTCTTATAGAAATTCAAACCCTTTTAGAATTCTATGCCAATACAGGACGTGCTGTACTTGATCCCACTGACCGCAACAAAATTCAGGATATCGCACAACAGTTTTCAGACTTGGGACTTGATTTTATTGCAAATAGCTTAAAAGAAAACTCTCCTCAAAATAACTTAGCGCTACATCTACTCAAATGGCGACATGTTTTATTACAACTACAACGTTTAAATCAACGCATCGTTTTGGAAGGTCAAATTGTGTCGTGATAGATTATTTTTGATATTTAAATTTGTTCTAGTTTTTCTATAATTTCGATCAACAACCAAGTGAAACGTTTAATTTAATATTTAAGAAATGGCACTTTGTCACTTTAGGAAATCATTATGTTCAATCAATTATTTTCAAAAATTGAATCCTTATTTTCCAAATCTGAAAATAAAGAAATCGCTAAAGATACTCAAACAACGGAACGTGAAGCACAACAAAGCACTGACCAATATAATGAAAATTTTCAGAAAAAAGTGGAAGCTGTTTATAAAATTTTCTTACCTTTGACCGAAATTGAACAAAATCTACATAAAGAAGTATTAACCTTTATTTTTGAAGGTGAAAACCCGAATGTATTACTCAAATTAAATAGTTTACCTGATGAAAAAGCCCTTTTTCTTTTAGGAAAACCAGGCACCTATGGTTGGTACTGGGGAAATATTCAGCTTGATAAAAAACAAAATAAACTTGCAGAAAATTCAATTCAAGCTCGCCGTCAATTCTATGGGAAAATGTTTGAATATTTAGATGCTGCACAAATTATTCGTTTTGCAAAAGTGTTGGAAGCTGCAACACAACAGAAAAATTTCAAAAACTTATATGACAAAGTTCCTACTTGGTTTATCTATCTGACGATCGATATTTACATCGTCATGTTTGAAAATAGAAAGTTTAGTGAATCTGACCCAGTCAAAGAAATCAAAAATAATCTGACACTTGAACAGTTCAGACAGTTACTTGAATATGACCAGCAAGGCTTAGGTGAAGAACTTGTTGCCTACTTATTTGAACGTAAAGACATTGATAATTATCACCGCAATAATTTAAATCATATCCTTGAAGTTAAAGACTGCCAAACCTATCTTCTTGCTCGCTTAGATCAGCTCAAACAAGTGATTCCAACACTTTCTGTGAATGGGCAAGAAATTTTTCTGGATTATGTTGCTGAAAAAAATGATGTTCTGATCCAAATTCCAGACCTCATTGTAAAACTCTCTGTTGGAAAATCTAAAACCATTCGCACCAAAGCCACAAGCTTACTTTCAAAACTTAACCCGCATGACAGCCAAAAATATTTAAATGAATTTTTACTTGAAGGTTCAAGCCAAGAACGTAGCTTTTCAGCAGATTTATTAGCACGTTTGGGCGCTGATCATTTAGAAATTTTAGAGCAAGCTTTAGCACAAGAAAAACAAAAGTCTGTTCAACAAAACCTGCAAATGGCGATTCAACGGTTAAAATCTGTAGATTCAGCAGACCAAGTACAACAGTTTGATATTCCAGAACAAGTTCCTTTAATAGTCCAAAAAATTCCGCAAAGTTTTACTCAAGATATTTTAGACAATTATCAAGCTTTGCTTGAAAAAGCAGAACAAGCACTACTAGATGAAATTGAATACAATAAAGCAGAACCCCAGTATAAACGTAATTGGGCAAAAGATGGTTTGAAACACCTCAAAGAAGTGAGACAAAGTACGTTATTAGCCACTGTCGATGCATTAAATAATGATAAACCGATGGTGAAATATTATCGTTATGAAAATATCATTACTTATAAAAATAAATATAAAAAATATCCTGAATTTTCAATTGTTCATGCGGCACGTTTACTGGGCTCACAAAACCGAGATTGGATTTATTGGGTCAATTTATTCGAAATGCTCGATCCAGCTGAATACAGCAAATATGAATTACGCGATTTGGTACAAGCTTTAGAAATTGCTAAATTTATTGAGCCAAAACGAAAAGTTGCCAAAGGCATTTTAATGGGTTCATCTTATTATTCGAGCCTCGCAGAATATATCCGTGACCCTGAAAAAATTTGGCCTTTCTTTGCTGAAAATATGGATTTCCTCAGTGAAGCACTTGGGCTTTCTCCATCTTTGGAAAAAAATCAATACCTAGCATTTAATTCTTCCGATGCGATCTATGTTTTAACCTGCTTCCCTACTATTCCAAGCCAATTTATTCCACGTTTACTAGAATTTGCTTTAGGTGAAAATAAACGTCTACGTTTTGATGCACAACAAGCGTTGCAAAACATTCCAAATATTCAGCAACGTGCGATAGAAGCACTGGAATCAGGTAAGCAAGAAATTCGAATTACCGCAATCGAATGGCTTGCACGTTTGCAACATCCAGAAGCGGTTAAACCACTGAATACTTTACTCAAAAAAGAGAAAAAAGAAGTGGTTCGTGCGGCATTACTCACTGCACTAGAAAAATTAGGCGAAGATATCAGTGCTTATTTAAAACCTGCAGTTTTACTCAAAGAAGCAGAGCAAGGCTTAAAAGGCAAACTTTCAACCAGTTTTGCATGGTTCGATTTTAAAACATTACCCAAAGCGACATGGCAAGATGGAAAAGAAGTTGATCCCAATATTATTCAATGGTGGGTGGTTTTAGCTGAAAAATTGAAAGAGCCAAAAGCCAATGAATTGCTACAACGATACATCGCTTTACTGGATGAAAAAAGCCAACAGCAACTTGCCAATCATTTGTTACAAAGCTTTATTCACCAAGATACATTAAGCCCAACATTAGAAGAAGCAACGGCACACGCAACGAAAGAAGCACCGAGCCGTTTAAGCCATTACCGTGATATGTATCAGCGCTATGGTGAAAAATATCCTGAATATTATGGAAAATACGGCACGATTAGTTTGGAAGAAGTGATTGAAGAACTAAAACGTGAACACATGGCGATTTATCTAGGTTCTGCCATTAAAAGTAAAGGTCTGCTTGCATTAACAGCTAATGCACAAGGGAGTTTTGCAGTCAAACAATTGCAAAACTATATGAAGCAGCACTACCCTCGTCGCTCACAAATTGAGGCGATGATCAGTGCCTTATCCATTAGTAATGATCCATTGATTATTCAACTTTTACTATCATTATCACGCCGCTACAGAACGGCTTCGGTGCAAACCTTGGCTAATAGCTTGGTTTCAGAAATTGCTGAACGTAATCAATGGAGTAGTGATGAATTGGCAGACCGCACTATTCCGACCGCAGGGTTAGATGAAAATGCTGTGCTTCATCTGCAATATGGTACACGTCAGTTTACGGCGATTGTCGATGATAAAGATAAATTCATTCTCAAAAATGAAGAAGGCAAAGAAATCAAAGCATTGCCCGCTGCACGCCAAAATGATGATGAAAGCCTGATTAAAGAAGCAAAAGCATTATTCAGCACCAGTAAAAAAGAATTTAAACAAGTTGTTGATATGCAAACTGGTCGTCTCTATGAAGCAATGTGTAGTGAACGCCAATGGAATGTTGCTGAATGGCAAGAATATATTTTTGAACATCCCATCATGAAACGGTTGATTCAACGTTTGGTGTGGCTTGAAGTTAAAGCGAATGGTGAAAATGTCAGCTTTAGACCAAGTGATGATGGTGCTTTATTGAATTTGGAAGATGATGAAATTGAACTCAGTACTGACAGTAAAATTCAAATTTCACATGCCGTTCTAGTCGGTGAAGATGAAGCCAAAGCTTGGATTACACATTTTAAAGACTATAAAGTGAAGTTTTTATTTGAACAAATGACACATCATGTGCCTCAACTGGACAATGATAATGTGACTGAAATTAGTGAGCGTAAAGGCTGGTTAACCGATACCTTTACCCTACGTGGTGTGATTACCAAACTGGGTTACCAACGTGCCAGTATCGAAGATGGCGGCTCTTTTGATCGTTACACCAAGCCCTTTAAGCAATTGGGTATTGATGTAGAAATCACTTTTAGTGGCAGTTATGTCCCTGAGGAAAATATCCCTGCTGTGCTGTATGAATTAGCATTTTCCAAAAAAGGTAGCCGTTCTTGGAATAATCATGAGCTTCCAATTAAAGAAATTCCGCCTATTTTACTGGCTGAAAGTTATGCCGATTATTTAAAAGTAGCAGATGCAACTCATGGTTTTGATCCTGATTGGGAAAAGAAAACACCTTGGTAAAATCTTGTAAAGTGACAGCCTATTTTAGGCTTTCACATACAATAACCATCTATAATGAAAAGGCGTTATGGATGGTTTTGCCTAATTTTAGCCAAAAACATAGCTGGAATAAGCTTTTTCAAATGAGCAATAAAACTAAGTATGACCGTACTTTACATTGGTTTTGATACCAATTTCGGTGATTTCAATTCTTAGTCGCGAATCAGTATCTTTCGCCATTGCGATAGAAAACTAAAAACGTTTAAATGACTCCATTGTATCCCTATTTATAAATAAAGGACTTTGCATGAACCGTCGTGTTGTAATTACGGGTATGGGTATTAATTCGTGTATTGGTAATTCCCTAGCAGATGTAACACATTCTTTGCAAAATGGTATTTCTGGAACACGCCATAATCCTACTTATGAAGAATTGAATTTCAAAAGCCATGTCAGCGCAGCTGCTGAACAAGATTTTGATGGCATCGACCGTAAATTAAAACGCTTCATGGGCGTTTGTGCCATGTATGCCTACAATGCTGCACTCGCTGCGGTTGAAAATGCAGGTTTAACCCCTGAGCAAATCGGTGGAAACCCTCGTTACGGTATTGCAGGTGGTTCGGGTGGTAACTCTACTGCCTCTGTCGCTGAAATGGTCAAACTGCTTGAAGAAAAAGGCGCTCGTAAAATTGGCCCTTTCTTCGTACCACGTAATATGTCAAATACAATTACGGCTAACGTCGGTGTTGCATTTAAAATGCAAGGTATTGCACATTCGATCACCAGTGCGTGTGCAACGTCTGCCGATGCGATTGGTTATGCTTACAACCTGATTCAATTGGGTAAACAAGATTTAATGCTTGCTGGTGGTGGTGAAGAAGATCACTGGTCACAAAGCTTATTGTTTGATGCAATGGGTGCATTGTGTTCGAAATACAATGACACACCTGAAACTGCTTCACGCCCTTATTCAGCTGACCGTGATGGTTTTGTGATTGCTGGCGGTGGTGGTTTCGTGGTGCTTGAATCCCTTGAACATGCTCAAGCTCGCGGTGCAAATATCCTTGCTGAAGTCGTTGCTTATGCAGCGAACTCTGACGGTGCAGACATGGTTGCACCATCAGGTGAAGGCGCTACACGTTGTATCTTGATGGCTTTAGAAGAAGCCAAACAACATGGCGTAGAAACTGTGGACTATGTTAATACACATGGTACTTCGACTCCTGCTGGTGATATTACTGAACTTAAAGCTATGGAACGTGCTTTTGGTGAAGGTAAAGTTCCCGCATTCAGCTCAACCAAGTCAATGACGGGTCACAGCTTAGGTGCGGCAGGGGTACAAGAAGCAATTTACTCTGTACTGATGATGCAAAATGACTTCATTGCGCCAAACATCAATGTGACTGAACTGGATGAAGGTGCAAAAGGTTTTGACATCGTACTTGAAAAACGTGACGCAAAATTGAATACTGTCATGAGTAACAGTTTCGGTTTTGGCGGTGTAAATGCTTGTCTTATTTTCAAAAAATGGGAAGGCTAAGCAAAGAAACGTTGATCGCTCAAATATGAACTTTGGGTGATCGACTTCTGACACACTGCCCTTAAAAGGGTAAATTGATGAATGCTCCTTCAGAAGCTTTCCTTTGGGTAAAGGCTTTACATATCATTGCAGTCGTGTGTTGGTTCGCTGCTTTATTTTATTTACCACGCTTATATGTTTACCATGCCATGAGCGATGATGATGCTAGCCATCAACGCTTTGAAGTGATGGAACGTAAATTGTATCGTGGCATTATGTGGCCTGCGATGATCGCAACGCTGATCACGGCACACTTCTTGGTTGATTGGGGCGATGCAACCTATCATTACCATGAAGCTCTATGGTTTTATCTGAAAGTTGGTCTTGTTGGGCTGTTGGTGATTTACCACTTTGTTTGTGGTTATTATCGTAAAAAACTAATTGGTAATGCTCATTATAAGTCACATAAATTTTGGCGCGTTTTTAATGAAATGCCAACCCTAATTCTATTAGCCGTGGTGATCTTGGTGGTGGTTAAACCCACTTTCTAATCCATGCATTGAAAAACCTCCTAAATGGAGGTTTTTTTTATCTGTTCAACTTTGCGAATAAAGGTAAACACAGCTATCCTGCTGTAATCGCTCCTTAAGTTGTTGGCGATTTTTAAATGGGTTTCCTATACAAAGCAGATTTTTATTTCGAATAAAAACATAACTTTCTTTGCTTTTATTGTTGATTAACATATCCAAATTTTGCTTTGAATTAACGATATTAAACACCTGAATTTTATTATCTAAAAGTCTTGGTTGTAAAATATCGTCCACTCGATTAAGACGACCAACCTGATTCAGAATATTACCAATATTATTACTTAAAGCCCATTTTCTTTGTTTCGCCAACTGAATCTAATTGATTTTTACACTAAATTCAGGATATGGTAATTTTGAAACTTCAACATAAGGCTGATAGTTTAAATAAGCTTGATTCATCGACTGATTAAAATCAAAGGCAAAAGGGGTATAAATTTTCCCCCATAATTTAGCCAAGCCTGTAGTCTGATCACTCGCTCGTTTAAAGCGTTCATCTACGTTTTTAAAAACATAATAAGTATTACGCATTTCATAAGCAGCTTGTTTCTCAAAACTCAACTGTTCAACATTCAATTGAGGCAATTGAATTTGTTTAGATTGGCGCTGTGTCAGAATATTGAGCACATCAATCGCTTGATTCAACTGAGCTATGAGCAAAGCTTTATCCACACTATTTAAATTATGATTTAAACGATCAAGCTTTAGATGTATATATGCCAATACACCATCTGTACTTCCCTGCAAATATAGATCCGCAAGAAATAATATATGCGTATCAAAGTATAATGTGTAAGGTACATTTGCAGTTGGTGTTTGAATCAATGCCTGATAATTTTGATAATGAATTTGTTGCTGATAACGATTTAATAAAAATTGTTTTTGCTTAAGTATGGTTTCTATACGTGTCTTATTTTCATCCCAGAAAGGTGTTTCAATATAATCTGCGGAATTTAAATGACTTTGGATTTCAGCAATCAGCTTTTTATCTTCTTTGCTCCAAAATTTTTTATAATCAATTTGTTGGGCTGTAATTTCTGAAAAAGTTTGACTATTTTTCTGTGTATCTGGATCGGCTAAATACAACTTCCAGTCTAGATCATAACGTTCTTTTCCCAATACCGACGGATTAACATCGGCTAATGCATCAAATCCATTAGCATGAAAAAAAGCAGGTTGTTGTACATTGGGGTCATATGCTGGAACGAGTTTTAAAATATTCACGGCTGCCTGATTTAGCTTAACCTCTTTTTGTAACCATGCAATATAAGCGCCACTCAGAATGAAGCAAAAGACCAGCATTCCCAAAATAATTTTTCTTAGCACATTGTCACCCTGATAATTTTATATTTTTCAATTTTGTATAAAGTGCCAAATATAGCACAATTTCAAAAATCCCTTTTATCACTCTAGCTGATCAAACGATTCCGAATCTTCTCATTCAACGGCGTTGAATAATACTTCTCAATCACCCAACTCAGAATAAAAACACCAATAAAATAAATGGGTAATAACATCAATTTTTCGATAGGCAAGGTTTCTTTAGGTAAATAAAACACCTTAAACAAACCCAAAATGATCAGATGAAATAAGTACATTTCATAACTACGCTGACCAATCCATAGCATACCTTTTGAAAAAATAGATGCTGATTCAGTTTGTGGATTCTGTGCAAAGCAAAAAATGAGACTTGCTGATAACACCGCAAAAACACTGATTCCCCAAGTGCTTACTTCTTTAATTGGAGCATATAAATACAGTGCAATCATCGATATAGAAACTACGGGAATAGTTAATTTAGGAATCTGTATATTTCTATGCATATTCTGGGCAATTAAAGCCGTTAAGCAACCTATCGCAATTCCATCAAAACTTGAAAAATAATGGTACAGATAAGCGCCGCTTTCCTCTGCAAAATGTAAGCTACGAAAATACGGCGCATAAACGATGACAGCGAGTAGAAAAACAATAAAGCCTCTATCACGTCCCAATGCAATACATAGAATCGGAAAAGCCAAATAGAATACTTCTTCAACTGAGAGTGACCATAAAACACCGAGTGCGTAATTGACCCAACCATTTTCAATAATCAGAATATTCATCCAAAAACTAAAAGCAGCAAAAACCGTTAAACCATACGATACTTCAATTCCATTCGGTGCTTGATTCATAAATGGTTTTAAGCCCATTACACCTAAAATTGTGACAATGGCGACAAGTAATACCAAGCACGGCATAATTCGAGCAATACGGCGAATATAAAAGTCTTTGAGATTAATTTGAGCTAAAGAATGATTTCGTTGCAAGGTATGTTGAGTGATTAAAAAACCTGAAATAACAAAAAACATCGTCACGCCATAATTACCATTACGCGCAACTAAAGTGCTTAGACTTTCACCAAAGATTGGCATACCTAACAAGGTATCATGCAATTTATAAGGAATATTAAAATGATGGATCAAAACCAAAAGGATCGAAATTCCACGCAGTACATCAATTTTATAATTTCTCATAACATGCTTATAAATTTTTAATGCTGTTATTAGAATAGATTTTTATATTTATTTCACTATGAATTCAGTCTTTTAATTTGATCAAAATGTAAAATTATATTCAGGAGATGAGCCAAAGTTCATCTCCTGATATTCAACGATTACAATTATTACAGCTTTTGATTACGCTTTTTCATACGAGGTTTATATAAAACTTGATAAGTCACTGCCAAAATAATTAACCATAAAGGACTAATCATTAATGCTTTTAAGGTATCAGGCTCTAAACTCAAAATCACCAGTGTAAATGCTAAAAACACCAACACCACATAAGACATCCAAACACCACCCGGCATTTTAAATGTTGATTTATCATGTAGTTGAGGTGTTAATTTTCTATAGCGAATATAGCAAACCATGATAATGCTCCAAATGCTAATGAATAAAATCACGCATAAAGAACTTGCCAAGGTAAATGCTTCAACTGTATTTGGCACAAAGTACTGTAATGCTGCACCTGCCATAATAAAGCCACATGAAAATAACAAACCTTTCGCTGGAACGGCACGTTTAGAAAGTTCAGCTAATTTCTCAGGCGCCTGCCCTTCTTTTGCCAAACCAAATAACATACGGCTGGTTGAGAACACACCACTGTTCATTGACGACATTACCGAAGATAACACCACCAAATTCATAATAACGGCAGCACCACCAATTCCTGCATGTAAGAATAGCGAAACGAATGGGCTTTGATCTGCTGGAATTTCTGTCCACGGTGTAACCGACATCACAATAAACAATGCCAATACATAGAACAAAATGATACGTGTTGGAATCGCATTCACCGCTTTCGGTAAATTCTTTTCAGGATCTTTGGTTTCAGCAGCCATCGTACCAATCAGCTCTACCCCAACAAAGGCGAATAAAGCAATTTGGAAGCCCGCTAAGAACCCACTGACACCTTTAGGGAACATTCCGCCATGCGACCAAACATTACTAAAGCTTGCAACCGAACCACTTGGTGCTTGGAAATGGCTAAAGACCATATAGCCACCAATTAAAATCAGTCCAATAATGGCGAGGATTTTAATTAAAGCAAACCAAAACTCAATTTCACCAAACAATTTAACGGTTAATAAGTTGATACCTAAAACCAATAATACACAGGCGGCACTGATCAGTGCTTGCCCCATGGGCGTAAAGGCCATTCCATCGGGAAGCCAAAAATTGAGATAGTTGATAATGGCGGCTAAATCAGCAATACCGACCAGAATCCACCCGAGCCAATATGACCAACCAATATAATACCCTGCACCTGGACCAATCAGGTCATGTGCCATATCGATAAAAGATTTGTAGTGGAGATTTGAAAGTAAAATTTCACCCAATGCACGCATCAGGAAAAAGAACATCGCACCGATAATCATATAAATGATTAAAATTGAAGGACCTGCGAGGGAGATTGTTTTCCCAGATCCCATGAATAAACCTGTACCAATCGCACCACCAATTGCAATTAACTGCAAATGACGATTCGATAATTTTCGTTGTAGCTCATGTGGCGACGATTGTGCGTCATCTGAATGGCTTGAAGTTGTCATAAAAATATCCTTTTTGACATTTTCTTGGAGGTCAAACTCGCTTTTGGCGTCAGAACATCCTCGTTCTATCGTTTTTCCTATTACAAAACTGAACCATATTGCTTAAACATGGTTCAGTCTTCATTCACAACAGTTGTTGTTATTACTTTAGTTATTTCTGTGCAGCCGTGACTGCAATTTCAATCAACCAATTTGGATTCACCAAATCTGCTTGGATTGTTGCACGTGAAGGTGCTACACAACCTTTTAACCAATCAACCCAAACAGCATTAAAGGTTTGAAAGTCTGAAAGATTTTTAATATAAACATGAGCGGACAATAAGCGTGATTTATCGGTATCAGCTGATGCCAATAATTGATCAATCGTCGCTAATATGTCTTGCGTTTGCGCTGTGATATCAGCATCGGTATTTTTAGGTACTTGACCTGATAAATACACGACTTTATTGAATATTGTCACAGCACTCATCACTTCTGTGCTGTTGATTTTTTGTATATCAGTATGTTGTAAATCATTTGACATGAAGATTTCCTTGTCCGTTGATAACTATTTTAATTGAATAATAAATCAGTTGATTCATTTGCTTGAGTGATAAATTGAACACGTGCTGTAACACCACACATCAACTCATAACCGACTGTTCCTGAGCTTGCCGCAACTTCATCAATTGGAAGTACAGCACCTTTGGACGATGTGCCCCAAAGCACCACTTCACTTCCAACGTCTGCTTCAGCAATATGGGTTAAATCTACAGCCAACATATCCATACTGACACGTCCAATCGTGCGAGTACGAACATCATTGACCAAAACTGGTGCATCCATAGAAATCCGTTGATAACCATCTGCATAACCACAAGCGACGATGCCGATTTTCATTGGATGTGTTGCAATAAACTTAGATCCATAGCCTACAGTTTCATTGGCTTGTAAATCTTGAACAGCAATAATCTCACTGCGTAAACTCATGCTTGGTTTGAGATCCCAGTCATAGATTGAGTGTGTTGGATAATCAGGAGAGCTACCATAGAGCATGATGCCACTGCGAATATAATCGGAATGTAACACTTTGGAATATCTTAAAATCGCAGCACTATTACACAGCGATCTTTCGCCAGCTAAATCTTTAATGGTTTCTTCAAAAAGCGTACATTGATATTCAATGCCAGACTGACCAAAACGGTCGCCATCTGCATCTGAAAAATGCATCATATGCGTCACAGATTTAATCGATTTAGACTGTTTTAATGTGTGCCATACTGTTGGATAAACCTGGGGTTTAAATCCTAAACGATTCATGCCAGTATTCATTTTCAAAAATACATCAAATTGTGCAGTGCCTTGATAATGTTCAAGCCATTGCAATTGATGCTCATTGTGAATACTAAAACTCAACTGATAACGTTCACAATCCACTAAATCTTCGGCTGAAAAGATACCTTCTAACAACAAAATAGGGCCAGTCCAACCTAAGTCACGGATACGTTTTGCTTCTGCAATATCTAATAATGCAAACCCATCAGCAGACTTAAATGCATCATAAACTCGCTCAAGACCATGCCCATAAGCATTGGCTTTTACTACAGCAAAAACTTTGCTATCCGGCATGAATTGTCGAGCAACATTTAAATTATGCTGCAATGCATCCTGATGAATAATTGCAGTAATGGGTCTAGGCATTGCATTCGTCCTTGAATCTTAAACGTCTATCTTGTTGGATAACTTTGAATGAATTAATCGGTACTTCACAGCTTATTGAGTTTATGCAGCATGCGGATAGCGCTGAATAGATAAGCCTTCTGTACTAATATCCGTTTCATGATTAAGGACTAAATCACTAATCAATTTTCCTGAACCGCATGCCATAGTCCAACCTAATGTGCCGTGTCCAGTATTGAGGAATAAATTCTTAAAGCGTGTTGCGCCGATGATTGGCGTACTGTCTGGTGTCATTGGTCGTAAACCTGTCCAGAAAGATGCTTGCGCCAAATCACCACCTGGGAATAAATCTTGAGTGACCATTTCCAAAGTACCACGACGATCAGTATTTAAACCGTGGTTAAATCCACTGAGTTCAGCCATACCACCTACACGAATACGTTGATCAAAACGTGTAATCGCAATTTTGTAAGTTTCATCAAGCACGGTAGATTGTGGTGCATAAGCTGCCTCAACAATTGGAATGGTGAGTGAATAACCTTTCACTGGATAAACCGGTAAATTCAATTCAAGTGGTTTTAAGAAATCACGTGAATAACTACCAAAAGCCAGTACATAGCGATCAGCTGTTAAAACTTCACCATTCACCAATACGCCTTTGATTTCATCGCCTTCAGTAATCAACTTTTCAACATTTTGATTGAATTTGAACTCGACACCTAAACCTTTCGCTAAATTTGCCAAAGCATTGGTAAATAAATAGCAGTCGCCTGTTTCATCATTTGGAAGATGTAAACCACCAACCAATTTATCTTTGGCATGCTCTAAAGCAGGTTCAACTTTGGCTAAATCATCTTTGAGTAATAATTCATGCGGTACGCCACATTCTTTGAGTACAGCAATATCTCTCTGCACCATCTCAAGTTGCGCTTCATTACGGAAAACTTGTAATGTTCCTTTTGAACGGTTTTCGTAACTAATACCGGTATCTTTTCTTAGCTCACGTAAACAATCACGGCTATATTCAGCCACACGAGTCATACGTTCTTTATTAATTGCATAACTTTCTGAGTTACAGTTTTTCAGCATTTGTGCCATCCACTGTAACTGCCACATGCTACCATCAATATTAATGGCAAGCGGTGCATGATGTTGAAACATCCACTTCACAGCTTTGAATGGAATACCTGGAGCAGCCCACGGTGTCGAATATCCAGGAGAAATCTGACCTGCATTACCAAAACTGGTTTCTTCTGCTGGTCCTGCTTGACGATCTAAAACTGTAACTTGTGCTCCCTGCTGCGCGAGGTAATATGCACTTGCTACACCAATTACACCACTACCTAATACGATTACACGCATTTCTCATCCTTTACGCATTTACTAGTTTATTTCACTAGTATATTTTTGGTTCAATAGTTTATTTCACTGTTTTTGAGGTTATAATTTAGGTGTTTTAATTTTTTGTCGTGAAAAAAGATTAAAAAGAGGAAATTATTGATGCATAAATTAGACCGTATCGATCGGATGATTTTAGATATTCTACAAAATGAAGGTCGAATCGCCATCAGTGAGCTTGCCTCACGGGTCAGCTTATCGACAACACCTTGTTCTGAACGTGTGAAACGATTGGAACGTGATGGTGTGATCATGGGCTATCACGCTCGCCTAAACCCCAAGCATCTTGATCGAAATTTACTGGTCTTCCTTGAAATCAGTCTTTCTGCAAAATCAGGTGATGTCTTTGAACAAGTTGCCAAGGATTTAATGGAAATTTCAGAAGTACAAGAGTGCCATTTGATTTCAGGGGATTTCGATTATTTAGTCAAAGCACGCTTAAAAGAAATGAGTGCTTACCGCCGACTGTTAGGTGATTTGCTGAAAAAATTACCCTCCTCTGCTTCATCACATAGCTATATTGTCATGGAAGAAATCAAAGAATCATTGTATTTAGATGTTCATTAAGACTTGATATTGACATCACCCCAGTCTCATATTTGAATAGCAGAAAATTAACAAACTAAACGTTGGAAGTTCAAAATAAATGTTCAATAAACTGATGTCTGGTCTAGGTATGCAAGGCGTTCAAGTGAATACCTGTATTTACACAGCAACGCCTCAAGCGGGACAAGTGATCAATGGAGAATTGATTTTTAAAGGCGCTTCATCCAATAAAAATATCAATGGTATCTATTTAAAATTAATGACAACGGCAGAAGTTGAATCTGACGATTCTGAATACAATACAGCTTTAACCATCGCACAATGGCATATTAGTGGCGCTTTTGAATTACAAGCAAACCAATCGCACAACCTGCCCTTTTCAATCCAATTGCCTTTTGAAACACCCATTACCCAAGTACCTTGTCGTTTAAATAAAACTCGCGTGTGGCTACATACCCATTTGGATGTGGATTGGGGACTTGATGCGACAGACAAAGACTATTTACAGATTTTACCTACACCGACTATGCAAGCCTTTATTCAAGCCATGCAACAATGTGGCTTTAATTTAGCAACAGTGGATGTGGAAAAAGGACAACTGCGTGGACATGGTTTTCACTCAACCATTGGTTGTTACCAAGAGTTAGAGTTTAAGCCCACTACATTTTTCAATGGAATCAATGAAATTGAAGTTTCATTTGTTGCAGAACAGCACCAAACGCATGTGCTACTCGAAGTTGATCGTAAATTTAGAGGTGATGGTTTTAAAAGTTTAACCATTCCCCATCAACATGCCAATCCAGCACTTTTAGTCAATGAAATTAGAAGAATGCTCGGCATCTAAAATTAAACGCCACTTTTGTACTTAAATGTACTTAAAGTGGCGTTTAATTCAGTGATGTGAATAGAACTTTTAAATCATATTCAATAGGTCTGAAAATTTCTGAATTCTTGCTTTCGGTTGAGCTTGGTCTAATTCTTGTTTTGAACCATAACCATATTCAACTGCAATGGTTTCGATGCCATTGTGACGTGCACCAAAAATATCATGCTCACGGTCTCCGACCATTAAACACTCCTCAGGATTTAACTGCTCTTTTTTAAGAATATAAGCAATCAAATCACCCTTATTAGTACGTTCGCCATTCAACTCGCTACCATACGGGTATTCAAAATACTGTAATAAATCAAAGTGATCTAAAATTTGACGTGCATAAACTTCAGGTTTTGCCGTTGCCAAAAATAAACGATATCCTTTATTTTTTAGCGCAGCCAAAGTTTCAGCAACATCTTCAAAAACATGATTTTCAAATAAGCCTGTAACTGCAAAACGCTCACGATAGCCCAGTAAAGCTTGGTCTGCTAACACATCATTGGCATCTACATTAAGAATTTTAGCCAGTGAAGCTTTTAGCGGTGGGCCAATAATCCAATCAATATTTTCAGACTCTGGAATAGGATGTCCTACTTTGGCCAAACCATAACGTGCAGAAGTGGTAATACCGACTTTAGGGTCAGTTAATGTTCCATCCAGATCAATCAAAATATTTTTAATCACAACTTCACCTTTCACTCAAGTCGATCTCAGCCTTTCGATAAAAATTACTATCGAGAGTTTTTCTAAAGTTGCCTATACTAACGCAAATTTGTGAATTTAAGGACATCATCGTGCGCCCTACAGTACTTTGTTTTTCTGGACTTGATCCTTCTGGCGGAGCAGGTTTACAGGCTGATATTGAAGCAATTGGTCAAAGTGGCGCACATGCAGCAATTGCTTGTACGGCTTTAACCGTTCAAAACTCTCAGCAAGTTTTTGGTTTTGAGGCTACGTCTAAACAATTACTCCTTGCTCAAGCCAATGCTGTCGTCGGTGATTTACCCATTAAAGTGGTTAAATCTGGCATGTTAGGTACTACAGACAATATTGCAGCTTTAGCTGAATTTTTACGTGAACATCCTGATTATTTATATGTTCTTGATCCTGTACTCGTTGCCAATAGCGGTGGGTCTTTGGGTGATCAAGCAACCCTTGTCAAAGCTTTTGTTGAATTGATTCCTTTAGCAAGCATACTCACACCAAACACGGTTGAACTACGTGCTTTAACGGGTGAAATGGACATTGAAAAAGCCACTACAAAGCTATTTGAAATGGGTGCGCAAGCCGTTCTCATCAAAGGTGGACATGAAGCTACGCCAGACTATATTCGCAATGCGTTATACGTAAATGGTGAAAGGATTGCTGAATCAAAATGTCCTCGTTTAGACGGTGAATATCATGGTTCAGGCTGTTCTTTAGCGAGTTTTATTGCAGGTCGTTTGGCTGTTGGAGATAACCTAAAATCGGCTGTTCAACATGCTGAAATATGGCTATTTGGCGTATTAAAAAATGCTGAAACACCTGTTGAAGGCGGTCAAAAAATTCCAAAGCGTTTTTGATTATTTGCAATAGTGTTTCAAGTTTCATCATTTGTTGAAGCTTGAAACTCGATAATCATAAAAATTAAAACTGAATAATAAACAATGCCTTAAATACCATTTTAAATCATTTTTTAATTTACTTAATCGTTTTTCTTTTAATTTTAGAGTAATTACTCTAAAATATTTTTAGTGATGAATTTTACATCATTCTTTACACATCCTTTTATTGTCTTTTTGAAAGCTATTGAAAGAAGAAATCTAAAAGGTTTATAAAAAATTGAATAATTTTTATAGGGCTAGAATATGAAATATGAACAATATCAAGAAGATTTAAATAAAATTTTGGAATCAGAAATTTTTGGTAAAGCGCTATTTAAGACCGCGGCAAAGCAAACAAAATCTCAAATCAAAAAGCAAAAGTGGTTAACCCTTGCTGCTTTGGAGTCACAGACCTTAGATCGCTTAGAGGTGTTTTTACAACAAAATCAGTTAAAAGCTTCTTCACGTTTTCATATCAAAGCGCAAGGTGTTGCACTAGGTTATGTATTATCAAAATTACCGTGGTCTGTGGCGATGTATTTAGTCAAAGACGGCACTCAGCCTTTTATGCAAGTCTTTGAACGATTGTGTGCTCATGCAGATCAGGATTCAAAACTTTTCTTTGAATATGTATTGAACCATGAAAAAAGTATTCATGAATTTGCTAATCGAGAATTAAATAAACAACCATCTACTTCTTTGGAAATGGTTTTAGAACTCTTAGAGCAACCTAAACCATCAAACCTCAAATCATGAAGCTAGGCTAATACTGATAATTTAAATACATATAGAAATGGTGAACACCTCAACCTATCAATAAGTATTCACCCTTCTGTTCTTTCAATATGCTTTTCTTTTAAATTCTGCACATGTTGCCGATTGGTTTTCCATGATTTTTCTAAAATTTCTTTTTCAATACGAAGCTGAATTCGTCTTAATTTCATAGGTGGAATTACAGATTCCTTAAAATTTTTCACATAATCTGTCCAACCAGCACCTCGAAATACATTTTCAGGCATTTGAGTTTTAAACTCGCAGTCTGGCATAAAAATGATGACAGAATGAATCAATGTCGGATCAACAATATCCGCTAAAATTTCTTCCAAAACTTTTTGGTGTTTATAGTTTTGATGTAATGGATTCTGGAATTTATAACTCTTTTTAAAAATTTTCTGCGTCCACATTTTTTGACGCTCACTGCCAAAAATCCAACCTTTATAATTCTTTGTTTCAATAACGAAAACACCATAAGGGCTTAATAAAATATGGTCAATTTGAGTCGTCTGATTTTGTTCATCGGGTAAGGTACAATCATTTAATAAAGTGTAATTTTCTTTATCTAAATAGAGTTTTACATGTGCACTCACCGCAAATTCGCCAATTTTTCCTTTTAGAAAAGGTTTAAAAAGCTTAATTACGGCAATGGCAATGAAAAGTAAAATTAACCACCAAAGATTTGATAATAATGGAGCAAAAATCTGAGAAATCATTTTAAATTTTAATGTGATAAAGAATCAAATCTAGTCTATGGCAATTGTTCAATTTTTAAAAGAATATCCTTATTCTCCAAACCACCTGCGAAACCTACCAATTTACCATTTGCACCGACTACTCGATGACACGGCGCAATAATCGAAATTGGATTTTTACCATTGGCAGCACCAACCGCACGAACCGCTTTCACATTTCCAATCTGTTCAGCAATATCTTTATAACTACGCGTTTCTCCAAAAGGAATACTCAATAAAGCCTGCCAAACTTTTTGTTGAAATTCAGTCCCTTCAAAATCTAAAGGTAAATCAAAATTTTTACGTTGCCCTGCAAAATATTCATTGAGCTGTTTTTGTGTTTCTAACAAAATCGGATGTTGTTGATCTTCTATTAATTCGGCCAAACGAACTCGTTTTGGATTTTCATTTTCCCAAAGTACAGCAACCAATGCATGCTCATGTGAAACCAGTTTTAATATGCCTACTGGCGAACTCATTTCCATAAAAGAAAGTTGCATCTTTCTACCTTATATTCAATTTTTAATCAGATTAACTCAGCTCGAAGATAATTTCATTAAGATTAAACCTGAAAAAATCAGCACGACAAATGCATTCGTTACCAAAACGACTTTTACGAAAAATAATTCATGTGAAAGTGAATATAGAAAATTTCGAAAATAAAAAATCCAAATTTATCTGGTGAATAAACTTGGATTTGAATAAAGTTTCACTTATGAAGATGATAGTTTCATTAGAATCAAACCTGAAACAATCAATACAGCTGCAAACATACGCATTGCCGTAGCAGGTTCACCTAAAATAAAAATACCCACCAAAAATGAACCAATTGCCCCAATTCCTGTCCAAATCGTATAGGCTGTTCCCAAAGGCAAAGTTTTCATTGCATAAGCTAAAAGTGCAAAACTTAAAATCATGAAAAATATTGTAATAATACTCGGTGTTAGCTTAGTAAACCCCTCAGACATTTTCATAGAATATGCCCAAACGATTTCAAAAATACCTGCAAAAATGAGTACAATCCAAGCCATGACGACCTCCAAATTTTAATGAGAATCAGGTCGTCCTGACGAGTTTTCTCAGTGAATTTTTCCTTACGAATAAAACACTCAGGGAGGTCGTTCCTCCTAATGATGCATAAAATTATACTGTAAATTGCTTTAAATGGATGTATTTTTACATTTAATGACTCAAAATACACCTATAAAAATTAAGGCTTTAAAGTCATCACTCTAAAGCCCTATTTCCACAATTATATTGAATCAAAATACTAAAATTGCCGTATTAAAACTTGAAGCGAATGCCCGCGCCGTATAACCAACCCTTTTCAGAATCACTTTCTAACTGCCAAGCAGTTGAATCATTGCCCTTAGAATATTCATAGGCAATATCGAGGTAAGGCATCACTTTTTTACTGATTTCATAGCGTGTTTCTAAACCCGCAGTGATATTGCTTAGACCTGATTTTTTGGCATATTTTGAGTCGTCACTGAAAATAACATCCATATCTAAATAAGGTTTAAATATAAGCTTTTGCGTCAGCAGCAAATCACGCTCGGTTTCTAAACTAAAACCAGCATAATGATCTTCACCTGCATAAAGGTAGGCATCTGTTTCAAAGAAATACGGCGCCATACCATGCAAACCAATCACAGCATCCAATTTTTCTTCAGTATCCTTACGATGATGATCTAGTGCTACTTTTTCAACTCGATAGCGCGCACCTATTTGCGCATCCCAAAAGTCTGAAATCATACGGCTATAGAGTGCTTTGACATCATATTCAGCATCATGCGATTCATGTTTATCCAAATGCGCTTTAATGAAAATTTTATTTTCATCTGTACCAATACGTGTTTCAAACTCAGATTTTAATGCACCCTCACCATCTTCATTCAACAACCATTTATTGTCCAAAGTAGTGACCGTATAAATCTGTGCCCCGTGTTCTGTACGGTGATCATGTCCCTGATGGTTTTCAGCCATCTGCTTCTTTGTTTGGGAATGTTTAGTCTGAGAATGCTCAGCTTGATTAGCTTGAGTCAGAGAGGATTGATGCTGAGAATGATCCATCTGTTGCATATCATTATGGTTCATTTTGGAATGATCCATTTCAGACATATCATTCTGTTGTTCAGATACCTGTTGCGGTGAAATATCCACATGCCCTTCATGCGCTAAAACCAAGCCACTCAGTAATAACAATGAACTCGCTAGCACTGTTTTGGAAAATGTTTTAGGAAATAAATTAGTGATGCGCATGTTCATCTCCTTTCTGCTCAGTTGCTGAATTCACAGTGTTAGCGTTGCCTTGTTTTTCTATGGTCGTTTTTGATATAGACGTCGTTGACAGCTTTCCATCTGTTACATTCGCCACAATCAACTTATTCATCATGCCTGCGCTCATGTGGAACAACAAATGACAATGGATTGCCCATTCTCCTAATTCATCAGCGGTAAGCAAAGCAGTAACGGTTTTTGCAGGAGGTACAATAATGGTATGTTTATTCGGCATATCTACCGCAGCTTGACCATTTTCCAACTGCATAAACATGCCATGTAAATGCATTGGATGCGCCATCATACTGTCATTGATAAATTTGATTCGAATACGTTCGCCATATTTCACTTTGAGTGGTTCTGCATCACTGAACTTCTTGCCATTGATCGTCCAGATATAGCGTTCCATAGTTCCACCTAGACGAATCACCAATTCACTGGTCGCTTCACGAGTATCAGCTTGCGGTGTTAATGACTTTAAATCACTGTATTGCAGTGCTTTATCACCCTTTGGCGTAGATGCATTTGCCCAACCTTCCACCACATCATCATTTTTAGTAGATGTCGTTTGTTGATGCTGTGAATGATCCATACCTTGCATATCATCATGATTCATTTTCGAGTGATCCATACTCTGCATATCGTCATGATTCATTTTCGAATGATCCATGCTTTGCATATCGTCATGATTCATTTTTGAATGATCCATATCTGAATGATCAGTAGCACCGTGTCCCATATCCCCCATATTCAACAATGCACGAGGTCGAGCCTGTGGCATCTGTATATTCTGTGTGATTGGGTTGAGTTCATTATGCAAAGTCGCTATTGCAAAACCTGAACGGTCAATCGACTCCGCTTGAATCTGATAATCCTCCGTTTTTGGTTCTACAATCACATCATAAGTTTCAGCTGTTCCGATACGAAACTCATCGATATTGACAGGTTTTACTGGCTGACCATCCGCACTCACCACAGTCATTTTTAAGTTGGGAATACGTACATCAAAAAAAGACATGGCTGAAGCATTGATAAAGCGTAAACGGACTTTTTCGTTCGGTTTAAACTGTGCTGTCCAGTTTTGTTTAGGCGTTTGACCATTTACCAAAAAGGTATAACCCGTAACATCCGACAAGTCAGTTTTGAGCATTCGCATCTGATTCCACATTTTACGATCAGACCACGTAGCACCTAAGCCATCACGTTTGGCTTGCTTCCAAACATCGCCCAAAGTTTCACGCTGATTTTGATAATATTCAGCAGAAATTTTTAGATTCTTTTGGATCTGATCACTTTTTTGCTCATGAAAATCAGACAACATCACCACATAATCACGGTCTGTTTTTTCATGTTCAGCCAAAGGCTTGTTTCCCTTTGGATAAATAACCAAAGCACCATATAAACCGTCTTGTTCTTGACCTTTGGAATGAGCGTGATACCAATAAGTACCACTTTGGCGAACTTTAAATTTATAAGTAAAATCCTGATTCGGTTTGATGCCATTAAATCCATTAAAACCGGGAACACCATCCATCATTCCGGGTAACAGCAAACCGTGCCAATGCAATGATGAATCTTGGTTTTTTAAATTGTTATGCACATGAATAACCGCATCGTCCCCTTCTTCAAACTCAAGAAGTGGTGCAGGAAACTTTCCATTGACTGTGATGCGCTGTAAAGGTTTACCTGTCACATTGACAGTCCCTTCATCAATGTTGAGATGATATTCTTTCACTGCTGCAAAGCCCCATGTTGAGGAAAGCATACAGACAGCGATGATCACACTTTGTGATAATTTTATAGACATGACTTAATCCTGTAATTTTAAAAATGATTTAAAAATGAATAATTTTAAAATTAAGATTAAGCTTTGGGAGGACGCAAAATTTCTTGCCAATGACCTGCAAGATGTTGAACTTGATAAGAACTTTGTAAAGTATTTAGATGCGGAGAATGCTCAGGTGAATCCAACTGAGGAATGTCGCTATTAAACCAAACAATCGAAGATTGACATGAAAATAGAGCACAATCCTGACATTCAGAATGTTGTACTTGTTTGAATTGAATCAATTGTTTATGGCAATCTGCCAAATTTTGTTTTTGTAAATCTGTATTCGCATGATGTTCGTCTAACTGCATTTGCATATCCGCACAATGTGCTTTCATGTCTTGAACAGTCATCGCTTGCATCATTTGCTGATGTTGCGCTGTCCCCATCTGATTCATCATTTGCTCATGTTGCATCTGCATACTCATATGCATGGTTTTTACAGATGCAATAGACACACTACTCCACCCTATGGCAAAAACCATAAGACAAACAAACCAAGCTTGTTTGCAGAGTTGAGTGAACATAAGAACCAAATTTAAATAAACAATGGGTATAAATAAAGCATATACAAGAATCGAGTATCTAGCAAATACACTTCACAAAAAACTAAGCTGTTATAGATCAAAGCATGAATGAGCGAATAAGCATTTCATTCACAATAATTAAAAATGAATACTGTTTTACTCAATGAATGCTAAATCTAAAAACTAAAAAAAAGAGCCATTTCGGCTCTTTTTCAATCAAAACTTAGCGATATCACAAATCATTGATATTACTTTGGTTATTTTAAACTCAATTTATCCATGTGGTTATCAACACAGTTATCCATAGAGTTATCGTCAAAGTTATCCACAAGACAAGTGGCGAGATTGTGGAAAGGTTTATGTATTTACACTACCCACTTTTGCTAATTCAGCACGCATTTCGTTAATAACAGCTTGATAATCAGGTTTACCGAAAATCGCTGAACCTGCAACAAACATGTCTGCACCTGCTTCAGCAATTTCACGGATATTGGCAGGAGTTACACCGCCATCCACTTCCAAACGAATATCACGACCTGAAGCATCAATCATTTGACGTGCTTGGCGTAATTTTTCTAAAGTCATTGGGATAAAAGTTTGACCACCAAAACCAGGGTTTACACTCATCAATAACACTTGATCCACTTTATCTAAAACATAGTCAAGATAATGTAATGGTGTTGCAGGGTTAAAGACTAAACCCGCTTTAGCGCCACCTGATTTAATCAACTGTAAAGAACGGTCAATATGATGAGTAGCTTCAGGATGGAAAGTGATAATGTCTGCACCTGCCTCCAAGAAATCACCAATCATACGATCCACAGGTGAAACCATCAGATGTACATCAATCGGTGCTTTAATTCCATATTTTTTCAATGCTTTACACACACCTGCGCCAAAAGTTAAATTTGGGACATAGTGATTATCCATGACATCAAAATGAACAACATCTGCGCCTGCTGCCAATACATTTTCAACTTCTTCACCTAAACGAGCAAAGTCAGCAGAAAGAATTGAAGGTGCAATGAGATATGGCTTGGACATGAATCAACCTAGCAAGAATTTGGATTTTGCATAGTATAACAAAGTTAAAACGCTGAATTGTTTCAAAAACCAACAGTTTTACCGATCTTGATCATTTTAAAATTTTACTTACTTTATAAACTTACTTGCTATAAATCAAAGCTCCGCCTTTTTAAAGTACGGAGCAAACAAATCATCTAAAATATTCTACTGTTGAATAGAGCTATTATTGCTGTTTTGGTTGTAATGCCCGTGATTGTTGCTGCTTCTCAAAATCACGAACCATCTGAATACGTTCCTCAGTCGCAGGGTGTGAAGATAAAGCATCCAAAACATCTAAAGAAACATGTTGTTCAGTCTGTTCCTTTTGCGATCCCGTTTGATCAGATTTTTTATCTTGATCAGACTTTTGCTTAGAGTCTTCTGTCTTTTCTTTATCTGCCTTTTCTTCAGCAGTCACTTCATCGTTTAAACGCTGCAAAAAGTTAGCAAAATGTGAAACTTCGATATGCTTGCGATCCATCAAATTTAAAGCATATAAATCTGCTTGTTTTTCAAATTTACGTGAATAATTCGCACCGACCATTGCTGCGGGCAAAGACGACAATAAATCTGAACTGTCCCCTGTGATAGCGATATACAGCACACTCATTCCCAAGCTAGAAAGCCCTTGTTGCAAACTATGTCTTTCGACTAAATGCCCTTGCTCATGTGCCAAAACACCTAAAATTTCTTGATCACTATGTGCTAATTCAATCAGCTCATCGGTAATAATAATGGTGTTGTTTGGAAGTGCGACAGCATTTGCTCCTAAATGATCTCCCTCTCGAAAAATCAATTTAGCGGGCCGACCTTCAGCAATCGTAGATAAATACTGTGCCTTGATCTGGTCTTTTTGACCTTGTGCAAGATGGCTTGGTTTGGTCATATTATCAAGTACATACTCTTCAACTTGATCACCAATTTTATTCAAAGTATTCGCAGGTAATTTAAATGCGACATAATGAGAAGCCGCAGGTATGCCCCATTTGATTAATGCAAAACCAAACGCAACCACAAAAACAAGACTAAAAATGATCAAGCTTGGAGAACGTTCCAATTTCCAAACCGAATGCTGAACATTTTTAGTCCCATAATTAAACCACTCAGGTAATGGGCCCTGAAATTCGATTCGAGCATCGTCATTTAACTCAATGACTGGATGTAATTGTCCCAAAGCACCAATCAACACCATATCGTCATATAAGTAACGTCGTTGATGTTGCAACTGCTCACCATAGCGAATCAAGACTTCTAATGGTGATAATGCCGAAACTTGAGCATGCTGTGGTTTAGACACCACGCCATCATAGAAAATTACATCAATCGTTTGTGACATAGACCATCCAATTCACATGACTGTTTCATAGAGTTATACATTCATAGCATTATAAAGAAATATCGATATCGAAGATGTCGCTGATCTCTTCTGCAAGTGCGCTTTGCTCTTGTTGAGCAAGATTAATCATTTGATCAGGATCATCATGTAAAATTAAACTCATCGACTCAACTTGATATTTGTGAAGACGAATCGCAGCCCAAGCAGACATCAATCCTATTGTGAAAATTTTCACTATCCAGTTTGATGCAATAATCCATGCATATCGCCATTGATTACAATCTGTTTTAAATTGACTGTGTCCAACTGTGGTGTTGTTCCAAGTGGTAATGAAAATACGTGCTGCACTTAATGGATAGATAAATAGCCCTGCAATTGCATAAATCGCAAATACACCGATCATGACCATGTGCGGTGAAAAGCCTGCAATCGCACCAACGATGCTAAAATAGACGATTCCAAATGCGATCATGACACCAAAAGACATAAAAATTGGCACATAAACTGCGCTCATATATGCAGGCCAATCCGCATGTAATTTAAATTCTAATTGTCCAGCATATAAATGATTAATATAATATTTTTTATATAACCAAATCGCTACAGGGGAAAAAATACCTAAAGAGAAAATATAAACTGCAATACTGAGGAAAAATACTTTATAGGACTCTTTGGTTGTTCCCGCAAAATAAAAACGACTGTTCCCAAACTTACTATTTCTTGCCGTAAATCGCATGGTTGCACGAATGAGCCAAGGCACTGCCATATAAAGCAACACGAAACCAACCACTGTGGCTGTCATCGAATACTGCGATGAAACACTAAATGCAGCATAAATACCTAATGCAATCAAACGACCAATCAAGATCTTTGTCGGTATACCGGTAAAATCAAAGCGTCGTCTAAAAAATTCGGTATTGCCATAAAAATAACGTAAACGACGCACTTTTGCCCACGGTGCATATAAGCTCAAAGTCACGATTGTGAGTAGAATATTCACGATCCAAATACCAAAATATTCCATCGCATTACCATGAAATTTAAAACGGCGAACTCTTGGATATTGTTGCTCGGTTGGTGTATCAACTGTTGATGGTATTTTGTCTAAGTTTAAAGTTGAACTTTCAGGAAAATCTGACGTTGTTTGGTTCTGCATCATTCTTCTCTTATTGCCAAATATTATTTGATTTTTAATTCAAAAAAGTCGTTCAACTCAGTGTATATTTTTTAACACCATAATGAAATAGTTTCTCAATTGTCTTTATCTTTTAGTTGATACATCTCTGCACTGATCAAAAAAATCAGAGATAAACCCTGATTTTTAAATATATTTTGATCATCAAACTTCATAAAAAATAAACTTGTACATGAAGTCTAATCTTTTAAAATTTATTACTTTTGTAGCTGCAACGCATGAAATTGCAAATGATCATCCATAAAACTTTGTATGAAATAATAACCATGATCATAGCCGTCTTGAAATCTTAGGGTAAGTTTCTGCCCGACTTCGCTACACGCCTGCTGATATTTCTCAGGGTTCAATTGACTATAGAATTGATCATTGACACCTTGATCAATCAAGACTTCATCAAATAATTGCCCTTTGCTTAAAAGCAATTGTGTTGCATCATGCTTGATCCATTCAGATCGATCATTACCTAAATAGTTTGAAAAAGCCTTTTCACCCCAAGGACATTCACACGGCGCACAAATCGGTGCAAATGCAGAAATGGATTTAAATTTCTCAGGATATTTCCAAGCCAAAGTTAATGCACCATGACCGCCCATACTGTGACCAAAAATCCCAACTGCCTCAGCTTGTATAGGTAACTCTTGGATAAGTAAAGGATATAATTCATCAACAATATAGCTTTCCATTTGGAAATGCTCAGCCCATGGTGCTTGTGTGGCATTTAAATAAAAACCAGCACCTTGTCCTAAGTCCCATGAATCGCCTTGTGCAACATTTTCGCCTCTTGGAGATGTATCAGGTGCGATCAGAATCAAACCCAATTGTGCAGCCAAACGCTGTGCATGTGCTTTAATAATAAACGTTTCTTCAGTGCAAGTTAAACCCGCCAAATAATATAAAGCTGGACATTTTTGTCCCTCTAAAGCTTGCGGTGGAATAAAAGCAGCAAACTTCGTTGTTCCTTTTAAAGCTTTAGATTGAATTTGATAGACTCTTTGTTCACCATCAAAACAGATATTTTTACTGAGTAGTTCCATTTTCAATTCCCTATGTTTTGACATTAACAATGAATGAACAGCGTTTATTCAGGCGTCGCAGTTAACAATTGCTTTTGTTGCGTATCTGATTTTGTACTTTGAGCCTGTGCAGTATTGGCGTTCCCTTGTTGCGGGAATAAATGCTGTTCCAATTGTGGCAACATCATTTCTATATTTTTACCAATCACCAATTGAGGTTCTGATGGCTCAAAACCTTGTGCATTTTCCCACTTCGCAACCGTTTCACTGGCTTCATTAAACGCAGCTTTCAATGTACTTTGCTCTCGCATGGCTTGATCAAAGAATGCACGACCAAAATAGGTGTAATCCGCTTCATTGGAACAGCCAAATGAAGCACGATCTGCGGCAGATGCGGTAATAATCAAAGTATCTGGTGATTGTAGTGCTGGAATAAAGCTACCTGAATAACAGGCTGAAATCACAATGACTTTCCAACGAATTCCAGATTTATCAAGGCTTTCTCTGAGCCATTTAGGATCGACATCATCTAAATCAATGGGCTCATTTTCCATCTCAAACTGATTTGGTAAACCATGTGATGTCATATATAAAAATAATACATCACTCTCACGATTCATCTGTTGCCCAATACGGCGTAACGCAAGATCCATACTGGTTTTTGAAGCTATCGGAGTTTCGTTGATACTTGCAGCATTATTGACTAATTCAATGGAACGCCCAAAAGTACCAAAACGGGTATCAAATTGTTCTTTAATACGGTCTATTTCAAATTTAAAAACATCTTGATAACTCACCCCAGCAACGCCTAAAAAATACCAATGCGTTTGGGCAAATTCACCAAATTGAACTTGTTCTAAGGCTTTATTCAGTACAAGCCCTTGTCCATAAAATGCTTTTTCACTCAGACTCGGTGGAACTTCTTCAACCTTCCAAATCGGTTGCTCTTTAATCGAAACTTGCCATGTAAATAATGTTGCGATTGTCGCGAACATAATCAAAGCACGCTCCCACCACGGCCAGTGTAGCTCCCTAGAAATCACCCAAACCACTGCAAGGCTTTGCCAAATAAATAAGGCAAAAAACAGTAAAGGAATAACATCATAAAGCACATAAGGTAATAGATCTTGATTGCCTAAATATTGTAATAGGCATTGAAACAACATAATGTGTGTATCAAGAACTAACCATAGCAGCGCAGGTACGAGCATCAAACGTGGGTTATTGGTACGCTGAGAAAGAAAAATACCAACAATCAGTGCGATAAAAGGCCATAGCGCATAGCTGACCAAGCCTTGTTGATTAAATACACCACCATCGCCTGCCACTAACCAACTGAATAACGTATTGGCACATCCGCCCATCAGCCCCCAAAAAATAAGCTGAAGAATGGATGGTCGGACTATTTGTAAGGACTTTCGAGATCCTAGAAATAACCAAACCCCTGCACGTTGGTTACTTTGTAAATCATGCCAGAAGTTAATTGATGGTTTAAGATCTATCATAAAGAGTCTTTAAAGGCGGTGGCTTAAATCAGCATATCTAGTTTATGCTCGGCTAAAATTTTATCAATGCTTCATTTAACTATATATCAATAATTCGGCTATTATTGAAACAGTTACCAAATTACTCAATAACCTTGTTGCTAAAATATGCATCAAAACGACAAGCATCGCCTTGCCATTGATGATCTGGTTGTTGATCATTTAAAAACACAGCCAGTCTAGGTCGTTTTACCACAACTCGCTTGGCAATTTGCTGGGCTAAGACTAAAAGATGATCCCCTAGATCCATTTCACCATCTTCAGGTAAAAGCATATGTAACAATTGCATTTGTTTTTTGACTTGGGCTTGCTTTTTAATCGCCTGCTGATTTTGATCTCGTTGTGGAAACATCGGATCTAAATAAACCACATCGACTTTTTTATTTTCAAGAATCGCTTGATTAAGATATTCACTGGAATCAGCAAAAATCAATTGGATACGACTGACCACTTTCGATAGAAATGGATCATTTTCAGCTTGCACTTTTGAATCTTCCAATAATGTAAATAAAATCGGATGACGTTCGATCAAACTCACTTCAGCACCTAAACAAGCCATTAACAAAGTGTCATGCCCTAAACCTGCTGTTGCATCAATCAAAGAAGGTTTTTCAGCAATGTTACAGGCACGCGCGATCATTTCAGACTTAATACTGGCACGTTTCAATCGTGGGATCTCAGCTTTCCAGTCTGGCTGCATTTTCATGCCATTGGTACATAAACTTAAACCCGATGCATCTGCACAGAGCGCAATTTCAGGGTTTAACCTTAAAAAACGTGCATTGAGTTTTTCAATGATTTCAACATTTACACTCACACCACGTGAAGAAAGCACAGTTTGATAAGACTGTGCTTCCTCTAAAAATGTGGATTCAGTAAATAAGCGAATATCGCTTACCATAATCTCCAACCTGTTAATGCAAATAATAAAATCAATAGCCCTGATGCAATACGATACCAAGCAAAGACCATAAAGTCTCGTTTAGCTACATACGCAACCAAAACACGAATCAGAATTAATGCTGAAATAAAAGAAACGATGATTCCTGTTGCCAATACTGCCCAATCTTGGGTTGTTGTAAATACATCATAGCTTTGATAAAGATCGAGTAAACCTGCGCCAATAATCACAGGGATACCGAGAAAGAATGAAAACTCAGTGGCTGCTTTACGTGAAACGCCGAGCATCATTGCACCAATAATGGTTGCACCTGAGCGTGAAGTTCCAGGGATCAAAGACAAAATCTGAATCAAGCCGATATATGCTGCCTCTTTGATGGAAATATTATCAACTTCAACTGCATTGACTTTAGGGGGATTTTTTTCAACCCACCAAATAATCAAACCGCCAATAATTAAACCCATCGCAACTGTAATATCATTAAATAACAAATCTTTAACAGTTTGCCCAAATGTAAGACCAACGATGATAATTGGAATCGAAGCAACAATAATACTAATACCGAGATGTCGGCCTTTTTTCTCTCCTGTGAATAAGCCCGTCGCAGCCCCCCACAGTTTGCCCCAATACTCATAGATCACAGCCGCAATCGCACCCATTTGAATTGCGATCACAAACACATCACTTTTTTCTTTGGTCCAGAAATTCATCAATTCAGAAGCAAGAATTAAATGCCCAGTACTTGAAATAGGTAAAAATTCGGTAATACCTTCAACAATACCCATGATAGCTGCTTTGAAAAGCAGTAAAAGATCCATGTTCAATCCTAAAATTTAAATCTAAAAAACGATTATGGTTTGCCTTGTTCTGCAATTTTTTTCCATGCATCATCACGTAAATATACGGGCAAGGCCTGTTCAGCGCTGAACCAATGTTTTTCAATTGCATTTTGACGTGCAATCGTTGCTATGTCTTCAGCAGTTGCAGTAATGTGGCGCAACTCTATCGCCTCTTCCTTAACTAAAGCTGAACCAGAGCCAACCAATGTATATTTTTGATATTCAGTAGCATGTTGATAGTCAAGTAGCTTTTCTTCATCTACGAGTTGCATAATATTATTTTGATCAAGCTTAAAGCTCGCCATATAGACTTCTTTCATTCGCGCATCTAAAACTGCTGTTACTTCAGTCAGTTGTAATAATCTAAATGCAGCTTGAGCGAGTGCTTGTAAAGTTGAAACAGGAATGACTGGAATATCATTGGCCCATGCCAAAGCTTGCGTCACTGCCGCATTGATACGCACACCACTAAATGAGCCCGGCCCACGACTAAAAGCAATCGCTGTAAGCTGCTCATTTTTAATCTGTGTTTGCTCGAAGCCCTGCTCAATCATTGGTAAAATGGTTTGAGTTTGTGCCTTTGCTCGTTCATCAAGTTGAAAATATAGCGTTTTTGTTTCATCAACAATTGAAACGGAACACTGCTCATTGGCAGTTTCCAATGCCAGCAATTTCATGCACAACCTTAACTGTATTAAAAATGCTGACTATGATACTCCACTCATTTCAAGAGTGCGAGCGCTTAGCACCAAAGCGAAAGATATAAAAATATTGCATAAAAAAACCAAGAAACAATTCTTGGCTTTTCATCAACTTTAAAGCGAATTAAAAATCATTTTTCGAATTGAAACACTTCTAAATCAATAAAATCCTTATAATGAGAAGCATAATGCAATGCACTCATTTTCAATAAATTTTCTGCATTTTCATCCAAAGTTCGCACAACCTTACCCGGTGAGCCAACCACCAATGAATTGTCTGGAATCACTTTGCCTTCTGGAATTAAACTGTTTGCCCCGATAATACAATTTTTTCCAATCACGGCATTGTTGAGAATAACGGCATTGATACCAATTAAACTATTATCGCCAATGGTACAACCATGCAGCATCGCTTGATGTCCAATAGTGACATAGTTTCCGACGTTCAACTCAATACCTGCATCGGTATGCAAAACCGTATTTTCCTGAACATTACTAAAATTACCGATTCGAATTTTAGAATTGTCCGCACGAATAACTGCGCCAAACCAAACACTAACTTGCTGACCAAATTCAACTTGTCCAATGACCGTTGCATTATCTGCAACCCAGCCATCAAAAGGTTCATGCAATGCTTTCGGTGCATAACCTTTAAATTTGTACATCATAACAACTGTTCCTTGTGTAGCTGATTACTTCTTATTAAAAAATTTTGAAGTCAAAGTCGGTGGATTAAGCAAAAAAGGCCAGTTTTTTTGATAATCCAAACCATACTTAAACAGTGAAATTAAAATTCGTGCAGTTAAGCCCCAAATGACTTCATTTTCAATTCTTAAACTTGGAAAATAAACAGATTGATGTGCAAGACGAACTTCATAAGGAATCGGTTGAGCTTCCATCATTTTTTTAATTGGGGCATAGAAAATACGATCAATTTCGGTTGGTTGAGCGATTAAATTTACATCTGGAGGAATAAGCCCCACAACGGGTTTTACAGTCATTCCACTTTTCGCACGCTCCATCGGTAAATCACCGATCAGTTGTACATCAAATGGATTTAATGCAGTTTCTTCCCATGCCTCACGTAAAGCAACAACGATATTACTGGTATCATTGGGGTCGCGCTTACCGCCAGGAAAAGAAACCTCACCTGCATGATTGGATAAGTAAACAGATCGTCTTGTTAGTAATATTTTAGGATCGGCTTCTTGAGTAATTGCAACCAGTACTGCGGCCTTGGCAGGATGTGTTCTTTTGCCAAAACGTAATCGATTTTGCAATACTTGGGTTAACTCATGATCCTGCATTAATGACACTCTTACCTTTTTGTTCTATTTACATCATATATGAAATTTTATGGATAAGGCTATAAATGATGCGAAACTGAAATTTTTCAGTTATGCTGAGTTATCTCAAATTTACAATGAAGCTCATGAGTTTTTGCACTATTTGTGGTCAAACGACAATAGAAAAAATACCATTAGGTGATCAAAAAGTCCGTAAAGTCTGTACCAACTGCGGTACCATTCATTATGTCAATCCCAAAGTGATTTGCGGTGCGCTCGCCATTTGGGACAATAAAGTTTTGCTGTGTCGCCGTGCAATTGAGCCACGCTATGGTTTATGGACACTTCCTGCTGGATATATGGAACTGTTTGAAACGATGGAAGAAGGTGCAGCTCGCGAAACACGTGAAGAATCTGAAGCCGAAGTAGAAATCGAACAATTGTACTGCATGTACAATATTCCTCGTATCGGGCAAATTTACGTATTATTTAAAACACACATTAAAGATGGTGTATTTGGCGCGGGTGAAGAAACCATTGAAAGCCGTTTATTTGAAGAGCATGAAATTCCATGGAATGATTTAGCTTTTCCAAGTGTGGAACGAACGCTCAGACATTATTTTGAAGATCGCAAAAATAATACTTTCCCAATGCATATCGAAACTTTAGGTACTCGTTTGGATCAAACTGGTTAGTTTTTAAATA
>NZ_AFIE01000027.1 GCF_000214135.1 Acinetobacter sp. P8-3-8
TTAAAAAGGCTAACTGATCAGCATCACTCAAACGAGTGGCTTTTTACTGTCTTTAAGAAGTTTTAACGAATTAAAACTTCTTAAAACCTTTATTCACAACAAAAGGTTTTTTCTTTTCAGCTTGTTCACTACGTTCTTCACGATCTGAATAATCACGGCGTTCATTGAAACTAGGGCGACCTTCAGAACGTTTATTTTGACCATAACGATTTTCAGAACGATCATTGTTATAGCTATTGCCACGATTGTCAGAACGGTTATCTGAACGATTGTTGTTATAGCTATTTCCACCTGAACGTGCTTTGTTAAAGCGATTTTCTGAGCGCTCGTTGCGATTGTCAGAACGTTCATTACGGTTATCAGAACGGTTTTGACCGTATTGATTGCCTTGATAACCACTTGGTTGAGCATCATGTCCGTTTTGATTCAATTCGCCTTCGCTATCACGACGTTGCTGACGTAAGAACCCACCACGACGTGCAGCCATAGGTTTATCTTGCATACGTTCAGTACGACGTTTTGCCATACCAAATAGGCCAGTACCTTGACGTGGTTTAAGCTCAACTGCTTTAGTTAGATTGTCGATATCATTTTTATCGAGTTCCATCCAACGACCAGTACGAAGCTCACGTGGTAAAATAACAGTACCGTAACGTGTACGTAATAAACGACTGACTTTTAAACCTTGTGATTCAAAGATACGACGAACCTCACGGTTACGACCTTCTTTCACGACAACTTGATACCAACGGTTAATCCCTTCACCACCAATTTCAGTGAAAGATTCAAACTTGGCAGGGCCATCATCTAAAACAACACCTTTGATCATGTTGTTTTTCAATTGAGGTGTCACTTCACCCATCACACGTACAGCGTATTCACGTTCAACTTCATTTGATGGATGCATCAAGCGATTGGCAAGTTCACCATCATTTGTGAATAGTAATAAACCTGTAGAGTTGATATCTAAACGACCCACCATAACCCAACGGTCATTGGCAATGGTTGGAAGATGTTCAAAAACAGTCGGGCGAGATTCTGGATCGTTACGTGAACAGATTTCACCTTCAGGCTTATAGTAAATCAAAACACGACGACGAATTTCATCTTCAATTTGGAACTGAACTTTACGACCATCGATGCGAAGCTCATCTGTTGGTTCGATACGCTCACCCACTTGAGCAACCTGCCCATTGACACTTACACGACCAGCCGCAATGACCTCTTCCATATAACGGCGAGAGCCCAAACCAACTCGTGCGAGTACCTTTTGCAATTTTTCACTCATGACAGCATAACCTTAGAAATAATCATCAACAGTGCACCTATTTAAGACTTTGGAGCTTGCGCATCCAGAGCCATAAAAGCTTCCTTGGCGTCCTGCAGGGGAGGCAATTGATCTAGAGAAATTAGACCAAAAGCATTTAAAAATTGTGGCGTTGTGACTAACAACGCGGGTCTTCCAGGGAGTTCTCGAAAACCAGATTCTTTAATCCAGTTCCAATCGAATAATGTTCTGAGTATCTGACTATTATTCGTGACTCCACGTATTTGCTCGATATCAGCACGTGTTACGGGCTGATGGTAAGCGATCACTGCAACAGTTTCTAACAGTGACGGAGATAATCTTGTTGGTCGATCTGGCCAAACCTGCGCAATCACATTTCGATATTTTGCACGAACTTGAAAGCGATAGCCTAAAGCGGTTTCTACCAGTTCAATCGAACGACCATGTTGCAAAATAGACAATTGTTGCAAATGTTGGCGTAATTGCTGTTTAGAATATTGGTCTTGAAAAGCTTCTTTTAAACGAGCCAATGATACTGGCGCATCACTTGCAAAGATAATCGCTTCCAATTGCATTAAAACTTCGTGATGGTGATCATGTTGAGAGCCATCAACATTGAAAGCATTATTTTGATCAATGGTCATGCATACGCTCCTTGAATCGAAAGCGGAGCTTCAACACCTGAAGAAATAATTTGAACTTTTTGCTGACGGGTTAATTCTAAAATTGCCATAAAAGTAACGACCATACCCATACGACCTTGGCTTGGCTTAAGTAACGCTTGAAAATTCAGCACTTCGCCTGTTTTAACCATTTGTTCAATATAGGCGATCCGCTCCTCAAGTAAAACAGGTTCTTGTTCGATTTTGTGTATAACGGGTTCTGGACGATTGAAAATGCAGAATAATGCATCTCTTAACATTTCAACTTCATAACCTTCATATACTTTGGGAATATGACCAATTGATACACTGGTCATATAAGTATCTCGATCTAAAACAGGCATTTGACCTAAACGTTCAGCCGCTTTTTTGATGCGTAAATAGGTTTCTAAGCGGTCGATTAATTCTTGTTTTGGATCTTTTTCAATATTTACAGCTTTAGGTTTTGGTAATAACAAACGAGATTTTAAATCTGCTAACAAAGCTGCCATCACCATATAGTCTGCGGTCAACTCGATATTCAAAGACTTCATATTGTCCATATACGACAAATATTGAGCCGCAATCGGGGCGATATCGAGTTGTAATAAATCAAAACCGTTTTTTTGAATCAAATAAATTAAAAAGTCGAGTGGTCCTTCGAAATGTTCAAGCAGAATTTCGAATGCAGCAGGTGGAATATATAAATCCTCTGGAATGGTTTCTTGCCATTCATCCAAAACTCGGATATGGGAAACCAATTCCATAGAATCATGCGATGTTTGAGTCATTACAATTTATTAGCCACGCGAATTTTCAAAGGCATGTTTTATCCGTACTACCACACAATGAAACGAGTACATTGGAGAGAGGTGGAGACGAATTACAGAAAGATAGTAAGCCTATTTTAAAGTAAAAGCACGTAGGAATACATTGCTAAATTATAAAAAACGATAAAAACCTGAAAATAAATAGGGAATTTTTGAGTTTAGATTACGAATAAAAACGATTTTGATAATATCCGTTTGTTTTCTATAGTTGATTTAATTAGCCATCAATTTTGTATTTTACAGAAATGACTTATTTTAAGCTTGTTGAGATATTTTGTCATAACGATATTCTAAAATATGTATTCTGATAATGAACACATTTGTAAGCATTACCATCAATAAATAAAACCAACCCACATACTTTTGATTTTGATATTGTTCCATAAGTTCTGAAAAAGATAATTCTTCTGTTGCTGTTTTTAAATTGAGTAGAAGTACATTTTGATCTGAGAAATACGGGGGATTAGAAAAATATTTAATTTGGGAAAATTGCTGCTCAAATTTTTCTAATTGTGTGCAGCCTCTTTTAGCTTTAAGAAAATCGCACCTAATTTTGAATTGAGGCTGTCCTTGTTGGTCTAATAATTCAATATCAGTGTAATAAGCTGCATTTCTACCTGAACCAGTCTGGTATTTATTGATATGAATCGTCCCTTTAGCTTCTTTATGAGTCGCTGTTAATTCTGCGACAGGTAATACTTTGATGGCTTTGAAGGTTGAAAGCGTCGTAAAAAGACTCATGTTAGTAATGCCTAGTGCTCCAATCATAATGATGCAAGTCAGGAGGAAAGACTCCTTTTTTTCATTTATGTCTTTAGTTTTATTTTTAAAAATAACTAAGCTTGAAAATAGTAAAAAGAAAAAAGGAGCTAACCCCATAAAGTCTAAGCTATTAAAAATATCAAACCCAATAAATATAGCTAACATGATTAATGTATAAGTAATCGAAAAATAAGCATTATTTTTTAGGATTTGATAAGCTTCTTGAGTTTTTCTTAGATTTCTCATGGATTTCCATTGTTTTTATATTTAGCTTTCATTGAATAAAAAATCCCGCCATGAAAGACGGGATTTTAAAGACTTACCAGCTTAAAGCACCGCCAGTTTGATAGTCTGTTACACGTGTTTCAAAGAAATTCTTCTCTTTACGTAAGTCCATCATTTCAGACATCCACTGGAACGGGTTATTCACACCAGCAAACTGTTCAGGTAAACCTAACTGAGCTAAACGACGGTTACAGATGAATTTTAAATATTCTTCCATCATTGCAGCATTCATACCCAATACACCACGTGGCATGGTGTCACGCGCATATTCGATCTCAAGCATTGTTCCTTCAAGAATCATTTGAATGATTTCTTCTTGGAATTCAGCAGTCCACAAGCTTGGGTTTTCAATCTTGATTTGGTTAATCATGTCGATACCAAAGTTCAAGTGCATAGATTCATCACGTAAAATATATTGGAATTGCTCAGCAACACCATTCATTTTATTACGACGGCCCATAGACAAGATTTGGCTGAAACCACAGTAGAAGAAGATCCCTTCAAGTACACAGTAGAATGCAATCAAGTTACGAAGTAAGATTTGATCGTTTTCAGGTGTACCTGTTTTGAAAGTAGGATCACACAAAGATTGAGTATACTTCAAGCCCCATGCTGCCTTACGCGCAACCGATGGAACTTCGCGATACATATTGAAGACTTCGCCTTCATCCATACCTAAAGATTCGATGCAGTATTGGTAAGCATGTGTATGAATCGCTTCTTCAAATGCTTGACGCAAAATGTATTGGCGACATTCAGGGTTGGTAATATGACGGTAAATCGCCAAAACCAAGTTATTAGCAACCAATGAGTCCGCAGTTGAGAAGAAACCTAAAGAACGCATAACAATGGTACGCTCATCTTCAGTTAAGCCATTTTCAGACTTCCAAAGTGCGATGTCATGGTTCATGTTCACTTCTTGTGGCATCCAGTGGTTTGCACAACCATCTAGATATTTTTGCCAAGCCCATTCATATTTGAATGGAACAAGTTGGTTTAAGTCTGCACGACAGTTGATCATCGCTTTATCGTCAACTTGTACGCGCTGAGCACCCATTTCAAGCTCTTCTAAGCCAGGTGCAACATCCAAACTTTCTAAGGCGTTAGATGCTCTTGCCAACGAATCGGTTGGATTTGTTGCTCGATTTGCACTGGTTCTAGCGGGTTGTGTAGCTGCCACACTCTGCGATGACTGTTTTGCATCAGATACCATCTGCGAATCAGTCGTTTTTTTCGGTTCGACGGGCGCAGGCTGGTGAGCTTGTGCAGCTTGTTTCGGTTCATCATCTTCAAAATCGTCCCAACTAAGGATAGACATCGTTGTTCTCTCTTCGTTGTTAATATTTGTTCAACATCTTACAAACGAAGATGTGACTACTATACGCTTATTCTGTGTAAGCAAAATTAAGTTTTGCCGATAGCTGAGCTGTTCTTGTTCGAAAGAACAGATATCTACACTACTTATTTTGATTACGCTTTTGCTGTTTACGGATTGCAATAAATGCATAAACCGCAGGTATATAAAAAATTAAAAAGGCTAAGATCAGTGCGATTACGCCTAACTCGTAGTTATGACTTAAATGGAACATTTCTTAGCCTTTTATAATTTCAGATTTTTTGAATCCCCCCCTTGCGGAACTCATCGTTCCTCACCTTTTGCAAAGGGGGACTTGCATCCCGCCATTTGCTTCGAGGAGTCTCCCTCCTTTGAAAAAAGGTGAGTAGCATTGCTACGCAAGGGAGGATCAAAAAATTACTGACAAGCTTCACAATCAGGATTGTCGATTGAGCATGCCATTGGTACTGGAGCAGCTTGAGAGAAACCATCTTCTTCAGCAACAACTTCCGCTTTAACTTCTGGCGCTACCGCAGCGACTGGAGCAGCAACAGTTGTCGGTTTAACAGCGTTTAATGCACCTGTGTTGATCGTAGATTTCTCAGCAGATGTCGCACCTAATGCACGGAGGTAATAAGTGGTTTTAAGACCACGTAACCACGCCATTTTATAAGTGATGTCCAGTTTCTTACCATTTGCACCAGAGATGTAAAGGTTAAGTGACTGAGCTTGATCAATCCATTTTTGACGGCGAGAAGCTGCATCAACGATCCAACGTGTATCCACTTCAAACGCAGTTGCAAAAATTGCTTTTAATTCTTCAGGAATACGGGCAATTTTTTGTACTGAACCTTCAAAGTGTTTCAAGTCATTAACCATTACAGAGTCCCAAAGACCACGATCTTTTAACGCACGTACTAAGTACGGGTTGATCACTGTAAACTCACCAGAAAGGTTAGATTTTACATATAAGTTTTGGAAAGTCGGTTCGATTGACTGAGAAACGCCACAAATATTCGAAATCGTTGCAGTTGGTGCAATCGCCATCACATTTGAGTTGCGCATACCATCTTTTTGAACTTTGGCACGTAATGTGTCCCAATCCAAACGTTGTGTACGGTCAACTTCAAACATGCGTTCAGGACGAGACTTCGCAACGATGTCTAAAGAATCGATAGGTAGAATCCCTTGATCCCACAATGAGCCTTTGAATGTTGAATAAACGCCACGTTCAACAGCTAAATCACTCGAAGTTTGGATAGCGAAGTAGCTAATCACTTCCATAGATTCATCAGCAAAGTCTACCGCTGCATCAGAACCATAACCCATACCCAATTCATATAAAGCATCTTGGAAGCCCATGATACCCATACCGACTGGACGGTGTTTCATATTTGAATTACGTGCTTGTTCAACTGCATAGTAGTTAATGTCAATCACGTTATCGAGCATGCGAACAGCAGTTTTTACTGTACGTGCCAATTTCTCACGGTCTAATGCACCACCTTGAACGTGTTGAACAAGGTTGATCGAACCTAAGTTACATACTGCAATTTCATCTTTATTGGTATTTAAAGTGATTTCAGTACATAAGTTTGATGAATGCACGACACCCACGTGTTGTTGTGGTGAACGTAAGTTACAAACATCTTTGAAGGTGATCCAAGGGTGACCAGTTTCAAACAACATAGATAGCATTTTGCGCCATAAGTCTTTCGCACGGATTTTCTTATGAAGCATGTTGCTTTCTTTGGCAACGCCTTCGTAGTACGCATAGCGTTCAGCGAATTCAACACCAGTCAAATCATGTAAGTCAGGTGTTTCAGATGGTGTGAATAAAGTCCATTCAGCATCTTCAATCACACGTTGCATGAATAAGTCTGGAACCCAGTTTGCAGTATTCATGTCATGGGTACGACGACGGTCGTCACCTGTGTTTTTACGAAGCTCTAGGAATTCTTCGATGTCTAAGTGCCAAGTTTCAAGGTATGCACATACTGCGCCTTTACGCTTACCACCTTGGTTTACTGCAACAGCAGTGTCATTGGCAACTTTAAGGAAAGGCACAACACCTTGTGACTTACCATTTGTTCCTTTGATATATGAATTCAAGGCACGAACAGGCGTCCAGTCATTACCTAAACCACCCGCCCATTTAGAAAGGAGGGCATTATCACGCATCGCACCATAGATGTCATAAAGGTCATCTTGGATTGTCGTTAAATAACAGCTTGATAACTGTGGACGTAATGTCCCTGAGTTAAACAATGTCGGGGTAGACGCCATATAATCGAAGCTAGACAATAAGTCATAGAATTCGATTGCACGGTCTTCACGATTTTCTTCATTTAACGAAAGACCCATCGAAACACGCATGAAGAACAATTGCGGAAGTTCGAAGCGCACATCATTAGAATGAATGAAGTAACGATCAAATAAAGTTTGTAAACCTAAATAGGTAAATTGGTTTGAACGCTCAGGTTTGATCGCAGCAGCCAATTTAGCAAGGTCAAAGTTTAAAAGCTCTGGAGATAGAAGCTCGAGCTCGATCCCTTTCTTCAAATAAGTTTCGAGTGCATCGCCTTCAATGGTATCTGTTGCTAAACCTAAAAATTTAAGACCAGTTGCAACCAAGTCATCACGCAATAAACGTGCAGTCACATAGGTATAGTTTGGTTCTTGTTCGATACGGGTACGAGTCGCCATCATCATCGTTGTAGAGATGTCTGACTGTTTTACACCGTTATATAAGTTTTTAACTGTTTCATCGACAATGGCTTGAACGTCAATCCCTTCTAGGCCTTCGCTTGCTTTTTCAATCGTGGCTTGAAGTTTACCTAAATCTAGAGGTTGAAGCTGACCATTCGTATCTAAGATTTGTAGGGTCGGATGATGATGAGCACCCGTTTGTTTACGTGCTTCAGAACGTTGCTCACGATAAATCACATAAGCACGTGCAACTTTTTGTTCACCAGTACGCATAAGCGCCAATTCAACTTGATCTTGAATTTCTTCAATGTGAATTGTTCCACCAGAAGGCAAACGGCGATTAAAAGTATTCATAACCATTTCTGTTAATTGTGCAATACGGTCATGAATTCGGCTTGAGTCAGCACTTTGTTGGCCTTCAACAGCTAAAAAAGCTTTACCAATTGCTACAGAGATTTTATCTGCATCAAAAGTGGCAACGTCGCCAGTGCGTTTAATCACTTGCAGTTGACCTGGGGTTGTAATGGCGTTCATTGTCAGCGTAGCTCCATTGTCATCATTGTTATGTTTATGGACCATTTGAATCGGACAGACTACACAAAAATGTTGTCACGATATTTGAGGACTAAACACAATACTTAGTGGTTTAATTTAATTTAGAACACAAGATACGGTAATTTTTAAGGTAGATCAATATTGACATTTTAAGAATGTTTTATCCCTAAACAGTAAATTTTTATTTGCTTCTTTCTTCCTAAAAGAACCGTTTTTGTTATATGCCTTATTTGACAAGGGCATAGCATAACAAAGTCCGCAAAGAGTGCTTATAGATAAGTGTGTGGATAAGTCAAAAAGCGATAAACTGTTTAGACATAATATGAACAATGAAATATTTTGTTTAAAAAACTATCTGGTTAAGGCGTGTAAACGAGAATTTTAAAATAAAGCCGATTTATGCAGGAAAAGTGTCAATAATTCAATAATTAATAAAAATATAACAAATTGATGCGCTCATGTATCAGTTTGGTGAATGAGGTCTTGTTTACATTGTAAACGTGTGTATATTGCAAAACATAGTGTGTTGAATCTGCGAGATTTGTACGCAGATACCGAAATTAAATACAGGGGCAAATAGATGAGCCAAGAAGAAAAGTTACCTAAAATTTTAATCGTTGAAGATGATGAGCGTCTGGCTCGCTTGACTCAAGAATATTTAATTCGTAACGGATTAGAAGTTGGGGTAGAACCAGATGGTAACCGTGCCATCCGTCGAATTATTGCGGAACAGCCTGATTTGGTTGTACTTGATGTAATGTTGCCGGGTGCAGATGGCTTAACAGTTTGTCGTGAAGTACGTCCACATTATCATCAACCGATCTTGATGTTGACAGCGCGTACTGAAGATATGGACCAAGTGCTTGGTTTGGAAATGGGTGCGGATGACTATGTCGCTAAACCTGTACAACCACGTGTTTTACTTGCTCGTATCCGTGCATTATTGCGCCGTACCGACAAAGCACCTGAAGATGAAGTGGCACAACGTATCGAATTTGATGATCTCGTGATCGATAATGGTGGACGTTCAGTGACATTGAATGGTGAGCTTGTAGACTTCACTAGCGCTGAATATGATTTGTTATGGTTATTGGCTTCAAATGCAGGTCGTATTCTTTCTCGTGAAGATATCTTCGAGCGTTTACGTGGTATCGAATACGATGGTCAAGACCGTTCAATCGATGTACGTATTTCACGTATTCGTCCAAAAATTGGTGATGATCCTGAAAATCCAAAACGTATTAAAACAGTACGTAGTAAAGGTTATCTTTTTGTTAAAGAAACCAATGGTCTTTAAGCAATTTAATCCCTTCTTGTGTCATTCCTTCTAAGGACAACTTTGGTGTCAAAACACAGCATATTCCTGCGTATCTACGCAGGACTTGTTATTCTTGTGGTTTTAGTCGCGCTATTTGGTTATTTGTTGGTGCAAATCATCAACTACCAACGTGCGCAAGAATATCGTGAATCATTGACCGATGGTATTTCGTTTGTCATCAGTGAAGGTGTGGCACGTCAGCAGACTGAACAGCAACGATTAGATTGGATTTCTGATGCATCAGATTTATTGGAATTACCCATTTATTATCTCGATGCACAAAAAGTTGATTTGTCGCGGACTGAAGAAAAGCGCATAGAAAGTCAAAAGGCTGTGGTGCGCTATGATGCTGAACAGGGGATTGCCTATTTAGTGATTGGGATTCGTAATGATCCTAAGCACTATCTATATATTAAAGTAGATCAAATCGGTGAGCGCCAAATGAAGGCCTTGCCCGTCTTTATTCTGGATTATTTGGTTTATTATCCGGGGCAAGAGCGCGAATATCTTAAAAAAATCCAACAGCATTTTTACTATAATGTTGGTGTAGAAAAAATTTCTCAGCTGAATTTAGATTCAGAGCAAATTGGACGTTTACGTTCAGACCAAAGTGTCATTCTATGGCGTGATAGCGCTACAGCACGTGGTACAACAATCTCCATCGTTTCTCCATTACCAAATTCACCAAGTGATGTATTGGTCATGGGGCCAGTACCAATGTTTAACTGGATGCCTGTCAAACTTGCAGCGGGTATTACATTGTTGAGTATGTTCTTACTGTGCTTGGGTGTTTACGGTTTGATTGTGCCAATGCAGCGTAAGTTGAAACAGGTCAATGAAGCATTAGACATCATGAAAACAGGTGATATGTCACAACGTGTGCCTGTGGAAGGTCATGATGAAATGGCAAGCTTGGCAACCAGTTATAACAGCATGTCTGATCATATCCAGCGTTTGATTGAGGCTCAACGTGAGTTGATGCGAGCGGTATCGCATGAGTTGCGTACACCTGTTGCGCGAATACGCTTTGGTATGGAAATGTTGGCGGACGAAGAGGATTATGAGTATCGCTTACAACAAGTTGAAATGATTGATAAAGATATTGAAGCACTCAATACGCTTATTGATGAAATCATGACTTATGCCAAGTTGGAGCAGGGCACGCCTTCTTTAGATTTTGAAAAAGTTGCTTTGGTTGATGTTTTACAACAAGTTGCAACTGAAACAGAAGCTTTGAAAACTCAGAAAATTATTCATTTAAATCCACTTGCTCCAGACGTTATTGTAGATGCAGAGCGTCGTTATCTGCATCGTGTGGTACAGAATCTAGTGGGTAATGCTGTGCGTTATTGTGATAATCAAGTCAATATTAGCGGTGGTATTAATCATCAAAATAAAATGGCTTATGTATGCATTGAAGATGATGGGCCAGGGATTCCTGAGGAAGATCGTAAGCGTGTCTTTGAAGCATTTGCACGTTTAGATGATAGTCGTACACGGGCTTCGGGTGGTTATGGTTTAGGATTGTCGATTGTAAGTCGAATCGCATATTGGTTTGGTGGCACGATTCAGGTTGATCAAAGCCCTGAATTAGGCGGTGCACGATTTACCATGTCATGGCCAGTCAATCGTTTTAAAAAGAAAAAAATCTAATTGTGAAATTGTGAATCAGCAAGCACTCAAATGTAGTATTTGAATTAAAAAATGGGCAAAGACTAAGCCAATAAAAAAGCGCCAAATTGTTTGGCGCTTTTTTTGATGTTTTTGAATTTTAAATGCTTATATTTAAAATATGGATGGATTATTCCAACAGTGTCGCATCTGGTACGATAAACGGCTTGCCTTCTTTTAATGCTTCTAAAGCATCTGCATTAAAATCAATCAATAAGCTATTTTGTTCAGCATCAATTTTAAAACCACTGATAATTTTCTGATCACCATTGATTGTGTCGATGCGATATTCATCGGCAATATTCAAAATACCTTCTAAATTTGTTGTCGTAGCTGCTAAATCTTGACGGAAAAGTTCGTAAATATCTCTTAGATCAAAAATTGCATTTTGTGCATCAGGGTGCTTTTTGACATAGGTTTCGATATGGCGAATGATTAATTGAGCAAATAAAAAGTAATTTGGTTTACTTGAGAATTCCACGTTGTTCAGCTCCTACGTTATAGGTTTGAAATTATTGATAAGTTATTGATGCTTAGCATACACAGAAAATCATTCATTGTTGTATAAAGTTAATTAATCCATGTTGTCAAATTGAAATTTTTCAATGGGTAAAAATGGATTGATTGTTTTAAGGTAGGTGAAAAGTAGGCATCGTCATTGTTTTATGCTTTATTTAAAAGAATTTGCTTTTATAAGTAGTATTAATTGTGATAAAAAATATTATTAAAATTTAAAAATATTGTTTTAATGTTTGTATTTTATCTCATATTGATAATTTGACTAAATTGTCTTGAGCTTTAGTCTGTTTTGTAACATAGAGTGTAACAAAATGTTTAATTTTTAAAAATCTCAAATTCGCATGAAAAATTGATCTTATGCTACAAAAAATTGAAAAAAACGGCTTTTTAAAGTCCTGAGAACAGAACTAAGCTACTGATTTGTTATTTTTAATTTATGTGCTGTATTTATAGTTCGGAAAATATAATGATAATAGAGGTTTATATTTAATAAAACGATAAAAAGTGGCTGTATTGGCTTAAATGATGCGGAATTATGTATTTTGCATAAAAAATCATCCGAAAGACTTAGAGTGATTAACTAGCAACAGATGACATCAATCGGGTACAATTAGTCAGATTTATTTTGTGTATGGTGTATTTACTAGGCCAATACATACATTCTTTGTTAATAATAGGCCTGCCAGGAGTTATCCCCGCATGAGTGCCATTACTCCATACGATTGGGCGATTATTGCCTTCGTGATCGGCGTTACATTTCTATGTGTCTTTATGCTTACAGTTCCTTTACTCCTTGGGGGTAAATCGTGGGGACGTGCGAAGCAAGAGCAATTTGAATCAGGTGTGGTAAGTGCTGGTGGTGCACGTATCCGCTTATCTGCAAAATTTTATTTGGTTGCAATCTTCTTTGTCGTGTTCGACTTAGAAGCGCTGTACTTATACGCATGGGCGAACTCTGTTCGTGAAGTGGGTTGGGTTGGTTTTGCAACTGCGGCTGTATTTATTTTAGTTTTGCTTGTTGGTTTGGTTTATGAACTTTCAACTGGCGCACTTAACTGGGCACCTTCAGATCGTCGTAAAGCAGCAGGTATCAAACCTAAAGTAGGTTCTCCGAATATGGACCTTGCAGAAATTACCCGCTTCAATTCTATTGAAGAGTTAGTGATTGACCCTACAGGTACAATTCCAGCTCAATCATCAGGTCGTGTGAAATCTAAATCTCCGACTATGTCACTGAATAAGGAGTAACTCGGGAATGAAATATACGTTAACCCGTGCGAATCCAGAAGCTGAGCAATATCCACTTCAAGATCGTCAAATTGTGACTGATCCACTTGAAGAAGAAGTGAATAAAAATGTGTTCATGACTCGTTTAGAGGATGTGGCGCATACAGCTGTGAACTGGGGCCGTAAAAATTCATTATGGCCTTTTAACTTTGGTACATCATGCTGTTACGTAGAATACGCAACAACTTTAACAGGTGTGCATGACTTATCTCGTTTCGGTGCCGAAGTTATTCGTGCTTCACCACGTCAAGCTGACTTAATGATCGTTGCAGGTACATGCTTTGTAAAAATGGCACCTGTAATTCAACGTTTGTATGAACAAATGCTTGAGCCTAAATGGGTGATCTCAATGGGTGCTTGTGCAAACTCTGGTGGTATGTACGATATTTATTCAGTTGTGCAAGGTGTGGATAAGATTATTCCTGTTGACGTGTACGTTCCAGGTTGTCCGCCTCGTCCTGAAGCATTGATCCAAGCATTAATGTTATTACAAGACCAAATTCAATTAGAGCGTCGTCCACTTTCTGCGGTAATCGGTGATGATCTTAAGCCAGTGTATAAGCCAAAGATGATGCCTGAACGTGACCGTAAGAATGCTGAACGTATTGCAGTTAAAAACTTACGCTCTATGGACGAAATTGAGTAATTTTTACTGATGAATGTTTGACATATCTGATGGATATGATCATCAGGAAATTTCACAGAATTTGTATTAAATAGGAAGCCAAGCCAATGGCTGAAACTGAAATTGCTATGCCAGAATCAACTCCAGTTGATTCACGCCCAGCATTTGCGATTGTAGAAGATCTCAAAGCCAAATTTGGCGAGAACTTTTACGTGCAACCGACGTTTGAAGATTTTCCAACGGTCTGGGTTGAACGCGCACGTGTACAAGACGTTTTAATGTACCTGCGTAAAGTGTCACGTCCTTATGTGATGCTGTTTGACTTGTCAGCAGTAGATGAGCGTTTACGTACTCATCGTGAGGATTTACCTGCATCTGACTTTACGGTTTTCTATCACTTGCTTTCTTTGGAACGCAATAGTGATATTCGTATTAAAGTGGCGTTGAGTGAGAATGATCTTAATATTCCAACTGCGACCAATATTTGGCCAAATGCTAACTGGTACGAACGTGAAGCTTACGATATGTTTGGGATCAATTTCGAGGGGCATCCAATGCTTCGTCGTATTTTGTTACCGACGTATTGGGAAGGTCATCCACTGCGTAAAGAATACTCTGCACGTGCGACTGAATACACGCCGTACATGCAAGACAAAGCAAAGCAAGATTTTGAACAAGAACATCTTCGTTTCGTACCAGAAGACTGGGGTCTGACTCGTGGTAATGACGATGAAGATTTCATGTTCCTTAACTTAGGTCCTAACCATCCATCTGCTCACGGTGCATTCCGTGTGATTTTGCAGCTTGATGGCGAAGAAGTGAAAGACTGTGTACCTGATATTGGTTATCACCACCGTGGTGTGGAAAAGATGGCTGAACGTCAGACTTGGCACTCTTTCATTCCGTATACAGACCGTGTCGACTACTTGGGTGGTTGTGCGCAAAACATGCCTTATGTGATGGGTGTGGAGCAAATGGCGGGAATCACTGTTCCTGACCGTGCACAGTGTATCCGTGTCATGATGTCTGAATTATTCCGTATCAATAACCACTTGTTGTATATCGGTACTGCGATTCAGGATGCGGGTGGTATGACACCAGTATTCTATATGTTTGCGGATCGTCAAAAAATCTATGACGCGATTGAAGCGATCACAGGTTTCCGTATGCATCCAGCATGGTTCCGTATCGGTGGTACAGCGCACGACTTACCAAATAACTGGCAAAAACTCATTCGTGAAATTCTCGAATGGATGCCAAGTCGTATGAATGAATACTACAAAGCTGCGTTACGTAACTCAGTATTCATTGGTCGTACCCGTAATGTTGCGCAATACGATGCAAAATCTGCATTGGCTTGGGGTGTAACAGGTACAGGTTTACGTGCAACAGGTATTGATTTTGACGTTCGTAAATATCGTCCATACAGTGGCTACGAAAACTATGATTTCGAAGTGCCATTAGAGTATGAAGGCGATGCTTATGCGCGTGTGATGGTGCATTTCCATGAAATTAACCAATCATTGAAGATTGTTAAGCAATGTTTGGATAATATGCCATCTGGTCCGTATAAAGCAGATCATCCATTGGCTGTTCCACCACCAAAAGACAAGACTTTACAAGATATTGAAACTTTGATTACGCACTTCTTGAGCGTGTCATGGGGTCCTGTAATGCCAGCAGGCGAAGCGTCTGTAATGGCTGAAGTTGTGAAAGGTGCATCTAACTACTACTTGACTTCTGATAAGTCAACGATGAGTTACCGTACCCGTATTCGTACGCCAACATTCACACATTTGCAGCAAATTCCTTCCGTGATTAACGGCAGTCTTGTATCTGACTTGATCATTTATTTAGCGACTATTGACGTCGTTATGGCTGACGTGGATCGCTAGGGGTAGACGCATTATGATGATTTTGACTGATAAAAAGCCACGTGTGAATGTTGAAGGGATTTTGACTGCGGATGAAATCCATGAAATTGAACATCACATTGGTCATTATCCATACCCACGCGCAGCGTCCTTGGATGCTTTAAAATGCGTACAACGCCGTAATGGTTGGGTGGATGATGCACAGCTACATGCGATTGCACAATTGTTGACAATCAGTGTTGCTGATCTTGAAGGTGTTGCAACCTTCTATAACCGTATTTATCGCCAACCTGTTGGTCGTCACGTGATTTTATTGTGTGACTCAATTGCTTGCTTCTTGATGGGTGCGGAAACTTTGGCAGAAGCTTTTCAACGTGAATTGGGTATTCAATTTGGTCAAACAACCGCTGATGGTCGTTTCACTTTATTGCCAATCTGTTGTTTAGGTAACTGTGACAAAGGTCCGACGTTGATGATTGATGAAGATACTCACGGCTTGGTTGAAGTGACATCAATTCAACAGTTATTGGAGAAGTATGTATGAATACCGAACCAAAACCAATTTATGGCGAAGGTAACCCAGAAACCCATCCATTAACATGGCGTTTAAGCAAACAAGAATTTGTACGTAATGCAGATGATTACGAAGCGCTTGAAGGTTATGCAGGCTTTAAAAAAGCCATCACTATGCCACCGAAAGATGTGCTTGAAGTGATTAAAGCGGCGACTGTAAAAGGTCGTGGTGGTGCAGGTTTCCCAGCAGGTATTAAATGGTCATTGATGGCACCTAATGATGGTGGCCCTCGTTACTTGATCTGTAATGCTGATGAAATGGAACCGGGTACATTCAAAGACCGTTTGTTGATGGAAAAACTTCCACATCAATTAATCGAAGGAATGTTGATTGCAGCTTATACCTTAGAGGCAACTCAAGGCTATATCTTCATTCGTGGGGAATACATCGAAGCTGCTCAGTATCTCAATGATGCTTTAGAGCAAGTTCGTGCCAAAGGTTACTTGGGTGATAATATCCTCGGTACAGGTTGGAACTTTGATTTACACGTACATACGGGCGCAGGTCGTTATATTTGTGGTGAAGAAACTGCATTGATTAACTCACTTGAAGGTCGTCGTGCAAATCCACGTACTAAACCACCTTTCCCACAGGTTGCGGGTGCTTGGGGTCGTCCTACGATTGTCAACAACGTAGAGACCTACAATAACTTGCCTGCAATTATTTTGCGTGGCCCTGAATGGTACATCAATCTTTCTGCGGGTAAGTCGAAAGATCCGGGTACAAAAATTTATGGTGCATCAGGTAAGGTGAAATTCCCTGGTTTATGGGAGCTTCCATTTGGTACAACTGCACGTGAAGTGATCGAAGACTATGCGGGCGGTATGCGTGATGGTTTGAAACTTAAAGCATGGTTACCGGGCGGTGCATCGACTGACTTCTTGGCCGCTGAACACATCGACCTTCCAATGGATGCAGAAAGCATCATGAAAGCAGGTTCACGTTTAGGTACGTGCTTGTTGATGGTGGTTGATGAAACACAATGTATGGTTTCAGCGACACGTAACTTAGAAGAGTTCTTTGCTCGTGAGTCATGCGGTTTCTGTACGCCTTGCCGTGATGGTTTACCTTGGGCAGTTAAAGCGCTTAAAGCAATTGAAAATGGTGAAGGGAAGATGGAAGACATTCAACATCTTCAAGAACTCACACGTAAATTGTGGATTGGTAAGACTTTCTGTGCTCACGCACCTGGTGCGATGGAACCACTTATGGGCGCACTCAAATATTTCCGTAGCGAGTTTGAAGCAAAAGTGACAGATCGTCCTGCTGCTCAAGCAAGCAACGTAGAACAAGTTTAAGGAACTCGACTATGGCTACAATTCATGTCGATGGAAAATCGTATGAAGTCAACGGCTCGGAAAACTTGCTACAAGCATGTTTGAGTCTTGGCATCGACATCCCATATTTTTGTTGGCATCCATCCTTAGGTTCAGTCGGTTCTTGCCGTCAATGTGCTGTTACTCAATATGCGAATCCTGAGGATACGCGTGGTCGTTTAGTAATGTCATGTATGACGCCTGCTTCTGACAATACCTATATCTCGATTGAAGATAAAGAAGCGAAAGATTTCCGTGAATCTATCGTAGAATTCTTAATGACTAACCATCCACATGACTGCCCAGTCTGTGAAGAAGGTGGTCATTGTCATCTACAAGATATGACAGTAATGACAGGTCACGACCGTCGTCGTTATCGTTTCACTAAGCGTACGCATCACAATCAAGAATTGGGTTCATTCATTGCACATGAAATGAACCGTTGTATCGCATGTTATCGTTGTGTTCGTTATTACAATGATTACGCAGGCGGTACAGATTTTGGTGTATATGCGAGCGCTTCACGTGTTTATTTCGGTCGCCCAGAATCAGGCACTTTAGAATCAGAGTTCTCAGGGAACTTAACTGAAGTTTGCCCGACAGGTGTATTTACCGATAAAACACATTCTGCACGTTATAACCGTAAATGGGATATGCAGTATGCGCCAAGCGTATGCCAAGGCTGTTCTTCAGGTTGTAATATTTCACCGGGTGAGCGTTATGGCGAGTTACGTCGTATAGAAAACCGTTTCAATGGTGACGTTAACCAATACTTCCTTTGCGATAAAGGCCGTTTTGGTGCAGGTTATGTGAATCTTGAAGATCGTCCACGTCAACCACAATTCCGCAGTGGTACTGAAGTCACTACAGTTTCTGTAGATACGGCTTTAGATACTGTGATTGAAAATATTCAAGGCAAAAAAGTTTTGGGTATTGGTTCGCCACGTGCATCACTTGAATCAAACTATGCACTGCGTGAGCTTGTTGGACAGCAACACTATTCAACAGGTATGTCACAGAAAGAACAAAGTTTGGTTGAGCTTGCTGCTTCAATTATGCAAACCGAAGGTATTTATAATCCGGGTATGCGTGAGATTGAAAGTTATGATGCTGTGTTAATTCTCGGTGAAGACTTAACGCAAACTGCGCCACGTATGGCATTGTCTGTTCGCCAAGCTGCGAAAAACAAAGCCAAAGAAATGGCTGCAGAACGTCGTACTCAAGACTGGTTAGCAGAACCTCTACAACGTATTGCTCAAGATGCGAAATCTCCGATTTATATCTTGGCTGCTACGCAAACTCGTCTTGCTGATGTTGCTACAGGTGAAGTTGTTGCTTCTCCAAATGATATTGCACGTTTAGGCTTTGCAGTCGCTGCAGCAGTGAAAGGTGACGTCATTCTTGGTTTAGATGATGATGCGAAAGCATTTGCTCAAACCATTGCGGATACTTTAAAAGCTGCGAAAAAACCATTGATCATTTCTGGTACAAGTTTACAAGATGCTGCGATCATGGAAGCGGCTACACAAGTAGCGCAAAATCTTGGTGGAAATGCAGGTTTAACATTGACCGTTCCTGAAGTGAACTCAATGGGCTTAGCGTTGTTTGGCGGTTTAAGTTTAGAACAAGCTTTTGCACAAGATTATGATTCTATCGTGATTATGGAAAATGACTTATTCCGTCATTTACCAGCGACTCAAGTTCAAGCTGCATTAGATAAAGCGCAAAACGTGATTGTTTTAGATCATTCTGAAACGGATACTGTAAAAGCTGCTGATGTTGTATTGTCTGCTGCGAGTTTCGTCGAAGGTGACGGTACCGTGGTAAGCCAAGAAGGTCGTGCACAGCGTTTCTATCAAGTTTATGATCCGAGTTACTACAAACCTGAACTTGCGATTAAAGAATCTTGGCGTTGGTTACATGCCATTGAAACTGGCGTGAAAGGTAAGGCGATTTCTTGGACGCTACTTGATGATGTTATCGAGTCGGTTGTGAAAAACGTTCCTGCACTTGAAGCGATTCAAGATGTTGCACCTGATGCGGGTTACCGTGTACATGGTTTGAAAGTTGCTCGTGAACCACGTCGTTACTCAGGTCGTACAGCTATTCGTGCATTGTTAAATGTACATGAGCCTAAACAACCTGTAGATAAAGATTCAGCATTAACATTCTCTATGGAAGGTTATGTTGGCCCTCAAAATGCGTCTTCTTTGGTTCCATTTGCATGGGCACCAGGTTGGAACTCTCCGCAATCTTGGAACAAATACCAAGATGAAGTGGGTGGGCATTTGAAAGGTGGTGATGCAGGTGTTCGTTTATTTGACCGCCTTGCTAAACGTCCTACACGTAGCTATGTTGCTCCAGCAGCAGTTGTGGCAAATCCAGACAGTTTCCGTTTAGTGCCAATGCACCATATCTTTGCTTCGGGTGAGTTCACTGCGAAAACACCTGCGATGGAGTCACGCATTCCAGCACCTGTATTTGCAGTTGGTGAGCAAGATGCGAAACGTTTGAATGTACAAGATGGTCAGCAAATTACAGTTAATGCAGGTGAGACAATAATTCGTCTTCCTGTGCAAGTGATTGAATATTTACCTTCAGGTTATATTGGTTATCCAGTAGGTCAAGCACCTACGGTATCTCTTGCAGAACCTGTATCTGTGGCGGTAGGAGTGTAATCATGAATGAAACTTTACGCGCTCTACCAACATGGGCTCAGGACTGGCCAATCGCTTATTCAGTGATTCAAGCTATCGTGATCTTGTTGGTCGTGGTTTTACTTGCTGCATTGATGTCGTTCATTGAACGTCGTTTGCTTGGTCTATGGCAAGACCGTTATGGTCCAAACCGTGTTGGACCAGGCGGTATGTTCCAGATCGTTGCCGACATGCTTAAAATCATGTTCAAAGAAGATTGGACACCAAAATTTGTTGATAAACTGACGTTCCGTTTAGCACCAGCAGTTGCAATGGCAACTGCGGTACTGTCGTTCATGGTTATTCCTGTTTCACCTTATTTAGGTGTTGCAGACATGAGCATCGGTCTATTGTTCTTTATGGCAATGGCAGGTATTGCAGTATATGCCGTGTTATTTGGTGGTTGGTCATCAAATAACAAATATGCGCTACTCGGTGGTCTACGTTCAGCAGCTCAAACCATTTCTTATGAAGTCTTCTTAGGGATTTCATTGATGGGTGTCGTTGCGATTGCGGGTTCATTTAACTTGCGTGACATCGTAGAAGCTCAACGTGATGTATGGTTTGTTATTCCTCAGTTTATTGGCTTCATGATTTTCGTGGTTGCAGGTGTTGCGGTAACTCACCGTCATCCATTTGACCAACCAGAAGCAGAACAAGAATTGGCTGAAGGTTACCACGTAGAATACGGCGGTATGAAATGGGGGATGTTCTTCGTAGCTGAATACGTCAACGTCATCTTAATTTCTGCACTGATCGTGACTTTATTCTTCGGTGGTTGGTTAGCGCCATTCAATTTAAATATTCCATTCATTCCAGATGCGTTCTGGTTCATCGCAAAAACAGCATTCTTTGTGATGATGTTCGTCTTGGCTCGTGGTTCGTTAATGCGTCCACGTTATGACCAAGTGATGAACTTTGGTTGGAAAGTATGTTTACCACTGGCGTTGGTTAACCTTTTGGTGACTGGTGCTGTGATTCTGATGAATCAAGCCTAGGACAGCAGGGAGTACAAAATGTATAAAATTCTAGCTGGAGTCGGGTCAATTGTTCGTTCGTTGTGGATGGTGTTTAGCCATGTCACACGTAAACGTGACACGATTTTATATCCTGAAGTACCAGCCGAACAAATCGTACCTCCGCGCTACCGTGGTCGTATTGTGTTAACACGTGATCCAGATGGTGAAGAGCGTTGCGTAGCATGTAACTTATGTGCTGTTGCATGCCCAGTCGGTTGTATTTCATTGCAAAAAGCTGAAAAAGAAGATGGACGTTGGTATCCAGAATTTTTCCGCATTAACTTCTCACGCTGTATTTTCTGCGGTATGTGTGAAGAAGCATGTCCTACGACTGCGATTCAGTTAACACCAGATTTCGAACTTGGTGAATATGTACGTCAAGACCTTGTTTATGAGAAAGAAAACTTACTTATTTCAGGTCCTGGTAAATACCCAGATTACAACTTCTACCGTGTAGCGGGTATGGCAATTGACGGTAAAGAGAAAGGTCAAGCGCAACGTGAAAGCGCACCTGTTGATGTACGGAGCTTATTACCATGATGTGGCCATTTTATTTAATGGCTCTCGTGGCCATTGTTTCTACGGTTCGTGTTGTGACCAATGCGAATCCAGTACATGCACTGCTTAGTTTGATCGTGTCTTTACTTGCAGTTGCAGGTATTTTCTTAACCATTGGTGCACCATTTGCAGCAGCATTAGAAATTATTGTTTATGCAGGTGCGATCATGGTTTTGTTCGTATTTGTGGTGATGATGCTCAATCTTGGTCAACATACTGTTGATCAAGAACGTAAATGGTTAACTTCAGATGCATGGGCTTATCCTGCACTGATGTGCTTTTTATTAGGCTTATGCTTGGTTTGGAGCTTGGGCTCGGATTACACAACTTCAGGTGCAGTTATTGGCACACAAGTGGTTGGTCCTAAAGCGGTTGGTCAAGCGCTATTCACACAATATTTATTATTGGTTGAAGTTGCTGCAATGTTATTGCTCGCAGCACTTGTTGCAGCATTCCACTTAGGCAAACGTGAACCTAGTGCAGAAGGGGATAAAGAATAATGGGCAACATTCCTTTAGAACATGGTTTGATCGTTGCATCTATCCTTTTCGCACTGGGTTTTTATGGTGTGATGGTACGTCGCAACTTATTATTCATGTTAATGAGCCTTGAAATCATGATGAATGCGGCAGCATTGGCATTCGTTGTGGCAGGTAGCGCATGGGCGCAACCAGATGGGCAAATCATGTTTATCTTGATTTTAACCCTTGCTGCCGCAGAGGCATGTATCGGTCTTGCGATCGTCCTTCAGTTCTATCATCGCTTCCATCACTTGGATGTAGATGCTGCTAGTGAGATGCGCGGATGAGTTATTTATATTTAACGATTTTATTTCCGCTCATTGGTTTTATCCTTTTAGCGGCAGGGCGTAATAAACTTCCTGAAAATGTAGCTGCAATTATTGGTGCGGGTTCAGTTGGACTTTCTGCATTATTTGCTTTAATTGCAGGCATGGACTTTGTGAATAATGGTTCTGTTGCTCAGACACAGCACCTTTGGACTTGGTTTAATGTCGGCGGTTTTGCACCAGGTGTGAACTTGCACTTAGATGGCTTATCATTATTGATGATGGGCATGATCACAGGTGTTGGTTTCCTTATTCATATCTTTGCAACGTGGTATATGCGTGGCGAAGAAGACTTTGCACGTTTCTTCTCTTACTTCAACCTTTTCGTTGCGAGCATGTTAGTGCTTGTATTGGGTGACAACTTAGCGTTGTTATTCTTAGGTTGGGAAGGCGTAGGTCTATGTTCTTACCTATTGATTGGTTATTACTACCAAAACCCTGCAAATGGTTTTGCGGCAATCAAAGCATTTACCGTAACACGTGTTGGTGATGTATTCTTACTCATCGCATTGTTCTTGCTTTACCAACAATTTGGTACTTTGCACATCGGAACGATTGTTGCAAATGCATCACAAGTGTTAGCACTTGATCATAATCTTGCACTTTGGACTTCGTTAATGTTGTTCTTGGGTGCTGCTGGTAAATCTGCACAAATTCCATTACAAACATGGTTGGCAGATGCGATGGCTGGTCCTACACCAGTATCAGCATTGATCCATGCTGCGACAATGGTAACAGCTGGTGTTTACTTGTGCTGCCGCATGTTCTCTGTGTTTGAAATGACACCAGAAGTGATGCAGTTCATTTCGATTACGGGTGCGGTAACGTTATTGGTTGCTGGTTTTGCTGCATTGGTTCAAACCGACATCAAGCGTATTCTTGCTTACTCTACAATGAGTCAGTTGGGCTATATGTTTATGGCTGTAGGTGCTGAAGCGTACCAAGCAGGTCTATTCCACATGTTGGCTCACGCATTCTTCAAGGCATTATTATTCTTGTCTTCAGGTGCGGTAATCCTTGCATATCATCACGAACAAAACATCTTCAAAATGGGTGGCTTGTTCTACAAGAACAAATTCTTATTTGCTTGCTTCGCCATTGGTGGTGGTGCACTTGCTGCAATTCCATTCATCACAGTGGGCTTCTTCTCAAAAGATGCGATCTTAGGTGCTGTTTGGGCACAAGGTCAATCTGTAGCACTATATGACTCATTATATTGGGTAGGTGTTGCTGGTGCGTTCTTAACCTCGATTTATACATTCCGTTTAATTTGGGTTGTATTCTTTGGTAAGGAAAATACGCCATATCACGAGATCAAAGGTGTGACTTACTGGGCGCCTTTGGGTGTGTTAGCTGTGCTTTCAACAGGTTTGGCTTATTTCTTAAAAGCACCTGTAATGAACGTTTTAAATGCAGCACACATTCCTGCTTTTGAAGTTTCTCAAGCACTTGAAGAAGGTATGCATGGTGCAGAGCATCTTGCTGTAGGTATTGCATTGGCTGGTTTAGCTGTCGCTATTGTGTTATTTGCATTTGCATATAAAGCAGTAAAAGGCTTTGCTGAAACTTCATTCGGTGCAGGTCTTGCAAACATTTGCCGTAACGCATTTGGTTTTGATTCGCTGTATAACCTTGTGTTTGTTCAACCTTATTTATTGATTGCAAAAATTCTTGGTCGTGACCCAATTGATGGCTTATGGCTGGTATTACCTGCGATTGTGAAAAGTGGTAATAAATTTACAAGTACCCGTCAAACAGGTTCATTACGTGAATATGCATCAAGTATGTCACTCGGTGTAGTGGTATTGCTGATGATCTTGATCGTGATTCAGGTAGTGGGGAAATAAGATGGAAATCACAAACAACTGGATCTTACCCGCACTGATTCTTGTACCTTTTATTGCAGGTTTCATTTGCTGGTTAGTTGATAAACTTGATCAACATCTACCTCGTTATATTGCCTTAGTCGGGATGATCCTGACTTTGGTCCTAACATTAGTGTTATGGAAACAAGGTGGATTTAGTTATGAGTTGGGTGCGAAAGTACCAACTTGGGCAGCAGAATTTTATTTACCGTGGATCAAAACACTCGGTATTAATATTCATTTAGCTGTAGATGGTCTTTCACTGTTAATGGTCGGCTTAACTGCATTGCTTGGTATTCTTGCAGTAGGTTGTTCATGGGGTGAAATCCAAAAGAACGTTGGTTTCTTCCACTTAAACCTTTTATGGTCTTTAGGTGGGGTAATCGGTGTATTCCTAGCGATTGATTTGTTCATGTTCTTCTTCTTCTGGGAGATGATGCTTGTACCAATCTATTTCTTAATCGCACTTTGGGGTCACAGTGGTGCAAGTGGTAAATCACGTGTTTACGCTGCAACCAAGTTCTTTATCTATACCCAAGTTGCTGGTTTAATCATGCTGATCGGTATCCTAGGCTTAGTGGTCTATGGTTACATGATGACTGGTATGATTGGATTTGATTACAACTACTTATTAGCAGTTGCAAATACACTTGATGCGCAAGCACCACATGTTGCATATGGATTAATGATCTGTTTCTTCATCGGTTTTGCGGTAAAACTTCCTGTTTTCCCTTTGCACGGTTGGTTACCAGATGCACATGCTCAAGCACCTACAGCGGGTTCTGTAGACTTGGCAGGTATCTTAATTAAAACTGCTGCGTATGGTTTACTGCGTTTTGTTATGCCATTCTTCCCAGCAGCTTCTGCACAATTCGCAGATATTGCAATTATTTTAGGTTTGATTGGTATTTTCTACGGCGCTTGGTGTGCTTTCCAACAAACAGATATGAAACGCTTACTGGCGTATACATCAATTTCTCATATGGGCTTTGTTTTACTGGCGTTGTACGCAGGTAATATCCTGACATTCCAAGGCTTAATGATCATGATGTTAGCGCATGGTTTATCATCTGCTGCATTGTTCATTATGTGTGGTCAGGTGTATGAGCGTTTACATACACGTGATTTGCGTTTGATGGGTGGTATTCGTGGTCAATTCCAATACTTACCATTCTTCTTAATGTTCTTTGTATGTGCGCTAGTAGGTATTCCAGGTCTAGGTAACTTTATCGGTGAATTCCTGATCTTGATGGGTTCATTTGCTAAATTCCCAACATTTACTATTCTTGCTGCAATCAGCTTAGTATTTGCAGGACTCTATGGTCTGATCTTGATTCATAAAGCGTTGTTTGGTACGCCAAATGAAGAACAGAAACAACATTATGAAAGCCCATTAAAAGATTTAAATGCACGTGAAACTGTTATTTTATTAATCTGTGCTTTCGGCTTAGTTTGGTTAGGTATCTATCCTCAAACATTCTTGGATATTTCACATTCAAGCATGGCATGGTTAGCAAATAGCTACATTCCAGTTCAAGAAGTTGTCGATGTTACTCAACAAGTAATTTCACAACAAAATGTGGAGATCCAATAGTCATGAACTTCACAATGTCATTTTCGGAGCTCATGCCTTTGGCTCCTGTAATGATCGTAGCGTTAACTGCGATCGTCGTGATGATCTTAACTGCGATTAAACGTAATCATAATCTGATTGCGACAGCTTCGGTTGTGGGTTTAAACCTTGCAGTTATTGATATTTTATTCATGATGTTTGGTGGTGCTTATGCACCATCGAATGTGATGAATATGTTTATGGTTGATCCATTTACATTGCTTTATCAATTAATGATTCTTATTGCGGCATTGGCTTGTTGTACTTTATCTCACGCTTATATTGAAACGTATAAGGATAATCGTGAAGAGCTGTATATCTTAATGTTGATCTCTGTTGCAGGGGCAATGTTAATGGTGACAAGTTCACATTATGCATCGTTCTTTATTAGCTTAGAGTTAATGTCTATTCCTGTTTATGGTTTATTGGCTTATACACATCAACGTTCAAAGTCTTTAGAAGCGGGTATTAAATATTTAGTACTCTCTGCTACAGCATCTGCAATGTTGTTAATGGGTATGGCTTATTTATATGCTTATACAGGTTCATTGGCATTCTATGAGTCTTTCCAAGCGTTATTTGAAGCAATTAAGCAACCGATGGTTGTGTTAGGTTTAGGTCTAATTATTTTTGCAATTGGCTTTAAACTTTCACTTGCACCATTCCACAAGTGGACACCAGACGTTTACCAAGGTGCGCCTGCGCCAATCGCAACTTTCCTTGCGACTGTGGCGAAAATAGCAACCATTGGTTTAATGGTTCGTTTTGTACTGACTTCAGGTGCGATTCTTGTCCCATCGATTGTGACGATCATTACTGTAATTGCCGTACTTTCAATCCTCGTTGGTAACTTCCTTGCAGTACGTCAAGTTAACTTGAAACGTATTTTGGGTTATTCATCAATCGCACACTTTGGTTATTTATTGATTGCATTGGTGAGTATGACTTATGCAAGCTTAGGTAGCGTTAGTGTTTATGTGGTGACTTATACATTAACGACGATTGGTGCATTTGGTGCTGTAGCACTCATGTCTAGTCCTTATAACAATGTTGATGAAGCAGAATCACTTGCGGATTACCGTGGTCTATTCTGGCGTCGTCCAGTATTGACAGCGACTTTAACTGTAATGATGTTATCGTTGGCAGGTATTCCATTAACCGCAGGCTTCATTGGTAAGTTTATGGTGGTTATGGCTGCTGTAACGACACAACATTGGTTCTTGGCTGCAATGGTAGTGGTGGGTAGTGGTATCGGTTTGTATTACTACTTACGTGTTATGGTGGTGATGTATATGACACCACCTGAAACACCACGTATCGATGCTGTGGATCATTGGGGACAAAAAGTTGGTGGTTTGATGGTTCTTGGTGCGGCTGCATTAGTATTGTTGATCGGTATTTATCCTGATCCAATTATTAATTTCGCATTGAAATCAGAAATTTTATCTCCGATACACTTTTTGATGTCACAACAGCAATAATCTGAAAAAACGATAGCTATTAACAAAAAAAGCCCTCATTCGTTGAGGGCTTTTCTTATCTCTAATATAAAAAACATTTATAATAGTGCAAATTTACTTTTATCTTTTTAGGTGTACTCCCGTGTCTATTCAAGAAATTCGTCATCCGCTCATTCGTCATAAATTAGGTTTATTACGTCGTGCAGATATTAGTACTAAGAATTTCCGTGAACTTGCTCAAGAAGTCACCATGCTTTTGACCTATGAAGCAACGAAAGATTTGCCAGTGTGTGACCATGAAATTGGTGGATGGGCTGGTAAAGTCACTGTAGATAGAATTGCAGGGAAAAAAATTACTGTAGTGCCAATTTTACGTGCAGGTATTGGTATGTTGGAAGGTTTTTTAAATCTTATTCCAAGTGCTAAAGTTTCAGTTTTAGGTTTAGAACGTGATGAAGAAACTTTAGAAGCACGTACTTACTATAAAAAATTAGTTCCTGATGTTCAAAACCGTATCGCGATGATCATTGACCCAATGCTTGCTACAGGTTCTTCTTTGGTTGCTGCGATTGATGTGCTTAAAGCAAGTGGTTGTAAAGACATTCGTGTGATGGTTTTAGTTGCTGCACCAGAAGGCATTAAGCGTGTTGAAGATGCGCACCCAGACGTCACTATTTTTACTGCGTCAGTAGATCAAGGTTTGAACGAACATGGTTATATTGTTCCAGGTCTTGGCGATGCTGGAGATAAAATTTTTGGTAGTGTGCAAAAAGATTAAAATTTAGTATGATCAGAGGAGGCTTTAAAGTCTCCTTTTTTTACGCTTTAAAAAGAGAACAAAAAATGTTTCGTAAAGGCATTGTTACTTTTTTTGATGATCGTTTGGGTTTAGGCCATATAGAGTTGGCATCTGATCATCAACAAGTTGTTTTTAAATTAGAAAATTTTTCCAACACCTCGATTTTGCCACAAATTGGTGAACGGGTTAAATGTATTGTTGTAGAAGAACATGGTGAATTTTTAGCTAAATTCATTGTGCGTTTAGATCATAAAAATTATGTCGCTGATAAAAATAAACAGCCATCTTCCAAGCTTGTTTATGATGAAAGTTCATTTGAGAATGTGCATAACTCCAGAAAAATTTTGAAGAAACGACGAATTTCTGCTGACACGATTGCACACAAAAATGAGCATATTTCTGAGAATGCTGTAGTTGATCAAAACATTCCTGCTGCAAAGGATAACAATGAGCCTGCCAGTAGTAAAAATGTATTTGCAACTCAATCTACTCAAACAGTTCAATTCCAAAGAGTAGCGATTCAACCACAAATTATCAAAAGCAGCTCTTATACTGAGAAATTTGTTGAGGTAATTAAGCCCATTCAGATTATAGAAAAGCATAATGTTGTAGAAGAAGTGCCAGTTGCGGAAATCACCGAATCGGTTTCAGATGAAGTCATTCTCGAAGAAGTTGCAACAATTCAGGAAGTAGATGCTTCTGAACCTATTTTAAATGAATCGATTAACGAGGCAGTTGAAGAAATCATCCCTGAACCTGTTCAATCCATTCAGATTGAAGCAATATCAAATCCTGTAGTAGAAGAAACGCCAGTAATTGAGATTAGCGAACCTGTTTTAAATGAATCGATCAACGATGAAATTCAAGCAGTTGAAAAAATCATCCCTGAACCTGTTCAGTCCATTCAGGTCGAAGCAGTATCAAATCCTGTAGTAGAAGAAACGCCAGTGATTGAGATTAGCGAACCTGTTTTAAATGAGTCGATCAACGATGAAATTCAAGCAGTTGAAGAAATCATCCCTGAACCTGTTCAATCCATTCAGATTGAAGCAGTATCAAATCCTGTAGTAGAAGAAACGCCAGTAATTGAGATTAGCGAACCTGTTTTAAATGAAAGCATTTACAAACCAGTAGAAGCCGTTCAACCAGTAGAACTTATTAAACCGACTCAGAACCATCTTCATATTGATAAATCAATGGAAAGTATTGTTGCAAATGAGCAAACTTTTAAAGAAGTACCTGCATTAGATACAGTGGTGGCTGAAAAAGAAATACCAGTACCGAAAGTCAAATCTGTGGATTTACAGCAACAATTACGTGATCGGCAATTGCTTGAAAAAAAGATGAATTTAAGTGGCTTTCAAAAGTTTATACAGCAAATGAAGGTTAAGTTTTTATATTCTAAACGTAAACAAGTTCAAGTGAAGCCCGAGGTTAAAAAGCGTTTTCATTTTAATCCATGGATTTTAGTCACAGGTGTTGTGTTATTAGTGACGATTAACTTTGGCTTTTATGCGCATGATCGCTATACAGAATATAAAAGTGAGAATTTATTAAAATTGCAACAGTATGAAAAGGAACAGAAGGAAGAAATTAAACGTCAAAAGAGAGAAGCAACTGCACGTTAAGTTTTAAAATAAATTGTTGTTGGTATTTAGATCAATCATTAATGAATTTATTTTAACTCCATCTGTGAATTTAGATGATTCGACGTTATTTGAATATGAGGGAACGTGTGTTCGATTTGGACAAAGTGATAAAGTATTATAATGATGAGGGATTTAGGGTTTTTACCCAATCTTAATCCCAATTTGTCAGTGTAATTGTATATGGCTGAATTTCCTCATTATGATAGATGATCTCAACTGGGTGAAAATATAAAATATATCGTGGTAGAAATATCTTGAGCGTATTACAAACGAGTCAAATGATTCGTTTAAGGTGCTATAATCAATTACGATTTAGATATCCCGAAAGCCAATGAATCATAGCAGGAAAATATTTTGAAACGAGCTAAAAACGATGGCTCTAAACTTGGTTTTGTTTCAGTTGTGATTTTGGTTATTTTCTCAGGTTTAGTCTATTTTAGTGTTGGTGCATGGGAGCAATATAAAACTTACCAAACCAATCAAAAGGCAAAATTTGCACAATTAGAACAGCAGCAAAAGCAAGTGATGCAACCACGTAAAGATAATGGTCAGATTAACCCAATTGCACTAAGTGAACAGCCTCAAAGTAGTTTAAAAGAGAATATTCAGTCTCTTCATTTTGAACCTCAACCTATTGAGATTAAATTAGAAAAGTAGGATTATTTCAGACGGTATTATTGGAATCATGTTAATTGAGATACACAGCGTAGTTCTAAAAACTCATTCTTCTTTAATTAGAAGAAATCTAACTATTCAAATGGCAAAAATGACTTAAAAAATAAAAGCTCCATAAGGAGCTTTTATTTTTTTCACAACTTTTATTTTTCACAAAATTTCATAAAGGCTTTTAAACCAGGGCCTTGGTATTTTTGACGATGAACTAGCATGAAAAGAGGGCGAGTCAACTGCCAAAAAGGTGTATCGAGAATAACTAATTCACCTTTATCCAACAAAGGTTGAATGGCAAGTTTAGAAATACATGACATCCCCAAACCACCTGCAACGATTTTCAAAATGGCTTCGTTATGACCTAAAGTAAGACGAATTTTGGCGTTGGGTAAATCTTTTAAAATCGCATTATCAAAAACTTCACGTGTACCTGAACCTTCTTCACGAAGAATCCACTCACTTTGATAAAAATCTTCTGGCTTGAGTGGGCGGTTAAGATTGGCCAATGAATGATTTGGTGAGCAACATACGGCAAGTTCATCATCACGCCAATGGATGCATTGGAGTTGAGGTAAATAACATGAACCTTCAATCAATGCTAAATCAAGTTGGAATTGATTGACTGCTTCAATCATTTGACGGGTATTGCCGACTTGAAGTTGTAAATGTGCTTGAGGTTGAACTTGTAAAAAATCGGCCATTAAATCAGGCATTAAGTAATCACTGATGGTTAATGTTGCACCTATGCGTAAATCGATGCTTTGTAACTCACCTTTCGCTGCTTGTTCAAAAGCTTCGCAACGGCCTAAAATTTCTAAAGCCTGAGGCAGTAGAAAGCGTCCTAAATCATTAAGCTGTAATCGTTTCCCAAGACGGTCAAACAGCGGCGCACCTAGTCCATCCTCCAAGTCTGCCAAAGCCATACTTGCAGCACTTTGAGTCAACCGAACTGCATCACTCGCTTTGGTAACAGTACCTTCTTGAGCAACAGCTACGAAAACAGCCAATTGGCGTAAAGTCATTCGCATGTGTAGAGCCTTAACATTTTAAATATTCATAAATTATATAGTCATGCTACCATGAGCACTATCTTTCATGCCACGTAGAAATCATGTCAATTGAAAAATTTAGCGTAGAAAAAGTTTTGTCTGTTCGTCGTTGGACGCATACACTTTTCAGTTTTACCATGACCCGACCTGCACATTTTAAGTTTACCGCAGGGCAGTTTGCACGAATCGGTTTGAAAGTGAATGATGACTTAATTGTACGCGCTTATTCTGTGGTTTCTTCTCCATTTGATGAAACCTTGGAATTCTTTTCAATTGTTGTCCCAGACGGTGCTTTTACTTCGAATTTACAGCACCTTCAAGTGGGAGATGAACTATATTTAGAAAAAATTCCCTACGGTTTCCTCACTTTAGCACGTTATCAATTGCCATTACCGAAAGATTTATGGTTATTGGCAACGGGTACAGGATTGGCGCCTTTTATTTCCATGCTACAAGATTTTGAAACATGGTCTAAATATGAAAAAATTAATTTAGTTTATAGTGTTAGAACAGCATCAGAATTGGCTTATGTCGATCGTATTCAGGAAATTGCCGAAACATTTGGTGAAGGGCATACTGGATTTAAATTTATTCCGATTATTACCCGTGATCCAAATGCAACTTTGCACGATCGTTTACCGCTTTTAATTGAAAATGGTGAATTGGAAAAAGTCGCTGGTCTTACATTTAACCCTGAAACGACCCATGTCATGCTCTGTGGAAATCCACAAATGGTGGATGACACCAAAGCAGCTTTGAAAGCGCGTGGCTTAACTATGAATCGTCGTGGTGAAGGGAATATTGCTGTAGAGAATTATTGGTGAAATCGTTTGTTATTTGAATGATTTATGCGCCATCAAGTCAATTTTAAATAGAAAATCTAAGCTTTATGCTGATATTTGTGCGTTGATTCATCAATGCACAAACATGTCCATAAATTCGCGTAATTCTTGAATTGCTGTGTCGATATCGGTCGTTAACCACGTTGGTTCAAAAAATCCTGCATAATGTTCTAAGCGATCTTGTGGAACAACCAAACGAATAGGGCAGTCTTCTTCAATCAAGCGCCACGGGATGATCGGAACTTCATTATCCAAAAATGGCACTACATTACGAATATCAATAATCATCGCATTGACACAGTCGGGAAGTGGCATAACAGAAAATTCATCTGTACGGCGGCGGAAATATTCTAGGTCGCCCCATTTCACCACGTAACTCGGCTTACTAAATTCAATAATACCAATCAAATGTTCGTCACGAGACGTATGCAAGTAGCATTGATGTGTGACATCAGTGTCTAAATCGAGTGCGACACTTTGTCGTTGATAAGCCATATCTACAATAGCCAAAAAATGGGGTACATATTATAGCTTATTTATCTGTGAAGAACTGCTCAGGGCAAAATTTACTTTCGTTTAAAATATTTTACACAACTCAACAGATTAACTTGCTAATATGAGAATACATCATATGGATGGAGGTAGAAATTATGCGACACGATTTCAGCAAACCATCTCATGTAACCAGTGCAGAAGAAATCACTCAAAAGAAACGCTTACCCGTTTATATGCTTATTCTTGTGGGGTTATTTCTAATCGCGATGCTTCTTTACATGATAGCGCATTGGGTATGATGAAATAAAAACATCAGCCCTATGATAATGAAAAATGATTTATCTCACCAACTCTAGCCATATTCATATTGCTAGAGTTTTTGTTTATGTTTTCGATAGATTTGATAGAACAATTTGAATAATAAAATGATTTTAGTCTTTGATTTTTATTCACTAAAAAAAATTTATAAACGTTAAAAAAGGGTCTATTTTTTTCAAATTTAAATCCATTTAATTTATATGTGATTCATAGTTTAAGCCTAATGCATAGCGTACTTATGATTTATTTTGAATCATATTTGTAGGAGTTATGCAGTAAGAATTGAACAATAAATATGCAAAATATAAAGTGAATGTGTAATCAATCAAAAACAAATCAACATTCTAGGGTCAACCTAGAATGATTGTGAATCTCAACGAAGTATAAATCTCAAGCTTGAGGAATATAAAAATGAATGAAATTTTACAAGCACGGGGGCATTTTGATGCCATGTATTATTGGGATCAATTTCAACCCATACTGGCTGCAGTTGCGATCCTGATTATTGGTTGGATTATTGCTTTAATTATCGCTGCTGGTATCAAAAAAATCCTCGAAAAGCTCGGCACGAATCAGAAATTATCCACGGCTACAGGTCATCGTTCAAATATTGAGAATATTCTATCTCGAATCGTCTTTTGGGTGGTGATGATCATTGCGTTGATAGGTGCATTAAATGTACTGAATTTAACCAGTGTCAGTGGTCCATTTAGCCTGATGATTCAACAGTTCTTATTGTTTATCCCTCAATTATTGGCTGCAGTTGCGATTGGTTTTATTGGTTGGATTGTCGCGAATTTGGTTAGAGTCGGTTTAAAACGGGTTTTAGATCGAACACGATTAGATGAAAAACTCAGTGCTGAAGTTGGTGTGAGTCCAATTACTCAAAATGTTGCGGATATCGTTTATTGGTTGATTCTATTATTATTTTTACCAATCGTCTTATCTATATTGGGTTTGCAAGGTTTATTGCTTCCAATACAAAACATGTTGGGTGAGGCTGTTTCATACTTACCAAATATTTTTATCGCAGGTGTGATCGTCTTTGTTGGTTATATCTTGGCGAAAATCGTACGAGGTATCGTTGAAGGCTTGATTAGCAGTTTGAATTTGCAAGCTCAAATTGAAAAAGTAGGCTTATTCAAAAACTCAAATCAAGGTTTATCTAAGTTTTTAGGCTCTTTTGTTTTCGCAATCGTGATGATTACTTCGCTCATCGTTGCGTTTGAAGCGCTTGGTATCCAAGCGATTTCTCAGCCTGCTACTGCAATGTTGGCTGAGATTATGTATGCCATTCCGCATATTATTGCAGCAGGTTTGATTCTCATCGTTGCCTATGTGGTGTCACGTTTTGTAGGACGTTTGGTTGCTGAAGTTGTTGCAGGGACAGGTGTAGATGAAATTCCTGCGAAATTAGACGTTCAACGGTTCTTAGGTGATACCAAAGTTTCTTGTATGATCGGCTATCTGATCGTTATTTTTACCATGTTATTTGCGGTTTCAGAAGCCGCAAATCGACTTGGGTTTGAACAAGTCAGTAATCTAATCTCAATGTTTATTCACTTTGGTGCGAACATCTTATTAGGTGCTGTAATTCTTGTGATTGGTTTTTGGTTAGCCAATATTGTGGCAAATATAGTGCAACGTGGGGAATATAATAGTTCTCGCTGGTTGGGAAATTTAGTTCGTATCTTGATTATGGGTCTAGTCATTGCGATGGGTTTAAAAGCAATGGGAATTGCAGATTCTATTGTCAATCTTGCATTTGGTTTAACCTTAGGTTCTGTTGCAGTCGCATTTGCCTTGGCCTTTGGCTTAGGTGGACGTCAACCTGCTGAACGAGTTTTAACTGATTTAATTGATAAGGCTAAAAAGGAAGCCAATCAACCGAATCCTTTAAATCAAAAGAATAGCCAATCCTCAGATGCATCGATTGCCGAATCGAATCAAGTGACAGCAGATGCACCTATTATTGAAACGGAGTATCAATCTTTGAATGATACATTGGATAATTCTCATCATCATGATGAAAATGACCCGAAATAACCTTTAATTTTTAAAAAAGATCGATCAGGATATTTGATCGATCTTTTTATTTTATGATCGTTTAGCGAATACATCGTATTGTATAAAACGTAGAGGAGAAAAATAATGTCAAACCAACAACCTACAAACCAGCAGCCGAATAAATTGATTGCGCCAATTGTGATTGCTGGAATTACGATTGGATTTTTAGCCAGTGCGTATAAATTTGTTTTTGCTAAACCCAACAAGCAACGCAGCAAAGCTGCTCAGCAAGCGCAAGAGGATCATCCAAAAGATTCGCAAGACTAAAAATCTGAATTTTATGTTTTTTAAATCTTATATTTTTAAATCTTATACTTTTAGATGTGATTGGAGAATAGCCAAGAAGCTGAATGCCGTGCAGTTTGGCGATTTCACAGTTTCAACAAAACCGCCAAAAGCATTGATTTAAAAAGAATGATTGAAAATAAATGATTTGAAATCAATTCATCAAACATACTCAGATGCGGCGTATGCAGATGCCCATGCCCATTGGAAATTAAAACCACCTAAATGACCTGTCACATCCAAAATTTCACCTATAAAAAATAAACCTTTTTGTTTTTTACTTTCCATGGTTTTTGATGAAACCTCTGTCGTATCAACACCGCCTAACGTGACTTCAGCAGTACGATAACCTTCTGTTCCAGATGGTTTAACTTCAAATTGATGCAATTTATTGGCAATATTTTCAAGCTTTTCATCGCTTAATTGTCCAATCGCTATTTCTGCAAATTCAGTCCAAATTAATTGTTGTAGTTCGAGTACGACACTTTTAGGCAAATGTTCGATCAATAAAGTACGAAGTAAAACTTTAGGTTGAGCTTGTTTTTTTGCTTTGAAAAAAGCCAAAAGATCAACGGATGGTAAGAAGTCTATTTTAAAACTTTGCCCAACATTCCAATAATTCGAGAGTTGTAATGAACTCGGCCCACTTAAACCACGATGTGTAAATAAGAGTGCTTCGGTAAAGCTATTCAGCTCATTGGAAAGAGTGGCTTCAACAGCATTACCACTTAAGCGTGTGGTGACTTCTTTGAATTGATCTGAAAAAGTGAAGGGAACCAGCCCTGCACGTGTTGGGTAAATATGGTGACCAAACTGCTTTGCAATTTTATAGCCAATATCTGAACCACCTAAGGTCGGAATAGATAAACCACCCGAAGCCACAACGACTGATTCAGCTTGGAAATAACCGATATTGGTTGCAACTTGGAAACCTTGTTGATCAACTTGTGTGATTGCTTTGACTTCACAATTGGTTTTTATATCGACTAAATGTGTTTTTTCACATTCATTGAGTAGCATGGCTAAGATTTCTTTCGAGCCTTTTAAGGTGAAAAGCTGACCATGCTTGCGTTCTTCGTATTCAATACCATACTCGCATACCATGCCAATAAAGTCCCAATTGGTATAGCGTGTTAAAGCAGAGATAACAAAGTGCGGATTGTGTGAAATAAAGTTTTCAGGTTCGACATAGAGGTTGGTGAAGTTACATTTGCCACCGCCTGACATGAGAATTTTCTTACCAATTTTATTGGCTTTTTCAACCACCAAAACTTTACGACCACGTGCAGCAGCCTTTGCTGCAAGCATTAAACCTGAAGCACCTGCACCGAGGACAATCACATCGTATTGGTTGGAAGACATGCAAAAACTCATGAAAAGTCAAAGCAGGGGATTATAGACAAATTTGAGTTCATTTTCAGAATTAATCTTGAGTTAATGTATTTAGAAGTAACAATATTCTGAATCCATTCCAATATTTTTAAGGGACTTTTCGACCTTGTAACCCACCTGAATGGATTGCCAAGATTCGGGTATTTTCATCGAAATAGCCTTTGGTAATCAGGTCAAAAATACCGTAGAGCATTTTTCCTGTATAAATCTGTTCCAAGGGAATCTGATGTTTATTTTCAAAGTTTTGAATAAACTGAAATAACTCTGAATTTGTTTTGGCATAACCACCAAAGCAGTAATCATCGATAATTTTCCAATTTCTTTTCAATGTTCGTTGAGCCACTTCTTGTTGTAGAAAATCACCCTTTAATGCTGAGAATCCTAAAATCGTGTTTCGATCTGTACTGGCTTCAATCAACCCTGTGATTGTGCCACCAGTCCCAACAGCACAGCAGATCACATCATAATCTTGTAAATCTGCTTTAGTCAGAATCTCTTGACTGCCTTGGATTGCCAAAGTATTGGTTCCGCCCTCAGGAATGATATAAGCATGCGGATATTTTCCTTTTAATTCAGCTAAAAATTTAGGTGTATCTTTTAGCCTATATATTTCACGTGAAACAAATTGAAGTTGCATGCCCAATTGCTGTGCTGTGAGCAAGGTTGGATTCAGCGCTTTATGAGCTAATTCATCTCCACGAATGATGCCAATACTTTGAAAGCCAAAACGATGTGCGGCATAAGCGGTTGCTGCAATATGATTGGAATACGCACCGCCAAAAGTGATGGTTTGTTTTAAATTTAAACGCTGAGCTTCTAAAAAATTGTATTTGAGCTTAAAAAATTTATTGCCTGAAATTCGCGGATGAATTTGATCCAGACGTTTAACTGCAACTTGTACAGGAAGATCGAGCTTTAGGCTTTGGTTAGAAATCGTTTGAGCAATACGATCGAACATAGAACAATATTGTATTCATGATATTAAATCGTATTGTACTCAAACTCAGTCTTGATATTTAATTATTTCGAGCTTGTATCAACAGAAGCGATTACAGACATCCCTGGTCTTAAAAAGGCGCTTCCTTTTTGATTTGGATCAATCGCAATCCGTACTGAAATACGTTGCACGACTTTAGTGAAGTTACCAGTCGTATTGTCAGGTTTGAGCACACTAAATTCCGCACCTGCAGCAGGAGAGATTTGTTCTACATGCCCTGTAAATTTTTGATGTTTCATCGCATCAACTGTAAAAGACGCTTTCTGTCCAATTTTCATATCAGCAATTTGCGTTTCTTTAAAGTTGGCGATAACCCAAGTTTGTTGCGGGATCAAGTACATTAACTGAGAGCCTGCCGCAACATATTGCCCAACTCGTGGCGTTACTTCACCCAGTTGACCATCCATGGGTGCCGAAATCACGCTGTAATCTTTCGTTGTCACCGCTTGGTCAAATTGTGCTTTGGCATTGGTCACTTGGGCTTTTAAGCCTGATTCTGCAACTTGTGCAGTTTTAAGTGCTTCTTGTGCGACCAATACATTTGCTTCAGCTTGTTTAAGTAGCGCCAAATTATTTTTTGCATCTGCCGCAGCTTTGTCTTGCTCGGTTTTAGAAGCAGCGCCTGTATTACCCAATTGTTGATAACGATTCAATTGCGCATTGGCAAGCTCATAAGAGGCACGAGCCTGATCCACTTTGGCTTGAGCTGCAACAATGTCTGCTTTGCGTTGTTGAATGGCTTGGGTTTGGTTGGCTAAGGTCGTATCTGCCTGCTCTACACCTGATTGAGCTTGGGTGATTTTTTGATCATAGGTCGTGGTGTCGATATGCATGAGCGCTTGACCTTTTTTGACATGATCAAAATCGGTGACTAGTACATCTTTAACATAGCCATTAATTTGAGAGGAAAGAACAGTCGTTTTACCTTTGATATAACTGTTATCCGTAGATTCAATAGCATTATCAAATGGGCCTATTCTCCAAGCCCACAAGATCAAGGTAATTCCCAGTAATAAGACAAAAAACATCAGTACCAAGGTCCGTTTGGTCGTTGGAATCAATTTACTCGACGGCGGAGCAGCAGCAGGTGTTACTGTAGCTTGAGGCTGTTGAGGCTGTTGAGGCGGTGTATTTGATGTTTGTTCTGATGGGTTTTGATCTTGCGACATAGTGAATCTCAAATTGAAAACATATAATGAAAACCAAGCACTTTATTGAGTAATAACATCTCTTTAGCTTAACTGCTATTGATCATTTGTTGCTGTTTTTTCAATTGATACTTATTCCAAAGCATATTAAAAACTCCCCAAATGAATAATACAATTGCAAATATGCCATTGAGGGCGATGACATCCTTATAAGCACGAACTTGAGCTTCACGCGTAACCACTTGGTTTAGATTTCGAACAGCTTGATTCTGTTCCAGACTTTGATCCAAAGTATATTTGCCTGCGCTTTTTTGGTAGGTTGCTATACGTTGCTCTACGGTAGGATCTGTACGTGGTAAATCACTGATGATTTCAACACTATAATTTTGTGTACGAATTTTCTGATAAGTTGAGAAAAATGAATTTCCGACCAATCCCCCAAAACTTTGGGTTGCAGAAAACAGAACCACAAAAGTAACCATATGCGTTGGGCCTTTTTGTAAGGCACGGATCATTCCTGTAAGCAGTAATGGACCAATAAACATACCACTGGCAAATCCAACCAGAAACTGGCTACGGTAAAAATTTTCTGGACGTACATCACTAGTGAGATGGTAATCCAGCGCACAAGCAATCAAAATAAGCACGACAGCGCCGATTAAATGCAAAACAGCTCGTTCTCTTTTAAATGTTAATGCACTAAAAATAGTTCCAGAAACAATACCGAGTGCGATCACCATATAAAACGTAACGAACTGGTCAGGCCCCATTCCCATGGCTTTGAGAAAATTGACCGCGGCATAACTCTGTTCAGACATGAGTATGCGAATGGTTAAAGCACCAAAGATGAATTTAAGCATCGTTGATGAACCTAACCAGCGGGTAATAATCAGTGGGTTTACACGAAAATGTTCATAGGTTAAGCCAATGACGATTAAACTAAATCCAGCAATTAAGGCATAACCTAACCATTTTTCTTGAAACCACCACAGAATAGGCCCTTGCGTCAGGACAATACACAGTAATGCAAAACCCGGTGCGAGAAGGAGGAATGTGAAAAAATCTTGTTTTTCAAAAACTTCTATTCGCATACTTCGTGGAAGTTTGACCGAAACCACCATTGCCAAACAACACAAAGCCAAACCCAGTTCAAAGGTATAAAGAACAGTCCAATCATTCACATTGACAATGTAAGGTGAGATGATCCACGCTACAGGAATCCCCAATTGTTGAAAACCGAGTGCGAGATAAAGCCCTCGCCCAAAGTTCTCACGTTTAAACGCTTGCATGATGTAGTACATACCTAGTGAGCTTAAAGGTGCTGCCACCCAGCCACTAATGATGCGTACCAACAGTGCCATGTGAAAATTATGCACAAAGATATGTAAGACAAGGACAAAGATAAAAAGAACTAAGCCAATTTCTGAAAAAAGCCGTAATCCATACTGTTGTCGTGCTTTAAAAAGCAGCAAATTCGAACTGATATTTGCCATGACATAAGCAGCAGGAATTAATGCACCTTCTGCTGGTGTGAGCGCATATTCGCCTTGAATTAAAGGCAGATTGGCTGTGATAAAGCCATTACTCAAACTACCTGAAATAGCGATAAATAAACCGATAAAAAAATAAATCAGTTTCTTAGGAAGTGGATGTGCAATTGCAGCAGGTGAACCCGGTAAAGTTGGACGTTCTTCAGGTGTCCAGTCAGGCGTGGGTTCTAATAGACGTGGTGTTTTCTCCATTTCTATACCTACTATGCTTTCATACCATTTATTAATAAATCTACAGCGCGTTTTGCCAGTTTGATCTGCTCTTCATCATTCATACCTTGAAAAGATGCTCTGAGAATCCCCGTGATGAGAGAGTAATCCTTGGTTGTTAAATCTGGACGGCAAATATTATGCGCAATCGCTTTATCAATTAAAGGCTGTAAAATTTGGTCACGCCGTTGGTAAATATTAATCAAAGCAGGATCATCGTGATCAATGACTCTCCAATACTCCATCAGCGCTGTTAAATAAGGCAAATTATCGACATGATTTTGAACGAGTTGCAACATACCATCTGGGTATTGGACATAGTTCTTTGCTCGTTCTTCCATACGAGTCAAACCTTGCTCCATTAATGCAATCACCAACTCTCGACGATCTTGAAAATTTCGATAAAAAGTCGCTCGTCCTACACCTGCTTCATCAATGATCAATTGTAAAGGTGCACGAATACCTTGCTCACGAAATATTTTCAGCGCAGCTGAAAGTAAATCTTCACGGTTCTGTGCAGCTTGTTGTTGACGTTTAAGCATGGGAGAGGAGGGATGAGAAGTCGATAGATATATTTAACGGACATTTTTGTCCGATGTAAAATGCTTCGCTGTTTATTTTTGTAATTTAAAAAAAGAAACAGTCCGAATCTATATAAAATGAACATCCATCTAAAAATACATATTGTGGATGATGGATAGCAAAAACAAGACTGACTTTAAGCAGTATATGATTGATAAAAATGGGAAAATTTGTGGATTTGTTTAGGAAGTTTTTATATTTATACTTTTCAATCAACCTCATACTGTTAAGTGGTTGTAATCCACCAGATCATGCAGAAACCCAACACAATAAAAGCAGTGCTCAGTTACAACAACAATTTGAGCAATGGAAAGCACAGCAAAATCCAAAATTACTTGCTGAATATTATCAATTTATCTCACAATATTTAAAGCATCCTCCGAGTCTAATTGAGTTAACAACAACACGGAACTATATGCCTGAGCGATGCTATTCCAAACGGTTTGCCATTCCACCTCAGCGTTATTGGAAAAATGTCGTAAATAGTTTGCAGTTAGTGGAAAAATTGAATCGTAATGAATTTTTTAAAAAATATACCATTACCGCAATTTATCGTTCTCCTGAGTTAAATAAATGTATACATGGTGCCGAGAAAAGTAAGCATTTATATAATTTTGCAGTGGATTTTTATGTACTTGATCCTAAAGAAACAAATGAAAGTGATCGCAAAATATTGCTGAAAAAAATGTGTCAATTTTGGAAAGTTGAAGGTAAGCATTTTAAAATGGGGTTAGGCGTTTACGGTCATAATCGTTTTCATATTGATACGCAAGCTTATCGAACATGGGGTAAAGATTATCAATCTACAAGTTCAGCATGTTTGAAAATTTAAAGTAACCTGAGTTCGAGATAAGATATGTTCCCAACTATTTGATACGCGGAAACGTCAGTCGCATTGTTCGAGGCCGGGCTACATCTGTAATATACTGTTTTTGTGATCTATTTGGTACTTGATGATATTTGTCGAGTTGGCGACTGACAAATGGTTTTGCCCTTGCGTGGCAGTGCCACTCATCCCGAAAGCCTTGCGAGGTAGCACCTCTCAGGTCGAACCGAAGGTTAATCCTTGCATTTGACTTTTAAACGGTAAGACTCCGTTGTGTCTGATCTATCTTTTCAATAACTTACATCAAAATTTATCCCGAACTGACGTTAAAGTAGAATTTAAAAACTAAGCTGTGCAAAAAAGAGCTGTATTTTTATACAAAAATGATATGCTGAATAGATAAAAATAAGGAAAGAGGATATGTGATGAATAAGCTATCCATCGGTTTGAGTATAGTGTTGGCTGTGTTTTTAGTGGGATGTGAAAAGAAAGCACCAACCAACCCAGCAAAAACAGAAGTCCGTTCGATTCATATCGCAGGGATGCCTGTTTATGAAAAAGATTATCGCCTAAGTACGCGCGAAAATGTTATTGAGACTGAGCGCTAGATTTTTCTTTATGAATCAATAAAAAGAGCATCAAATCAGATGCTCTTTTGTTTATTTCTCATGTTTTTAGATCTAAGAATTTAAACGAGTACGATATATTTTCCGTTAGAAATCAAAATAAAATATTTAAAAGTTTGATCAAATGAGGTCAATTTGCCAATTTGATGCGAAAATTTCTAAGTTACATTGATGCAATTGAGCGGTGACTTCATCATAGTGTTTTTGTAGATCATTCATCGTGATGGTATGAATCCATGACGCATCTTGCTTATACAGGTGGTAGTCTTCGTTAATCTTATCAATGGCTTGTTGTATGATTCTTTGCTGTTTGAGGAGAGCTTTTCGATCTGCAAGTACATTTAAAACTTTACGTCCATGAATGGTTTTTGTTACGGCATTGGTAGCTGCGATACGATTGGTCAGCTCATAAATTTCTCTATTCACTGAAAACGCTTCACGGATCAAAATATGAGGTGCATCGTTGAGTTTTGCATCTGATTTGATCAATAAATTATTATTGATCCTTTGCTGCAAAGCATCTCGTTTCGTGATCAACTCACCACGAAGTAAAAGTGCTTCAGCGATGGTCATATTTTTAGATGATTTCTTTAGATTCATTACATTTATTTTTAAGTTGTAATTAATTGTTGGGCTAGTTTATGCTTTTTTTATTTTAAATGAAAGTATCCGTCGTCTGATTCAATGGCTTTTTATATAAATCTTTGAAAATTATTTTATTATTTGAATTTATTCATTTTTTTAATGCCTATTGTTTATCACGAGTCGTTATTTCATGAAGGACCGTTATTGTCAGTAAGAATTGAGCAGGTCAGGAGTGAAATGAAGTGTATCGTATGACCATTTTCAATGAATATTTATATTTTAAAAAATACTTTTAGGGTAAAATCTGCCTTGCTAAAAATCTATCTGAGTGGCGCATTGTGGAATCGTTAATTGTTTTAGGCTCAATTGCTTTAGCCCTCATGTTGGGTGCGATTAGTCCTGGGCCTACGTTTATTTATGTAGCGAAAAACTCTATTGCGATTTCACGTCAACATGGTTTATTCACCGCTTTGGGGACAGGGACAGGGGCTGCTTTGTTTGGACTTTTAGCAGTCATGGGACTACAAGCGATTTTATTGGCAGTACCATCTGCTTATTTAGCTTTGAAAATCTGTGGTGGTTTATATTTACTTTGGCTGGCGTATAAAATTATTAAACATGCCAAAGAGCCGATGCAACAGATGGATGGCGCAGCGCAAGTGATGAGTTTTGCGCATGCTTATCGTTTGGGTTTAATCACTCAATTGAGTAATCCGAAAATAGCCATCATTTTAGCCAGTGTTTTTACAGCACTTTTACCGAAAGAAATTCCAACTTATTATTATTTTGTTTTACCTGTTTTATGTTTTTTTATTGATGCAGGGTGGTATTCATTGGTGGCTGTAGCACTTTCAGCGGAAGGCCCTCGTAGGGTTTATTTAAAATCTAAAAAAATATTTGACCGTGTTGCAGGTGGGGTAATGACTGTACTTGGGTTGAAGTTAATTTTTGGGATGAAGTAAAAGTTTTACTTCATCCGCTTGCAGAACAATGTTTCACATTCTAAACAGGAGTGGAGAATTGCATTATAAATCAATCTTTAAAATGTACAGGAATCCACTGATAGCTTTTTCCATCCGCTGAATAAATATGCCCAATTCCCGGAAAAGGAAGATGTGGCGCAGCAATAGTTTGCCCATTCTTTGCATAATCAGCAAATTGCTTTAAGCGCGTTTCAACGGCTTTATTCGGGTCAATATCGTAATCAATGGCTGTTTTCGGTTGATCAAACTGAACTGTATGTGAATGCACAATATCTCCAATAAAAACCACATCTTCATCAGAGGTTTTAAGCATATAGCTGAAATGACCAGGGGTGTGTCCTGCGGTGCTGATCACTTCAAATCCATCAATTTTGTCACCAAGTTTAAAGGTCTTAAATCGTTGCTTTGCCTGATATGGAGCAAGTGCTGCTTTAATTTTTGCCACAGTACCAGTGTAATTCGCTTGCTTATCTTTTGAGATTTTTTGCAGTTGTTTTGGGTCTAGCCAATAATCAGCTTCATTTTCAGAAACATAAATTGTGGCATTTGGATAATTCGCAACACTATTTTTACTGACGCCACACGAATGATCAGGATGTAAATGCGTTAATAAAATGGTATCGACTTGTTCAGGGTGGTATCCCGCAGCTTTTAAATTCTTCATCACAGAACCTAAATGCGCTCCAAAGCAATCCGCAGTACCACTGTCAACTAAAATCAAAGATTGTCCTGTATTGACCAAGAAAGCATTCACTGAGGTTTGTACACCTTTGGCTTGGTCTGCATGGTACTTTTTAAGAATTTTATGTACCTGATCTTGAGGCGTGTTTTGAAATAAAGTCGGGGATATAAAGTTTGTTCCATCCAGTAAAGCGGTGATTTGAGTATTTCCGACTTGATGTTGATAGAAGCCTGCGACTTGTTTCTGTTGTTCGATGATAGGTAGCATTTTATTGGTTTCTGCCACAGTTGAAAATGAATTGAGTAGTGCGATTGAGGTTGTAAAAGTTAGAATAGATTTTTTCATAAGGGTTCAAAGAAAATTATTGTTGAGTGTTTTTTAACATGAATTGGATAATATTTTGGGTTTTTATTGATAAAAAGAATTGGAGTAAAATGGGAGATTTTTTATAGAAGGTATGAGTTAGAAATATGAGGTTAATATTCTTGATTAGTATTAAAAAAATAAATAGGAGTACTATTTGAGCATAGGCAGATTATAAATGCATATATTAAGATTTCAATTTTAATCTTGGATTCAAATATTTCAAAATCATCTGTAGGATTTTTTAAAACATGACCATGTACAATAGAATGTCTATCTTTTAAGAATTCATCCAGAAACTCTTCAAATAGTCCTTTAATCTTTTTTTGATTA
>NZ_AFIE01000026.1 GCF_000214135.1 Acinetobacter sp. P8-3-8
CCAATAGGAGGGGGAGGCATTGGAATACTAGCTGTATCACCTTGATAAACAATGCCAGTAAATTCTGAATGATTACGCTCAAAGTCGTCAGGAAAGCCAATCTCTCCATTTTCTGTCCGACTAATCCACATATATTGAAGATTAGTCATATCAAAAAGCTCTTTTGGAAAAAATGGAGGAAGAAATTGTCCAATTTTTTCCCCATTTTCTACGCAGATTAGTTCGATTAGACAATCTTCAAAAAGAGATTTTTCTTCAATCTCTTTATACATTATTCCGTTAAATGGTAGTTTAAAAAAAATTTTCCATTTTTCTCATATAATAATTCATCAAAATCTACAAGCTGTGCTGTTTCCATTTTTATTCTCAGTTATATAAGTCAAAATAAAGCAACAACTTAGATATGGTTGTTAATATCAAAGAGGTCACTGTTCTTAAGGGTTTTGATTGTTGTATCATTGACGATATAGTTTAAGTAATTTATACCAAAATTATCTATTTGATAGATAATTTTATTATCTTTCATGTCTTCTCCATTAATTACAGCATAAAATCTACCTCCTCCTCCTTGTAAATCATCTAAAGTTAATGGGTAATCTATACTTTCTTTGATCTTGTACTCTTCATTCCATTTTTTTAATTCCTCTTCCCATTCTATATTTTGTATATTAGGGAATGGAGGCATTGGAATGCTGGCAGAATTTCCTTGGAATAAAACACCAGTAAAATTAGAATGATTAAAATCATCAGGAAAGCCATATTCTCCATTTTCTGTATTTGCGATCCACATATATTGCAGATTCTGCATATCAAATAATTCTTTTGGGAATAAAGGGGGAATATATTGTCCAATTCTTTTCCCTTTTTGAATACATGTTAGACTAATTGGGCGATCTTCAAACCATCCATAGGGTGCTATTTCTTGTAGTTCTTGATAGAGCACACCTGAAAATAATTGTTTTCTAAAGTAAATTAGTCCATCATCATGGGTTTGTAAATAGTCAGAATGAACAAGTTGGTACATTGTCTTATTCATCTTTAAATAAAATATGATGATCTATATTAAACAGATCAGTATTTTTTAATACTTTCATTCTTTTACCGTCAAGGATGCAATTTAATGTTGGACCACCGATATCATCTATTTGATAAATTATTTTCCTATCTATTTCATTTTTCCCATGAATTACGGCATAAAATACACCTCCCCCCCAAGATAGCTCATCTAAAGTCATAGGATAATCAATACTTAATTTCTTATTGTACTCTTGTCGCTGTAACTCCCATTCATAATCCGTTAAATCATCCCAAATATCAGGCATATCAATAAATGATGGGTTACCTTGAAATAAAATTCCTGTAAATTCTGGATGTTTTAAATCCTCAAAAAAACCATATTCTCCATATTCAGATCTATTTACCCACATATAGCGTAAATTATTTAGATCAAATAATTCTTCAGGAAAATATGGTGGAAGATATCGCCCAATCCTTTTGCCATCTCTAATACAGGTAAGATTAATCTCGCATAGAAAGTTATCTTTTTCGAATCTATCACCTAACTCCTCCATTAAAACGCCACTAAATAACTGATGTTTAAAAAAAATCAGTCCTTCTTTCTCATATAAAACTTCAGAATCGACAAGCTGGTACATTGTTTACAGTCTCCTCAGTGATAATCACAGCATTAACTAAAATACCACAACAGTTTGCACATGCCGCAAAGACTTCTCCTTGCCCATTACCTTTTTGAATTTTATAAGTTGCCGCAACAATATCTTTAAGTTGAGCATTAGGAACTGTATTTAATACTTCATTGGTAGCTAGTACTTCTGCATGCAGTCCAGGTAGTCCAGCACGTTGTGGGATTACAGGATTGGTTTTTAAATACGCCAAGATCGCTTGTTCCATTTGAGGATGAAGTACAGGTCGTTGTGGGTGTATTTGGTAAAGATATTTAATATAAGAAATATATAATACTGGATTGGTGATTTGGTAACCACCATCTATAGTCTTAGCAAAATTAGGAAATTGCTTAATTAGATTACCCGCACTATCATAGATTTTAAGCACGGTATTATTTGTAATAAAGCTTACATCACTATAGTTCCTATTTGTAATTGTTTTAGACGGGTCTTTAAAAATAATATTTGTCCAAGTTTTAAATATTCTTCCTTGATAAGTTGCTCTTGCAATCGCTACTTTTAATTCTAGATATTTATCAGTTAAATTTTTACTGCCTTGTGTTGCAGCTTTTGTCAAAATCTTTGCTGCATCCGCTTCAACAATTGCACTCAGACGTTTAGTAGCCAAAAACTCCTTATTAAAAATAGTTTGTCCCGCCGTTTTGGCCGCAGGGGAAAGTGTTTTAAAAAGTTTACTGGCAGCTTTTACTTCATTGGCAGTGTATTTAACCGTTGAACTACCAACGACAGCAACACCACCACTTGCCATTCCTCCTGTTACTAATCCATCAAGATAAACAGTGACTTGTGTATTGCAAGCCATATTCATAATGCAGTGTAAAACACGTGTTCCTACAGTAGAGGCGCCAGCGCCTATGGCTGTAATAGCTTCTGGGGCAGCAACTACTACAGCAGGTGCAAATACAGCTCCGATGAGAATCGCAGCATTTCGAGCATCTCGTTGATTCTTTTGGAGCCATTTGGACTCGCAAGCAGCATCCCATCTATTGGCACAGTTGACCTGACTAAACGCAATCAGTTTGGCGAGTGAATCAAGCGCAGGATCAGTATTTGAAAATTTAATTTTACCGTTAGTACCTGCGTAATACAGCCTGATTTTTTGCTTTTGGCTATAAGTTAACGATGGATCTAAATCTATTGTTTGAGCGAAACGCATCTGTGTAGCATAGACTGCACTTAATACACGTAAAATACAGAGATCATCCCCTTGTTTTGTGCATTTAGCCGCTGTCTCATCCAATTTAAATGGGACATGAATATCATTCTTCTGCGGATCCTGAACAAACATTGCAAGTTGGTAACAATCAAGCCTATGCTTTGGAACAAGCTTGGAAATTACTACAACAAAAAATTTATGATCAACTTTACATACAGATTGAATTTCCTCAAATTTTTAATCATATTCAGATTGTGCAAAAGAACAACGCCATTGAACCTGATTTAAATCAGCTATATCAGTATATAAAACAGCAAAGTCTTACTGAAATTGCGGAGTTGTATGATGTTTTTAGCCGTGGTCCACAACTATTTCATGATATTCAAAATGGTTTAAAGCAAATTGTCTCAACAAGTATTCATCCTGATTTAATTGATAAAATTCTCAATCAAACTTTACAGGTTCATATCCCAGAAGCAAAAGATGGTTTTTATACTGGGACAGAAAATGATGATCTACTTATTAGTAGTGTTAGTAATGATATTTTTGATGGTGGATATGGTATCAATTATTATCTTTTTACCCGAGGAAGTGGCCAAGATACAATTCAGTCAGCTTGGATAGATGAAAACTCCCCACAAACGGAAACTTATATTTTATTAGATTTATTACCCCAGAATTTACAGGTCAGTATTGAGTCTAAAGATGTAATTTTAAATATTGTGGGTTCGGAAGATCAATTACGTATTGAACAAGCATTTTCAGAAAATTCAATTTTTAAAACCATAACATTTGCAGATCAAACAATTTGGAATCTTGAAAATCTTAAAATGCAAGGATTAACAGGTACGGTCCAAGATGATTTTATTCAAGGTTTTGAAAATCGGGATAATATTATTTATGGTAATGCAGGCAATGACACACTTTATGGTCAGAATGGTAACGACCAATTGTGCGGTGATGAAGGTGATGACCAGCTTTATGCAGGAGAAGGAGATGATCTGCTGAGAGGTGGTTCGGGTAGTGATGTTTTAGATGGTGGATACGGTATAAATACCTATATTTTCAATTATGGGGATGGACACGATACAATTCAATCAGTATATCTTGATGAAAATTCATTACTCACTGAAACTCATATTTTACTCGGTGTATTACCTAATGATATAGAGTTGGAAATTCAGTATTCAACAGATCTCCTTATTAAAATTAAAAATACAGAGGATCAATTGTTGATTCGGGATATTTTTAATACATTCTTCATCTTTAAATCATTAACATTTGCAGATCAAAGTATATGGTCATTGGAGGATATAAAGAATTTTTCTCTTATCGGTAATAAACAAGACAACTTTATTGAAGGTTATGAAAATAGAAACAACATTATTTATGGCAACGAAGGCAATGACACACTTTATGGTCAAAATGGCAATGATCAATTGTACGGTGGTAATGACGATGATTATTTGGTAGGAAATGAAGGGAATGACCAACTGTATGGTGGAAGTGGAACTAACATTCTTATAGGTGGGAAAGGAGATGATCAGTATGTCATTGAAAATTCAACAGATGAGATTACAGAAAATGCTAAAGAAGGTATAGATACAGTACAAAGCTCAGTTAGTTCTACTTTAGGGAGTTATATAGAAAACCTTACACTTGTAGGATTATCGGCAATTAATGGCACAGGTAATTCACTTGCCAATACTTTAAAGGGTAATAGTGCGAATAATACGTTGAATGGTGGTGCTGGCAATGACTATATAGAAAGTGGTGCTGGAAATGACAAATTACTTGGTGGCAATGGTAAGGATGTACTTAGTGGTGGTTTAGGAAATGACCAATTTACAGGTGGAGCAGGTGCCGATATTGTAATATACGAACTATTAGTTAGTTCTGACGCTATCGGTGGGAACGGTAATGATAATTGGACTGATTTTATTGTTGGTAATACAGCGACTAATGTAAATGCGGACAAAATAGATATCAGAGATCTTTTAGTTGATTACACAGGAAACTACAGTTCTAGTAATTTAGAATCATTTATTAAAACTATAGTGAATGGTTCAAATACTCAGCTTTATATTGATCGAGATGGTAGTGGTTCAACGTACAACAGTTCGTTATTTTTGACATTAAATAATGTGAATACTCATTTTAATGAATTGGTTAATAATCAACAGATTATGGTCTAACTATGTATAAAAAGAGTTCTCAATAGCAAGATTAGAGAACTTTTTATGCTTAAAATTTGAGCTTAAAACCTGAATAATGCATATTTTCATCATGAGTCGATTTAAGACGCATCTACGCTTTGTAACTTTGTATCTATATGACAATATTCAGGTATATTTATTCAAAACTATATTTCCGATCTTTTTATTCAATCATTACAGTGTTAAAGGCTCTAAACCTTTCACAATATCGTTGAACTCAGAACCATTCAACCAAAAAGATTTCTTCAAAAATAATGTTGTCATGATACTTTCTGCAATATCGCTATTGGTATTTTCACAGAATAGACCATATTGGCTTCCGAGTACTGTATTGTCCTCAATGAGACGGATATAGTACGCATGTTGTTCATCTGCATAACCAAGAATTGCATCACGTTGAGTAGCCATTTTTATGTCTCCACATAGAAAATCAAACAATTAAGTAAGCTAAGTTGGATCAGTAAACTTATTCAAATAGATCAATGAATTAGCGGAATAATAGAATTTATATTCATTCTAAGTTATTGATTTATGAAAAGTGTATTGATTATCTTGGTCATCCTTGATCAAATAGATGTATCAAAAACTGATCGATAAGCTTATTGTTATTCAAAAAAAACATGGCGTCAACTTGAATTTGTAACTTTTTCAAGATATATTAATTTTAATAGCTGTAACACAGCATATAGGATATAGCATGACTAAAAAAGTAGAATTTGAACATGGAGGTGTCAGAACCAATGCAGGGCGTAAAGCGCAATTTAATGAACCTACAAAAGTCATCCGTGTACCTGAGTCACAAGTTGATTTTATCAAAAGTTGGTTACTGAAAAATTTCAAAAATGGCCCTTTAAGTGATTTAACATCAACTATTAAAATCCAAACAGTTCGTCCAAATAACGATAAAATTTATCAAATTCCAATGGCGACTGAGCGTGTGGCTGCTGGTGTACCTTTTTCTGTGCAGGATACAATAGACCAGTCTTTGGATATGAATGAGTTTTTGATTCGCAATGAAAGCTCTACATTTATCGTGAAAGCGAATTCTTTATCTATGCTTGATGTTGGAATTGACATTGATGATCCATTGATCGTTGATCGTAGCATTACTGCCAAATCAGGAGATATTGTGATTGCACGTATTGATAATGATTTTACGGTAAAGCGTCTGATGATTGATAAACAGTTCGATCCACCTAAGATTTGGTTAAAAGCTGAAAATCCTGAGTATCAAAATATTTACATTGAAGAAGGGCAAGAAGTCGAAATTTGGGGTGTCGTGACGTATAACCTAAAACGAATGCGCTAATTGTGTAATTTTATAGATTTAAGAAGCTACTTTATTTGAGATTCGATAATTTGATAAGACGTTTAATGAGCTGTTATTAAAGTCATTCTTCAAATCCAAAGCCATGCAATGATGGACTAAAGTCCTGGGTATTCTCTTGGGTATTCTAATGTTATTGATTTGATAATTTATTTTTGTCGTCAAATAGACCGTGCTTTAATTTTTATATCAAGCGTTTGTTTTTGAATAATTTAGAGTAAATAACGAATTTTTTTGGTCATTCTTTTTTAATACGTCAATTTGTTTTTAATCAGTCAATGAGCCTGTCGTGAATATTTTATTCTCTTTCAGCTACCCGAATTTTTCTTCAAATGAATGATTTAAATCGATTATTTAAGACGTATTTTTCACATAAATTAAAATAAAAAGCCATTGTGATCGTCGTTAACTCTGAGCAAACTAAAAGCGGTTTAATCGCTGAACAATAAAAGGATTTTAATGATGAAACGGCCTAAGCATATTCAGAAATCAGAATGGGAAGCACGTTGTCAATTGGCAGCATTGTATCGCCTCATTGCTTATTATCGCATGACAGATTTGATTGATACCCATATTAGTTTGCGTGTTCCAGATGAGCCGAATCACTTCCTTATTAACCGATATGGTGTAACTTTTGATCAGATGACAGCTTCAGATTTGGTTAAAATTGATCATGAGGGCAATATCGTTGCAGATTATGATCAAGGGAAAATGGTCAATGTTGCAGGTTTTGTGATTCATTCCGCTTTACATCATGCTAAAGACGATATTCATTGCGTGATTCATACACATACTGCGGATGGTATTGCTGTTTCTGCACAGGAAGATGGTTTATTACCGTTGTCTCAGCATGCACTCAAGTTTTATAACAATATTGCTTATCATGAGTATGAAGGAATTGCTTTTTCTACCGCGGAAAGGGAGCGTTTGGTTCATGATTTGGGGAATTTCCGTTGCATGATTTTGCGAAACCACGGCTTGTTAGCGACAGGAAATTCAATTGCACGTGCATTTCATGAAATTTATTTTTTAGAACGAGCTTGCCAAGTTCAAATTAAAGCCATGAGTAGTTCGAAATTACATTATCCAAGTCAAGAAATTTGTGAATATACGGTGAAGCAATTTGAAAGTGATGCTGCGGAACCGATTATTCAGGCTGCATGGAACGCAGCATTATCTTTGATTAAAGATCAACAACAAGATTATTGTTCATAAAGCATTTTTTGGACAATAAAAAATCCTCTGTATTTATAATACAGAGGATTCTTCATGGTTTAAGTCAATTAATTGGTTAAATCAAACCAGATGAATTGACTGTTTTCATTCGCTGAAAGTATTGCATCTTCATCAAATAGATAAGCATCACCAGCTTTGACTATTTGACCTGCAATATCAACTTCACCTTCAATTACATGTACATAGTTGAACATTTGAGTTGCTTTAACTTCAAGCGTGTGACCTTTTTCCAAATATGCTGCTTTGATTTCAGCATTTTGACGAATATGCATCGGTGCATTTTCGTTCGGGCCTGCGATGAGTTGCCACTCATTTGGTGTTTTTTTCGGGTCACGTTCAATTTGTTGATAGTTCGGTTCAGCATTTTTCACATTTGGAATTACCCAAATTTGTAGGATGTGAACTGGTGTATCACCTTGGTTGAATTCACTATGTTGAACGCCTGTTCCTGCGCTCATCAATTGCCATTCACCCGCTTTGATGTGACCTACATTACCCATGCTGTCTTTATGCGAAATCGTACCATCAAGCACGCAAGTCAAGATTTCCATGTTGTCATGGGCATGTGTACCAAAACCGTTATGTGCAGCAATGGTATCGTCATTGATGACACGTAAAGAACCAACACCCATGTATTTAGGGTCATACCAGCTACCAAAAGAGAAGCTATGTTTGGTATCTAGCCAACCCGCTTTTACATGTCCACGGTCTTCACTACGATGTAAAAATGTATTCATTTCAAATCTCCGAATTCTTATTTTTTAACTTAAAGCTATAGTAATACTTAGAGAGACGGGTTAAAACATGATACTCGCAACGTATCGTTGTATATTTGGAACGATGTATTTGAATTTAGCTAAATGTTCTTCATTTAAAATTATCTTAATTCTAATGAATCAATTTACTTAACGTCAGTTCGAGATAAACTCTGATGTAAGTTATTGAAAAGATAGATCAGACACAGCGGAGTCTTACCGTTTAAAAGTCAAATGTAAGGATTAACCCACTTCGTCTTGCACTTCGCTTGAAATATATTTCAATCTTGTTCAGGTTCGACCTGAGAGGTACTACCTCGCAAGGCTTTCGGGATGAGTGGCACTGCCACGCAAGGGCAAAACCTGAGCTGTGATTAGAAGCGCAAGAGTCGCCAACTCGACAGATACTATCAAGTACCTAATACATTGCAAAAACAGTATATTACAGATGTAGCCCTGCCTCGAACAATGCGACTGACATTTCCGCGTATCATATAGCTGGGAACATATCTTATCCCGAACTCAGGTTACTTAAATTCTCTCGTATCCATATTAGCGAATTTGAAGTGCTTCTAAAATAGCTTGTATTGAATGCAATGCATTGTGTGGAATAGAAATACCCTGATTTTCTGCTAATTGATATTCTCTTGGATTAATACGAATAAGTGAAGGTGCAAATCTTTCGCTAAAATTCCGTACAGTAGGAATCGCTGTTCCAGCACCTAATTCAATGACAATCGGTTGATGATGATGTTTCAACCATTGTTCTAGGTTTTGTCTTTGCTGGTCAGTTCTATGACTGAGCCAATCATAATCATCAAACATGAGAATATTGGGTCTTGCTAAACTTAAACAGTGTGGACACTGTGGTAATTCATCTAACCATTCACAACGGATATGATCAATTCGAGGTTGAATCTGATCCGCGCTCCAGATTTTATTTTCACACACATCTAAGCATTGTAAATGGTGAATCGAACCATGACATTCATATATTAAATTCTCATCAAATCCTACTTTCTGAAATTGACCATCCACATTTGAAGTGAAAATAAAATAGGGGAGCTGTAATACGTCACTCATTTTTTTGAGTAAATGGAAGCCTTGATGTGGTGTTGTGTCACGATAAAGTTTGAGACGATGACCGTAAAATCCCCAAGCAAGTCTAGGCGTTTTCCAAAAGGTATTTGGGTTTGCAATGGAAGTAAATTCTATACGTTGTTTTCCTAATTCGGGATAAGCTTGCCACATCCCTTGCTTGCCACGAAAATCAGGTAAACCTGAATCGATGCTCATGCCCGCACCCGCAGTGATTAATAAACCATCGGCATTAGAAAACATTGTTTTAATTTTAGAAATTTGTTGTGTATTGAGCATCGTTATATGTCTAAGCGTAGAACTACGTGTTTTTTATAAATAGAACATCTTAACCTGAGTTCGGGATAAGATATATGTCCAACTATCTGATACGCGGAAACGTCAGTCGCATTGTTCGAGGCAGGACTACATCTATAATATACTGTTTTTGCAATATATCTTATAGTTGATAGTATCTGCCGAGTTGGCGACTGACAAATGGTTTTGCCTACTTTTCCCGAAAGAAAAGTAGGTCGAACCGAAGGTTAATCCTTACATCTGACTTTAAACGGTAAGACTCCGCTGTGCCCGATCTATCTTTTCAATAACTTACATCAGAGTTTATCCCGAACTGACGTTATCTTAAATAAAAAACCAGTGCATAGGCACTGGTCTTAAATACAAGTAAAACTTAGAGATTAACGATCATTCTAAAAATTTAACCGTTACACCTGATTTTACTTTTTTACCCAAATCATTGGCATCCCAATTCGTCAAACGGATACAACCGTGTGATGCTGTTTTAGAGATCGCTGATGGATTTGGCGTTCCATGAATACCAAATGATTTTTTACTTAAACCAATCCAAATATTACCAACTGGCGCATTTGGACCTGGTGGTAACGATAAAGGTTTTAAGTTTTTGCCCTGAACAAAGTTACTTGGTGAGTAGCTGTACCATGGATTTGGTGCTACGCCAGTCACTTTATAAGTACCTGCTGGTGATGGTGTATCTGAACTACCAATCGTTGCAGGGAAAGAGCCTACCATTTGATTTTGTGCATTAAACAAATAAAGTTGTTTCGCACCTTTATGTGCCACAATTAAGTGAATATTTTCAGGAAGTTCATTGCGAATATTGGTCACAATGATTTTTTCACCTGCTTTTTTAAAAGTCGCTTTAGGATTTAATTTCTTGAGGAAATCTTCATCCATGTGGAATTTTTCACCTAACATTTCTGTGACACGCGTGTAATACAGACCCTTCATTTTTGCTTGTAAAGCATAATCATGAGGGATAGATGCCGCGTATGGCCCTTTCAAGTCTGCATCTGTAATCGTGTATTCAACATAAGCAGGTTTATTGCCTTGTTTAGCAACCAATGCATCCCAAGTTTCTTGAGTTAATTCACCAGTTGGCTTTAACCCATTGATTTGTTGGAAAGATGCAATCGCTTTTAAGGTGTTCATACCGCTAGTGCCATCAATTGCACCTGGTGAAGCATGTGCATTATTCAGCATTACATGTGCACGCGCATAGACTGGAAATTGACCTTTGCCAATATTCTCATACCATTGTGCGTTATTCAGACCATCAAGTGTCCAAGATGCTTTTGGCGCATTTGGATTTGATACCACAGGCTGCGTTGCTGGTGTATCTAATTTTGGTGATGATACTGTTGGCGCAGATGCAATATCTGCATTTTTAGATTCAGTTTTTTCTAAATTTTGCAGAGTATCAGCAGCTTGATCTAAGTCTTGTTGCTCTTGTTGAGAGATCTGTGTATCAACAGAAGAACTCGCTGGATCTATAACAGCAGAGGCTGATGAATCAATTGCTAAAGGATCAATTGGATCTTCGACTGGAGTTGTTGCAACTTTTGTAGGATTTAGAGGTTGCTCAGTTGTAGAAGCTGCAAACGCTGTACCTGTTAATATACAGCTTAAACTCAAAGCAAGAATTGAGCGAACGAACATGTAATTCAACCTTAAGAATTATTCATATTGATTACTAAAATATCTCGGTAAGTATTACAGAAATTACATATAGATGCAGTACTTGTTTTGTTTCAATCACTTTTTTCTATTGATAAATATTGCAAAAAGTATTTTTGTTTTATTTTCGTATTCATTAGATGATTTTATCAATCCTGTTTCAATCCAATTTGATCATGGAATTTTTTGCTTAGAAATTATTAAATTTGAAGCCTTTTTTGCTATGATGGGGCGACTTTAATTTTTGGAATGGGAAAGTAAATGACGACCTTAAAAAATGATCGTTTTCTACGTGCCTTATTGCGTGAACCTGTTGATACCACACCAGTATGGATGATGCGTCAAGCAGGGCGTTATTTACCAGAATATCGTGAAACGCGTGCTAAAGCAGGTGACTTTCTTTCTCTTTGTAAAAATACCGAATTTGCATGTGAAGTGACTTTACAGCCTTTACGCCGTTATGACTTAGATGCAGCAATCCTATTTTCAGATATTTTGACTGTTCCAGATGCTTTGGGTTTAGGTCTATATTTTGAAACAGGGGAAGGCCCTAAGTTTCATAAAACTGTACGTACAGAACAAGATGTTGCGAATCTTCCAAAATTTGATGCGAAATCAGATTTGTCTTATGTGATGAATGCAGTAACAACCATTCGTTCGGCATTGGGCGGGCAAGTTCCATTGATTGGCTTTTCAGGCAGTCCTTGGACATTGGCAACGTATATGGTTGAAGGTGGTTCAAGTAAAGATTTTCGCTTTACCAAACAAATGATGTATGCCCAGCCTGAAGTATTACATGCTTTATTGGATCGACTTGCAGATGCTGTCATTGACTATTTGAATGCTCAAATTGATGCAGGTGCACAAGCCGTACAAATTTTTGATAGCTGGGGCGGGGCATTGGCTCACCGTGAATATCTAGAATTTTCATTAAAATACATGCAAAAAATTGTTGCAGGCTTAAAACGTGAAAATGAGGGACGTAAAGTTCCAGTGATTTTATTCACCAAAGGTGGTGGTCAATGGCTTGAACCTATGATCGCAACAGGTGCAGATGCGTTTGGTTTAGATTGGACAACGCCATTAAATGTGGCTCGCCAAACTGTAAATGGTCGTGCTGCTTTGCAAGGTAATTTAGATCCTGCAACGCTGTATGGTTCTGCAACAACCATTGAAAATGCCACTAAAGCTATGCTAGATGATGCTTATGCCAATGGTGAAAAAACAGGTTATGTGGCGAATTTAGGTCATGGCATTACTCAGTGGGTCGATCCCAAAAATCCGAAAGCCTTTATTGATACAGTTCATGAATATAGTGCTAAGTATTTGGGCTAAGTTTTGATTTCCCCATGATCTATTTTAAATCATTCATTGAATTACTTTATAAGGCAGCTTCAGCTGCCTTATTTGGTATTTTATTGCTGATTGCATTTATGGCGACAGCAAGTATGGGAAGCCATGAATTTTATGGCTTCTTCCGTTATGACTATTTATTGTTTTATGCCTTAATCATTCAAGCTTGTTTGTTGTATTTAAAATTAGAATCGTGGGCTGAAGCCAAAGTGATCGCCTTGTTCCATATCATGGCAATGGGAATGGAGCTGTTTTTAACCCATCCACAAATAGCATCTTGGCAATATCCACAACCTGCTGTATTTAAAATAATGACCGTACCGCTATTCGCTGGGTTTATGTACTCAGCAGTGGGGAGTTTTTTTGCACGATCATTACGTTTATATCAGGTTTCATTCATAAACTTACCCAGTTTTGCCAATATGCTCAGTTTGGCGGTACTGTCCTATATCAATTTTATGAGCAAATTTTTTATTCCAGATTTTCGCAACCTCCTTTTTATTTGGAGTGTGGTGATATTTTGGAAAGCTAAAATTCGCTTTGAATTACAACATCACCATTTTCAAATGCCAATGCTCCCGATATTACTCGTCTTGGCATTTATCATTTGGATTGCCGAAAATATTAGTACGTTCTATAAAATTTGGCTTTACCCAAGCCAAGTTGACGCATGGCACATGGTTGGATGGGGAAAATTAGGTTCTTGGTATTTATTATTATTATTAAGCTTAGTCCTTGTTTTAAAAATTCTTGGAAATAGAAACATCAATGGAAGTTGGTCACTTGTCGAGAACAAAAAATAGTCACTTAATTGTCATATTTTGATTTGCTTATCTAGATTTATGTGCTAAATCTGTATGCGTGTAATTTAATCTACACAAAACGGAATATAACAATTTACATATGTCACATATGGATAATTTCTGGAGAATTATATGTTAAAAAAAATCGCTTTAGCTGCTGTGTTAGCTGCTGGTTCTAGTGTTGCAATGGCTGATCCAGATGTAGGGTGTGGTATTGGTTCACAGGTTTGGGCAGGTCAGTCTGGTAAGGTTCCAAAAATCTTGGCTGGAACGACCAATGGTCTTTTCACAAACCAATTATTGGGTATCACATTTGGTACTTTAGGGTGTAATGGTAATGGTAAAGTGACTGCTCAAGTGGTTACATTTACCAATGAAAACTCAGAATCACTTGCTCGTGATATGGCTGTGGGTCAAGGTGAGAGCTTGAATGTACTTGCTTCTTTGCTTAATGTTAAAGATGCAGATAAAGCGCATTTCTTTGCAGTAACCAAATCAAACTTCTCGCAAATCTATTCAACAGATAATCAGAACTCTCTACAAGTTTTGGCTTCACTTCAAGAAGTGATGGCAAAAGATGCTGTATTAAAAGCATACGTTTAATTATTATTTAACCCTGTCTTTGACAGGGTTTTTATTTTATATATGTTATAAAAATCATAAATTTGCTTAATTTTTAATATTGAAATTGTGAATGAAATATTTAGTTTATAGTTTAAGTTTACTCAGTACAGTTTTATCGTTCAGTGTACAGGCTGAATTAATTAGCGTTCAAGATTATGTTCAATTGGCAGAACAAAAAAAATTAGAACAGGATATCACTTGGAAGCGTTTACTTTATGCAGAAGATTCTTCAAAAAGTGAAGTCAGTTATTCAGGTTATTTTCTTGCTTCAGATGGTCAAAATAATATTAAAAATGAGATGGTTGCAGATATAACCGCATTATTCCAGCAAGCTGAACCCAATCAATCCATTCGTTGCAAATTTCCTGCACGTAGCCAATGGTTGATGCAACAACTGAATATTACAACACAACAACTTCCACAAGTTTCATGTCCTGAATTCGAGCAATGGTATGGGCAAATCAAGCCTTATAAAGCCACCTTAATTTATGCAACAGACTTTATGGGAAATCCAAGCTCTATGTTTGGACATACTTTGTTGCGCTTAGACCCTAAAGATCAGAAGCAACTCAACTTAGTTTCTTATGCTGTAAATTATGCCGCAACAGTGAATAGAGAAGACAATTGGTCATATGCATGGAAAGGCTTAATTGGTGATTATCCTGGGGAATACTCACTGATGCCTTATTACCGAAAAGTAAAAGAATATGGCGATTTTGAAAGCCGTGATTTATGGGAATATGAGCTAAATTTAAGTCCTGAAGAAACTGCTTTTTTAGTTAAACATATGTGGGAAATGCAAAAAGTCAGTTTCCCTTATTATTTTGTCAGTGATAATTGTGCTTATCGCTTATTAGGTTTAATCGATTTGGTTCGTCCAGATTCTAATTTACGTCATCAATTTAGCTATGCAGCGATACCTGTTGAAACGATTAAAGCTGTTGATCGACAAGGTTTAATAAAAGAAACGGTGTATCGTCCTGCGTTAGAAACGCAATTGAATGCTCAAACGAAGCAACATGGACATGCTTTAGCAAAAAAAGCACATGAATTGACTCGCTTAGAACCGCAACAAATACAAAGTGCTTTAGCGAGTTATACGGACGCAGATCGTGCCAAGGTACTGGAAATGGCCTATGACGATTTGTATTTACAATTTACGTCTCGCCAAGTCGATGAAAAATTTGTTCAACCACGATTTAGACAATTATTGGGTTTACGTAGCCAAAACCAAATTGCCAAGCAACGTCAAGAACCACAAAAACCTAAAGTAGATCCTGTACATGGGCATGATTCCCGAAATTGGTCGGTCGATGTCGGGGAAGTGCAGGGTGAAAAATTCGTTCAGATTGGGCATCGTCAGGCATATCATGAGTTAAAAGATCCACAGGGTGGTTTCCGTACTGGTACGCAGCTTCTATTTTTAGATGGTGCTATGCAGTGGCGAGATGATCAGTTAAAACTGGAACATTTCGATCTATTAACTGTTAATTCATATAACCCGATTACACCATTTAAAACGCCCATCACATGGGGATTTAACATGGGTTGGCAACAAGAAGCGATTCATCAAGGCAAATTCAATGAAGATGAACAGCATGGTGTTTTTGGGTTGGAAGGACAATCAGGCTATACCCTTGCAGATGATGATCGTAAACATTTGTGCTATGCAGAATTACAGACTCAACTCCAAACTGGAAAGTCACTGGATAAAGGTTGGCGTATCGGTTTAGGGCCAACGATTGGGTGTCAAAATCTTTGGACAGATCAACTCAATAGTGTGGTTCAGCTTGAATTGCCGTATTGGGAGGATTCTCATCAATGGAACTTACGAATCAATAGTTACTTACAATATTCACTCAGCTCTCAAAACTCATTGAGAATAGGTTGGGAATATCAGCAACAAGATCACCAAGACTGGATGAAAGGTAGCTTTGGATTTGCACATTATTTTTGATTTATTGTGAAAAGTACTTGGTTGAAATGAATGTGGTTTTTGATTACATAAAAACCTAAAGTTTGATATTTTTTAAATTGTACATTTTAAACTTATTGGTCTAAACAGTAGATAAATGCAAGACTTATGAATCCTTTATCTAGTTTTACGGTAAACCAGATAAAGGAATTTAAGCAACAATGACAAGTGCTTATCGCCAGCCTTAAAACAGACTATTTGGGTTAATTTAACCTGAGTTTGAGATAAGATATGTTCCCAACTATATGATACGCGGAAACGTCAGTCGCATTGTTCGAGGCATGGCTACATCTGTAATATACTGTTTTTGCGATATATTAGGTACTTGATAGTATCTGTCGAGTTGGCGACTGACAAATGGTTTTGCCTACTTTTCCCGAAAGCCTTGCGAGGTAGTACCTCTCAGGTCGAACCGAAGGTTAATCCGTGCATCTGACTTTAAATGATAAGACTCCGCTATGCCTGATCTATCTTTTCAATAACTTACATCAAAACTTATCTCTAACTGACGTTAATTAAGCTTGCTGATAAAGCGTATAAAGTGACTTTTCTTCACTTTCTATACGTGAAATTAAGGCAGAACCAATTGCAGAATATTCAGTTTTAAATTCCATGACGTTATAACTATTTATATCAGTGTTCATCCACTGATCTAGGAATTTGATGACTGCTCTTTCGATTGCACGAATTTCTTTGCGAAAAGCTCGCATTTCTTTAAATTCTTGTATTTTACCTTTTAGGCTTTGTTCCAAGTAGCCGTAAAATTTAATGTTTTCTGTATTCAGGTGTGCATTTAGATTATTACGAAACGTTTTTAATAGTTCTGGAATGAGTTGATATTGCTGAGTATCTAAGGCTTCTTCAATTTTACCGTATATCATTAATAAGTGTTGATGATCGGTTTTAAGATTTTCAACTAATTGAGGATAGAACTGAATAGCGTCAAATGAATTTTCGGCATCATTTATTTGTTCAGGTGTATCAGTCATTTTTGATGAATCTACGGTGTTGATATTCGAAGCCATATTTTTTGATTTAAACATGCTCACAAATGCTAAAAGTAAATTTTTTAGCCAATTTAACATTTTATGCCCTTTTAGATTAATTTAAGTCGTAAGGTGATGACGGTGATCGTGATCAGGGCGGCTATAATAGCGATATTTAAAATAAAATTGGGAAAAATTATATGTTTTTAATTTGAAAACAAAGGTTTTATTTTTCCTTTTGGTAAAATAATACTTGTGTTAAAGAGTGGGGGAAAGTTATGTATGTGAATGTATAACATGATGCAAATAAGACAAATTCAACAGCAAGATGCTGCAAGTTTCATTGAGTTCTTTAAACAACTTGATGCAGAAACTAAATTCATGCTCTTTGAAATAGGTGAGCGACCTACGCTATTGAGTCAGCAAATTGAATTGATTAAAAAATTAGAATCATCCGTAAATGAGGTGATATTTATTGCGATATATCAAAAGCATATCATTGGTTTTATTGCACTTTCTAGGAAGCCATTTAACAGAGTAAAACACTGTTTTCAATTGGTGATTGGCGTATTAGAAAGTTATCACGGGAAAAATTTAGCTAATGAATTGTATCAATGTGCTGAGCAGTGGGCGATTGATCAAGGTGCGATCAGAATTGAATTGAGCGTTATTCAGGAAAATATTCGTGCAATTAAATTTTATGAACAACTTAGTTTTGAAAAAGAAGGGATTCGTAAAAAGAGCATATTCAGCAAGGGGCAGTTGCTGGATGAGTTGTATATGGGGAAAATTTTGCATTCTCATATAATAAAAAACCCTGATTGAACAGGGTTTAAATTTATATATGATTCAAATTAAATCAATGTGCTTCAGGCACGGCCTGTAAGAATTCACGACGTGCTTCTTTATCTGTTTTAAAATCACCGACAAAGGAAACAGTACGTGTCGTTGACTCTTGTTTACTTACACCACGCATCATCATGCACATGTGCGCTGAATCAATCACAACTGCAACACCACGAGCCTGCGTCACTTCTGCAACTGCATCTGCGATTTGCTTGGTGAGTTGTTCTTGAATTTGTAAGCGACGAGCAAACATCTCTGTAATACGTGCAAATTTAGATAAGCCTAAAACATTACCAGACGGTAAATAGGCAATATGTACACGACCATGGAAAGGTAATAAATGATGTTCGCATAAAGAATAAAATTCAATATTTTTAACCAATACCATTTCATCATTATCAGAAGGGAAGACCGCATTATTGGTCACTTCTTCTAACGTTTTGCTATAGCCAGACGTCAAGTACGAAAAAGCTTTAGCCGCACGCATAGGCGTATCTTTCAGACCAGGACGATCTAAGTCCTCGCCAACGGCAGTTAAAATATTTGCGTAGGATTGCTGCATAGACATAAAACGTGTTCACTTATACGGATTGAACAAGGACGGCATTGTAGCAGAAAAACAAAAAAAGTCTGACTACTACAGGATAAACCGTATTTTAAAGGATATTGATCATCAATCACAAAATTTGTGCGAACAAAAATGGATTAATGATCCTGACTAAATTTAGGATTTTTCTCAGCACGTTTGAGTAATACTAAAACTGCACCAGTGCCACCTTGTTTTTCAGGAGCGCTGACAAAAGCTAAAACATCACGGTGTTGGCGAAGCCAGCTATTTACATAAGTTTTTAGAATCGCTTCAGGGCCTTTGCCATGTACGATTTTAATCACATTTTGGTTTTCATTCTTAGCGATTTGAATGATTTCCAATACAGCAGTTCTGGCTTCTTCTACCGTACAACCATGTAAATCCACAGCTTCATACCAACGAATATTTCCTGCTTTTAAGTCTTCAAATACTTTGTGCTGTAAAGTAGCGATGCGATAACTTAAAGTCGCTTGGCTTGCCACAGGATTGAGCATGGCATGTGTATCTGATAATTCAGCATGTTCTGTTTCAGTTGGACCTACAGCTGCCGCACGCTTTGCAAGTGTTTTAGCATCTGGCTTTTTCCGTGCATTGTTTGGTTCTATTTTCGCAATATTACTATTATCTATGGCTTTAACACCTTGCATCTCTTTATTAAACAAGGCGAGATCATCATTTTGTTGCACAGCTTCTGCAACAGGTGCTGGTTTCTGTTGTTTAGGCGTAGATTTAGACTGAGTTTGCCCAGTTGAAATTTGTTTTTTGAATTGTTTTAAAAGATCAAGCTGAGATTTGGAGAATGTAGAATCAGATTTACTCATAATTGCAAAAAACAGTGAGAAGGTAATATTTGTTGAACATTATAGTCTTAATCCAATAAAAATTGAACTGAATTGAATTCACAGTAAATTTTAGGATTTTGAGATTTTTAATTTTAGGGGGGGCATTTCATATTCAAAATGGTTTTAACTTGCTTTTAAAGTGGTTTTGAAATGATCTTTGATGATAATGGTTTATTTGATGATTGCGAATTAACCTATTCATACTTCTATACTTATGCAGATCATTTCAGTTATGCGTGAATTGATTTTATTAACAGATTTACTCTATCTGCGGGTTAAAAAAAGAGCTAAATTAACTCAACGCATTAAAAGATTAATAAATAGTCATGGCGAATGAAAAAGATAAAGACCCAACAATTATTGTTGAAGATACTCCTGATCAGGAAAAATATGAAATTCTCAAAGAAAAATTAAGATATAAACAGGCTTTACGAGAGAATTCTAAAAAGATCGATCATAAGCAAGTTCGCTTAAATATTCAGGCGAATGCTTTGCCGAGTAAAACATTCTTTATTATGAATGCATTAGCGGCAATTATTGCAGGATATGGTCTATTAACCAATTCATCTGCTGTGGTTATTGGTGCAATGCTCGTAGCGATGATGTTAGGGCCGATTTCGGGTATTGCTTTATCTTTGATTGATAATCGCTGGATATTATTTAGAACGGCATTAACAACGCTTTCTTTAGGCATTTTAATGATTTATGCCATAGGGATTATTTTAGGCTTAATTAATATCGATGTTCCGATTACCCATGAGATTCTTTCTCGTACCCAACCTACAATTATGGATTTAATGATTGCTTTGGCAGGTGGGGCAGCAGGGGCATTCGCATCGGTATCTCCACGGCTTTCCGTTGCAGTTGTTGGTGTTGCTGTCGCCACAGCTTTGGTTCCACCTTTGGTTGCAAGTGGCATTTTATTTGCGCATATGGAATGGAGAAACGCAGCGAATGCATTTATTTTAGCGGCAACCAATATTATTGCTATTCAAGTAAGTTCATCACTGGTGTTGTGGGTGGCAGGTTTTAGACGTGGGTCAGATATTGAAGTCAAAAGTAATGTCGCTGAATTTATTAAAAGAAATGCGATCAGTTTAGTCTTTTTATTGGTGTTGACGATTTATCTATCACTGAATTTTTTACATATGTTACGACAACAGTTATATGAAACTGATATTAAGTCATCAGTTGAGACATTTTTAAATAAAAACAATAATATTGTAGATTCAATTCAGTTTGAAAAACGTGATAAGTTTACATTGGTTCGTGTAGTCGTAAGAGGGGATACTGTTCCTAAATCGACTGAAATTGGCAAGCTGAATGATTCTTTAAAAGATGATTTAAAAGGCAAACCTAGCGTTGCTCAGGTACGTTTTATTTTTACTGAAATCATAGAAGCACCGAATAGTCCGATGATTAATATAAAAGAGCGGGAAGCCACTCGATTGATAAAAGGCTATTAATTCATTTTAAAATCATAAAAATAAATTATTTAATCCATGAAAAAGCCCAACTGTTGAGTTGGGCTTTTGCTTACAACAAGTTATTTAAATATTTAACTTTAAAATTCAAAAGGTAAATAACAATTCACATTGCGTGTTGAAACCAAGTCTTAAAACAAATCAATTGTTTTGAAAACTGAATTTAAACAGTTTGTGGTACACCAAACAGCGCTTTAAAAGCCTCATCTGGACGTGGTTGCTTCATAAAACTTTCACCGACCAAGAATGCATCAATATCATGCTCTTGCATCATTGCCACATCAGCAGGGGTTGCGATCCCGCTTTCAGTGACCAATAAACGAGATGGTTCAAGCAGTTTTTTCAAACGCAGTGAAGTATTTAAATCAACATCAAAGGTTTTAAGATTGCGGTTATTGACACCGAGTATGCAACGATCAGAAAGTTTCAAGGCACGTTCAAGTTCATATTCATCATGAACTTCCACCAAAACATCCAAGTTATATTCAAATGCAGTTTTAGACATTTCTTCTAACTGCTGATCAGATAAACACGCCACGATCAATAAAATACAATCTGCATGCAACGCACGTGCTTCGATTACACCATAAGGATCAATCAAGAAATCTTTACGCAAAGCTGGCAGTGAACAATGATTACGTGCAATTTGAATATTTTCATCTGCACCTTGGAAAAAATCTACATCGGTCAAAACAGACAAACATGCTGCACCTGCTTGCTCATATTGTTGAGCAATTTCAGCAGGATTAAAGTTTTCACGAATAATCCCTTTTGAAGGTGATGCTTTTTTAATTTCAGCAATCACACCAGGACGCTTACTTTGTAAAGACTGAGCAAAACCACGAACAGGTGTTGCCACTTTTGCAAGTTCCTCAACATCTTTTAAGCTGTGTTGTTTTAAGCGAATTGCAAACTCTTCATGTTTACGATCAACGATTTTACCTAAAATGGTATTGGCAATATCAACCATGATGATTTCCTTTAATTCCTAAGCTTCGTATTCTTTGAGCGTTTTGGTAAATTCAGACAAAATGCCCATTTTTTCTAAAGCCTGTCCACCATAGATAATATCATGTGCCAAGGCGACACCTTGTTTATAGGTTTTGGTTAAACCTGAAACATAGATACCAGCACCTGCATTTAAAGCAATCATATTGGCCGCTTTTTCGCCTTTTGCTGATTTATTTTTGCTTAAAGCATCTTTAATCAACACTAGACTTTCAGTAGCACTGTTTACAGACAAACCTGTTAATGTCTGAGATTCAATATCAACATCTTCAGGCTGAATCATCCATTCAGTGATTTCACCCTCTTTTAATTCAGCAACATAGGTTGCTGATGCAAGGCTGATTTCATCTAAACCATCTTTAGAATGAACCACCATCACGTGCTCAGCACCCAGTTGTTTGAGTACTTCTGCAAGTGGGCGACATAATTCAGTTGAAAATACGCCAATCACATAGCGACGTACCCCAGCCGGATTCGTAAGCGGGCCGAGGAGGTTGAAAATACTACGGAAGCCTAATTCTTTACGAGGACCCGCAGCATATTTCATCGCTTTGTGATGATTTGGAGCAAATAGAAAACCAACACCCATTTCACGGATACAGCGTTCAGTTTGTTGCATATTCAAATCGAGATTGATACCTGCTTGTTCTAATAAATCAGAAGAACCTGATTTTGAAGAAACACCACGATTACCATGTTTGGCAATGGTTGCACCCGCAGCAGCAATCACGAAAGAAGACGCTGTAGACACATTAAATAAGTTTTGACCGTCACCGCCAGTACCGACAATATCGATCAAATGTGGAATATCACTGACATCTATTTTAATGGCAAACTCACGCATGACACGTGCTGCCGCTGTGATTTCATCGATACTTTCGCCTTTTAAACGAAGTCCCATCATCAATGCACCAATTTGTGCATCTGTCGCTTCACCACTCATGATGGTGCGCATGACTTCTTCCATTTGCGGCTGAGTAAGCTCAATGTTTTTGGTAATGTTATTTAAAGCTTGTTGAATATTCATTATCTTGGTTACGCTCGTTATGCATAAATATCTAAAAAGTTTTTAAAGATTTGGTGACCATGTTGGCTCAGAATCGATTCAGGGTGAAATTGCACACCTTCAATAGGTAGTGTCTTATGCTTAACACCCATAATTTCTTCCATTGAACCATCCGCTTCATTGGTCCAGCAAGTCACTTCAAGACATTCAGGAACAGTCGCTTGATCAATCACAAGAGAATGATAGCGGGTCGCTGAAAATGGAGAAGGAAGATTGCTGAAAATGCCAGTATCACTGTGGTACATGTCAGATAATCGACCATGCATCACTGTTTTGGCACGGACAATGTCACCACCAAAAGCTTGTCCAATCGCTTGATGTCCTAAGCAAACACCAAGCAGTGGAATCTTGCCTGCAAAATGCTGAATTGCAGGGATAGAAATTCCTGCTTCCGAAGGGGAGCAAGGACCTGGCCCAATCACTAAATACTTTGGTTGCCATCGCTCAATATCCTCTAAAGTCACGGCATCATTACGGACTACTTTTACTTCTTGGTTTAACTCGCCAAAATATTGGACGATGTTATAAGTAAAGGAGTCATAGTTGTCGATCATTAGAAGCATTTTTAGCTTAACCTCTGGTTATTTATGCATTTATTTTGTATTTTGCTTGGAGTTGCCTGTGCGGTTATCCATTTTTCGCAAAGATGCTTACTTAAAAGGCACAAAATAAAAAAGCCTGTTAAGTACGGCTATAATATCAGATTCTCGCTTATATTCTTTGACTTTTTGCTATACAAAAGCATTGTATAAAAATATATTTTTATTAAAAACCGAAAAGTTTGTAAGCATTGGAATGATGGATGTTTCAACGTTGTTCTGTATCTAGTTTTGCTATATTTTATAATGAAGAACTAAACAACAATATGGAGAAAGCGATGTCCATTATTAATGCAACTGAAGCAAAACAGAATTCCGAAAATCATCAACCTAAAAAGACACTTGAGACTTTACGTAATGAAATTGCAGCTCAAATTAAAGCAAGTTCAGATTTAGGTTATTTTAGCGCAGGCTATACCATCCCTTCAAACGTGGGTGCAGAAGATCAAGAGGCGATTTTGGCAGAATTGAATCAAAAGAAATATGATTTGGATACAACACCAAATGACCACGGACTTGATCTGTTTATTAAATGGTTTAAGCCAGCTCCATAATTTTAGTTCAACCTCCTTCGGGAGGTTTTTTTAAACAATAATTTTAAAACCATTCTGAAAAATCGCCTAATCATGACTTTTTAGGGAATAAATTTTTATTTTTAAAAAGATCATATGGCCTATAGGATGTCTTGAGATTCAATTTTTAGATCTTTTGCAGCTATTGATGATACCAACACCTCAATTTCTTAGCTCATTCAGTAAAATGCTGTATTCACTAAATAGAATGATTATTAACTTCGGAATAAACTAGCATAATGATGCCTTAAAATAGGCATTTAAAAATGTTTATATAATATATTAGAATAACTTAACTTGGTTTAAGCCTTTAATTTAAATACACGTGTGTTCATTTCGAATTAAAAATAAGTTAAGCCTAGTTTAATATAATATCGTAAACTAAATATGAGAATGATTTTTATATTCATTTAATTTGTTTTATGTATTTGAAATACATCTTATACATAAAAATAAAATATTGTTTTATATGGATTTATTTTTTATTTTTTGATAAAAATTATTATTGTTGTTTAAATATATTTTTTATCAGACAGTTATTACATTTTTATAATTTATAAGGTAAAAAAGAATATAGATTATTTTATAATTAATCGGTATTTTAAATGTGATTCCTATAGTTTTTTAAAAATAAAATGTTAATATTGTCACGTTTTTTGATGTGATGATGGGGGGCTAGATGAAAGAAGAAATAAAAATTGCTATATTTGGCTTAAGTTTAAATGTACTTGAAAGCATTAAGCAAAAAGTTCAATCAATGTACGATGATACGCTTAAAGTAAGTTGGGCGACGATTGCTGACCCTCATTTAGATATCCTTTTAGTTAATGATATGTTTTTTAGTTCAGCAACTATTCAAAACTTAGTTGGTGCAAAAAAAATTCCTTATTTACGTCTAATCAATAAAAATGATAAATCAGGCACGATTGAAGGGGATAAATTATATTTACCTTTTTCAGCAACTGATGAGATTCGACAGTGGTTTAAAGACAGGTATTTACAAGTTCCTGTAAGCGTTAAAACAGAAACTTTTGTCAACCAAATTTCCAAAAAAATGGATTTAAAAAATGTTGTTCCTGAATTTTTTAATGAAAGAAATGGAAATGTTCAGGTATTTGATTCAAAAGGAAATATTGCGTTAATGAATATTCGAACTCAACAAGTTTGGATCAATCAAGCGCGAAAACTACAACGAACGGATGCCTCTTTAAATTATACCTATGCAACTATGCAAATGGCTCAATCTGTGAGCTCAATGCAGGGAGAGGATCTAACATCGTGGCTTTGGAATGTCTTATGGCATTCTGAGAATATAGACTTTAAACAAAATCACTCAGACTCTTATAAACTAAAATATTGGCCTCAACCTGATCCTCAAAATGAGCGTAAACAAGTTTTTAAAATAGCCGCTTGTTTTGAGCAAGGCGCAAATCTTAAACAAGTTGCCCAAAAAACAGGGTATAGCTTAGAACAGATTAATAAGTTTGTTTCAGTCGCTTTATTATGCAATGTGCTACATAAAATACCTGTGGAAGATGCAAAGTTGGTGCTTGAGGAAAAAGAATCTTCCAGCGCACTACGTGGCTTCTTTGGTAAATTAAGAAAGAAATTAGGTCTATGAGTCTAGACTATAACTATCTCTACAAGGCATTTTTACACATAGTTGTTAGACCAAGAGTTTTAAATTTTATGTGTAATCTAAATAAATTTTGCAGTCTGGCAAAAGTGTAATAAATACAACAGGTGATGACGTGATACTACATAAATATAAAATTGTATTTGGCGGTAAGAAGGGCGCAGGTAAAACTGCAGCAATCAGATCATTATCAGAGATTTCGGTTCTTTCAACTGAAGCGCATAATACAGATGAACAGTCACACAGCAAAGCTTTGACCACAGTTGGGATTGATTATGGTGAAATCAAACTTGATGATGAGGTTGCAGTAGGCCTATATGGTACGCCTGGGCAAGATCGTTTCGATTTTGTTTGGTCTGTGATTTGTAAAGGGGCGATAGGTGCAGTGGTATTGATCGATCATTCACAAAAAGATGCGCTTGAGGATTTAAAATTTTATTTCCAAGCCTTTAAAGAATATGTGAATAATATTGTTGTAGGCGTAACCCATGTAGATGAAGACCCACAACATTTACTCAAACAATATAAAGATTGGATGAATTTGAACAAGTTAACAATGCCAATTTTTGCCATTGATGCCAGAGAAAAAGATGATGTTTTACTGATGGTTGAAGCATTAATTGCGCGAGCTGAAGTTGAATTTGGCTAATTTATATAATGGGTCAAGGTTAAATATAGTGACTTTATTTTATACCGTTAAATTTTATTGATTCAGCTATTTCAGATTCCAAAGCGTATTGATATATACGCTTTTTTTATTGATAAATTAAGTTTTGAACTGTGAGCAAAAAGATTTATTTAATGCAAAATAAGCACCAAATTAAAACAAATAAACAATTTTGCACAAATATAGTGCATTAAAATTGTGCATTGCAATATAAAATTCGCAAGTGTGTTTGAATATAGTGCAATTCTAAATACACGCAGTATAATAGTTTGAAATTAAAGGTTGCTAAGTCTATTTTCTAATAAAGAATTCAATATTTTAGCAACTATTTTAAAAGTTGGTACGGTAATTGCTATATAAACACCAACTACTAACACGCACTTTGTAAGTGCAACAAAAATGCATTGGAGCAAAATGAGCATGGCGAACAAGGTCCTTCAACTCATACAAGAAAGTGGCGCAAAATGGGTCGATTTTCGCTTTACTGATACTAAGGGTAAAGAGCAGCACGTAAGCTATCCATCAGATACTATCGATGAAGATACTTTTGAAGATGGTAAAATGTTTGATGGTTCTTCAATCGCTGGTTGGAAAGGCATTGAAGCTTCTGACATGATTTTACGTCCAGATCCAGAAACTGCTTTCCTTGACCCGTTCTTTGCTGAAGCAACTATCGTTGTAACTTGTGATGTCATTGAGCCTTCTACTGGCCAAGGTTATGACCGTGATCCACGTTCAATCGCTCGCCGTGCTGAAGAATACCTAAAATCTACAGGTATTGGTGATACAGCATTCTTTGGTCCAGAACCAGAATTCTTCGTTTTTGACGAAGTTAAATGGGACATCGACATGTCTGGCGCTCGTCATACATTGATCGCTGAAGAAGCTGCTTGGTCTACAGGTAAAGATTACGAAGCAGGTAACTCTGGTCACCGTCCTCGTGTTAAAGGTGGTTATTTCCCAGTTCCTCCAGTTGATTCTTCACAAGATATGCGTGCTGAAATGTGTGCTCGTATTGAAGACATCATGGGCCCAGGTCGTGTAGAAGTACATCACCATGAAGTTGCTTCTTGCCAATTAGAAATTGGTGTGAGCTTCAACACTATGGTACGTAAAGCTGACGAAGTTCAACAGTTCAAATATGCTGTTTGGAACGTTGCGCACCAATATGCAAAAACTGCGACTTTCATGCCTAAGCCAATGGTTGGCGATAACGGTTCTGGTATGCACGTTCATATGTCTATCTCTAAAGATGGCAAGAACTTGTTTGCTGGTGATGAATACGCTGGTCTTTCTGAAATGGCGCTTTATTTCATCGGTGGTATCATCAAGCATGCTCGTGCATTGAATGCAATCACAAACCCTTCTACGAACTCGTATAAGCGTTTAGTTCCACACTTTGAAGCACCAATTATGCTTGCTTACTCAGCACGTAACCGTTCTGCTTCTATCCGTATTCCATACGTTTCTAGCCCTAAAGGCAAGCGTATCGAAGCACGTTTCCCAGATCCAATGATGAACCCATACTTAGGTTTCGCAGCATTGTTGATGGCTGGTCTTGATGGTATCCAAAACAAGATCCACCCAGGTGAAGCTGCTGATAAGAACTTGTATGACCTTCCTCCTGAAGAAGAAGCTAAAATCCCAACAGTTGCTCATAGCCTAGATATGGCGCTTGAAGCACTTAAAGCGGATCAAGACTTCCTTCTTAAAGGTGGCGTGTTCACTAAAGAAATGTTAGATGCATACATCGAACTTAAAACTGAAGATGTTCGTCGTCTTAATACGACAACTCACCCAGTTGAATTTGATATGTACTACAGCTTGTAATTCGTTCTCGAATTTAAGTGATAAAAAACCCGCCTTGTGCGGGTTTTTTTATCGTTGTTTTATCTAAGGGTGAGAAAAATCATAATTTGATAAAATGAATGATAAATACTCAAAATATTCATCTCGATGATATATTTTATGCTTAATCTGCTTATATCTGATATTTTCAGTTAAACTTGCGACTTTAATTGAAAATTGAAAAATAGGAGAGAACATTGGCTCAATCATGCAAAAGTCAAGAAAGGCAAATTCCTTTAGAATTAAAAACATGGTTGTATGCTTCAGGTTCTCTAACTCAACAATTGACTGACCTTGCAGATGGGGTTTTCAGTGTTCAGCCGATTCAAGAACATTATAAAAGGCTGACATTTATTGATAGTCAATGGATGAAAATGCCGCATCAACATACGTCATGGGTGCGCGAAAGCTATTTATTTGGTTGTGAACAACAACCTTGGGTTAAGGCAAAAAGTATTTTCCCTATTTTAAGTGTTCATGCGAAAGCTCGGCTATTCAAACATATTCGAAATAAGCCGATCGGAAAATTTCTGTTTCAGCGTACCAATCCGCAATGCGAACGACGCGTATTATTTCTTGAAGAAGGCTGGACGCGACAAAGTTGCTATACTTGGCATGGGTGTAAGTTTATTGTACAAGAAACTTTTTTACCTGCCTTTGAGCAGTTTTTAAAACAGCAAAGTATTTCGAAATAAGGTATTGAAGGATTGTTATGGCGACTATACAGCACACCACATGGCAACAACGTTTAGAAGCGTATTACTATCTATGCCGATTTGATAAGCCAATCGGGACGGAGTTAGTTTTTTGGCCAACCATGTGGGCACTGTGGATTGCAGCAGAAGGAATACCCCCCATTGGTATTTTAATTCCGATTGTATTGGGTACAATATTTATGCGAGCTGCGGGATGTGCGATCAATGATTTTGCAGATCGTAAAGTAGATGCACATGTTGAGCGGACTAAAACTCGTCCTTTAGCCACTGGAATTATCCGCCCTAAAGAAGCTATTTTTGTGTTTCTTGCTTTGGTACTCGCCAGTGCATGTATGTTGTTTTTCTTGCCAATAGCAACATTCTATTGCGCATTAGGTGGACTTTTTCTCGCCTTTATTTACCCATTTATGAAACGCTATACCCATTTACCTCAAGTTGTTTTGGGGATGGCTTTTTCATGGGGAATTCCAATGTCCTTTACCGCAATGGGCAAACCATTAGATTTAACCTGTTGGTTACTTTATTTTGGTAATTTGGCTTGGACAGTCGCTTACGATACGCAATACGCGATTACAGACCGTGAATATGATTTAAAAATTGGTGTGAAATCTACAGCAATTTTATTTGGTAAATATGATATTGAAATTATTTCAATACTTCAGGCACTGAGTGTCATTTTAATTGGTACAGCTTTCTATTTAGAAAATATCTTACTCCCTTTTGGATTGGCAGCTTTGCTGTTGGTTTGTGCTGATTTTATTTATCAATGGACAAAAACCAATGACCGAGATCCGCAACGTTGTTTTTGGGCTTTTCGTCATAATCGTTGGGTGGGTTTAATCATTTTTATTGGAATATTTGTCGCACTAATTTAAGAATTTAACTCAGAAAAATAATAAATGATTGAAAATAAAATGATCAGGCGTTCAACCTTAGTCACAAGAATGTGTATTTTAATGTGAACGCCTAGATAGATTATTAAAAGATCTTGAATTCGTATCAATTTTTAATCAAAAGCGCACTAGTAAGGTGCTTTTTTTTATGTTTAATTATGAGAGGACATGAAGTCAGTAAAAACTACAATATAAATGAGAAGGGTATACGTGATGAATAATATATTGAAACGGTCACTATTAGCGATTACATGTGGTGCAACATTATTTCTTGCAGCATGTAATGACGATGATGATAACAATCAATGGTCTACCAATAAAAGTTATGTTTCTGAAAAAACTTATAATTTAGACAGTATGACATCGGCTGCTTCAGTCAAAGTCATGACCTATAACATGCCGAATGTACTGGGTGAAACCAAGAAAGCGACTGCGATGGTCTTTCTACCCAAAACTTCTCGACCAGCAAATGGTTGGAAAGTTGTGGTGTGGGAACATGGAACTGTGGGGATTGGAGATAGTTGCGCACCGAGTAATAATGCATTTAATCCACGTTTCAAAAATATGGCGGAAAGTTTATTGGCTGAAGGCTATGTCGTCATTGCCCCAGATTATGAAGGTTTAGGTACAGCTGGGGTTCATCCTTATTTAAACTTAAAGAGTGAAGCAAATTCGGCAATTTATGCAGTGAAAGCTTATAAGGATCATTATGGTAATCAAGTTAATGGTCAGTGGATGTCCGTTGGGCAATCTCAAGGTGGACATGGTTCTTTAGGTACAGCAGAACTTTCCAATAATGATTCCAATTACAAAGGCGCGGTTGCTGGTGCGCCTGCATCAAGCTTAGGTTATATTATTTCAGTGGTTGCTCCACAAGCGATTAAAAATCTTCTTCAACAAGAACAAGAGGGTAAAGTACCTGTAGGAACAGCGGTTGAAGTTTACGCTGAGTTGTTGGCCTATGCTGCGTATACTACAGTGGGGATTACAGCATACGAACCGAAATTCAATTATCGTGAAATTTTCCAAGAACGTTCACGTGCGATTGCAGAATTTGCTGAAGGCACTACAGGTGAAAATGGTTTATGTTTAGATGATTTACATAATAAATTTGCTGCTGATATTCGTGATTTCATGGTGAAAAATGGCGGTAAAACCGTTTTAGACTATCCAGGATTGGCAGGGGATTTCCAAGAAAATCAGACAGTTAAAAAGTTCTTAGTGGATAATCAACCTGCAACGAAGAAAATCAATACACCTGTGATGATTATTCAAGGGACAGCGGATATGGCAGTGCCTTATCCAGTAACCAATGCTTTACAACAAGGTTTAAAAGATATGGGTACTGATGTGACGTTCTTACCTGTTGTCGGTGCAAGTCATACTCAGGCAATTGTTGAAATGAATCCACAATTGGTTGCGTTTATCAAAGCAAAAATGCCAGCCAATTAATCACAGTAAAATAAGCAGAAGGGAAAGAATTTCGGTTCTTTCTCTTTTTTGAACCTGTATAAATGCTTACAGACAAAATTTGTATATCGAAAATCTTCTGTTATATTGATCGACTTCAATACGATTGATTGATACAGATTTATGACGCAGACGAGCTCAAAGAAATTCCCAAAGATTTATATTTTCGGCGCACTAGCATTATTCTTACCACTGTTTTTAATAGGTATGCTTTTTATTGCAGCTAAAAGTGATGCGGAAACCAAACGAGAATATGATCAGATACGTCAGCAACATGCAGAAAAAGTTGAATTAAAAAAACAACAGCAGAAACTTGAGCAAGAAAACAAACAACAAATCAACTCCGTTCAAAAGAATGCTGAAGAGTCATAATTTTAAGATTTGATATTTTGTAATGATTAGGGTCTGTTGACATTTCATAAATGGCTTGCGTTGTAGGCTAAAATTGAGCAGACGAGGAATGAAACGAAGAGAATAGCGAGACTATTTTCAAGTTTCATAACGAAGGCTGAGATAATTTTAGCCACAACCCTGAGCAAGAACAAAGCACTGCTTTGTTCGCAGCGCAAGGCGCAGCGGGGGACTAGAGTGTTTTTTGACGCTACGTTGTTGCCTTGCGAAACAGTGTTTCTCATCATTTAGAATGACTAAATTTTGTATTTCACGCCTAGTATCGCCTAAAAAACACTCATAGTCGCAATCATAGACGAATTGTCAACAGACCCTATTTAATCATAAAAATTTTGCCATAAAAAACCGCCATGATTGGCGGTTTTTTACATTAGATTAAAAACTTATTTGTTTTTATCTTTAAGCTGAGGAACAGCAGAACCTGTACCAACTGCAAGTAAACCAGTATTTGTATAAATGCCTAATTTTGCACGAGTATCGGTAATATCAAGGTTACGCATAGTTAACTGACCAATACGATCCATTGGCGTAAACATTGAATCACCTTTCTCCATCGTCAAACGCTCAGCTTCATAAGTGAGGTTTTCAGATTCAGTGTTCATGATGGTATAGTCATTACCACGACGTAATTCTAATGTCACTGTACCTGTAATGGCTTTAGCCACCCAACGTTGTGCAGTTTCACGAAGCATTAATGCTTGAGAGTCGAACCAACGACCTTGATACAATAAACGTCCTAAACGTAAACCGTTAATACGATATTGTTCAATCGTATCTTCGTTGTGAATACCAGTTACAAGACGCTCATAAGCAATATGAAGTAGAGCCATACCTGGAGCTTCATAAATACCACGAGATTTTGCTTCGATGATACGGTTTTCGATTTGGTCTGACATACCTAGACCATGACGACCACCAATACGGTTTGCTTCGAGAATAAACTCAACTGGATCGTCAATACGTTTACCGTTTAACGCAACAGGGAAACCTTCTTCGAAAGTGATCGAAACTTCTTCAGCTTCAATTTTTACATCATCTTTCCAGAAAGCAACGCCCATGATTGGATCAACGATTTTGATACCTGCATTGAGATATTCTAAATCTTTAGCTTCATGTGTTGCACCCAACATGTTTGAATCTGTTGAATAGGCTTTCTCTTTCGACATTTTGTAGTCAAAACCATTGTCGATTAAGAATTGTGACATTTCAGCACGACCACCCAATTCATCAATGAACTGTTGGTCTAACCAAGGTTTGTAAATTTTAAGATCAGGATTGGTTAATAAGCCATAACGATAGAAACGTTCAATATCGTTCCCTTTATATGTAGAACCATCGCCCCAAATATTTACATCGTCTTCTTTCATTGCTGTAACAAGCATGGTTCCTGTTACGGCACGACCTAAAGGCGTCGTATTGAAATAAGGAACACCACCAGTGCTGATATGAAATGCGCCACATTGAATTGCAGCAATACCTTCTAATGCAAGTTGTAAGCGGCAGTCTACTAAGCGTGCTTTTACTGCGCCGTATGCTTCAGCTTTACGTGGAATTGCATCATAGTCATCTTCATCAGGTTGACCTAGGTTTGCTGTATAAGCATAAGGTTCTGCGCCTTTTTGTTTCATCCACAATAAAGCTGCTGAAGTATCTAGACCACCAGAGAAAGCGATACCGACTTTTTTGCCTACTGGTACATTCTGCAAGATCGTTGCATTATCAGTCATTGCGAGTCCTAACTATTTCGAAATAGGCACCATATATTTTTGGTAGCCGAAGAGAATTTTATTAACGCAGTATTATAGCACCCTTCAATACAATTTTTTTGGTGTTAAGACTGGAAATATTCTTTTTTGATTTAAAAAATAGATTAATATTCTAAAAATATAAAGTTTTACGATAAGAATGCAGAGATTCAAGTCAAGATAAGATGAAAGGATAAAGCAATGCCAAATAGCAATAATCAAATTTTATCGACCTTACATTAAGTTGTGGCATTTATTTTAATTTTTGATTTGATCTATATGTTTTTATCAATTATTCATAGATCATTAGGCTTATCTCTTTGGAAGTTTTTTAGGGAAAATAACCTTAATTTGTATTCATTTTCTATGTGCAAAAGGGGGAAAGTCGGGGCGTGAATTAAGCGTTTAGCATCCAATTTTTTCACATTTTTATGTTAAATGCATTTCCATTAGGAACTTTACTGGCTGCAATTATGCTGTTCTTCTCCATATTTAAGTGGGAAAAGGTCAAACTCAAGTTTTTAATTTGCCTACTACAGAAATTAAAAACTGATTTACAGTATTGAGCTTAATCCCCCTTAAAGTTGATCATTTAACCCAATAAATTGTCTTTCAATTGGGGTAAATACATGATCATTTCTGGCAATTAAATACAAACCAATATCACGATATTGTTCAGGAATATCCATATAGTATTGAACATTAAACTTAGGGATTAACGATTTCGCAATCATGGAAATTCCCATTCCCAATTGAGTAAATTGGATGAGTGCTTCATGGTCATGAATATGCGTTGTTTCGCCTTTGGTCAGTTGGTAGTTTGCATAAATCTGATTTAAAATTGTTGAATAACAACATTCTTCTGAAGCCAGTAAGATATTTTGATGATCTAAACAACCAGCTATATTGTCATGATTGAGAATATTTTTACCAATCAGCACCAATTCATCATCTGCTTTGTGAATGTATTGCAGATTTTTTTGATTTGGATGACCCAATACATAGGCGATATCTAAATTGCCCTGCAAAATTTCATCTTCAATATAACCTGTAGCACCTGTTTTCATGGTGATCGACAAATCTGGATAGGTTTCATACAGTTGATTAAAAGATGGGTAAAAGCGCATGCCACCTAAACTGGTATTGGTGCCAAAACGTAAATATTTTTCTTGTTGATAAATCTTATTTTCTGTTTCGTCCCATGTGAACAGCATTTTTTTGTATTGAGTATACAAATTCATTCCTGATTCGGTCAGTTCCACACCTTTGGGCTTACGAATAAACAGTTGACGTTTATAGTGATTTTCAATTTTTTTAATTTTAGCCGTCATATTGGATTGCAAATAATTCAGCTTATTGGCTGCGCCTGAAATACTTTTTAATTCTGCTACAGCAACAAATGATTTGATGTCACTTATATCGATATTCATCAGCAATGACTCACTGTTTATTTTCAAGTAGAAAACATGGGATTAAAAACGGTATTAAAAAAAGACATTAAAAAAATGATGGATATATTAAAACATAACATTATTCATGATGCCTTATATTTTTTATAATGAATGTACTTTCGATCTGTTGAGTACAACAAATGAATACTAAAGTCGTCAGTGCAATTGCATTGTTATGTTTAGTTTGGGGTTCATTGTGGGGATTGGTAAAACACAGTTTGCAGATTTTCCCGCCATTTTTATTTATTTCTATACGCTTGATTTTAGCAGCATTAACACTAATGGTCGTGCAACTTATTCTCAGAAAATCGATTGTTCCTAAACGTGGAGAATGGACGAAACTGATCATTTCTAGTGTGATGATTTGCTTTGGATTTTATGCCACGCAGACTTTTGCAATGCAATTTGTGGATTCAGGTTTATCGGCAGTTTTAGTGTTTACAATGCCAATTTTTATTGGTGTTTTAGCGCATTATTTTCTCAATGAGAGATTGAATGCTCAAAAAATTATTGGGCTAATTTTAGGAACCTTAGGACTGATTGCGATATTGTGGCCTCAATTGCATGATATTCACATGAATCTTTCTTTAATCGGACAATGCTTCCTGATTTTATCTGGATTTTTCTGGGCACTCACAACTGTTTATATTAAGAAAAATTTTGCAAGCTACGACAAAATGAAGCTCACCATTTGGCAATTGTTGATAGGTGGTGGCGTTATTCTCATTGGAGTACTGGCTTTTGAACCATTTGATTTTAAAGTGTGGTTGAACCCGCTGAATGATTCAATGCTGTTCTATATTGCAGTGATCGGAACAGGTTTTGCGTTTGTGCTTTGGAATTGGATTGTGAGTCAGGTTGATACCTTTATTGCCTCGATTTCGATTATGTGTATTCCAATACTCAGTCTGTTTTTTGGTTCAATGATTTGGCATGAATCTTTAACAATCAATATCTTAATCGGTGCAGTGTTTATTTGTTTGGGTATTATTTTAAGCTCATTAAAAATCAAAACACAGAAAGGGCAAATCGATTCATTGTGTAATGAAAGTCATTAAACCGATGTCGAATTTTTCTTAAATTCCATTCATGAGATGATTGATTTAAATAGTTAAAAATAAGCTAAGTTGTGAAGCAAAATCAGTTCAATTGAACTGATTTTGTTTTGCACATTTTAAATGAATCGTGATTAGAGTTGGATATTTGTATGGACGTATCATTTGCTATTTCATAAGAAAGGATGTAGGTGATAGTTTATCTAATAGGTTGTTAAATATTGGGAAAAAGTAATCTATCACTATTACGTGCCTAATATTTGAAATATGGTTTTGGCTAAAATGGATACACGTTAAATCAGTTAAAATATGTGTATTAGACTAAAGTTTAATATTGTGCTGCTTAAAGTGCATATTTCTAAAAAAGATAAGTAAAAACAAAGAATTTATTTTATTCATTAAAATGCGCTCTAAATAAAAAAATGTATAATGTTAATTGAAATTGGTATGACCAATAAAATTATTATTCATTCAGTGTTGATCTTTAATTCAACAGAAATTACCATTAAATCGAAATTTAAAGAATTTTTTTAATTTATTGTTTTATTGGTCATACCAATTTTGGTAAAAATGAATGACTGATCTGACCATATGATACTTTCCTGAAAGCATTTCAAGGAGATGACAATGCTTCAACAATGGCAACAGATTTATGATCCGATGGGGAATATCTGGATTTCCAGTTTGATCGCCCTGATTCCGATTATCTTCTTCTTTTTAGCGCTTGCTGTATTTCGTTTGAAAGGCAGTATTGCAGGTACAATCACCGTTGTATTGGCGCTCATGGTTTCATTGTTTGCTTATAAAATGCCAGTGATGATGGCATTTGCTTCAATGGTTTATGGTTTTTTATATGGCTTATGGCCAATCGCTTGGATCATTATAGGGGCAGTATTCCTCTATAAAATTTCAGTAAAAACAGGGCAGTTCGATGTCATTCGTTCTTCGATCTTGTCGATTACTGAAGATCAACGCTTACAAATGCTTTTTGTTGGTTTTGCTTTTGGTACATTCCTTGAGGGTGCAGCAGGTTTTGGTGCACCAGTGGCGATTACTGCCGCGCTTTTAGTCGGTTTAGGGTTTAAACCACTCTATGCAGCAGGTTTGTGTTTGATTGTGAATACCGCACCTGTCGCTTTTGGCGCAATGGGGATTCCAATCATTGTTGCTGGTCAGGTTTCAGGCGTTGAAACAATGGAAATCAGCCAAATGGTGGGGCGTCAGTTACCATTTATGGTGATTATCGTTCTGTTCTGGATTATGGCGATCATGGACGGCTGGCGTGGTGTGAAAGAAACATGGCCTGCGGTAATCGTCGGCGGTGGTTCATTTGCAATTGCACAGTATTTAACATCAAACTTTGTTGGCCCTGAGCTACCAGACATTACCGCTGCAATTGCATCTTTGGTTTCTTTAACAATCTTGTTGAGATTCTGGCAGCCTAAACATATTTTCCGTTTTGCCAATGAAGACAGCAATATTGATGAAAATTTAGCAGAGCAAAAGTTAAAGAAATATTCGATTGCTCAGATTGCAAAAGCATGGTCACCATTCGCAATTTTAACGGCAATGGTCACGATTTGGAGTGTAAAACCGTTTAAGGATTTATTCACCAAAGATGGTGCATTGCACGATATGGTTATTTCAATCAAAGTGCCTTATTTACATCAACTTGTGCAAAAGATGCCACCGGTTGTGCCTGAAATAAAAGACTATGATGCGATTTATAAGTTTGACTGGTTCTCGGCAACAGGTACTGCGATTCTAATTGCAGCGATCATCACCATCATTTTCTTAAAAATGAAGCCAAAAGAAGCTGTGATTACTTTTGGTGAAACTGTTAATGAATTAAAAATTCCAATTTATTCAATTGGTATGGTGCTGGCTTTTGCTTTTATTGCGAATTATTCAGGTATGTCTGCGACACTTGCATTGGCACTCGCACATACAGGTCAAGCATTTACTTTCTTCTCACCATTCTTAGGTTGGTTAGGCGTATTCCTCACAGGTTCGGATACTTCTGCCAATGCTTTATTCGGTGCATTACAAGCAACAACAGCACAGCAAATTGGTGTGCCTGAAGTTCTATTGGTTGCAGCCAATACCAGTGGGGGTGTAACAGGAAAAATGATTTCTCCGCAATCTATTGCAATCGCTTGTGCGGCTGTAGGTTTAGTGGGTAAAGAATCTGATCTGTTCCGTTTTACAGTTAAACACAGTATAACGTTTACAGTGATGATCGGTATTATCATTACTCTACAAGCCTATGTGTTCCCATGGATGATTCCATGACACTCAATTGATGTAAGCGCTGAGGAAAGCAGATGAAAGTCTCCGATAAAGTTGTACAAAATCTTCGTATGTTAATTGAAGAAAAAAATATGCAAGTCGGAGAACGTTTACCTGCTGAACGTAAGTTGTGTGAACAACTCGGTGTATCCCGCTCTTCTTTGAGAGAGGCGATTTCACAACTGACCAGTATGGGCATGCTGGTCAGCAAAGTGGGAGCGGGAACGTTTTTGCAACAATTGCCTGTGAATTGGTCACAGTATCAAATCGTTGAACCACTGAGTAATTTGATTGATGAAGATCCTGCTTATCGTTTTGATGTTCAGGAAGCACGAACAATTTTAGAAGGTGGTTCAGCATGGTATGCAGCAAAGCGCGCCACCAAAGAAGATATTGAAAAGATTCGTTATTACTATGACCAGATTACATATTTTCAATCTTTAGGTGATGATGACCAAGCATCGAAAGCGGATGCCAAGTTTCATCTTTCTATCGCAGAAGCATCACACAATTTAGTGTTGATTCAGATGATGCGAGGATTGTTTGATTTGTTGCAATTTAATGTGGTTTTGGGACGTCGTAAAGTCTATTCCGAAGCACGTCGTTTTGATCAGTTGCATGATCAACATTTTCAAGTGATGGATGCAATTGAACGTCATGATCCAGATGCTGCACGTGATGCAGTATGTGGACATATAGAATTTGTAGTACAGCAAGTGCGTATGATTGATGAAGAAGAAGCTCGTCGTCAGCGTGCAAGTCGATTGAACAGGATATAAACATGATTATTTCTTCTGCAAATGACTACCGTGAAGCCGCACGACGTCGTTTACCACCATTCCTTTTCCATTACATCGATGGTGGTGCGTATGCGGAATATACACTGAAACGCAATGTGGAAGATTTATCAAAAATTGCGTTAAGGCAGCGTGTTTTAAACGACATGTCGCAGTTGAGTTTAGAAACCAAGCTGTTTGATGAAACTTTATCTATGCCAGTTGCATTATCACCTGTAGGGCTTACAGGAATGTATGCGCGCCGTGGTGAGGTTCAAGCTGCTGTTGCTGCGGATAAAAAAGGAATTCCGTTTACTTTGTCTACAGTTTCAGTATGTCCAATTGAAGAAGTTGCACCTGCAATTAACCGTCCGATGTGGTTTCAGTTGTATGTATTGCGTGACCGTGGCTTTATGAAAAATGCTTTGGAACGTGCTAAGGCTGCAGGCTGTTCTACATTAGTATTCACCGTGGATATGCCAGTTCCTGGTGCACGCTATCGTGATGCACATTCAGGTATGAGTGGACCAAATGCAGCAATGCGTCGTTATATGCAATCATGCTTCCATCCACATTGGGCATGGAATGTCGGCTTGTTAGGACGTCCACATGATTTAGGCAATATTTCTAAATACTTGGGGAAACCGACAGGTCTTGAGGATTATATCGGTTGGTTAGGTAATAACTTTGATCCCTCTATTTCATGGAAAGACCTTGAGTGGATTCGTGAGTTTTGGGATGGCCCAATGGTGATCAAAGGCATCCTTGATCCTGAAGATGCGAAAGATGCTGTACGTTTTGGCGCAGATGGTATTGTAGTTTCAAATCATGGCGGTCGTCAGCTAGATGGCGTTCTATCTTCTGCTCGTGCGCTACCTCCAATTGCAGATGCTGTAAAAGGCGATATTAAAATTCTAGCGGATTCTGGTATTCGTAATGGCTTGGACGTTGTGCGTATGCTGGCATTGGGTGCGGACACTTGTATGTTAGGCCGTGCTTTTGTTTATGCATTGGGCGCAGCAGGCGGTGAAGGTGTTTCTAATCTGCTGGATTTAATCGATAAAGAAATGCGTGTGGCAATGACTTTAACAGGTGCAAAAACCATTGCTGATATTACTTCAGATTGTTTAGTGAAGTTAGAGAAATCATTGGTGGGGTGATTCCTACTTTATAAATAAATGTTTCTCATATAAAAGTATCGCTATTCATAGATAATCCCTCCCAACCTCCCTTTAAAAAAGGAAGGAGCTACACCAACTAGGAATATTTTTGGGTGAAAAGTCCCCCTTTGGAAAAGGTGAGGGGCATTGCTCCGCAAGGGGGGATTTGAATAATTGGAAATAACAACTATGAACACCCAATCCTCTACTAAACACACCATTCAAAATCTAGTCAGTATCGTTGGTAAACAGCACGTCTTAATTGATGACAATGATACTCGGCTCTATCGTCAGGGACGGCGCTATGGATCAGGACAAGTCCTTGCAGTTGTTGTTCCAGGAACTTTGCTTGAGCAATGGCAAGTGTTACAAACTGCGGTAAATGCAAATTGTATCGTGATCATGCAAGCTGCGAATACTGGATTGACAGGTGGTTCAACGCCATTTGGCGATGATTATGATCGTCCAGTCATTTTAATGAGTACACGACGCTTGGTTGGTATTCAAGTGATTAACCAAGGTCAACAAGTGATTTGTTTACCAGGTGCGACACTGGATCGACTTGAAAAAGAATTAGCTCAATTTAACCGTGAACCTCACTCAGTGATTGGTTCATCGTGTATTGGTGCATCTGTTTTGGGTGGTGTCTGTAACAACTCTGGCGGTGCATTGGTTCGTCGTGGCCCTGCTTATACGGAATTGGCACTTTATGCACGTATCAATGATTCAGGTGAATTAGAACTGGTGAATCATTTGGGGGTGAACTTAGGTGAAACACCCGAAGAAATTCTCAGCACGCTTGAAAATAAAAATTATCAAATCAATGATGTTATTAACAATTCAGATTGTTGTGCATCGGATCATCGTTATGCACACGATGTTAAACAGGTCGATGAAAATACTCCTGCACGTTTTAATGCTGATCCATCCCGTCTTTTTGAGGCGTCAGGCTCGGCAGGTAAAGTTTGTGTTTTTGCAGTACGTTTGGATACTTTTGAAAAAATTCCAAGTCAGGTGTTTTATATCGGTACAAATTCACATGATGATTTAACTGAAATTCGCCGTTTTTTATTGAAGGATTTACCTCGTTTACCTATTGCGGGTGAATACATTCACCGTGTTGCTTATGATATTGGTGCGGAATACGGTAAAGATACGTTTATGTTTATTGAAAAATTTGGCACGGCAAAAGTGCCTGCTGCTTTTGCGATGAAAGATAAAGTCGATGGTTATCTTGAAAAATTTGGTTTGAGAGGATTATCAGATAAAATTTTGCAAATCATCACCAAATTCATGCCGAGTCATTTACCTAAACGTATGAATGAATTTCGTGATTTGTATGAACATCATCTGGTTATTCGCATTGAAAATCAGGATGTTGAACAGGTAAAATTATTTTTAAAAGACTATTTCCAACATAAAGCATCTGGTGACTATTTCCATTGTACTGATGAGGAAGGGCGTAAAGCATTTTTACATCGTTTTGCAGTTGCTGGCGCTGCAATCCGTTATCGAGATACCCATCGTTCAGAAGTTGAAGATATTGTGGCGCTTGATATTGCATTACGTCGTAATGATCGTGAGTGGGTGGAAACTTTACCCAAAGAAATGGATGAATTGATCATCCATAAACTATATTACGGTCATTTTTTATGTCATGTTTTTCATCAGGATTATATTGTCAAAAAGGGTGTAGATCCTTTAGCCATGGAACATCAAATGTGGCATTTACTGGATAATCGTGGTGCGGAATATCCTGCTGAGCATAATGTTGGGCATTTATATATTGCCAAACCTGCTTTAAAAAACCATTATCAAAAGTTAGACCCAACCAATAGTTTTAATGTCGGGATTGGACAAACCAGTAAATTAAAATATTGGAAATAATGTCCAAGTCATTCGCTCAATCATTCTTGAAATCCTATCCAGATTATCGACCGATGATTTTGAGGATTTGCATGATCAGCCATATAGATTCAATATGGCTGATTTTATTTTACTGCTTTACTTTTTATTTTTACTTTTTATTGATTCGTTTTTTTATTCCCAAGCTTTGAAGAAATAAATCCGAGAATAAAGGCACTGATAAAAAATACAATGACTGCATATAGTGTTGAATGTGTGTTAAACCAAGTTGTCAGTGTGAGTACAACCACAATTGCAGTAGAAATCCAGATTGAAAGCCCAGAAGATTTGGGTGGATCAGATAGGGGATTTTCTTGGTTTTGTATATCTTGCTCAAGAAGCGTATCTTTTAACTCAGACAATGTGTTGTTGTTATTGACACCATAAAAGAAGTAAGAGTGATTATCAAAACGTGCAAAATCAGTTCTTTGATATTCTACAAACTCATTATTATCGGTATTGTCTTTTTGGAAACTTTGAATTTGCTGTAAAGGTTTGATTAAAAAATCAACATCATTTAAATCTAAAGCTAATCCACTGGTTCTTAACAAGATATATTCAGGATAATGTTGTTCGATGAGCGATTTAAATAAATCAAATTGGAATGTATTTTCAGGGCCAAAAATCTCTATAAAGATCGATTTATGATTTTCTAAATTGATTAATGCCTGTTTTTGATCGACGACTAAATATGCATATAAATGATCGTCAAAAAGAGTTTGATATTCTGCTAGAGCATCTAGATTACGTTCATCATTGATATCGAAATCATCTGTATATTTTGCCCAGAAAATATTTTCCTGTTTAAACAGCATAAACCATAGAATAGGAATAAAAGCATCCGCTTCGAGTTCAAATGATGCGTTTTGAAAAAATTCAGCCCATTGATTTTGACTGCCTAAGGGCATCAGGCTGAGATGTGAACTCGTTAAAAATACAGGATGGCTCATATTTTAATATGCTCTATTTCTATACGTTTTTAATAAGGATATTTCAAATTCGTTAAACTGAGTCTTTGAAATTGTTGTAAAGCTGTATATGAATGATTCGATGAACATTTATAGATATATCAGCTCGTTGGGATAATTGACACTATTTACGTTGAAAATAACATAAAAAGCCATCCCAAAAATGGTAAAAATAGATAAAGTAGTATGCAACAAGTTGCAAAGCCAAATATTAAAGGATTCATCATGACAACTAGCTATGCAAATATTCTAAAACCGCTTCATTTGGGATTTACGACCATTAAAAATCGTGTCGTGATGGGTTCAATGCACACTGGTTTAGAAGATCGTTTTTATAATTACCCAAAACTTGCTGCATATTTTGGAGAGCGCGCTAAAGGTGGTGTAGGACTGATTATTACAGGTGGTATTTCACCAAATCGTCAGGGCTGGTTACTGCCTGCTGGTGGAACGATGAATCATATTGGAGATATTGCTCCGCATCGTTTGGTGACACATGCAGTACATAAGCATGGTGCAAAAATCCTGATGCAAATTCTTCATGCCGGTCGTTATGGTTATCAGCCATTTGTCGTGTCTGCAAGCCCAATTAAATCACCAATTTCCATGTTTAAACCACGTCAAATGAGCGACAAACTCATTCTTGAAACGATTCAAGATTATGCGGATACAGCAAGCCTTGCGAAAAAGGCGGGCTATGATGGTGTAGAAATTATGGGTTCAGAAGGCTATCTTTTGAATCAATTTTTAAGCCGTCATGTGAATCAGCGTGAAGATCGTTGGGGCGGGTCAATCGAAAATCGTATGCGCTTTGCTGTCGAAATCGTAAAAGCGATTCGTGAAAAAGTGGGTGAAAAGTTTATTATTTGCTTCCGTTTGTCCATGTTGGATTTGGTGCATGATGGCAATACCATGGATGAAGTCATTACCATTGCTCAGGCTTTGGAAAAAGCCGGGATTACTTTATTAAATACGGGAATAGGTTGGCATGAAGCACGTATTCCTACCATTGTGACATCAGTTCCTCGTGCTGCATTTGTAGATTACACTGCGGAAGTGAAAAAGCACGTAACTGTACCTGTGATCGCATCTAACCGTATCAATATGCCTGAAACTGCAGAAGAAATATTGGCAGCAGGTAAAGCTGATATGGTGCAAATGGCACGTCCACTGTTGGCGGATGCATTTTGGGTCAATAAAACTGCAACCAACCGTGTGGATGAAATTAATACATGTATCGCATGTAACCAAGCTTGCTTAGATCATAGTTTCCAAAATAAACGTGCGAGTTGTTTGGTGAATCCACGTGCCGCGCATGAGACAGAATTGGTTTATATCAAAACCAAAAAGCCAAAGAAAATTGCTGTGGTTGGTGGCGGTGTTGCAGGAATGTCCGCTGCGACCATTGCTGCTGAACGAGGTCATCATGTGACATTGTTTGAAGCTTTAAATGATGTGGGTGGTCAATTCAATTTAGCGAAAGTTGTTCCTGGTAAAGAGGAATTTCATGAAACTATTCGCTATTTCAAAGTACAGATTGAAAAAACAGGTGTAGATTTACGATTGAATACCAAAGTTAATCGTGAACAACTTGAGAGAGAAGGCTTTGATGAAGTTGTTGTGGCAACTGGTGTTATTCCTCGTGGTTTAAAAATTGAAGGAAGTGATGCGCCACAAGTATTATCCTATGCAGAGGTTTTACGTGGTGCTTCTGTAGGTCATAGTGTTGCTGTGATTGGGGCAGGGGGGATTGGGTTTGATGTATCAGAATTTTTATTGAAACCAGAGAACCAACCGCAACCTCAACCATTGTTAGATTGGATGCGTGAATGGGGGATTGACCCAAATCCAGACTATATGACTGAAGGTGGCTTTGTACGAGCAGAAGTTGAGCCACCGATTCGTCAAATTTATTTGATGCAACGCAAAACCACACCTTTAGGCATTGGTTTAGGTAAAACTTCAGGTTGGGTACATCGTGCACAATTGAAAAAGCATGCTGTAAAAATGATGCGTGGTGTGCAATATAAAGCGGTGACCAATGAAGGGTTATGGGTTGAAAGCAATGGTCATGATCAACTTCTACGTGTAGATACAATTGTTGTCTGTGCAGGGCAAGAGTCTGTGAAGGATTTGATGCCAAAAGAGGGTGAGCTTACATTGGCAAACTACCATATTATTGGTGGTGCGAAACTTGCGGGTGAACTTGATGCGAAGCGTGCAATACGTGAAGGTGCTGAATTAGCAGCTAAACTTTAAGCAAAAAATGCAAAATTGATGAAACAATATGCATTTGAATACTTTAAGTTTATATTTCTCTTGTCAGAAATTAAAAAGCTTAGTATTCTTGCGCACATGGAAGCGTGGCAGAGCGGTTTAATGCACCGGTCTTGAAAACCGACGAGGGTGTGAGTCCTCCGTGAGTTCGAATCTCACCGCTTCCGCCAAATATCTAAATAAGCCCTTGTTTTTACGAGGGCTTATTTTTTGTCTGTGGTTTTACCCCTCAGCCTACCCACATCGAATGTTGGGAATGTTGGATTTACTGGGAACTGACAATACTTTTTATTTTGAAGTGCTTTAAAATTAAAATATATGTAAGAAAATTCTATTTAAAAAAATTAAATAAGGGATAAAGTTTGCTAAAATCATAATCCATATGAAAATTTTACGTGAACTAGGCTCATATCCTGTTCGGTTGAAATGAGACCAAATATAGTGAGGCATAAACTCATCCATTGGCCAAGCTAATGTTTCTCCTGCTTTTACACGCAATGATCTTTCCCATTTGGTTAAAAAGCATCCCATATTTCGTTTGCGATTTATGACGCCATAAAACACACAAATCATATGAAATATCATTAAGCTATTAAATGGAAAAGCTATTAGTCCTCCGATTAGTACAAATAAAATAAAAGCCATATGCCAAGCTGCTATACACCTAGCCAATAATAAATAGAGAAATCTACGTAAGTTCATTTTCAATATCTGCAATTTGTACGACCTTTATCAAATCAAATTTATCCCAGTTGTCTTGTTCTCTATAGCGCACGTTGTATTCGCAAAAAGAAATCAATTGACCATGATTATTTAGAGTATGGTGGCAACACGCTGAAACTCTATCTTGGTCATAATTAAATTGATCCATAAAAGGCTTTATTACAATGCCAAATACATCTTCAGTACGGATTAAATAACGGCTGATTTTGGCAAATAAAGTTTTAAAAAAACCATGTTTATTGGTACCTAACATACCTCGTAATTCTTGTTGATCTAATAAAGTTTTATTAGCAACATCATTCATGATGCTGTCTAAATCAACAAATTTAGCGATATTAATAAAGAGCCCAAATCGCCGTACAAACAATGTTACCCAGCCACAATTTGGGTGGCTACATGGTATGGGTAAGAAGTCATTTTGTGTTACATATTTGGGAAAAGCATTTGCAACACCTTTGGCTACATCA
>NZ_AFIE01000025.1 GCF_000214135.1 Acinetobacter sp. P8-3-8
CAACCAATAAAAAATGCATGTCCGAACATGCATTTTTTATTGCAACACTGAAAGTGATTATTACAATGTCTAAAGTTGAGCTTTACTCAGGTTTGACTGCAACAACAGTCAGCTCCACTAACACCCGTGGATCATAAAGTTTTGCTTCGACACAAGTACGAGGTAATGCATCAATATCTGCAACCCAAGCATCCCAAACTTCATTGAACGCGGCATAGTCATTTTCAATGTCTTTTAAATAAATCGTCACCGATAAGATATGGCTTTTATCTGTGCCAGCATCGGCAAGAAATTGGTCAATGATGTCGAATGTTTGTTGCGTCTGTCCTTTAATATCTAAGTCAAAGTCAGAAGCCAATTGCCCTGCTAAATGCACCAAATTACCTGAAACAGCAATTTCAGAAAAGCGATTTGACACATGCAAACGTTGTACAGCCATCATATTTCTCTAATACAGATTATTAGGTAAAGTTTACGTGATCATGGTCATTCTGCAAATCTAGTTTGTTGCAATCGGTTAAGTTTGTGCTGATTTTGCCAGTGGATCAATACGAATCAAAAGCTTGGTTTGAAAGATCAAGATGCAATTGTATTCAGGACAGACAATCAAATTGCCTAAGTTTAAAAAATGAATCTGTGCCATTCTCAATTGATTTAAACAAAAAGCAATCGAACTTTGTATTGGGCATAGTCGTCCTAGCTGCTGATTTTTCGAAATATGTGTGTACATAACAGGTCTCGATATTATTTTGACTTGATTGTTTTAAGCAGGCTGTGAATGGTGATGCACCATTCACAAGCGAGATGTTTTTTGATTATCGAGGTGGGGTGTAGGTTCTTAGCTCACGCTCAGGTTTATTCCCAATGCTGTACCAATCAATATGGCGCGTAATAAACATCACAACTGCGAGGACAGCGAAGGCGATAATTGAACCCATTAAGAAAGTTTTGCTGGAAGATTGTAATAACATATACATAATGGTGTATAAGCTACTCAAAATGATGCCAAACAAAGCGGCTGCTTTAAATCCTTTCATCACAAAATATAAATACCAAGTCATTAAGCCGATACAAGCAATCGCCGCTACGATATATGCCCATGCAAAGGCATAATATTCACTGATTGAAAGCAATAGGACAAAGAATATACCTTGCGCCATTGCCACCAATGAGTATTGAATCGGGTGGATTCGCAAGCTTTTCAGCACTTCGAATAAGAAGAAGCAACCAAAGGTGATGATGATAATCACAATACCGTATTTAATCGCGCGATCTGTTTGGGTATAGACATTTACGGACTCTAAAAACTCAGTCGATAGACCAACTTTCTCGTGATTTATTGGTGTATAACCTGCTGTTTCAGCATAACTTGCTCTTTGTGTATAGTTACCTTGAGTGAATTGGCGAGTGCAATCATTGCTTTCACAACGGATGAATTTGTTCAGGTTTTGATGACCTATGGCAATATTTTTCCATTGTGCATTGAATTGCTGTTGAGTGCTGGTATTATCATAAGGCAAGTTTTGCCCATCGTATTTGATATCGGCCCAATTGCCTTTGGCTTGATAAGTGACACTGCGGCTGGTTGGAATTAAGGTAAATTTACTTAAACCTGTTAGATTCGCAGTTAAATCAAAGCGAAAGCCATTTTGAATCGCAGCAATTAATTCAGGATATTTCTTTGTAGAAATACGCATAAAATCAAAACCTGAATCATCACTACCTTGAGCATTTATTTCAAAAGCATAATTTTTATTGAGTATTTTCAGTGTGGGTTGTTGATCTAAACCACGTGGGTCATGGATTGGGAAAATAATTTCTGCACGATCCCAAAGATAGGTTTTATTTTCTAATGGGGTTTTTTGAAAGATTCCATTCGCTGTTAAATTGGCTTGATAGGTGATGGCACGATAAATTGTGCGTTTGTAGGTATCGTCTGAAACATTAAAGTTTGATGTCCATTGAGTGCTATCAGCACCGATATACATCCAGTTTTCTTCTGTGCATGGATAGGATTTTTTCTGTTCATCCAAACAGGTTTTCTGTTCTTGATACGGAACTTGTATATAAGGTGCGATGATGGTTTGTGGGCTGATATTATTTTGCGAAATTTCTTTGAGGAATGCTTGTTGGTAAGCTTGGCGTTCTGAAACAAGGCTGGTAATAAAAAATAAGCCGATCCAGAAAATGGCGACCAGTATGATGATCGCAATGATTTTAAGACTAAGGAAATGAGAGCGCATAATGATTCCTGATGATTTGTTTTTTTCAGGACTAAGTATGTGAAAGTGAGATGGTTTTTGTTTGAGTTGGTTTTGATTTTTAGGTGAAGTTTAGGTGAAGTATTTTAAATCTTAATCTAAGAATTTATAAAAACAATAAATTTTAAAAACAAAAGCTTATACAAGAAGCTACGCTTTAAATTCTTGTTACGGCAATAAAATAGTCACCAATACGCCTTGTCGATGCGGTTCAATAATAGATAGGCGATGGGCTTGAATATTTTGAATATCAATTTGTCCATGATGTTGTTCAATCACTTGTTTGACAATGCTTAAACCAATACCTGAACTGCGTTGCTGGGTAATTGGGCGAGGCAATGAAAAATAAGTATCAAAGATTTGTGAGAGGGCGTATTCAGGAATCCATTCGCCTTCATTAAAGATCTGTAATTGAATTTTTTGCTGAGTTTGATGATGCAATTGAATCAGAATTTTTGCAGATTCTGCTGAAAAATCTAAAGCATTGTCCAAAAGATTGGCAATAGTTTGTTGTAACCAAAACCGATCTGCTCGAATCATACAATCGGCTTCAACCTCCAATAAACATTGAATTTTCTTGGCTTGAATTTGACTGGCATGTTGATCTAAATCCTGTTGTATCAGCTCAGACAAATTAAATTCTTGAATTTCAATTTGATATTTCGATTTTTCTAAACGTGTCAGTAACAGCATGCGATCAATCAAGGTTTTTAAGCGTTGGCTTTGCGTATGAATGTGACCTGCAAACTGTTGTTGATCATTCAATGGTAAATCTTCTTTGAGCAATTCAGCACTGGCTTGAATCGCTGTAAGTGGGCTTTTTAACTCATGGGTTAAAGTATTGACATAATGTTCTACATAGGCACGATCTTCGAGTTTTTCACGCATATTTTCAACAGCTTGAGCCACTTGATTCAGTTCCTTGGCTGAACGAAAATAAGGCGTTTGATTCACTGGAGCAAGTGCTTGAGCGTATTTTCGAACACGGTCAATACTGTGTTTGAGCCAATAGGCGACCAAACTGGCAAGGAATAAACTCAGTAAAGTAATCCATGCGGCTTGGCGTAGTAATTGATCTTCTGCACGTTGAATATAAGGTTGCACAGAACTATTCGGTTTACCAATACTCACCACACCTATTAGTTGTTGTCGATTCTGGGCAGTTTGATAATAGATTGGCGCAGCAATAAACATGGTGCTGCTATTGGAATCACCCTCATAACTGCGAGTAGAACGTACGCCGTATTTACCTTGTAGCGTTAGATAAACATCATTCCACCGAGAATAATTCTGCCCCGTAGCAATGCCTTGTGAATCATAAATCACGATGCCTTTTGCATTGGTAATATAGATTTGTTGGTTAATTTCTTTTTTATTATGCTGCCAAATATTGGCATTGAGTTTTCGATTCAGTGCATTTTGAATTTTTGCATCAAATTGTACGGTGCTGACTTTATTCTCATAGACATCTTCAGCGACTAACATGGCGATAATATTGGCATTTTCAGCGAGTGTGTCTTCAACGACTTGGCGCACATTGGGTTTTACTTGTTGGTTGAAGGTGTAGGACATAAACCACAACCCAAGCAAGATAATTAAGCCAAAGAAAAACCAAATACGAATAAAGATCGACATGGTGTGATCACATCCGTTTTAGGCTATAACCAAAACCACGATGCGTTGTGATCGGGTCATGTTCAGCTGAAATGTGTTTGAGTTTTTGCCTTAAACTTTTGATATGGGTATCGACAGTACGTTCTAAACTATGTTCAGGATGTTCCCAAATATGATCCATCAATTGTTGACGACTAAAGACTTGTTCAGGATGATCGATTAACAATTTTAATAAGCGGTATTCATAACGAGTCAGTTGTAAGGCACTGCCTTGATAATGAATTTGCAGTGATTCATCCATACATTGCCAAGTTTTTGCAGTGATTTCTTGTATCTCAATCGTGCTTTGAGCAGCTTGTAATTGGCTTTGTATGTCCATTCTGCGCCAAATGGCTTTAATACGAGAAACAATTTCACGTGAACTAAAAGGCTTGGTACAGTAATCATCTGCGCCAATTTCCAGTCCTACAATTCGATCAATTTCATCATCTCGTGCAGTTAAAAATAGTAGTGGCGTATGGTTAAACTGACGAATTTTTTTACACACATCAAAGCCGTTTATATCGGGTAAACCGACATCTAAAATAATAAAATCAAAAGTTTGCTGTTGAACAAAAGTAATTGCTTGAGTACCTGTATTGGCCCAAGTGACTTGCCATTCTTCACGTTCCAGTGCATAGCGTAAGGGCATGAGAATTGCGGCATCATCTTCAACACAGAGAATCTGTTTTTTATTATTCATTGCTCTTTGAATATTGTGAAATCATTTTGAGTGTACTGAAATTCTGTTTTTTAGGCGAATGAATTTTGTGTGAAGTTTCCGTGAACTTTGTGATTGTATTGAAAATTTTGGCGTGATATTAAAAATAAAGCAGATGTTTTGAAGTTGGGGATGACCCATGAAAATGTTCGAAGCGCCCTGTAATATTCGGATTTGATCGTCTCGCCAATCACAGGACAGCAGTGCAAAAGTATTGGTGACTTTTGCTATCTTCAGCAACAGCATGGGTAATGTATTGCGCCAAATAGATTACTCTAATTTTAATCAAGGTTGGTAAATATTTAACCGAAACACGTTCTTTTGATTGAAAATTAGTCAAAAAATTTTATTTTTAATTGTTCTTTATTTTCGAAATAAAAATTGACCCTCTCTGCATATAGCCAATCACCATAAAGACAATTGTGTTTCATCCTGTTGTTCTGTGAGTTGGTATAAACCTACGCCAATCAAGCGAAATTGAAGATGTTCAGGAATCTGCATTTCTTGTAGTAAAAGTTTGATGACTTGTACCATGTCTTGTTGTGAATTTAACGCAAGTTTAAAGCTTTTACTATGTTGTAAAACTTGGAAATTCTTCAGTTTTAATTTGACGTTTACGCCACGTGCTTGCATTTGCTTTTTTTGCAAACTGAGCCAAACACGTTCAATCAAATTATCCCAATATGGCGAACATTGCGTGATACTTAAATCATCATCGAAGGTAATTTCCTTAGAAATTTGTTGTCGCTGTCGTTCAGCTTGTACAGGACGCTCATCAATGCCTTGCGCATATAAAAAAAGTTGTTTGCCGTATTTGCCAAAATGATGAATCAGGACATTTTCATCCACTTGTTGTAAATCACCCAAAGTTTCAAGATTTAAACTTTTTAATTTCTCTTGAGTGACTTTGCCTACTCCCGGAATCTTTTTTAATGGCAGATCGTGAATAAAATGCTGTACCTGGCTGGGTTTAATGATGCAAATCCCATTCGGTTTATTCCAATCGGATGCAATTTTTGCCAAAAACTTATTGGGTGCGACACCTGCCGAAGCTGTTAAACCTGTTGTTTTAAAAATATCTGCTCTAATGCATTCGGCAACTTCAGTTGCACTAGGGATATTCTGTAAATTTTCAGTGACATCAAGGAAAGCTTCATCCAAAGACAGGGGTTCAATGGTTGAGGTATAGTGCTGAAAAATTTGATGAATCTGCTGGGATACTTCGCGATATTTTTCAAAATTGGGTTCAATCACCACCACTTGAGGGCAAAGTTTCCTCGCTTGAGCCATCGCCATTGCAGAACGTAATCCAAACTGCCGTGCAGGGTAAGAGGCAGCAGCAATCACAGCCCGTGGATGATGTGAAGAAACCACCACAGGTAAATGTTTTAAGTCGGGACGCTCACGTAGTTCTACAGAGGCGTAGAATGCATCCATATCAATATGAATGATTTTTCTCATAAATTACAGTGCCAAACTGCTGTGTGATTATTTTAACCGATATTGATTTGCTTCAATTTATTTATTTAGGTTTGGTCAATTTTATGCGACAGATTGTGTCCAGATAAACTATTTTTAAATCTTACATCAAATACAATATGGCTTCATTTCTCTGCCTGAATCACCTGATTTTTTTCTAAAAAGGTTTTCCATTCATCTGCGCTACCATGGAAAACATTCAAATCGACTGGTTTGGTGATCCCTTGAATGGAACCTTGATTTGTTTGTTGCCAAAATGTCCACGGACGACCATCTTTTAAATCAGGTTGTTCTTTATATTCACGAATCCAAATCGGTGTGTCCTTAAATTCACCGACTAAAATAATGTTATAAAAATTTTTAGATGTATAGAAAATGGGTTGCTTCGAATAATAGTGATGTAAGTCATCATGTATGATTTTAATTTGTTTTAATAATTGCTCTTTGGTAAAAGTATTAATGCAGTTGCTGTCATATTCCAAGTCAATGACTGGTGGCAAAGCATTGGTTTTATTGGGAACAGATTGAATAAAATTCTGTGCTTGTATTTTGCCATCACGGCATAAACGATAGAAATGATATGCGCCGACATGCATGCCACGTTCACGTGCTTCTAACCAATAATCTTGAAATTTATCATCTTTATAATCACCACCCTCAGTGGCTTTTAGATATACAAATTGATACTGTTGAGGAGAGATTTTTTTCCAATCAATCACACCTTGATGGTGAGATACATCAAAACCTTTGATTGGATAAGTTTCCGCAGCAGCCTTGTTGTTATAGAAAATTGCCAAACTTATGCTAATAACACAACATAAAAGCGCAATCACAACTGCTGAAACATAGCGTGTACGTTTTGTTGATTGCTTTACAGATTGTTTAGGCATGAATTTTCGATCTATTCGGATGGGCTTAGTTTAACGTGATCTGCATCTCAAAACCATGGTGAAGCGCACAGGCGGAGAACATACAAACTTTAAGTTGCCTGATCTTTTGGGATTTGATAGAAAATCAATGCAGTGATGATATTGATTGTTCCCAAGCAGATGAGGGTGGTATGGAAGGCCTGAGTGATATGTTGCTCTCCAAAATACGTGGTAAATACATTTAATAATGCACCAGCCAATGCGACACCAATACTCATCGAAAGCATCATAATCATTGACAAAAAGCTGTTACCGCTACTGGCATCTTGCTGAGCTAAGTCTTTGAGGGTAAAAGTATTCATAGTCACAAATTGCAATGAGTTTAATGTGCCGAAAATAAAGAAATGTAAAGCTCTTAACCATGTTGGCGTATCGGCTGTGGTCAGTGCAAAACTGGCAATACATGCGCCGACCAAAAAGGTATTGATTAACAATAATCTGCGATAGCCGAGTCGAGAAATAATTGGACGAATAATGGGTTTGGAAAATAATGACCCTAAAACCATCGGTGTCATCATGATCCCCGTCATTAACGGTTCCATTTTAAAAGCAATTTGTAGCATCAATGGCAAAATAAAAGGAATCGCATTGCTTCCAAAACGAGCAAAGAAATTGCCTAAAACGCCAATGGCATACATTTTATTTTTAAATAATGTACTGCGAAATAAGGCATTTTGATGGGTATGTGCATGATAGGCATAGAGTAAGGTTGCAATGATTCCAGCAACCAATAAGCCAATACTAAAACTTTTTGAAACTTCATGGCTGGCAATATTTTCAATCCCTAAAGCCATTCCAACCATTGCAATGACCAGTAAAACAAAACCACTTAAATCAAATTTTTTCACTGTAGGTTCGGTGGCATTTGGCATAGCTTTAAAGGTGAGTAACATACCTAAAAGCCCGATGGGTAAATTGATCAGAAAGATCCAGTGCCAAGATGCGACTTCAACCAGCCATCCACCCAGTGTTGGCCCCATAAGTGGCCCCATTAAACCTGCCAAACTCATTAGACTCATCGCAGATAAAAACTGTTCACGTGGAATCAGTTTGAGCATGGCTAAACGCCCAACAGGGAGCAATAATGCACCGCCAATCCCTTGGAGCACTCGAAAAGCAATCAATGTATTGAAACTATTGGAAAGGGCACAACCTAAAGAAGCTGTTGTAAAAATAACAATCGCTGTGAAAAAGGTATTTCTAACGCCAAAACGATCTGCTAACCAACCACTTAAAGGAATACAGGCAGCGACTGAAAGCACATAACTAATGACGACACCATGCATACGCAATGGATTTTCATGCAAACTGTTCGCCATCGCAGGCAACGCCGTGTTGATAATCGTGGTGTCTAAACCTTGCATGAAAAAGCCAATCGAAACTAAAAACACCAATAGATAAAATTGGGGCTGTAATTTTTGATGCGATGGCGTGGCTGTCATATATCTTTTTAAATATAAAATTTTAGAATTATTTTAAAACATTCATTCTGCTAAATCTGTAGGAAAATGTTGTATTTATTCAGTGTGCTAAAGTGGATTGATGACGCTAAATTGAATGTGTAAAAGTCACTCAAATAGACGCAAAAAATCTATAATCAATCTTGATGATGGATCATCACCAAAGTTGTTTTATTTATGAATATATTCAATTATTTATAAGTAAATTTTAATTTAGATATTTTATTTTCCACATAATCTGGAAAATTAAACGTTTGCAAATTCACAAAAGTGTCATAATCTCGCAGACATTTATCAAAATAAAGAATGCTTTCTATGCGTTTGACTATGCATCTGACCATGCATCTAAAAAGAGGTTTAGCACAATGAGCATTGATATTTTAATGATCATCGGCTTTTGTCTAGCCGCTTATTCGATTGTTGGAAATGACGTTCCTCAAACTTTGGGAACATTTATTTCTTCCAATGCACACCGCCCATGGTGGATTCTCTGGATCTATACCAGTACGATTTTAACCGTTGTTTTGTTATATGGTTGGTGGGTGTCTGGTGTCGGTGATGCCTCTTATGGACGTTTAGAAACCATCCCATTTCCAAAAGAAGGCATGACATGGCTTTATGTTGTTCCGCCACTCATTCTTTTGTTTTTAACTCGTTTTGGTATTCCTGTGAGTACCACGTTCCTTGTACTTACGATCTTCTCACCGAGTAGTTTAAGTGCAATGCTGACCAAATCGATGTTGGGTTATGCGGTTGCTTTTGTTGTCGCAATTATTATCTATCGTTTTGTCGTTAAAAGTATCACCATCTATTTCAGTAAAACACGCCATCATCCGCCACCAAGAATTTGGATTGCAATTCAATGGGTTGCAACAGGGTTTTTATGGAGCCAATGGCTGATTCAAGATTTGGCTAACATCTTTGTTTATGTACCACGTGTGGTGCCATTTTGGTTCATGTTATTTGCTATAACCGTGTTTATCACGCTGCTTGGCGTGGTTTTTTACCAACGTGGTGGTGCAATTCAGAACATTATTGACACCAAAACTGGGGTACAAGATGTACGTTCTGCCACCATTATTGATTTCATGTATGCCCTCATTCTTTTGGTGTTTAAAGAGATGAGTAATATTCCAATGAGTACCACTTGGGTGTTCTTAGGTTTACTTGCAGGACGTGAGTTTGCGATGGCGATGCACTTGAATGAAGTCAATAAATATCGAACTTCACGAAATGTCAGTAAAGATGCAATGAAATTGATGTTGGGTTTAGCCGTCAGTATTCTTTTGGCAACTGCTTTGCCTTGGCTTTATCGTGTTATTGAAGGCTAGCATTGATGGCTTAGAAATGATGATGTGTTTTAGGCCCGATTAGATGCTTAGATGAGCATTTAAATCCCTTGTATAACCCTGTTGGTACCTAATGCCGTTCAGTTAAGCGTAATTTAGTCGTTACTCATCTAAGAATCTCCTCTAATCCCTCTTTAAGAAAGATGGGAATTATTGAGGATTTAAAAAAGACTTAACTGATCAGCATTACTGTTGCTACCTATTGAAAATGTTGAGGTATTGGTTTTACAAGGGAAAGTATTAAAAACGCTTAATTCATAAATCTCAGAACTTTATTCTATTGGTCTAAACCTAACCATTGTCTTTGATGATAAGCGCTATCCCAAAATAACCATTCCAATTCAGCACCTTTGGTATAAGCCTTATGCATTTTCTCAAGGGTATCTGCATCACAACATTCAGCAATACGATCAATCGTCACTAAAACATTGCGGACAGCTTCATTAAACTCTTCACCTGAATAGGTATCAATCCAAGCTTGGTATGGATTATTGGCAATTGATTGACTGGTGATGTCTTTGCCAACTTCTGCATAAATCCAGAAACATGGTAATAACGACGCTAAAACAACAGGATAACTTTCAGACCAAGCCGTTGCTGTTAAAAAAGAGGTGTAATGATGGCAAGCGAGTGTGAGCGGTGTATTTTCAAAATCTGTTTTACTGATGCCAAAATCTTTCATAAAACCATCATGTAAACTACGCTCAACAACAATGGCTTCTTTAGCGCCTTGAGTGAATTGGATAATGTCATCCGCTTCATAAGCCTTAGCACCGCATACCGCAAGGGCACGACCATAAGCCACCAAATAATGTGCATCTTGAATCACATAATGACAAAAAGCATCGCGGCTTAATGAACCGTTGGCAAGTTCTTGGTTAAACGGCAGGGCTAAAGTTTTTTGATATAAGGCAAGGTTACGTTGCCAAACGTCTTGAGAGAAGCTCATGTCATTTTCCTACAAAGGTTTTAAATTTAAAAAATAAGTGTGATGAAAGAATAAGTCGCATTAGAACTACAATGAATAAGAGCGACAATCAATAATGAAGATGATCATTATTCTATAATGCTTTAGTGAATTGATCTTAGATTATTCCAGTTTATCTTCATAAAAATAAGACAAACAACTTTGGATTAATGTGAAAAAGCCGTCATAATAAGCGCATTAAAAATCCAATTTTTTATTTCAGTTTTCTCTGATTTAAACCTACTCTCCGCAGGTCACGTGACATTATGAAACATTTTGGTTTCTCAATCTTTTTTACAATTGTGTGTTTAGCAATTTCTGCATATTGGGGCTTTACGCATGGGCCAAATGCAGGCGTACAAGCGATGCTATCTGCACTGACCATTACAGCTATTCTTGCCGTGATGGAAGTTTCACTTTCTTTTGATAATGCTGTGGTTAATGCATCGGTACTCCGTAACTGGGATCATTTTTGGAAAATGATTTTCTTAACGATTGGTATTTTGATCGCTGTATTTGGGATGCGTTTGGTTTTCCCAATTGTTATTGTTGCGGTAACTGCGGACATGGGCATGCTAGAAGTGGTTAAGCTGGCATTGAACAATCCAATTGATTATTCAGCACGACTGATTGCACACCATGCCGAAATTGCAGCTTTTGGTGGTTCATTCTTATTGTTAGTATTTTTAAACTTCTTTTTGGATGAAGGTAAAGATACCCATTGGTTTAGATGGTTGGAAAAGCGTTTAGCAAACTTAGCCAATGTTCCCGCAATGTCTGTTTTCCTTGCGCTGATTGCATTGTTAGCGATGGCTGCCAATGTTGATGAGGCAAAACGCTTAGTTGTAACTATGGCAGGTATTTGGGGCATTGTGATTTATATCGGTGTACAAGTACTAAGCCATTTACTCGGTGGTGAGCCTGAAGTCGATGAAGATGGTAATGCCGTTGGACATGATGCAAGTGGTGCGCCAACAGGGATCATCAAAGCAGGTATTGGTGGTTTTATTTACCTTGAAGTATTAGATGCCTCTTTTAGTTTTGATGGCGTGATTGGTGCTTTTGCGATTACTTCCGATGTCGTCATTATCATGCTTGGACTTGCAATTGGTGCAATGTTTGTACGTTCAATGACGATTTACCTTGTTGATAAAGGCACATTAGATGCGTATATCTACCTTGAACATGGTGCGCATTATGCGATTGGTGCGCTAGCATTCATCATGCTTGCAAGTGGTACAGGCTTGCACATCCCAGAAGTGGTGACAGGTCTGATTGGTGTTGCATTTATCGTATGGGCAATTGTTGCTTCGATTCAATATAACAAACGAATGGAACAACGACGTTAATTCTTTTTTAAGAAAAACGTTTACAATGAAGGGATGCTTTAAAAGCATCCCTTTTTTATACGCAATGTTTCCACAAGTTGTCGCAATATGCGATGATGTGTGCGATGAATAGCTCGCTAGTTTTGATAAGCCCATAGATATGATGAATTCTTTAGAACGCCGATCGACTTTTGCATTAAGCAGTATTTTTGCTTTACGTATGTTGGGTTTGTTCATGATTATTCCTGTCTTTGCGATTGCAGGACAGTCATATCAATATGCTACGCCAACATTGATTGGTTTAGCAGTGGGTGTCTACGGTTTAAGCCAAGCTTTACTACAAATTCCTTTTAGCCTTTGGGCAGACCGTTTTAATCGTAAACCGTTGATCATTTTTGGTTTATTGCTTTTTGCATTAGGTGGCGCAGTTGCCGCAATGTCTGAAACGATTTACGGGGTGATTATTGGCCGTGCCATTGCAGGCGCAGGCGCTGTATCCGCCGTTGTGATGGCATTATTGGCTGATGTGACACGTGAAGAACAACGCACCAAAGCAATGGCGATGATGGGAATGAGTATTGGTCTATCCTTTGTCGTTGCATTTAGTTTAGGACCTTGGCTCACCACATTGGTGGGTATTTCAGGATTATTCTGGGTAACCACAATCATGGGATTGTTGGCTATCTTGATGTTATTTCTGGTACCGAAAACCACACGACATCATAAAAATTATAATCAAGGCTATTTAAATCAGCTTAAACAAGTCTTGAAAATGGGTGATCTCAACCGTTTGCATGTTTCAGTATTTTCATTACATTTATTGCTCACAGCAATGTTTATCTATGTGCCTTCGCAACTCATTAACTTTGCAGGGATTCCGCTGTCTAAACATGGTTTGGTTTATTTACCTTTATTGTTGATCAGTTTGTTCTTTGCCTTTCCAAGCATCATTCTTGCGGAAAAATATCGCAAAATGCGCAGTATTTTCCTCACGGCCATTGCAGGAATCATTGCGGGTTTGATTATTCTAATTTTCGGTTATGAATCTAAATATATCTTGTTGTTAGGACTCGGTTTATTCTTTATCGCATTTAATGTGATGGAAGCTTTATTGCCTTCGTGGTTATCGAAAGCTGCACCGATTCAATCTAAAGCAACGGCTATGGGTGTGAATGCGAGTGCGCAATTCTTAGGTGCATTTTTTGGTGGAACTTTAGGTGGACAATTAATTTTACTGAATAATACTGCAATGGGTTGGAGTGTTTTATCTGCACTTGCTATAATTTGGTTGCTCATTAGTTTTGGGCTGGCTCAACCACGCTATTTAACATCGATTGTATTGCGATTACCTGAGGGTAAACAAACCGATGATTGGACTTCTCAGTTATTGGCAATTCATGGTATTGAAGAGGTCGTGGTGATGTCTGATCAAGAGGTTGCGTATATTAAAGTCGATAAACAGCAAATAGATGATGCTGCGCGACAACATTTAACGCACTTGTTGGGTAAAGAGGTAGCCATTTAAACATAACTCTTATAAAGTAAAACATAGAATCGAATAGGAAGATAACGTCTGATGCGTGGTGTAAATAAAGTCATTTTAGTGGGTACTTTAGGTCGTGATCCTGAAACCAAAACTTTCCCAAATGGGGGCTCTTTAACGCAGTTTTCAATTGCGACAAGTGAATCTTGGACAGATAAAAACTCGGGCGAAAGAAAAGAACAAACCGAGTGGCACCGTATTGTATTACATAACCGTTTAGGTGAAATTGCACAGCAATATTTACGTAAAGGTTCGAAAGTTTATATCGAAGGTTCTTTGCGTACTCGTCAATGGACAGACCAAAATGGTCAAGAGCGTTACACCACTGAAATTCGTGGTGAACAAATGCAAATGTTAGATTCAAATAATCGTCAGCAAGGTGCTGAAGGTGGAGACGGTGGTGGTTATAACCAACCTCGTTTCAACAATAACCAACAACAAGGTGGTTATGGCAATCAAGGCGGAAACCAAGGTCAAGGCGGTTACAACCAATCTAATCAAGGCAACCAAGGTGGTTATGGCAATGGTGGAAACAATGTAAATCAAGGTTTCCAATCACCTAAGCCGCAACAAGCACCAACCCCAGCAGCTGCACCAGCTGATTTAGATGATGATTTACCGTTTTAATTGATTAAAATGGTAAATGCTGAACCAAACCCTTTGTAGAAACAAAGGGTTTTTTATTTGCTATAAATTATTTCTTAGCTGAAACCTACAACTGGGATTACAGCTTTAAACACTGCATTATTGGCAGTATAGAAACCAATATATTGGTTCGGATGGAAGCCATTGCCTTGAATCAACACTTTAAAAAACGCGTGAACTCTGCATATATTCAACTGTTACTTGATTTAAGGCATCAAGGACCAGTGATTTATCACCAGATTGAAGCGCATCATTGAGTTGTTGCATATAGCCTAAAAGTTGTGCTTTAGCTGAGGCAGAAAATTCAGCTGTTACGCCTTGATCTTCATAAAGCAAAACATAATTTTTAGCAAAGCCATAAATAAGAAAAAGTGAGCTTTTTTCTAAATGAGAATCGGCACTTAAAATGTGCGCTTCACACTGATTTTTGAGTTGTTTGAAAGCATCGCTACCGCTAGAAAGGTTTTGGAACTGCTCTAAAAGTGCTGAAAACATCATGTAAATCATCCATTCAAAAAGAAAATCTACAGAACAAGTTAAGGCAGGTCAAGAGGTTTTAAAATAGGGTTTTCCGATAAATAGATCAATTTGCATTAAAATATTAAATCTAATTTTTCGATTATATTGATAAAAAACTACTGTTTTACCAATATTAAATTGTTTCGTATAGTGATCTCACAGATAAGCAATCCCTGAAATGAATTGAAGGAATACCCAATGAGTTTGATCAATACTGAAGTTAAAGCATTCAACGCAACTGCATATAAAAATGGTGAATTTATCGAAGTGTCTGAAAAGAACTTCTTTGGTAAATGGTCAGTTGTATTTTTCTATCCTGCTGATTTTACTTTTGTTTGCCCAACAGAGTTAGGTGATCTTGCAGACAATTATGCTGAATTTCAAAAAATGGGTGTCGAAATTTACTCAGTATCTACCGATACACACTTTACCCATAAAGCTTGGCATGACAATTCTGATGAGATCAAAAAAATCCAATATCCAATGATTGGTGACCCAACGTGGACATTAGCCAAAAATTTTGACGTTCTCATTGAAGCGGAAGGCTTGGCAGATCGAGGTACTTTTGTGATTGACCCTGAAGGGAAAATTCAAATTATTGAAATCAACGCAGGTGGTATTGGTCGTGATGCGCAAGAACTGCTACGTAAAGTAAAAGCTGCACAATATGTACATGCACATCCAGGTGAAGTTTGCCCTGCAAAATGGAAAGAGGGTGATGCAACATTGGCGCCATCTATTGATTTGATTGGGAAAATTTAATTCCTAATTAAAATTCATCAACATTCTATTAAAAGATCCAGAATTAACTTCTGGATTTTTTTATGGTTTTTATTTCTATTGAATTTTATATGACATAACCTGAACCATGATTGGCTAAGTTTCTTAATCCGTCTACAAGTGTATCAATCAGCTTTTCCATCGCTAAGCGTTGCCCTTTACGAGAGGCATAAACCAATTGCACGGTCCCCATATTTGAACACCATTCGGGTAGAATATGGATTAAATCGCCTTTTTTAATATCTTCTTCAACTGCCAAATAAGGCAAATCGGCAATGCCTAAACCATCTTTAACCGCATAATAAACACCTGCTAAATCGTTACTTTTAATACGTGGTGTCAGTGGAATATTTACTTCTTCATTATGTCCAAGATGATGCAAATGCCAAGCATACTGCTGCTTTTGCGTACCCAGTACGATACTTGGAAATTCATGTAATTCTGGGAAATATTCAATAGTTTTATTTTTTAATAATGTAGGGCTTGCGACCAAACAATGCGTTGTTTTAATTACATCACGGACAATTAAATTAGAATCTTCATTGGCTTGAAAATTGGTGCGTATAGCAAGATCTACATCATCATGGATAAGGTCAACACGACGGCTGGTCAGCTCCAATTCAATCTCAACTTTAGGATAAGTTTTTAAAAATTGATTGAGTAAACTACGAATTTGGAAATGCATCATCACCGACGGGCAACTGATTTTGATTAAGCCTTGAGGTTCACTTTTTTGACGTAATAATACATTTTCGGCGCATTCAACTTCGGCAATCACCTTACAACAGGCTTCATAGAATTCTTGTCCGAGTGAAGTGACTTTAAAATGACGTGTAGATCGTTCGATGAGACGAATATTAAATTTACTTTCCAAGTCTAAAATACGTCGGCTCAGCTTGGATTTTGTAATATTACTGGTTTCACTTGCAGCACTAAATCCGCCGTGTTTGACCACCAGATAAAAGTAATAATAATCGTCAAATGAATGCATACATTATCCTAAATTTAGATCACTACAAAATAGCATAACTGAAAAAGCACAGTATTGATTCAATAGAAATAGTGCAAAAGCAAAGATCAGCCAATACAATGATTTGATTGACTGATCTGCATATTATTTATCTAATTGAATCACTTACTTTTGTGAAGTATTCGCATTAAAACTCGTGATAAGATTGCGATAGTCTGGAATATGGTTTGAAAATAGTGCACCTAGACCTTCAATATCATTACGCCAATCACGATGTAATTCACAAGCCATACCGAACCATGTCATCAATTGAGCACCTGCGCTTGAAACACGATCCAAAGCTGAATCACGGGTTAAAGCATTAAAAGTACCCGAAGCATCTGTAATCACAAAGACTTCAAAATCCTCTTCGAGTGCTGAAAGTGCAGGGAAAGCAACACAAACTTCAGTGACTACACCAGCAATAATCAATTGTTTTTTGCCTGTTGCTTTTACTGCTTTGACAAAGTCTTCATTGTCCCATGCATTGATTTGACCAGGACGTGGAATAAAGGGTGCATCAGGAAACATTTCTTTTAGTTCAGGCGCTAAAGGACCATTTGGGCCATTTTCAAAACTAGTGGTTAAAATCGTTGGTAAATTAAAATACTTTGCAGCAGCTGCAACAGCGAGTACGTTATTTTTAAATTTATCAGGATCAATATCACGGACAAGTGAAAGTAATCCAGTTTGGTGGTCAACCAGTAAAACAGCAGCATTGTCTTTATCTAAACGAACGTATTTTTTTCCCATTTTTCTATCCTCAGAAAGTGATTTGAAATCAAAAGTTTCATGTCAATCATTCAAGCAAATCATTTAAGTCAATCTGTTGAAGTATTTACTGAATACGACCAATCATAGGAATATTCTGTGAGGCTGTTAAGTCCAGAAAATAGGATTAATTGTCTTAAAAATGAGATAATTAATAAAAATATCGTCTTTAATTTAATCTTCGTTACTATTTTTGATATTTTAAATAGCTTGTAAAATCATAATCATCTCAAAAATAGGAAACTGAATATCAATTTCAGTGCTGATCTTATCCTTTAAAAATATTATCTTGCACTCATATTACTCCCTAGAGATAGGAGCTTTGAGATGAAAAAAATTATCGGCGTTTACCGTAATCAAAATATGCATTGGGTTGGCGATGGATTCCCTGTAAAAAATTTATTTTCTTATGATCGTTTAGGTCAAGCCATTAGTCCATTCCTACTATTGGACTATGCTGCACCCTATCATTTTGATTCGACAAAAGCACAACATGGTGTCGGTTCACATCCACATCGTGGTTTTGAAACAGTGACCATTGCTTATCATGGTGAAGTGACTCACAAAGACTCTCATGGTGGTGGTGGAACAATCAAAACAGGTGATGTGCAATGGATGACTGCAGGTTCAGGCTTAGTTCATGAAGAATTTCATTCACATGAATTTGCTGAGAAAGGTGGTCTATTTGAAATGGTACAACTTTGGGTGAATTTGCCTTCATCTGACAAAATGACCACACCTAAATATCAAGCGATTGATGCGGCTGATATTCCAGTGATTCAGTTTGAAAATGACGCAGGTCATTTACGTGTGATTGCAGGAAACTTTGCTGAACAAGCAGGGCCAGCGTCGACCTTTAGTCCAGTCAATGTATGGGATGGTGTATTAAAAGCAGGTCATGAAACGCATTTTCATGTTCCTGTGGATCACAATACCTTAGTGGCTGTTTTGGAGGGTGAGTTGCTGATTAACGGAACGCAATCTGTGCAAGATAACTCAATTGTTATTTTTGGCAATGATGGTGAGGCACATATTCAAGTTGCAGCTACTCAAGATGCTAAATTCCTTGTGTTAACAGGTAAACCATTAAATGAACCGATCCAAGGTTATGGTCCATTTGTGATGAATACCAAAGATGAAATTGTTCAAGCATTTAATGATTTCAATCAAGGTAAATTTGGTGAAATTGCTGTAGAAGCCTAAACAAGAAATCGGGTCGAAAGACCCGATTTTTTTTGCTTTAAATATGAATATTCAGATAAAAAAGAGGGTCTCTACCCACACAGTAGAGACCCTTTTTGCGCTGTATTTTCTCTTATTGATTTTTACTGTAGTAAGTACTTATGTTTATTATAATTGTGACTTAGTTTTCATTTTATGAGTGCTATGATAAAGAAAAATAAAGAACTTGTAAATAAAATTTTAAAAAATAGTTAAATTATCTGTTTGTTTTTAATAAATTTTTTATAAATATATGAAAAATATAAAATTATTAAGATGAATATTCACCTTATTTGCTAAAAAAATGAGTATTTTCGAATAAATTTTTGTAAAAATGTGGAATAGCGCTTTGTTTTGATCTTGTAAAAAAGTGGAAAACTGGAACTTTTTAATAGCTGCATTTTAGAATGCATGGCTCATAATAAAAAAAATGGAAACTCACGGATAATAACTTTGAATATTGCAGTCATTGGAAGCGGCATGGCTGGGCTCGCTACCGCAAGAATTCTTAAAGATGCAGGTCATAATATTACGATCTTTGAAGCTTTACCTGGTCGTGGTATGGATAGTCATAGTATTGAGTTTGAAGGTGGTTTGATTGATGCGCCTTTACGTGTGATGAATCAGCATTTGTGGAAAAACACGTTAAGCCTAGCAACACATCTCGGTATTAAAACTTTTCCTGTACGTACCTTTATGGCATGTAGTTGGTTATTTGAAGATAAAACTGAAACGTGGCTAACAACCTCACGTACACGTATTGGTAACTTTCCAATTATTAATAATCGCAAAGGGATTAAGCAGTACGGTTGGCGTTTAGTGAAAGGCATGTTGCAACTTAAAACAGCAATTCACCAATTTTTTAAATCTAAAAATCAAGATATTACCCTTGCAGATTTTATTAATCATAATGAAATAGAAGAAGTATTTTGGCATGGTGCTGTCATGCCAGTGCTGTATACGATTTGTACGTGTGATCCAAAAACAATTGGCGAATGGCCAGCAAAACCTTTACTGATTTTCCTCAAACAATTGACGGATGGTGATGCTCTATTACGTCTACATGGTGGAACGCCAGCCTTCGTAGATAAATTGGTTGAAGGTATTGATATCCGTAGTGGCTCTGAAATTACTAAGGTTGAAGAGCAGGACGATCATGTTCTTGTCGAAAATGTAAAAGGTGAGCAATTTCAATTTGACCGTGTTGTTGTCGCAACGCCAACCAATAAACTAGAAGAATTTTTAAATCCTGAACAATTTGCAGATGATATTGCATTGTTGAAAAAATTTAAGTTTGAGCAGGGCGAATTGGTGATGCATACAGATCCAACCGTCATGCCACCTAATCGTAAAGATTGGAGCGTGCTCAGCTATATGATGGATCGTCAATTTACCAAACAACAGTTTACGGTTTGGCTCAATTCGATTGAACCAAGTTTAGTTGGAAAATCACCCGTATTTCAAACATGGCGACCAGTCACGGATATTGACCCGAAAAAAATCATTTCAACAGTGACGCTTACACGTGCTGTAGTGAATACTGAAACCGTAGCATTGAATAACGAATTGCAACAACGACACAAATCACCTGATCGTAAAGTATTTTATTGTGGATCATGGTCATGTGATGGTTTACCTATTTTAGAATCAGCGGTGACGTCTGCTATGCACATTGCTGAGATTTTTGGCGCACCATTGCCATTTGTAGGATTAAAACCTAAAGTAGAGGTCGCACCGCAGCTCGGCTATTAAACTTAAAAGGGTTAATCATTTGAAATGGTTACAAGCAATTCAAAATAAACTTCCTCAGCATAAATATGCAATCAATGCAAAATTACTGGGAGATGATCGTGAATGTGCTTGGACCAATTTAGGCTATTGGAATGATGCAACATCATCCTATCCAATGGCTTGCGAGCAATTGGCTGAACATCTTGCACAAGCTGTTCAGCTACAACCACAAGATCGTGTATTGGACTTGGGTTGTGGACAAGGTGCGAGTCTAAAATATTGGCGAGAACATTATCAAATTCAAGACTTAGAAGCGGTAGAGCTGCAGCAAGACTGTGTCGATAAAATCAATAAACACATTCAATTAAAAGCTATTCATTGCCAATCTTTTTTAAACTTAAAACAGATTCCTTTTCCAAATCAGTTTGATGTGGTGATGTGCATTGATGCAGCTTATCACAGTGATTTAAATGTATTTTTAAATGCGGCACATTCAGTTTTGAAGTCAAATGGTCGTTTGGGATTTCATTATTTAATGTTTTCTGATCAATCGCTTAGTGCTAAACAGAAAATAAAATATGCTTGGCTTTTAAAAGCGGCAGATGTGACTTGGGAACATTTAAAAAATGAACAACAGCTTTTGCAGACATTAACACAGCATGGTTGGAGTAATATTGTTATTCAGGATTTTTCCGCATCGGTTTTGAATGGTTTTGCTGAATATATAGAAATACAAAAAATGAAAAAAAAGAGCTTTGATCTGGAGCAGTTAAAAATAGAGATGACTGCCAAGTTGTGCCGAAAATTTTATCAAGATGGTTTAGTGCGTTATATTCAAGTCAGTGCAACTAAAAAGTGAAAAGAAAATGCCAACAGAATATAAAGGTTCATGCTTGTGTGGAGCCGTGACTTATCAGGCCGATGTTGCTCCTCGATATCGTTTTAATTGTCATTGTCGGGATTGTCAAAAAATAACAGGGAGTGCTTATGCACCGATTGCATTTTTTCATCAATCAGAACTTAAAATTCAAGGTGAATTGAAATATTTTGAATCTTTAGGATTATCCGGAAAGCCAATACGTCGAGCATTTTGCGTGACATGTGGGTCACAGATGTTTGGATTGCCAGAATTAGCACCAGAAATGATTTCAATACGCGCAGGGACGTTAGATCAACCGAATTTGTATCAACCGCAAGCAGAATGTTTTGTTAGTCATGCAAATGAATGGGATATATTAAATCCAAATATTGTGCATTTTGAGGAAATGATGAGGAAGAGATAAAATGGTGCCGGCACACGGATTCGAACTGTGGACCTACTGATTACAAGTCAGTTGCTCTACCAACTGAGCTATGCCGGCGACTTGGCGAGAATTTTACAGAATATTTACAAGATTGCAAGCCAAAAAATAAACACTTGAATGATCTTTATCGTTGATGATGGTTTGAGAGAAATTAACTTGGTCAAATTTTAATGTTTAAACGAACAATTGTAGAAATTTTGATGAATAAACAGCATTGTAAGTCGTTTAATAAATTACGCTTTAATGCCAAGCAAGTGAATCACAGCTTGTTTGATGGAGTGGGTTGTTGAAGTTTTTGCAAAGCTCGACGTTGAAAATACGATAGCATTGGCAATGAGTAAGACAGCACAGACGATCAGTTGTAGTTCTTTCATAATAATTTTTCTTAATATGAACTGGTGTGCATTATTTTTATCAAAGTTGATTTTATTTGTAAATATGTTGATATTGATTTAGTTGAAAAATATTCCTTCAAATAGGTTTTTACTGGAAATAATTATTTATAAAATAGCGAGAAAATACAGTTTGATACAGCATAAATGTTTAAACAAGATCACAGTATTGAGCAATTTTCTTCGGTGGAAAAACAAAGAAAGTAATTGCAGTGAATAAGGCTTACATCAGGTAAGCCTTATGTGATTTTTAGTAGAGTGAATGAATAAATCTTATATAAAATAATAATATAGACTTATTTACTCTTTAAAATATGATCTAAATCTTGTGCACATTCTTCGAGGGTGATTGCCATATCAATTTGCATTTGGGGTTTTAATTCGTTTGCGAGCTTTCTCCATTCTTCGATCAATCGAATTGCTTTTTGAATTTTATGTTTATTTACATCTTTGGCAATCGTTGGGGTATATCCACCACGTTTAGCATTTTTAACTTGTCTTACATAATTAGTGCTGGTATTCATCATCACTCCCGAATATCAGTTTTATGTTATTCACTTGCTTGAATCGCTACTGGGTTGAGTTAGGCACTTTGATTATCTTTAAGGAATATTGCATCTATATGTATATGATCTTTATTTTTAATTTGTTATGACCTCCCGAAGATATGCTAGAAGTTTTATGTTTTGATACTAATTCAAGGAAATGATAATTGAAAGAGTAACTTGCATTTTTATGTGGAGTGTTATGTATCTATTTACTTCAAAACGTAAAAGAGTGGTTAGATAGAGAAAGGGACGAGAACAATAGTTTTTAACATGACACGAGAACAGCAAAACAACTTTTAAGATGTTGCTAGTAGCCGTTTACACATGTATTAAGAATACGTTACTTTTAAACCACATTATAAAAACTTGGCTAGACAATGAATGACTTAACAACAAGATTTTTAAATAATTTTAGTCAGTGGCATGATGTAGCTCTGACCCTCATAAAAGCCATTATTGCAATAGGGATATTGTGCTTGGTGGCATACCTTTTAACAATTGGATATATCCCTTCAGAAATTAGTTTTGGTGATACACTCATTTTTTTACTGATTTTTATTGCTTGTTCTATAGTCTATGCCGGCTTAAGCATGGTGTTATTTTTCTTTGGTATTTCCTTAACACCTGTGGTCTATATGATTTTTAGTACGGTTGATAAATATTTACCACCTCATGTACGAATTGGGAAAAAGCTTCCATTTCCAAAGATCAGCATTCTTACATTAGTTGCATCCCTATATCTTTTATATACTATTCGAGGCTTGTTATTATTAGATTGGAAAATTAGCCTTTATGTTGTTGTTACAGCAAGTTTTATTTCCTTGTTTTATTATGCCTTTTATATCAATCGTCAGAAGATCAAAGAATTCAATAATAAGTTTGATAACTTAAAAGATATCATTGATGACCCTGATGCAAGTGAAAATATCAAAACATTTGCAAGGGTCAAATTAAAGCGATTAGAAACTCATATTAAAGACAGCATACAAATTGCACTTTTTCTTATTTTGACTCCACTTGTTCCCATGTATTTTATTGACGATATTGGGAAAGTATTTTTAGATTTTACGATGCAAAAAACAGGTGTAAAAATAGAAAAAGCAACGTTGTATGTTAAATCACCTTATGCCAATTTAATTGATTTACCAAAAACGACAACGAATGAACTCAGCCAGTATCAAACTTTTATTTTTAAGGATGTAAAAGTGTTATTTCAAGGAATTGGAAAAAATACTTTAATTTCCTACAAAGTTAAAAATATTGAAAAACAGATCGTCATTCCAAATGAATATATTATTGTGGAACGAATGCGGAAAGTTGATGAATAATTCGAAAATTATATCGAGATTGCAACAGATAAAGTAGATCGTATCAGACATAAAAAAAGCCTAAATCCTTTAGATTTAGGCTTTTGAGTACATCATGAGATATTGTAAGAATTGAAAATGGCGAGAGAGGGATTCGAACCCTCGATACGCGCAAACGTATACACACTTTCCAGGCGTGCTCCTTAAGCCACTCGGACACCTCACCAAGGCGAGCGATAATAACCAAAAAAATGAAATCTGCCAAGCTGAAACAATTGATTTAAGGCAAAAGTTTTTATGCAGTGATATTATTATGGAAAAATAGTGTCGACTTTTAGAAGACGTTTTATGCAAAGTACTGCAAAAAAGGCAGCGTTGCCTGCAATTACGCTAGCAGCATTAGGGGTGGTATTTGGTGACATTGGAACCAGTCCTCTATACGCACTACGTCAATGTTTCCTTACAGCTCATGTTGCAATTACTGAAGCAACTGTGCTTGGAATACTCTCGTTGATTTTCTGGTGCATGATGCTGACCATTAGTTTCAAATATGTCACCATCATTATGCGTGCTGATAACAACGGTGAAGGCGGTATCATGTCTTTGCTGGCACTGAACTTGAGATCTAACCGAATTGCAGATAATCGAAAAATCTATCTGATTGCACTAGGTTTTATTGGTGCATCATTATTCTTTGGTGATGGCATCATTACCCCTGCAATTTCAGTTCTATCTGCGATTGAAGGTTTAAGCGTCGCGACGCCTATGTTTAATAAATGGTTGATGCCTTTAGCAATAGGAATTCTTACAGCACTGTTTCTTGTACAGCGACATGGTACGGGAACTATGGGCAAATTCTTTGGTCCAATTACATTGACATGGTTTGTGTCGATTGGTCTTGTCGGAATTTACAGTATTAGCCAAACACCCTATGTGCTGAGTATGTTGAGTCCTCATTGGGCACTTAACTTTATTTTCCATCAACCTTATGTTGCTTTTTTGACAATGGGTGCTGTGATTCTTACGGTCACAGGCGGTGAGGCGCTTTATGCCGATATGGGGCATTTTGGACGCCTTCCGATCCGTTTAGGGTGGTTTATCATTGTTCTGCCATGTTTGGTTTTGAACTATGCAGGACAGGGCGCCTTATTGTTGCGTGATCCAAATGCAATTGAAAACCCATTCTATTTACTTGTTCCAGAATGGGGCTTGTATCCGATGATTGCTTTAGCCACCGCCGCAGCTGTGATTGCTTCGCAAGCAGTAATTACAGGTGTATTTTCGATGGCAAATCAAGCGATACAATTGCGTTATTTACCACGGTTAACTGTTCATCATACGTCCGATGTTGAACAAGGACAGATTTATTTACCCTTTATTAATTGGGTACTATTTGTATCAATCGTTTTACTTATTGTCATTTTTCAGAATAGTGCGAATTTAGCCAATGCTTATGGTGTTGCCGTAACCATGACCATGTTCTGTGACACTATTTTAATTTCTATTTTGGCTTATGGTTTTTGGCGTTGGCCGAAATGGAAAGTGGCTTTATTTGCCATTCCATTCTTAATCATCGATATTGCTTTTATTGGGTCAACCTCACTCAAAATTATTTCTGGTGGTTGGGTTCCAATTCTGATTGGTGCAATGGTATTTACTATTCTCATGACGTGGAAAACAGGACGAGAAATTGTCTTTAATCGTTTAGAAAAAGATGCTTTGCCTTTAGATTTATTTATTAAAAGTGTTAGCTTGAATGACGGAGCAATGTGTGTTCCAGGGCAAGCAGTATTTTTAACGGGGAATCCAAATATTGTGCCACATGCCATGTTGCATAATATTAAGCACAACAAGGTTTTACATGAGCGTAATATTCTTGTGACGGTGATTACTCGTGATGTGCCTTTTGTTCCAGATCAAGAGAGAATTCGCGTAGAGGTATTAGACGATAAGTTCCAGCGTGTATTTGTATATTATGGATTTAAAGATCAGCCTGATATTCCAAATGCATTAGCGCTTGCGTATGCTCAGCTTGAGATTGATTTTGACATGATGCATATCAGTTTCTTCATCTCGCGTGACCGCCTCATTCATACAGTGGGTGAAGGGATGGCGCCGTGGCGTGAAAAGCTATTTATTTCAATGCAACGAAATACCAGTCCTGTGAGTGATTTCTATCAAATCCCACCGAACCGTGTCGTTGAAATGGGAAGTCAGATCGAAATTTGATTTCTTATACAGTACGTACAGCGTGTTTTGTTCTCCAAAGCCAAGATTATTCTTGGCTTTTTTATTGATTTTAAAATGTATCTTTTGATGGGTGAACGGGCATGTTGCATTTGTAATTTCAATACATATTCATTCAGTTGGTTTTTATTTATCTGTATCAGTCATTTTAATAGCATTAAAGCTTAGTAAAGCGTCAAGCAGTGTCGCCACTATCTCGCTGATCTGCTTTTAAAGTGGCATACTCAATCAGGTAAATTGCATGGAAGATAAGGCGTTGCAAGGCTTTCAAGGAAAATTTATAGGGAAAGCAATGAATTGTTACCAGCAATGATGCTTTGCTGTACGGAATATGTGGAAGCTTTATTCGTTTGAATATTCACATAATATCTTTGTTGGTATCAGCTTGCTAGGTTATTGATATTCAAAATTCATTTTTGGATTTATGTGCAAATTTATAAATTGGTTTGGATTATTTGGGAAAATTTTGGTTGAAAAATTCAGTTGTGAAAATGATGTTAGGTGTAGTTGCTACTGGAAGTGTTGCCATTGCTTTTGGACAAGAAAAAATTGCTCAGTTTATTCCTTTTACACAAACCAATCGTTTAAGTTCGGATTGTTTGGCGCAATTCTATCGAGATGAACCGCCAGTTTTAGCCAAAGAAAGTTTAAAGAAGAATAGTTATCCTCTATGTTTTAACGGTTTTAATGTTATGTATTCTGGGGTGTCGAAAACACCTTTATGGACAGCTGAACACTTATCACCACAGCGTTTAAGCCAGAAAATTAAACGTGAAGATAATTTCCATGAAGAGCAACGATTGAGTTCTGCACATCGTGCATTATTATCGGACTATCGTGGCTCTGGTTATGATCGTGGGCATATGTCTCCCAATGGTGATATGTCTGATAAAGTTTCACAATTTGACAGCTTTTCATTGGCCAATATCGTACCGCAAGCGCCAAAAAATAATCAGCAAGTATGGCGTGAGCTTGAAGAAGCAACACGTGCAATGGTCACCAAGCAGAAGAAAGATATTTATGTGGTGACAGGCCCTATTTTTTCAGGAAAAAGACTTAAAACCATTGGCAGTGGTGTAATTGTTCCGACAGCAGTGTTTAAAGCCATTTATATTCCCAAACATGGCATTATTGGAGCGTACTATTCTCCAAATAATGATTCACAACAGGTTAAAATAGTGAGTGTTTGCTATTTAGAAGAACAATTGGGGATGAATTTATTTCCACAATTGACGGAAGAACAAAAACGAAATACTTATAAGCTGCCTTTGACTGCAAATCAGGTGAAAGCCAATAAAGAAATTGAATATTCTCATTGGGATGCAGAAAGCCAATGTGCGGAAGATATTTCAAAAGATCAAATACAAGCTTTGCAAAAACAGTTTCAACCGAAAGGCACAACAAGTGCCTCAAATATTGAATTACCTAAAGTAGATGAAGAAACTAAAGACGCGTTGGTTAAGCAATTGGTAGAGGCTTTATTGCAATATATATTACAAATTTTAAAGTAATTTGATGCTTATATTCTGGTCAGGTTGTAAAACCACTTTATACTGCATCAATACCGAAAAAAACGAGAATACTCAATGTTTAAACCCTTTGAAAATGGAACGGAATCGCATTCAATTCATGATTTAACTTTAGAAAATCAAGTGGATTGTGTGAGTATTTATGGGAATTTGCAGATCACCAAAGACAAAGCAGGTTTACAAGCAGCGCAAGTATTGCAAAGCTATTTAAATCAAATTGTTGCGGATTTAGAGAAACAAGCTGATCTACCAGAGCAAATTGCACGTCAAACTGAAGGTGAAATTGAAAATCCATTTCTGTAATTTTGATCAGTAAAAGCTTTTATTTTGACAATAAGAAACCTGCCGAAGCAGGTTGTTTTATTGTCACGATGAATTAGTTTTTAGGTTCACTTCCCACAATTTTATAAATCGTTGCACCGATGATGGCACCTACAATTGGTGCAACCCAGAATAACCACAATTGGCTTAATGCAGCAGTTTCTGCAAACAATGCCACTGCGGTACTACGTGCAGGGTTTACGGACGTATTGGTCACAGGAATACTGACCAAATGGATGACGGTTAATGTCAAACCAATCGCAATTGGTGCAAAACCAGCTGGTGCACGTTTATCCGTTGCACCCATGATTATAATTAAGAATACTGCTGTGAGCACAATTTCGATCAGTAAAGCAGAAACCATTGAGTATTTGCCTGGTGATAAGTCACCAAAGCCATTGGTTGCGAAAGCACCAACACCTGTAAATCCAGCTTGACCTTGTGCAATTAAATAGAGAATGAATGCCGCAAAAGTACCACCAATCACTTGAGCGATAATGTAGGGTGCGAGATCTTTAACATCAAAACGGCCACCAACCCACAAGCCTACGCTGACTGCTGGATTGAAATGACCACCTGAAATATGTCCAAATGCGAAAGCACCTGTTAATACGGTTAAACCAAAGGCTAGAGCAACGCCCATAAAACCAATACCGAGTTCAGGGAAAGCCGCAGCCAGTACCGCACTACCACAGCCGCCAAAAACGAGCCAAAAGGTTCCGAGAAATTCTGCGAGATATTTTTGCATGTTTATTCCTATTTCTTTTTATGGAAAGGGTTGGTTATCCAATGTTGTAATCAGTGAAGGATAGCCAGTTGATTATGTAAAACTTTATTTTGCTGAGTGAATAATAATCTAAAAATATGAAAATAAAATCACAAATCTGCATTTTTAACGTAATTTTTTTTGAAAAAGTTCGTGTAGAATTTTTAATAAATATATTTAACAATGATTTGATTCAAAATAAATGAATACATTTATCTTAAAAAAGCATAGAAAAACGTTAACTATTTTATTTTTAAGCAGGATTTAAGCGTCTATTTAGATGATCTATTTCGAATTCTCCATTGCTGTGGCGTAATACCTGTCCATTGTTTAAATGCACGTTGGAAGGCACTTTGTTCAGAATAACTAAGCAATAATGCAATCTCATGTAGCCCTAAATAAGGGTCTTGTAGGTATTGAACAGCCAGTAATTTTCGGACTTCTTGCACCCGTTGTTGATAGGTCGTACCTTGATTTTGTAAGTGGCGTTGTAGTTGTCGAATAGAGATATTCAGTTGCTTTGCAATCTCGCCAATTTGATACAAGTTCTTTTGTAATCCCAATAGAATAATTTGCTGTAAACGCTCATCGATTTGGCTGGAATTGGGGAGGTCATTCAGTAAAGCTTGAGCTTGTTGCATTAATAATTTTTGTAAAGTTTGATCACCATGACTGAGTGGAACGGTCATGACGTGCAATGGGAAAATTAATTCTGCTAGGGGCTGATTAAATCTGACAGGGCAATCAAAGAATTTTTCATAAATTTTTAAATTTGATGGTTTTACATGAGTAAAATTAATTTGGTGTAGTTGAATATCTTTGGTTGATAAAAAATGCCTGAGAAATTGCACCATGAGCGCAATGGCAATTTCATCGGTGATTTGTGTTGTGAGATGAGAAGGTAACGTTGTCCAATGAATACCTAAATAACCATCATGAAAAGATTCTATTTTTAATGGACTTCCATCAAAAATTAAACGGTGATAGTCAAAATAACGAGAGAGAGCTTCTCCCATGGTATCGCAAGATTGTGCAATATAAGCGATGATTCCAAGATGTTTAGGCTGTACATGGGCTGCGATTTCGAGTCCTAACGCAGGACTTTGGGTTTGTGCTTGAATGTCATCTAAAAGCTCACGCCATATATTAAAATCAAAGCGTTCTAAGTTTTGAACTTGTTGTAATTTAGGTGAAATTTTCAATCCATTTGCTTCACTAAAAGCAAAGAGTAATTGTCCAAGTCCTCCATAGACGGAGCCAGCGTAATCCTTAAATTGTTGCATCTCTATAATCTTTTTATTGTTGATCGTTGATAAAAGAAATCTATTTTCCGAAAATATTCTAATCAAGTTTGTTATTAGCAAACAAGCGCATTTCAGGACATGTTTATCTCAATTAAGGATAGTAAATCAATGTCGTAATTTGTCAATGGAAAAGTTTTTTCATGTCAATATCTTTTATTGTCACTCTTTTATATTAAATATATGTGAAAGGAGATACCCCATGTTAAAAGGTTTTGTTGTTGGTTTAGTCTTTGCAAATGGTTTTGAGTGGATGGCACATAAATTTATTTTGCATGGTACACATCGTTCAGGTCAGCCACGTTATAGCCCTGTTCCAAGAAGTATGAAATCACACTGGGAACATCATCGTGAAGTGCGCAAACAAGATTTCAATGATGATGGCTATGTAGAAGGAATTTCAAACTGGCGAACTAAAAATGAAATTGTTTCATTGGCTGTGGTTGCTGGAGCTGCAAGTTTGATTTTCTATCCGATCTCAAAAGGCATGGTTGCGGCATCTTTATATAGTGCTTGTAATTATTATTATATTCATCGCCGTGCACATCTTGAGCCAGACTGGGCAATGAAAAAAATTCCTTGGCACTATGACCATCATATGAATTCAAACCAAGATGCCAACTGGTGTGTAACCAAACCTTGGTTTGATTATTTAATGGGTACACGTGTGGTTTCTTCTGCGGATTTAAAAGAACAAAATCCGTTGGGTGTGAAATTACCTGAACCTGTCGCTCAATGGCTGTCATCTGCTGTAGAGAAATACTTCCCTGCAAAGTGGGTAGAAAAGACACCTAAATTGGTTCAGAAAGAAGCTGAAGAAAGCATAGAGTCTGTTGCTTAAATTGATACTATGTATTTTATTTTTATAGAAATATGGTTTGGTGTTAAACACTAAAATCATATTTGTATGTCAATTTTAAGTTTATTTTGTAATTTAGATAAGTCGCAAATTGTCAAAAAAATGTGCGTATATTGTCAATATTTGCGTATGTGATTCAAGTAAACTTAGCGTTATAAGTACTTTTGTGCTTATTCAGAATGCATACGCTGTAGTTTCTGAAGTTTATAGGAGTCTCCAAGACTCCTTTTTTTATGGCTAGAAAAATGTTGTGGTTATTCTCAGTAATAAAAAACTAGACATAAAAACTAACACATAAAAAATCCCCTCTAAGCTAACTAAGAGGAGATTCTTTTAAATGAAAGCCTACGCACGCTTTCAGCGTTTGTCTTGCGTAACTTTTAGAGCAGTGCTCTAAAAGTTACTCAGGCTTTAGGCCTTCAGCTTTTTCTAATGATTCGTCATTATTAAAGAACTTCTCACGTTGCTCTTCCAAAAACTTTTTCGCATCAGCTTCAAATACATTCAATCGCTTTTCATTGATCAATGTTGTTTGATGTTTTAACCATTCCTGCCAAGCTTGTTTTGACACTGTGTCAAAGAGTTCTTGACCTTTTGCACCAGGAAATGGTGCAAAATCTAAAGCTTCTAACTCTTTTTGATATTTACGGCAAAAGACTTGTCGAGTCATATCAAAACTCCTTATGCATAAAGTTTTTCTAAACGGGTATAAGCACGTTCAATTGCGGCGGCAACTTGAGCAGGCGCAGTACCACCAATGTGATTACGTGCATTCACAGATGCTTCAAGTGTCAGTGCTTTTTCAAATACATCTGCTTGAATCAAATCTGAGAATTGCTGAAGTTGTTCAAGTGTTAGCTCTGATAAGTCTTTAGACTCTTGAACACCTAAAGCCACAGCTTTACCGACAATTTCATGTGCATCACGGAATGCTACGCCATTTTTAACAAGGTAATCAGCAAGATCAGTCGCAGTTGAGAAACCACGAAGTGCTGCTTCACGCATGATGTCAATATTTGGTACCAAGGCTGGAATCATGTCAGCAAAAGCCATTAAAGAGCCACGAACAGTATCAATCGCATCAAATAATGGTTCTTTATCTTCTTGATTGTCTTTGTTATATGCCAACGGTTGACCTTTCATTAGTGTTAATAGGCTGATTAAGTCACCGTATACACGACCGGTTTTACCACGAATGAGTTCAGGAACATCTGGGTTTTTCTTCTGCGGCATGATTGAAGAACCTGTGCAGAAACGGTCAGGAATGTTCACAAATTTAAACTGTGCAGAAGTCCAAAGAATCAGTTCTTCTGACATACGTGATAAATGCATCATGATCAGAGAAGCAGCAGCATTAAATTCAATACCAAAATCACGATCAGATACTGCATCTAATGAGTTTTCACACACAGCTTCAAAACCTAATAGCTCCGCAGTGTATTCACGTTCAATCGGATAAGTTGTACCTGCAAGCGCGGCTGAACCTAAAGGTAGGCGATTGACACGTTTACGACAGTCAATTAAACGCTCTGAGTCACGAACCAGCATTTCAAACCAAGCCATTAAGTGATGACCGAAAGTCACTGGCTGAGCAGTTTGTAAATGGGTAAAACCAGGCATGATGGTATTGGTATTTTTAGCAGCTAAACCTAAAATACCTTTTTGTAATTTTTCAAGTAATTGTAAAATAGCATCAATTTCATCACGTACATATAAACGAATATCTGTAGCGACTTGGTCATTACGACTACGACCCGTATGAAGTTTTTTACCTGTGATACCGATACGCTGTGTTAAACGTGATTCAATATTCATGTGCACATCTTCTAAATCGATGCGCCATTCGAAATTACCCGCCTCAATTTCAGCTTTAATGGCATTTAAACCATTGATAATGTCGTCACGTTCTTGTTCTGTTAAGACACCAACTTTTGCTAACATGGTTGCATGTGCAATAGAACCTGCAATATCTTGTTTATAAAAGCGTTGGTCAAATTGAACAGATGCAGTAAATTCAGCAACAAAGGCATCAGTAGCTTCGGAGAAACGACCGCCCCACATGCCTGAAGTTTGGGCTTGTGACGGATTAGAGGAATTAGAAGATGTGGTCATATCGGCTCAGTAGGAAAAAAAGCAGTAGAACTCGCAACAGTATAACAAATTCAGCCTCACTTGCCGAAGTAAAGCACAATCATTCATCAATAAAATCCAATCAGTATTTTCGTCAGTCCTATTTTTTTAGGAAAATGGGACATCGGCGATATTTATGGGAGCTATTTATTGCCAGTAATGTACTTGCGCTGCTATTGGCATTATCTGAAGCCAAAGGTTGGGAAAATTTAAATTTTGGACATGTCTTAGAATATATTTTTTATATTAATTGGATTTTACTGGCATTTGCTGCATTTCAGGACTTATTCCAAAAGAAAATATCTCAACTGAGTTATTTATCCGCTACTGTATTTAGTTTTTTACTGTTACAAATAATTGTGCTGTGTACAACAGTAGTTTTAAACATTGTGCATTTTTGGGGGCAAAATTTTTCTTTACAACATATTTCAGCTCAGGATATTCAGCATAATTTGGTTTTACATCTGAGTTATGGCATTTTATTAGGCGCATTTTGTCTGCGATATATGTATATTCGAGAGCAGACTGTTTTACAGCAAAATAGTGAGCTTAATGCGCGTATTCAAGCGATGCAAGCACGTATTCATCCCCACTTTTTATTTAATAGCCTAAATAGTGTGGTGAGTTTGATTGCGATAGATCCCGATAAAGCAGAACAAATGCTGATTGATTTATCCAAGTTATTTAGAGCGAGCTTTCAAGAATTAAAATTGGTGAGCTTAAAAGAAGAAATTGAATTGTGTAAACAGTATATTGCCATAGAACAAATTCGATTAGGGGATCGTCTAAATGTCGAATGGAATATACAGCAACCCTTGTTATTAGGCGGGATTCAAATCCCTTTGCTGACCTTACAACCATTAATTGAAAATAGTATTTTTCATGGCGTAGAAAGGAAAATATCCAATGCTAAAATAGCCATATTGGTTGAAATATTAGAAAATCAAGTCAATATAGTCATTACCAACCCATTTTTACAAGATAGAATAAAAGTTAGAGAAGGGCATGGAATTGCTTTAGAAAATGTAAAACAGCGTTTGAAAGCACATTTTGGCGATTCTGTTTATTTTCGAAATTATGCGGGAAATGGATTATTTACTACAGTAATTCAATATCAGTATAAAAAGAGATGATTGGAATAAAGATTAAAATAAATATTAGGTATCGGGGCAAGGAGGGAAAATGGACATCCTGGTTTGTGATGATGAACCATTGGCAGTGGAACGTTTGTCACGATTAGTGTCTCAATTAGGACATCACGTTATCGCAACAGCACAGCATGGGCGACAAGCTTTGGACATGGTTCAACAGTTTGAGCCAGATGTTGTACTGCTTGATATTCAAATGCCTGAAATGGATGGGCTGACCTGTGCGCAGCATTTAGCACATTTTAACCCAATGCCAGCAATTGTATTTTGCACAGCATATGATGAACATGCTTTGCAAGCGATCCAATCTCAAGCAAAAGGATATTTGTTAAAACCAATAGCAAAGGATGAATTGGAAGCAGTTTTGGGGAATGTAACCAAACTGACGCAAGCTCAACTCACTAATTTAGAAAAAAAAGAACTCATGGAAGAAAAAGTGCAAAGACAGCAAATTGCTGCAAAAACGTATCGAGGTTTAGAATTAATTCCTGTTGAAAATATTTACTATTTTCTAGCAGATCAGAAGTATGTCACTGTGCGCCATAAAAACGGTAGTGTGCTGATTGATGAAACTTTGAAGGATTTAGAAACTGAATTTGCAGACCGTTTTATTCGAATTCACCGTAATGCTTTAATTTCTTTAGACTATTTGGATGGTTTGGAAATGGTCGCATCTGGGCAGTATCAAGCGAGATGTCGGGAGCTAGAAGAACGCTTGGCAGTCAGTCGTCGTCATTTACCTTTGCTTAGAGAGCGCATGCAAAACTTATAGTTGGATAGGAAAGTTAAATCATTTTGATAATTTACTTGCATTTTTGACATAGCAGGGTAAGTTTACATTGTTTAAAGTTTGGCAAAGCTGAAATGAAGAAAACCTTGAAAATAGCTACACGTCAGAGCCCTCTTGCTTTATGGCAGGCGGAACATATTCGTGATCGATTAGAACAGTTACATCCTCAACTACATGTTGAGTTAGTCACTTTCGTTACTCAAGGTGATAAAATTTTAGATACCCCACTGGCTAAAATTGGTGGTAAAGGCTTATTTGTTAAAGAGTTAGAAGCAGCATTGTTGGATGGACGTGCAGATTTAGCCGTTCACTCAATGAAAGATGTACCTATGCATTTACCTGAAGGTTTAGAGCTGGCAGTTATTTGTGAGCGTGAAGATCCTTTTGATGCTTTTGTATCAAATCACTATGAAAAATTTGAAGATTTGCCGCAAGGTGCCAAACTCGGAACTTCGAGTTTACGCCGTAAAAGTCAGATTCTTAAACAGCGTCCAGATTTGGATGTGATTGATTTACGTGGCAATGTTGGGACACGCTTATCGAAGCTAGATGCTGGACAGTATGATGCGATTATTCTCGCGAGTGCAGGATTGAAGCGTTTAGGTTTATTAGAGCGCATTCGCCATACTTTAACAGCTGAAATCAGTCTACCAGCGGTAGGGCAAGGTGCATTAGGTCTAGAATGTCGTTCTAACGATAAGGAAATTTTAGATTTGATCATGCCACTTATGCATGCTGAAACCAATGCATGTGTCCGCGCTGAACGTGCGTTTAATGCGTATTTGGAGGGTGGTTGTCAGGTTCCTATTGCGGGTTTTGCCACTTTGGACAATCAAACATTGTCCCTAGAAGGCCGTGTTGGTAGCGCAGATGGTCAAACTTTGTTGCGGAGCAATGTTCAAGGCGTACCTGAAGATGCTGAACAATTAGGTGTGCAACTTGCTCAAAACCTACTTCAACAAGGTGCTGGAGAATTACTCAAAGCACTTTATCAAGACTAAATGCTTTTTATTAATACACGTCCGATTGATCGTGCTCAGGCATTAACACAATGCCTTAGCCAATCGGGCTTTGAAGTGCTTGATCTACCATTATTGGAGCTCAAGCCTCGACCTTTGACTCAATCCTTAAAACAACTCTATTCACAGCTTCAACATACTCAATGTATCGTTGTGGTCAGCCCAACCGCTGTACAAGTTGGCATGCAATATTTGCAGCAAGCAGGTATCTTAACTTCACAAATTAAGCATATTCAATGGATTGCTGTAGGTAAAAAAACGGCTGAAGCATTAGCTGAATATCAGATTTCCAGCCATGTACCTGAAGTGGAAACATCAGAAGGCATGTTGAGTTTACCCATTTTTAATCAATTGCAAGATATTACTCAAATTGCATTTTGGCGTGGGAAAGGTGGTCGTCAATTTATGATGCAACAATGCACAGAGCGTCATATAAAGGTTTTAAACTTCGTATTATATGAGCGTGAGTGTCCGCAAACGACTTTAAGTAAATTCTCTGCATGGCTTCCTCATATTACACAAGCTGAAAAGCCCTATTGGAATTGCATTAGTAGTGAAGCCAGTTGGAAACATTGGCTTGCATTAACCAAAGATCATCCAGACGTTCTCAACGATTGTCATTATTTGGTTTTAGGTGAGCGTTTGTATCAATTATTGCTGGATGAGAAGAATAATCATCAAAAGTGTTTTAATATCACTAAGATTTTAGATTTAGAACCGAATACGATTCTACAAATGATATTGCAGTTGCAAAGGAAGTTATGAAGAAGTTTATTTATTTCTTATTGTTCGTCGCTTTAGGATGGCTCATTAAACTGAGTTATGACTTCTATCATGTTTCGCAACAGCTTGATGATATTCAACAGGTTTTACATAAAAGCGAACAGAAAAATGCCAGTTTGAATGATCAATTGGTTGCAGTACAAAGACAAACAGATGAGCCAACTTCAAAAGAATCGAAAAAAACCACAACAGTTGATGCACATATAGAAGGGATTAGTCCCAGTGTTGTAATTAAGCAACAGCTTGAATTGGTACAATTTGCTTTGCAACAGCAACAGTTTATTTATGCACTTGAGCATTTAACCCAACTGAATCAGTCCTTAGATCATTACACATTGGCGGATACAGTTAAGCAAAGTTTGCATCAAACCATTAACCAAGATATACAAAGTATTCAACAATTTGTGATTGCTAAAAATGGACAGCAAGCTCAGTTGGATGTCATGATTAAGCAGATTGATCAAAATTTAGTAACTGAATTAAAAAATAATCAACTGAGTCCTGGGAAAAATCAACCTGAACATTTCTGGCAGAAATGGTTGCAAATTGATGTTGTTGAAAATAATGCGCCAGAATTGGTCAATCGAAAATTTATTTTGAAAGAAACACAGTTTAGATTGTTACTTGCACAACAATTGCTTAGTAAAGGGCAAAGTTCAGAATTTCAATCCATGTTAAACCAAGCGATTCAACAACTGGATCAATTACCAGATAAATCAAGTCAAAAATTAAAACAACAAGTGATTCAACTTAAACAAATACCGATGCTACCAGTACCAAAACTGAGCAGTTTGGCTGTATTGGGGTAGGTCGATGAAACATATCTTTCAAATTTATGCGCTTATCAGTTTGGTGGTTTTCGCTATTTTAAGTGTGATGAGTTATGCCGCAGGTTCGGGATATGTTTATCTGTTATGGAATAATATTCAAATCCAAAGCAATTTATGGGCAGTCGTATTTCTTTGTGTTTTGATCAGCCTGTTGATGCAACTGACTTGGACGGTGTTTAAGCGTTATTTAGCCCGTGAGAAAAGAAAGCTAGAACATGTACTGAGTTTTAGCCACTTGCATCCTTATGAAAAACTGGGCGTACTTTGGTTGCTTGAAGGTGATGAAGAACAACCTGATGTGATTCAGCAAATTTTTGATCAATCTGGATTGTTAAAACAAATTATTCAAGCACGGTTGTTATTTAAACAAAATCATTATTCAGAAGCTTTGGCACTATTAGAAACTAGCCCGCCGTCTGCATTTGAACTGGCAGAAATTTTAAGAATTGAAATTTATTTGGCTCAGCAAGATGCACAACAGGCCTTAACCCATCTGGAATTTTTAAATGGACACGATTTATCACCATGGTTAAATCCATTGGCTGAAAGTTATAAGTTGTGTATGCAAAAATTATGGGGGCAGTTTGCAGTTGTATTTCCATGGGTATATTTGCATTCAACACAGTTTGGCCAACTTGAAACAGCGACTAAGCAACAATGGTTAACGCAATTACTCAGTTGTTATGACCAAGCAAGTTTTGAAGATCTTGAATTATTACAGCAAAAATTTTTGGAAATAGAAGATCAGCTTGAGCAAATGCCTTTTGAAAATAAAGTATTGTGGTTAAAAATCATCACGCGCTTACCTGAGCTATCACAACAACAGCAACAATTGGCAATTCAATTGTTAGATGAACGGTTTGATGAAGATGTGTTTTATTTGTGGTTTCAACAGCAAATATTAAGACAAAACCCAGATTACCTTTATTTGGAACAGCAGATTTTAAAGCTTGAAAATAAATATATCGATATTCCAATGTTTAGTTTTATGAAATGGCATATATATATTGCAACGCAAAGAGAATATGAAGCAGGCCAACTTTTATCATTATATCCGAATAATATTTTGATGAATTATCTCCGAATAAAAGCGAAATTAAATGGGAATGATGAATTAATTCAACAATTAAATTTAATTCTTGAAAAAGACACCAAATATATTCAATTTAAAATCTGAGAGCGTAGTATGAGTCAGTTAGCACAATTCCCCGTTATTTATGAACAGAAAGTTGCATGGGGAGATATGGATGCTTTTGGTCATGTAAATAATGTGATGTATTATCGTTATATAGAAAGTGCCCGAATTGCATATTTTGATCTTTTAAATGTATTTGACCAAGATGTAGTTACTGTTGTTGCATCTAGCCAATGTAAATACTTAAAACCTGTATTTTATCCAGATGTGTTGCATATTGGTGCGCGAGTTGAAGAAGTTCGAAATAGTGCAATAAGAATGCATTATATTTTATATAGCACTCAACAGCAGGCAGTTGTGGCTGATGGTGAGGCAGTTATTGTTTTTGTTGATAAATTAGAAATGAAGAAAACTTCAATTCCTGAACACTTACGTCAAGCTATTTTTGATTTAGAACGTTCGGTTGAAAATAATTTAATGTAGGCTTAGTCTATATTCATTCATTAAATGTGCGTTAAATTGTGTTTTAATGAAAATAATTTAACGTACATTCAAAATTCGGCATCCATTACCTATATTTCATTAGATTACTTTTTGTTTTTTTATGTATTTAATCTGGTTTATCTCTATTTAAATGTATTGCTAATTTGAATGAATGAAAATATTATTGCTGGGAAATTATTTTAAATAATTATTAATGGAATTAAGTGGAGTGTTAATAATGCCTGATATTAGTAATCTATCGGTTGAAGAGTTAAGAAAGTTAACAGCTGAAGCGGAAGCTTTAATTGAAACTAAAAAAGATCAAGCTGTTGAAGATGCTTATAATAAAATTATTGAAATTGCAGAATCTGCAGGTTTAAGTTTAGAACAGTTTATTGAATACGGTGCTCAAAAACGTAAAAAGACAACGCGTAAAGCGGTTGAACCACGTTATCGTAATAAAAAAGATGCTTCTGAAACTTGGACTGGACGTGGTAAACAACCACGTTGGTTAGTTGCAGAAATTGAAAAAGGTGCAAAATTAGAAGATTTCTTGATCTAATCTTCATCTAAGTGTCATTCAATGCTTCTAAACTAAGAGAACCAAGCAAAACTGCTTGGTTTTTTTATACGAGTGAATTGGCGATGTGAAAAAATTATGCATAATGTATAGATAATGAGGGCATCATCTCGCACGGAAGAAAAAATGAATATGGTAAAGCTGGATGAATAAAAAATCTAAACAGGTGACATGGTGGATTACAGGGGTTATTGCATTTTTATTTTTTGTACTTTTGCAGGTTCCTGCAACTTGGATCATTTCTAAATTTTATAAAAATAATCAGGTACTACAAAATGTGAGTGGGAATATTTGGCAAGGTCAGGCAGATTGGCGTAAAGGCAATTTACGTGGATCAGTCGCTTGGCGCACCCGTCCGTGGGATTTGATTTTATTGCGTGTAGGGGCCAATGTTGAAATCCATACTGGGCAAACTCAGCTCAATGGTATTGTGGGATATGGTGTTGGGAAAAAAATTATTATTAAAAATATCAATGGTCAGATCGCGCCTGAAACTTTAAAAAATATTGCCAATTGGCAATGGCCGTCAAATTCAATTCAATTGACCGATATCAGTATGAATTTTAGAAAAGATACTGGGTTTGCTGATGCGGATGGTAAATTGCAATGGGGTGGGGGTGAGTTAAGATATACCTTTGGTCAGCGCCAAGACCAAATGAATATTCCTTCGCTCAATGCTCAATTGAAGAATGATGCAGGAAAACTTATTTTTGATATTCAAGATCAAAGAAGTCAAAAAATGGCGAATATTAGCCTAGATCAAACCTTGATGCTTGATGTGCAATTGACACAGCGTATGTTGCTGAATGTACCTTCATATAATGGTAAAGCAGGGCTAGATACCTACGTGATCAGTTCAAGACAACCACTGCTACAAGGTGGTTTCTAATGATGAATTTAAAAGACAAGTTTGAACATATTTCATGGAAGAAAACTGAACATATTGCACCGATTGCATTATTTATCTTAATTTTGGCACTGTGTTGGAAATTAGCTGCTATTTTTTGGTGGATTGTTGCACCACCTCAAGTGATACAACCTGAGCAAGTGAGTTTGGGCTCACAGCAAGTTCAAGTGCCGAATATTTCAAGTTTTTCATTGTTTAATGAAGTTGGAAGTAATTCATCGGCAGATGATAGTGTGGCAATGGTTTTGCAAGGTGTGGTGGTGAGTTATCCTGCGCGATTCTCTTCAGCTGTGATTAAAGTAAAAGAAACAGCGGATCGTTACCAAGTTGGAGATACAATTGAAGGCACTAGTTATACCGTGTCTGAGGTATATTGGGATCACATTGTGTTGAGTCAGAACGGAAGCAATAGTAAAGAATTGCGTTTTACTGGTTTAGATAATTTATATCAGCCTTTGCCGAATAATACATCGGGGCAAAATACAAGTATGCCATCGACTAACTCAGAACAAGCTGCACAACAGCCACCGCCAGCGAACCAAAATCAAAATGCGTTGGGTCAAGCAATAGAGCGAATGAATGAAAACAGAGAACAATATCTAAAGAACATGGGGGTGAATACCAATAGCGGTCAAGGCTATGAGGTTACAGATCAAACCCCCGCAGCACTTCGGAATAAATTAGGATTAAGATCTGGGGATCGTATTCTTTCACTCAATGGGCAGTCAGTTGGTCAAGGACAAAATGACATTCAACTGTTAGAACAAGCTAAGCGTGAAGGAAAAGTAAAAATTGAAATTAAGCGTGGTGATCAAGTGATGACCATTCAGCAAAGTTTGTAAGTGGCTAGGACTACAAATAAAATTAGGATAGATAATAAGTTATGGCTTTTTTGAATCACAATCGACCGCTTTGGGCTTTAGTTGCTGCAGCACCAATGATGGCTGCAATCAGTACGGCAGCGCATGCACAAACGTGGAAAATTAATTTACGTGATGCCGATCTCACTGCTTTTATTAATGAAGTCGCCGATATTACAGGTAAAAACTTTGCTGTTGACCCACGTGTTCGTGGCAATGTGACTGTTATTTCAAATAAACCACTCAATAAAAATGAAGTTTATGACTTATTTTTGGGTGTTTTAAATGTCAATGGTGTAGTTGCGATACCTTCTGGAAATACCATTCGTTTAGTACCAGACAGTAATGTCAAAAACTCGGGTGTGCCTTATGACCCACGTAATAATGCACGTGGTGACCAAGTCGTAACACGTGTGATTTGGTTGGAAAATACCAATCCAAATGATCTTATTCCAGCGTTACGTCCTTTGATGCCTCAATTTGCACATATTGCTGCAATTCAAGGAACCAATGCTCTGATTGTTTCGGATCGTGCAAGCAATATTTATCAGATTGAAACGATCGTCCGTAATTTAGATGGTACGGGGCAAAATGATATTGAAGCGATCAGTTTGCAAAGCAGTCAGGCTGAAGAAATCATTAAACAATTAGAAGTTATGAGTGCGACAGGTGCATCTAAAGATTTTGTCGGTTCACGTGTACGCATTGTTGCAGATGCACGAACCAACCGTATCTTAATCAAGGGTGATCCGAATACACGTAAACGATTGCGTAACATCATTGAAATGCTTGATGTACCGTCGGCAGATCGTTTGGGTGGCTTGAAAGTCTTTAAATTGAAGTATGCCAGTGCAAAAAGTCTGTCTGAAATTTTACAAGGCTTAGTAACAGGGCAGGCTGTTAATTCAAGTTCAAATAATTCTTCTAATAATAGTAGTTCAAGCAGCAGTAATAATTTTAATAACAATAATTCTTCCAGCACAAGCTCAAATAGTAGTGGTGGGGTTTCGACACCATCGATTAATTTAAACAGTAACTCAAATAATAATAACCAAAATAGTGTGACAAGCTTTAATGCCAATGGGGTCAGCATTATTGCTGATGGTGCTCAAAATGCGCTGGTGGTTAAAGCTGAACCACAGCTGATGCGTGAAATAGAAGCTGCCATTCAACAATTGGATGTGCGCCGTCAACAAGTGTTGATTGAAGCGACCATTATTGAAATACAAGGAGATGATGCGGATCAGCTCGGTGTGCAATGGGCGATGGGTGATTTAAGTAGTGGTGTGGGTTTAATTAATTTTGATAAAGTGGGTACGAGTTTATCTAAGCTGGCAGCGGGTTATTTAACAGGTGGCGCGGCAGGGCTTGGTTCGGCAGTGGGAGCAGGGACATCGCTTATTTTAGGCGATTATAAAGAGGGTTCTGATGGTTCACGTAAACTTTATGGTGCTTTGATTCAAGCCTTAAAAACCAATACCAAATCGAACTTATTGTCGACCCCATCTATTGTGACAATGGATAATGAAGAAGCCTATATTGTTGTTGGTGAAAATGTTCCATTTGTAACAGGTTCAGTCAGTACGGGTGCTGGTGGCACAGTCAATCCATATACTTCCATCGAACGTAAAGATGTTGGTGTGACTTTAAAAGTAATTCCACATATTGGTGAGGGTGGTTCAATCCGTTTAGAGGTTGAGCAAGAAGTCTCTGCAGTTGCAAAAAATAAAGGGGAAGCGGCTGATTTGGTGACGAGTAAGCGCTCCATTAAAACCTCAGTGCTTGCAGATCATGGTCAAACGATTGTACTTGGTGGTTTGATTTCTGATGATACAGCTCATGTGCGTCAATCCGTACCATTTTTGGGTGATATTCCAGGCTTAGGTCGCTTATTTAGAGCAGACAGCAAGTCAAATGCTAAGCGTAACTTATTGGTATTTATCCATCCAACCATTGTTGGGGATAATGCTGATGTACGTCGATTATCTCAACAACGTTATGATCAGTTGTATGGTTTGCAATTGGCAATGGATAAGGATGGTAACTTTGCTAAACTGCCTGCCAATGTTGATGATGTGTTCCAGCAACGTTTGCCAATCACATCTTCTAAAAGCACACAGCCTACAATTGTTCAACCACAAGTGATACAACAACCAAGCCAATACAAGCAAGTACCTTCTGGTGGGGTAACGAGTGTTCCTGCAAAAAGCAATGCAGTGACGACGCCTGTTGCAGAGGAATTAAACGATATTCTTAAGCAGTAGAGATAAGAGGGCTCTTCTAGGGCCCTTTAATTTAGTGTTTAATATAAATGTTATTTATTGATTTTGTTGTATTTTTATAATAAATGATTATTACATAGCTTTCTTGAGCATCTTTTGACCCAGCTATATTTATAAACTCTAATAACTTAGTTTGTTTGACTGTTTTTTGAAATTCTTGCTTACATAAACAAGAGATTTTGACTTGTTTTATTTGACAATAATGGTTTAAATTACTTTTAAGCAATAATTAATATTAGAAAAATTGCTATCTCTAACTAGGAAGATTAAAAATGAAAATTAAGAGAGCTTTAATGTGTATCACAGCTGTAATGTCTATTGCAGGTGGAGTGAATGCAGCGCCTTATTTATTTACGCAGACTTTGACTGAACCATATCCCAGTTGTCCAATGAGTAGCTATGTGAAAATCCAAAATTATGAAGCCGTAGCCTATCGAGTTAATGTGCAAGTGGAATATTATAATGCTAAGGCACAGCGCGTAACCTATACTAAACAAGTTGAAGCTTGGCCAAATTCTGCATCCTTAGTTGGGTGTTCATCCATTAGAGAATATCCAAATATATTTAATGCAAATTATCGAATTTTAAGTTATGTGAAAATATGATATAAAATTCTTATTTAAATAAGATAATTCTGAATTAGTGGATAAAAATCATGACTTGGAAATTACAAGCAATTACAGGCGAGTTTGACGGGCAGGAAGTTGCAATCGAACGCGATATGTTGATTGGTCGTCATCAAGATGCCGACTTGGTTTTACAATCAGCGGAGATTTCTCGCCGTCATGCAGCATTTTTATTGAAAGATGATGCACTTTGGGTGCAAGACTTAAAATCTTCAAACGGTACTTTTGTCAATGATATCCGTATTGAGCACGATAAAATGCTTAAAGATGGTGATATTGTACAATTTGCGAGCATTAAATTTAATGTATTAGCACCTGCAAAAATTGAGTCGGTGATTGAGCAATCTGTTCCAGAGATTGAAATTGAACCTGTTTCACAGGTTGTTGAAAAACCAGTTCAACAACCTTCGGAAGCCATAGCAACTGCTGAAATCAAAGAAGCTGAGATTAAAGAAACAGTCATTGAAGAGAAAGTTGAAGAAAAAACAGCTGCTCAGCAAATGAATGAACAAGGTATGCCTGAACTTGCATCACGAGATAGTAATGTGCAATTGTCACGTGATGGAATGCCGACAGCTGTGGGTATTCCTAAGCCTGCACCTATTCCCGAAGGTATTGATTTACAAGCTCAAGTGGAGGTAACGCCAGCAGAGGCACCTAAGACTCCATCTGCGGTCGATCAGCAACTTGAAGAAAAGAAAAACACTTCGGTGGGATTAATCACCATTGTGACTTTGGTTATTTTGGCAATTATTGCTTGGCTATTCTTTAAATAATTCTTAAATGCGATAGACTCAAAGGCATGCAATCGCATGCCTTTGTCTTATGTGAATAACGTTTTATCCATTCAATTTCAGGTGTAAATCATGAATGTTGCAAAATTAGACCAACGAGAACTTATTTTATTTGATTTGGATGGAACCTTGGTGGATTCAGCATTTGACTTATATCGAGCGATGAATCTCAGTTTAGAGCGTTTAAACTTACCATTGGTGACAGAAGCTCAAGTACGTGTTTGGATTGGCAAGGGCACATCATTATTTTGTGAAAGTACGTTGAAATATTTAAAAGGGGAGGTTGATCCTGTACTACATCAACAGCTTTTAGATACTTTCTTGGAAATTTATAATGCCGATCCTTGCGTTGATACTAAACCATTCACAGGAATATTAGAGTTCCTAGAGTGGGGCATTCAAAATAATAAAAAACTCATCTGTGTGACTAATAAACCTGAACAGCCCGCACGAAAAATTCTACAAGAACTTAAAATGGATCATTATTTTGTTGATGTAATTGGTGGGGACCGTTTTGAGGTGCGTAAACCGCATCCGAAACCATTGTTATATTGTGTAGAAACCTATCAAAGCTCAAATGATAAAACTTTGATGATTGGTGATTCGAGTAATGATGTGGAAGCTGCACGTCGTGCAGAGGTTGATTGTATTGTGGTCAGCTATGGCTATAATCATGGTGAAGATATACAGCTTTGTCAGCCACAGCAAGTTGTGGATGATTTAACAACACTTTTGGTTTAATGCAACGTTAGTAATTTTGGTGCGAAAAGGAAAGAGGAATGAACAATAAACATAGTTTTCGATGGCGTCACTAAGTGAAATGAATAGACATAAACACTTAGTAATATCGAAAATAGAGAGAATTCCTCATGACAACTTTAGTGCAATTTGAACAATTAAAAGCAGCGGGTTACAACCTGATTCCAGTTTATCGTCAACGATTGGCCGATACTGATACGCCACTCTCTGTTTTTGCACGTTTAAAAGAACATCAACAAGCCTATTTGTTTGAATCTGTCGAAGGTGGTGAAAACTGGGCACGCTACTCAATCATTGGCTTGGGTGAGTCAACGGTATTTTCATGCAATGCGGGTCAATTAACCATTCAATCGCCAGATGGATCAATCCAAACACAAGCCTGTGCTGATCCATTTCAATATATTCGAGATTTTCAGGCGCAGTTTAAAGTACCTACACAACAAGACTTACCTGCCTTGCCAAGCTTTACAGGTGGTCTGGTCGGGTACTTTGGTTATGATTCGGTGCGTTATATTGAACCGCGTTTAAAAAACGTGCCTGAAGCAGATCCAGTGGGTTTACCTGATTTGTGGATGATGTTGTCTAAGACAGTCATTGTTTTTGATAATTTGAAAGATACTTTGTTTGTCATTGTGCATGCAGATGTGAATGACGTTGATGCTTATACCAAAGCGCAACAACAACTGGATCAGTTAGAAGCGTTATTGGCAACGCCAATCAGTTTGCAAGCCAAGAAACATACTGCTCCACAGTTTGAATCATTGACTGGGCATGACAAGTTTCTTGAATCAATTGAAAAAGTCAAAGAATACATCCGTGCGGGGGATGTGATGCAGGTGGTTCCAGGTCATCGCATGGTTTCTGATTTTGATGGTGAGCCATTGCAAGTTTACCGTGCGTTACGACATCTCAATCCTTCGCCGTATTTATTTTTGGTGCAGGGTCAGACACTAACAGACCAAAAACCATTCCATATAGTGGGTTCTTCACCTGAAATTCTCTCTCGACTTGAAAATGGTATTGCTACAGTGCGTCCGCTTGCAGGTACGCGACCACGTGGTAAAACGAAAGAAGAAGATTTGGCGCTTGAAAAAGATTTACTTTCTGATGAAAAAGAGATTGCAGAACATCTTATGCTCATCGATTTGGGCCGAAATGATGTCGGACGTGTTTCTAAAATTGGTAAAGTGCAAGTGACTGATCAAATGGTGATCGAACGTTATTCGCATGTTATGCATATTGTGTCGAATGTGCAGGGTGAAGTATTGGATGATGTTGATGCTTTGGATGTTTTTAAAGCAACTTTCCCAGCAGGAACACTTTCAGGTGCACCAAAAATTCGTGCAATGGAAATTATTGACGAAGTTGAGCCTGTAAAACGTGGCGTTTTTGGTGGCGCTGTTGGTTATTTAGGCTGGCATGGCGAAATGGACATGTCTATTGCCATTCGAACTTGTGTGATTCGTGAAAATAAGGTCTATGTTCAGGCTGGAGCAGGGCTTGTTGTTGACTCAAATCCTGAATCTGAATGGAATGAAACCCAAATAAAAGCTCGCGCAGTGATCAAAGCGGTTGAATTATCGTCAAACGGATTGATTTTATGAGTTTTTGACAGTTTTTTTGCAAAAAACACTTGCAAGGATTCTAAGTTTTGCTAAACTGCACACCGTTCCGATACGAAACGTACGAAACACTAAGAAACGCCGGCATAGCTCAGTTGGTAGAGCAACTGACTTGTAATCAGTAGGTCCACAGTTCGAATCCGTGTGCCGGCACCATCTTAAAGTTTTGTGATATAGTAGTGAAGAACAACACTGAAAGTAAGTGTAAATGGTGAGATTCCCGAGCGGTCAAAGGGAGCAGACTGTAACTCTGCCACGAAAGTTTCGAAGGTTCGAATCCTTCTCTCACCACCATTAACTTCGATAAGTGGTAAATTACCAACATTAAGCGGGAGTAGCTCAGTTGGTAGAGCGGTAGCCTTCCAAGCTACATGTCGCGAGTTCGACCCTCGTCTCCCGCTCCATCGAAGATGATTGCTCTTATAGCTCAGTGGTAGAGCACTCCCTTGGTAAGGGAGAGGTCTCGAGTTCAAATCTCGATAAGAGCTCCAGATACAGTTTAGTAGATTAATCTACACCAGTTATTCAAAAGCAGGCTTATTAGTCTGCTTTTCAAGTATTAGGTGTCTAATTTTTTTAGACGATTGTCGATGCTGAGTTGTTTAACTCGTGTTCGACATAAACGAGGAAGAACAAA
>NZ_AFIE01000024.1 GCF_000214135.1 Acinetobacter sp. P8-3-8
TGAACCTACCGAATGCGAGTTACTTCACAGTGACCGTTAACGGTCAGCCTTTTGCTCCAAGTACAATTACAATTTCAGGCAACGATGTCTTCCTCAGCTTTGTTCCAGCCATCGGTATTGGACAAAGTGTGAGTTATAGCTATAACGATCCATCCACAAATAACGATACCAATGCAATTCAAGATACGGCTGGTAATGATGCAAACAGCATTCCATTAACCAATTTACCAGCAGGTGATAACCACTCAAATGTTGATGTCACTGCACCAATATTGCAAAGCGTAGAAGTAAATACGGTTGGTCAATTGGTGTTCCACTACAACGAAGCTTTAGATGCTAATAACACAGCACTAGCAAGTAACTTTACGGTGATAATTAACGGACAAACCGTCACTCCGATAAGTGTCGCAGTTACAGGCAACGATGTCTTACTGAGTTTTGTTCCAGCGATCGGCATTGGACAAAGTGTGAGTTATAGCTATAACGATCCAAGTTCGAATAACGACACGTCAGCGATTCAAGACACAACGGGTAATGATGCAAATAGCATTGCATTAACAACTTTACCAGCAGGTAATAATCACTCGAATGTTGATGTTACAGCACCACAACTACAAAGCGTAGAAGTGAATACGGTTGGTCAATTGGTATTCCACTATAACGAAGCTTTAGATGCTAATAACACAGCACTAGTAAGTAACTTCACGGTGACAATCAACGGACAAACCGTCACTCCGACAAGTGTTGTAGTTACAGGTAGTGATGTATTCCTCAGCTTCGTTCCAGCGATTGGAATTGGGCAAAGTGTAAGTTATAGCTATAACGATCCATCCTCGAATAATGATACCAATGCAATTCAAGATACAACAGGTAATGACGCAAGTAGCATTCCATTAACCAATTTGCCAGCGGGTGATAATCACTCAAATGTTGATGTCACTGCGCCAATATTGCAAAGCGTTGAAGTGAATATGGTTGGTCAATTGGTGTTCCATTATAACGAAGCTTTAGATGCTAATAACACAGCACTAGCAAGTAATTTCACGGTGACAATCAATGGACAAACCGTCACTCCAACAAGTGTCACGGTCACAGGTAACGATGTTTTACTTAGCTTCATTCCAGCGATTGGAATTGGACAAAGTGTGAGTTACAGCTACACCGATCCAAGTCCAAATAATGATACCAATGCGACTCAAGATACAACGGGTAATGATGCAAATAGTATTGCACAGACCAATTTACCAGCAGGTGATAATCATTCAACAATTGATATTACGCCACCACCTGCACCGATTATTTTAGGGGCGGAAGATAATGTAGGCGCATTTGGTAATATTTATTCAGGTGGTTTGACAGATGATTTTACCCCAACTATATATGGTGTTGCAGAAGAAAATAGTGTTGTCACCGTTTTTGTGAATAGCCTTGAAGTAGGTACTGCAATAGCAGATGGTTCAGGTCGTTGGAGTTATGAACCAACATTAACCAGTCCGACGTTTAGGAGTGTTCAGGGTTCTAATTTTCAAATTACGGCAACAGCAACAGATGCTTCACATAATGTTAGCCCTGTAAGTAATATTTTTGATATCGGCACTTATCAAGCTAGTACCACTCAAAATCCAATCACGGCACTGAAAGAAGGCAGTTTATTAGGTTTAGTGGGGCTTGATGCACTTGGACTTATTCAATTGGATAATCAGCCCATAGCTGCTTATGATGTGAATAATGACTTAAAGAAAGTAGTTATTAAAAATGAACAACTTATAGCCTTAGATTCAACGATCAAATATTCACAATCTGTAGCAGATTTACTTGGTTTGCAGATTAACTATAAGAAAGAGGGGATCACACTATTAGGAATTGAAATAGCATCCGTGACTACTCTAGAAATCACTGCTAAAGATGGCGGAATTGTCTCTAACAATGAAATAACAGAATTTCTCGCTTCTGTTTATGTACCAAGTTTATTAAACGTCAGTGTGTTACCTACATTAAGTATTGAAGCATGGGATAGCCGTTATATCAGCGATGCTAATAAAGACAGCAGTAATCAAATTATTGGCTATGGTAAAACAAGCGCCACGTCTCTTGCAGATGTTCAACTGTTAAGTGGTACAAAAATAGGGATTTATGATCAACTTTCTGAGTTTGATCAACATCTAAATACGTCGAATGTGCGGCTTTATGGTACAAGCGGAAATGACACCCTCCAAGGCGGTTCATTAAACGATATTTTACGAGGCGGAGATGGTGTTGATACCTTAAAAGGCAATGCGGGAAATGATTGGTTAGAAGGTGGAAAAGGCAACGACTTTTTAACGGGCGGGATTGGTTCAGATACAGCGATTTATCATTTACTGGTTGCAAATGATGCAACAGGTGGAAATGGGACAGATACTTGGACTGATTTTCATAAGGGGAATGTGACGACTGACAGCGAAGCAGATAAAATAGATATTGCCGAATTACTTGGAAATGCTGCAAATATTGGAAATATTCAGCAATATTTATCAGTGAGTTATGATGTTGTCAACGACCAAACCGTGATTCAAGTAGATCGTGATGGAACAGGGACGACTTATACAAAAAGTGATCTTTTGATTTTAGAACATGTAAATACCACACTTGAAGAGCTAATTCAAAATCAACAAATTATTTTCTAAACATTCGATTTCACAGAAAGCTCTAAGTTTGTTTAGAGCTTTTTTATTGCCACGTCGAGCACAATTCCAAGTTATAATTCAAAGGTATTTTATTTGAATGTTCTATTTAAATTATGGCTTTTACCCTTGCGACAGAAACGACCTATGAAGAAGAGATTAAAAAAAGTCGATTTCAAGCGATTGCAGCGCCTGTAGAAAATGAACAGCAGGTTAAAGAGTTCTTAGAAAAACATTTGGATATAGCAACAACACACCAATGTTGGGCTTGGAAAATTGGGCATAATGTTCGATTTAATGATGATGGCGAACCATCGGGAACAGCAGGAAGGCCCATTTTAGCCACCATAGAAGGCAATGATTTAACCAATACAATTGTTTTAGTGAACCGATGGTATGGCGGTATTAAACTCGGTACAGGTGGTTTAGTCCGAGCATATGGTGGTTGTGCAGGGCAATGTTTATTATTGGCTGAAAAGATTGAACAAATTGAAAAGAAAACTGTTTATTTTCAATGTCAGTTTAATGAATGGGCAATTTTTCAATATGAGCTCAATTCTCAACAGATTGAATATGTAGAGCAATACACAGCAGAAGGTGTTGCCGTCGAAGCAATGTTACAAATTCATCAAATTGATCCACTTAAATTGAAAATTCAAGATGTTACCCGTGGACGTGAGCAACTCAAAGTATTGGAAGAACAGCATGCTTGAACAAGATCCATTGCTTAAATACAGAGAACAGCATAAGCATCGTTTGAATTATATGCCGTGGTTGTATTATTCACTCAAACCAAAAAATAAACTGTGGGCTGAACAATGGCAAAAAGAGTATCAAGATTATTTGATGGCAATGGAAACGGTTGAAATCGGCAAAAACTGCTTTATATCACCATTGGCACATATTTTTGCTGAGCCTGGGCGTAAGATTGTGATTGGTGACAATACTTTTATTGCCGCAGACTGTACTTTGCATGGGCCTTTGCAGATAGGGAGTGAAGTTGCAATTAACCATCATTGTATTTTAGATGGTGGTCGGGTAGGGATCACACTCGCTGATCAAGTCCGTATAGCGGCTTATTGCCATCTTTATGCTTTTGATCACGGCATGGATTTAAATCAGCCTATCTATCAACAAGCTGTAACATCGAAAGGCATTGAAATTGGTCAGGATGTTTGGTTAGGTGCGCATGTGGGCATTAAGGACGGTGTGAGAATTGCTGCACATGCTGTTGTGGGTATGAATAGCATGGTGACCAAAAATGTTGCTGAACGTGAGATTGTCGTAGGTAACCCTGCAAGATTTGTTCGATATCGTGAGTAACTGCACAATATGTACAATTACAGCATTAAATTACGGAATTTATTACATAATACTGTCCAAATAACTTAAAACTTATGCTAATTTAAAATAAAGAGACCCAAAGCTGTAAGGCTAAAGCGAGGTTATAATGAACAGAGTAGTGGCTTGTATTGATTCTTCTCCATGCATTAATGCAGTCGCAGAAGCAGCGGCATGGATTGCTCAAGAAACTGGTCGTGAATTGGTTTTATTGCAAGTATTAGACTATTACCCTGCAAGTTATCATTTAGGAGAAATTAGTGGGGTAATTGGTTTTGAAAGCAACGCAATGTTGCTGAAAGAGCTTGCAGAATTAGAACAAAAGCAAAGTGAATTGGCTTTGGACTATAGTAATAATTTACTGAAACATATCTCAGAACATATTCTAGAAAAATACGGTATTCAGGCGAGTCAGATACAAGAAAAAGGTGACTTCCTTGAGCAAAGCTTTAACCAATTGGATATTGATGATATTGCTGTGATTGGCAAGGTCGGTGAACGTTCGGCTGAAAAAAATAAAACATTAGGCAGCAATGTCGAAAACTTTATCCGTGGGACAAAAAGCACCGTGTTAACAGTAGGGGAAACCTTTAAACCACCAACACGTTTTATTTTTGCATACGAACTCTCTGAAGCATGTCAGAAAATGCTAAAGCGTGTTGAAAAAAGTGATCTACTTCGGTTATTACAATGTCACTTGGTCTATGTCGGTGATCATCCTGAAATACTGAATGAGCCAACACAACGTTTAAAAGATGCAGGTTTAGATGTTGTGGTTGAGTACCGTTATGGCGATGTTGCTGAAAATATTTTGGATTATCAAGCGCAGCATCAAATTCAATTGATTGTCCTTGGTGCATTTAGCCATAGTAAAATTCATCAATTCTTCCTAGGAAGTGTAACCACCACGATTTTCCGTAATTCATCAGTTCCACTTTTGGTTGCTAAATAGGTGCTTGCTGTATTTCTGAGTGTTTTGAATAGATGAATAGTTAAATAATGACTGTGATTTTATTCACAATAATTCGATGCCATGAAGCCTAAATTTCATGGCATTTTTTATCAGAAAAATTAAAAAAAATGTTGTGAAATGTTGCAATTTAAAATGCAATAGCTTTTTTAAAAGGGATTAAATTAATTGATTAAAAAACGAACTGTTATTAAAAGTATCATATATTCAATTGCTTAATTAGTAATAAGTGAGTTATCCATAATTCTACAAACAAGTTCAGGGGATAACTCATCACCTTAATGCCGATGACTTAAAATACCAATCAAAATTGTCAAACAAAAAAATCCCCTATAAGGATAGAGGACTTTTTAGATGAAAAATACATTATTTTACAATGGCGATTGCAAAACCATCATGACCTTTACTGCCGACAGTTTGAAGGGCGGTACAGGATAAAATTTTAGGATGATTCTGCATGGCTTTATACATATCACGAATCCCTTCGATACTCGGTTTATGATTTTCAGTATCGAGAATGTCACCTGCACGGATCACATTGTCTAAAACGATCACTGTACCTGAGTGTGACAGTTTTAAACTCAGCTCTAAATATTCAGGATAGCTTTGTTTATCAGCATCGACAAAAATAAAATCAAACGGTTCGGTATTTTCAGGTAGAGCATTTAAAATATCAGCAGCTCGCCCAACTTTCAGTTCCACAGTCTGTGGCAGTTGGGCATGATCAATATTTTCCTGACCCAAAGCTGCGTGTGTATCTCGACCTTCAATCGTTAAAATATAACCATCTTGAGGCAATGCACGTGCCAGCCACATGGTGCTATATGCAGCAAAGGTACCTAACTCTAAAACACGTTTACATTTATTCATTTGAATGAGCATTTGTAAAAGCATGCCTTGATTCGCAGCAACAGCAAGATGATCTGGAAAGCCTTTCGCCTCAGTATTTTTCAATGTTTGAGTTAAAATAGGATCTTCAGGGATTAAATGTGATTCGATATAAGCATCGATGTCTGACCACATTTGTTGCATGTTGTACCGCCTCATGAGAGTCACTGGGTTTGTGTAGTGTGCATTTTAATGGTTTATGCTGAGAGTGCAATTTTAACGAAAACTTTTGGATAATATTTAAGCAATAACGAGTTAAGCTATTGTTCATTAGACCCATGATTCACATAAAACTGAATTTGGAAATCATCGAATAAAAGCTGTGCACAACTTAAAGACAAATAAAAAGAGATCTTTCGATCTCTTTTGTATTCTAACAATAGTCATTTACAACAGTCAGCATTCAAATGCGATTAGAAATTACACATCGAACTATTACGTGTTAAATCAGGTCCCCAAGTACGATAGCCTTGAGTATCAATATGAATTTGACCTGAGGCATATAAGCCAAGTCCCATATTTAAACTTTGACCATATTGCGCCCAGAACTGGCAGAGTTTGAACTTGGTATTTTCAATATATGCATAATCTTCAGGTTGTGGGTATTCAGGCCCAATACGAAAATCGATGGCTGAATTAAACAAATGACGTGAAGAACTTGCACCGCCAGCACACTGGTTTAAAGGTAAATCACGATAAACTGAAGTCACTGTAAAATCTGTCAGAATTTTTGATGCAACTAAATATTTGAATACTTTTAATGTAGGTAATTGATTCCGCCAAATTTCTTCGCTTGGAATCATATATTCAGATTTACCACATTTGTCCCAATCCCGAGCTGTTTTAAATAACTCAAAACTTGGAATAATATTCCCAACGCTGTTCTTTTCAAGAAAACGTTCATAATCACGCGCACGTGACTGATTCGAATCAACCATTAACCAATTACGATATGAGTTGGGCATCACTTTAGGCGGAATAGCACGTTCAATCGTAATTTTTTCTTGAGGAATATAAATACGATGACCATGAGGTGTACTAATCGTTGGGCTTTTTTGAGGAGAAGACGTACAAGCAGTCAAAATAGTTGCAAAAAAACTGACTGTAAGCAGACCTTTTAGAATATTTTTCATTCTCAATATTAGCTAAAGAAGGTAAGGCGCTATTCTAGACTAGATTGGATAAGGTAATATGGATAAATTGCAAATAAATGTACAATTTGTTTATTGAAATGAAAAAAGATCAGCCTAAGCTGATCTTTAACATCTAAAAATTACTTTTCTAAATATTGTAATTTATCAGGTTTACCATTCCACTCTTCACGATCTGCCGGTTGATCACCAATTTGAGTGATATTTGGCCATTTTTGCGCCAAATCAGCATTTAACTCAATAAAGATTTCTTGACCTTCTGGTAACTCATCTTCAGAGAAGATCGCATTTGCAGGACACTCAGGTTCACAAAGTGCGCAGTCGATACATTCGTCTGGGCTAATCACAAGGAAATTTGGACCTTCATAAAAACAGTCCACAGGACATACTTCTACGCAGTCTTGGTATTTACACTTGATACAATTTTCAGTGACAACAAAGGTCATGGCGTCAGCTACCTAAAAATATGGTTCTAATTAATAATGGTGTATTTTAGGCAAAACTACCCCAACTAACAATTGCTTTTATTGATATTTATTATATGCACGACTACTGATTGTGATAAAAAACCAATAAACAGTTGGTTTTTTGACCGAATTAATAAAAAAGCCCTACGATTCTCGTGGGCTTTTCTCTTTTTTGCATAAGGCTATCAGAATTAATTCTAACCTTGTTTTAAAATTTCTTTAAGTGCGTAAAGTTTAGCAAGTGCTTCACGTGGGGTTAAATCATCCACATCAATTTCAGCCAAAGCATCTAAAACAGGAGAAGATTTTTCCACTTCAATGACTTTTTCAACAATTTCAATTTCAGTTTCAAAAATCTCAGCTTCTGCAAACAAATCATTTTGGACAACATTGATTGGTTGTTGCAACTGTTGCTTTTCTAAAATCTTTAAACGCTTTTGAGCTTCCTTAATTACACTCGCAGGAATACCTGCCAATTTAGCCACTTGAAGACCATGACTTTGACTAGCAGGGCCATGTTGTACTTTATGTAAAAGAATCAAATTACCATTCAACTCTTTGGCAGTAACATGATAGTTATCAATCGCAGATTCTTTGGCAAGTTCTGTAAGTTCAAAATAATGCGTTGCAAAAAGGCATAAGCATTTGATTCGTTTGGTTAGATCAAGAACACATGCCCATGCTAAAGATAAACCATCATAGGTACTGGTACCACGGCCGACTTCATCCATAAGCACTAAAGATTGATTGGTTGCATGATGTAAAATCTGAGATGTTTCAGTCATTTCAACCATGAAAGTTGATTTTCCTGTAGACAAATCATCGGCAGAACCAATTCGAGTGAAAATACGATCAATTGGACCTAATTTTGCAGCTTTAGCAGGAACGAAACTACCACAATAAGCGAGTAGGCTAATCAAGGCAGTTTGGCGCATAAATGTCGATTTACCGCCCATGTTCGGCCCTGTGATAATTGCCATACGATGATTAAAATCAAGCAAGGTATCATTTGGGGTATAAGGTGCTTTATTTAAAGCCTCAACAACAGGATGGCGTCCCGCCGTGATTTTTATTCCAATTTCAGGACTATATTCAGGGCGATGCCAACTATGTAAACGGGCTTGATGGGCAAAATTACACAACATATCAATGTGTGAAATCGACGCACTCATCATTTGTAAATGTCCGATATCGGCTTTTAATTCATCCAATAACATTTCAAATAAAAGCTTTTCACGCGCTAAAGCACGAGATTCACTTGAAAGCACTTTGTCTTCAAAAGATTTTAGTTCTGGCGTGATATAACGTTCAGCATTTTTAAGCGTTTGACGACGAATATAATGATCAGGTGCTTGTTCAGCTTGCGCACGGGTGAGTTCAATATAATAGCCACTGACACGGTTATAACCAATTTTTAAGGTATTGATTCCTGTTGCTTCACGTTCTTTTATTTCCAAATCAATCAGGAATTGTCCTGCATGATCTCGAATTTTACGTAACTCATCCAACTCATCATCAAAACCTTCAGCAATGACATTACCATCACGTAGAAGGACTGGAGGATGTTCAACAATAGCTGACTGTAAACGTTGATGTAAGCCATTAAAATCACCAAGTTCTTCATTTAATTGCTGAACAAAAACGGATTTTTTGGTGTTGAGAATGGGTTGAATTGCATGGCGTAAGAAAGGAATTTGCGCACAAGCTTGACGCAGCTGAACGAGATCACGTGGACGAGCACTGCCCAGAGCGACACGACTCAACACACGTTCAATATCGCCAATTTCTTTTAAAACTAAACGTACAGGTGACTCATGATAGCCTTGCAAAAAAGCATCAATTGCATCTAAACGAGCATCTAAAAGATGTGTATCACGAATGGGTTGCATCAATGTACGAGCAAGTAAACGACCACCCATTGCAGTTTGGCAATCATTGATTAAATGAAATAAAGACGTGCCATGTTCAAACAATGGATCAATAATTTCTAAATTACGACGTGTGACTGGATCTAAAGCAATAAAGTCAGAGCTTTGTTCTAATTTAATTGAACGAATATGTGGTAATGCAGTTTTTTGAGTTTCTTTTGCATAATGAATCAGCGATGCAGCCGCTGCTTTTGCTAAAGGTAAATGGTCAATACCAAAGCCAGAAAGTGTCGCGACAGCAAATTGATCACATAAGGTTTTCTGTGCATTATTTAAATTAAAATCGACATTTGGACGCTTAGTAATCGGGCAGTCGATCTGCTTTTTAATCGATTCAACAATATTTGGATCGATCATATCTTCATCAATGAGCAGTTCACTTGGCATTAAACGCGCCAATTCGATAGCGAGATTTTCTGCTTTAAACTCTTGTTGTTGAACTTTAAAAATACCTGCACTTAAATCAAGTAAAGCAATACCAATTTGATTTTGTTGGAAACATAAAGCAACAAGATTGGAGCTTTGTGTTGCTGTTAATAAAGCATCATCTGTCAACGTACCAGGCGTGATGATTCGAACAACACCACGCTCAACAGGTCCTTTACCTGTGACCTCGCCAATTTGTTCACAGATAACAACGGTTTCACCTTTTTTAACCAAACGTGCTAGATAACCTTCGGCTGCATGATAAGGTACACCTGCCATTGGAATAGGCGCGCCATTGGCTTTACCACGATGGGTGAGGGTGATACCTAATAATTTTGCAGCTTTTTTAGCATCATCAAAAAAAAGTTCGTAAAAATCGCCCATGCGATAAAACATCAAAGAATGTGGATGCTGCATTTTTACTTTTAAATATTGTTGCATCATTGGCGTGTGCGAGGAGAGGTCAGCCGTTATTTCTGTGTTATTCATCGATGTTAAAACCTTAAATTTAAAGAATAAATAGGGTTAATTTTAAAATTGGACCGTCTAACCAATTCAAGCAATTTTTGTGCAAATTCTAGCTAAACCAAGAAAAAGTAAACGTTTTAATGTAGATTTTTCTATATCAAAATTGAGTCAACAGAGCAGGAGAAATCAATTTGATAGTTTATGCTTTGCCATCTTAACAAATTGAGCCTGATTCACAAAAAGGAATCCTGACTGGAATGAGGAAATAAACAACAAAAGGAAATCGGTTTGGTCAAATGGTATCAATCATTTAAGCTTGAGTTATCATCTCGTTGTGTGGCTAATAATAGGTTGTAAAATAGAACGTCTATAAGGAAGTATATTTTTGAAATATTTTATCATTTTGATTTTTATGGTTTTTATTGGAAATGTTATCTTTGGCGATAAAATTATATTTGATGAGAATCGAGAAAGAAATTTAGTACGTATTCCTTATTATGATTCTGGGGAGGAGTTAATTCTCAATTTTCCTAAGTGTAATTATGGACATAGGAATATTGAAGGAGTACAACGTTCAGTCTTTTTATATTTTCCGCGACCAACATTTACAGGTAATTACCAAAAAACTTTTAATTGCCCATTTAGTAAAGATAGTGCAACTGTAAGTTTACAAATTGGAACGACATCAAATTTTAAAATTCAAGGACAAAAGGATTTTACGAGTAATGAATATAGAGCTGCCTTTTTTGAATATGGACAAAAAAAAGATAGTAAATTAGAAGCTTCTAAAAATAATATGAAAATATATAGAAGTGGTATTGGTATAAATGCAATTTTAGTTGGGGACTTCAAAGAAAAGAAACATTGGTTAATGATTGAATACCATGATTATGATCCACATTTAATTGATTCTGGTTTTATGCAAGTATTTAAGATTACAACATACTTAAATAGTAAATATCAACTTGAATATGAGGTGTATACATCGCAGTGGTTGAATAATGATGATTCAGGGTTAAAAGTAGATACTAAATTTGCTGATGATTTTCGTAATGTTGTACAAAATAAAGATGATAATATTATTGATCATCCTGAAATTATAAAAGAATTTATTTTAAATAATGAAAGTGTTATACAGTATGTTAAACAAAACTCTAAAGAAGTAAGTAATAACAATTAATTTAGAAAAAAATATCTTCTGAATTTGAACCAAAGCACTTTAATAAAACGAATACGAGACTTGGTATTTCTGCTCTTGTTAAGATAAGCTAGAGAGTCTCAACAATCAATTTGATTCCTTACTGTTTATCATCTTAACGTATTGAGCTTGATTCAAAAAAGAATTCTAATAAGAATAAATGAATAATGAGCAGTAAAATGAATTTTTCAATACAACTATATGAATTTTAAATATTTTTAATTAAAATTTACATTATTTTTTAATCATTTGTTTTTAAATTTTATACTATAGGGTACTATACTATAAAATTTGAATGGATCAGATTTATGCCAAATCAAGTTGAAGATAAAAAAAAGATTCTTTTACGTATTAAGCGCATCATCGGTCAGGCTCAAGCGATTGAAAATGCGTTAGAAAGTAATGTGGAATGTGGTGCAATTCTGCAACAAATATGTTCTGTGCGTGGTGCGATCAATGGTTTAATGAATGAGATGTTGGAAGTTCATTTGAAAGACACACTCGTATCAGGCGAAACCACAGAACAACAAAGAAGGGAAGAATTGACGGAAATAGCGAAGATTCTCAAGTCGTATTTAAAGTAAGTTTTGTTCGGAGAAATTCTATGAAATCACGTGCTGCGGTTGCATTTGGTCCTGGTGAACCGCTTAAAATTGTTGAAGTTGATGTTGAACCACCTAAAAAGGGGGAAGTTTTAATCAAAATTTCTCATACAGGTGTATGCCATACCGATGCATTTACATTATCAGGGAGTGATCCTGAAGGTGTATTCCCCGTTATTTTAGGGCATGAAGGCGCAGGTGTTGTGGTTGAAGTTGGCGAGGGTGTAACCAGTGTTAAAGCTGGTGATCATGTGATTCCACTTTATACGGCTGAATGTGGTGAATGTTTATTCTGTAAATCAGGCAAAACCAATCTATGTGTTGCTGTGCGTGAGACGCAAGGCAAAGGTTTAATGCCAGATGGCACAACACGTTTTTCTTATAATGGTCAACCTATTTATCACTATATGGGTTGTTCGACTTTCAGTGAATATACAGTTGTAGCAGAAGTTTCATTAGCTAAAATTAATCCTGAAGCAAACCCTGAACATGTGTGTTTGCTGGGTTGTGGCGTAACGACTGGTATTGGTGCAGTACATAACACCGCTAAAGTTCAAGAAGGTGACAGTGTTGCAGTCTTTGGTCTAGGCGGAATTGGACTTGCAGTCATACAAGGTGCACTACAAGCAAAAGCAGGGCGTATTATTGCGATTGATACCAATCCAGATAAATTTGTACTTGCCAAAGAATTTGGCGCAACTGACTTTTTAAATCCGCAAGATTATGATAAGCCAATCCAAAATGTGATTGTTGAAATGACAGGCTGGGGTGTTGATCATTCTTTTGAATGCATTGGCAATGTGAATGTTATGCGTTCAGCACTTGAATGCGCACATCGTGGTTGGGGGCAATCCGTCATCATTGGTGTAGCAGGTGCAGGTCAGGAAATTTCAACTCGACCATTCCAGCTTGTTACTGGTCGTAAATGGTTAGGTTCAGCTTTTGGTGGTGTCAAAGGTCGTTCGCAACTTCCTGGAATGGTTGAGGATGCGATGGAAGGCAAAATCCAACTTGAGCCATTCGTGACGCATACTATGGACTTAGACGGAATTAATGAAGCCTTTGATTTAATGCATGAGGGTAAATCGATTCGTACTGTTATTCATTACGAATAATTTATTTTCTGTACTACGCGTTCTGTACTGTGCTTTCTGTATTTTAGCTGGGTGGTCATGGCAATGATCATTGGGCATTAAAGAATGGGAGCTTTATTCATGCTAAATGACGCTTTAATCAATGCATTTAGATGAATAAGCTCCTTTTTTTTGGATAAAAATTCTGATTTCTAAACAAATCCCCAAACAAGTAACGATGTCTACTTTTTTTGCATTTCTATTTTCTCTTCATGCGTGAACGTACAACTGCTGTGAAAATTGCCTGATAAGATGAAGGTAAAAGTCTTGCTGACCAGTCATATAATTTAGAATCTGGCCCAATCAGAACACGTCTTTTATTCTCTTTGACAGCTTTAAAAATGGTGTCAGCAGCTTTTGTCGAAGTGGTTAGAAAAGTCATTTCAAACTCTTTGGTTGCATCTTGTGCTGATTTTCCAGTGAGTTTGGATAGCTTGTCAGAAATTCGTGCCGATTTGGCAATATTGGTTTTGATTCCACCTGGGTGTACGCATGTTGCACTAATCGCAGAGTTACTGATTTCTAAATCTTGTCTTAGTGCTTCGGTAAAACCTCGAACTGCATATTTACTTGCGTTGTATCCACTCATAAAAGGTTGCGCAGTTAAACCAAAAACACTGGAAATATTAACGATATGACCTTCACCTGATTGCTCAAGGTAAGGTAAAAAAGCTTTGGTGCCATAGATGACGCCCCAAAAATTAATATCCATAATCCATTGATAATCTTTAATTTCAAGTTCGTTCACAGTCCCTGACAATGCAACACCAGCATTGTTGATAATCAGATTCACTTTACCGTGAGTTTCAAAAGTATCTTTTGCCCAATCAAAAACCTGTTGTTGATTACTCACGTCAACTTTTTGGCATGAAATATTCAAATGGCTAAATTGCGGTCTGCTTTGAATAAGCTTTCTAGTTTCCTCGACCGAATCTAAATGAACATCTGAGAGGGCTAAATGACAATTTTCCTGAGCAAAACGCATTGCTAAAGCACGACCAATACCTGAACCTGCGCCTGTAATAGCGACAACAGCATTGTTAAAATCCTGAATCATTTAAAAAGTCCTTTTTTCAGTTTTATTAAGTTATAAGGTTTTTGATCAATCACTTTTTTCATGTCTGACCAAATGAATTTATTTAATATTTTTAATGGTACTAATTTGGAGCCCAACCATATTTTCAATGAATCATTGCCATATACAATTCGTGTGGTGCCTTTTTCGATATGCTTAATTAAATGCGCTGTGATTTGTTCAGGCGAAGTTTTTAAATAATTTTTAGAAAAAGCTTGTCCATTTGTAGATTGCACAATGTTAGTGTCAATTCCGCCCGGATGTAACAAATGAACTTGAACGCCACTGTTTTGCAATTCACACATCAGTGCTTCACTAAAGCCTCGTACTGCAAACTTACTGGCACAATAATCAGAATGGTTAGGTGTCCCGACTAAGCCAAAAATACTGGATACATTAACAATATGTCCTTTATTTTTTGATAATAGTTGAGGTAGAAAGGCACGTGTTCCATAAACAACGCCAAAAAAATTAATTTTCATAGCACGTTCGTAGCTACTTAAATCCATTAACCATGCCGGCGTATAAGCGCCTTCAATGCCTGCATTATTAATAATGACAAACGCATTTCCAAGTTTCTTCTGGCATAAGTCTGCAAAACTTAACATTTTATTTTGATCAGAAACATCAAAAACTTCACTGACGATAGTGCAATTGGGTGTTTGTTTTTTGATGAGTTCAATCGTTTCATCTAAACCTGTTTGATTAAAATCATTCAATCCTAATTTTGCACCGAGTCGCGCAAAGGCCAATGCATAGGCTCTTCCCATGCCCGAGCCTGCGCCTGTAATAATGGTGACTTGATTTGAAAAATATTGAGTCATTTGCTTATTCTCATACTTGTTCTTAGCTTATTGATCAATGGAATTGATGATGCTGGGGTTTAAAGTTTTTAGCCATTTGGTAATAGGTGAAACTAAAGCCAGGGAACATTGCAATCACATGACCGCTTTTGTTTTTGTACCAACTATTGCAACCACCCGTTTGCCAAACGGTTTTTTTCATTTCTTTATGGATCATTTGTGTATAGTCATTTTCAGCTTCGGCGGTGACTTCTATACTTTGTTTCCCTTGTTTTAGGGTGGTTTGAATTGCCTTCAAGACATAATTCATTTGCGCTTCAATGACAAAAATTGCTGAAGTATGCCCAATGCCTGTATTTGGGCCAGTAATAATGAATAAATTAGGAAAGTTCGGAAGGGTAGTTCCTAGGTAAGCTCTTGGAAATTCCTGCCATACCTCTGCAATATTTTGACCTTTTTCACCTAAAACTGGATAAGAAATTACACCATCTGTTGCATCATAGCCTGTTGAATAAATGATTAAATCAAGATCGATATGCTGTCCATCTGTGGTGTTAATACCCGTTTTATCAATTGAAGCAATCGCTGAGTCTTTAGTGTGTAGCGTGACATTATTTCGAGATAGTGCTGGATATAAAGTATTGGATAAGATAATGCGTTTACAGCCAATGGTGTAATCTGGTGTGACTGCCACTCTGAGTTTTGGATCTTGGATTTGTTTTTCAATATGTTTAAGTGCTAGTTTTTGTGCAAATACATTTAAAGCAGCTTTAGAATATTTAAAACCAATCATTCGTGTTTCAAGATTCCAATACACCGCAGTACGCACTGCTTTGTGAATGAATTTATTGCCAATTAATTTCTGTTGTGCGCTGTTAAATTTGTAATCTGGACGAGGCATCACCCAATGCGGTGTCCGTTGAAAAACATGTAAATGAGCGACATCAGGTGCAATTGTAGGAATCACTTGTGCTGCACTTGCACCACTGCCAATAATCGCTACACGTTTGTTTTTATAGTTGTAGTCATGATCCCATTCATTGGTGTGAAATGATTTACCTTCAAAGCTGTCACGGCCTTTAAAATTTGGAATCACAGGCGTACTCAGCGGCCCTGATGCATTGATAATAAATTGGGCTGTCAGTACCTCATCTTGATCTGTATAAATATTCCAACGTTTTTTATGGGTATCCCACTGTACTTTTACAACATTACAATTGGTTTTTGTTTTACTGCGTAAATTATATTTATCAATTACATGGTTGGTATATTCTTCTAATTCATTCTGTTCTGCAAACATCTGACTCCATGCATAAGGTTCATGTGAGATCGAGTAGAGTGGAGATTGCACATCAACAGCAGCGCCTGGGTAGCTATTTTGACACCATGTGCCTCCCATAAAATCACGACGTTCTAAAATTAAAAAATCTTCAATCCCATTTTTTAATAAATTAATCGCAGAGCATTGCCCGCCAAAGCCACTGCCAATAATAATCACTTGATGATAAGACATAAGTTACATCCTTATTTTACGCTATTGCTATAATTTTAGTTTAATTTGATGACAACTGTCTTCACTTTACATTTGACAATAAATGTTGTCAAATATTAATCATGAAAAAAAGCCATGATGCCCAAATTGGGCGAACTTATGCGGGCGAAGCTCAAGCGGAGCGTCAAGCCAAACGACATCAAAAATTTATTGAGGCTGGACACGAGTTGTTTGGCACAATCGGTTTTCGGCAAACAACGGTCAGAGTGATTTGCAAACAAGCTGAACTGACTGATCGTTATTTTTATGAATCATTTTCCAGTATGGAGGATGTGCTGGTGCTTGTGTATGAACAAGCGATTCGAGACATTCAAACTAAAATTCTACTCACAATTCAAAATAATGATGATAGAGATGATCAAAAAGATGATGTCGATGTTTTAATTCGACAAGTGCTCGATATCTTTTTTCAGGCAGTAGAATGTCCTAAAACTGCACGAATTATTTGGTTGGAAGTGCTTGGTGTGAGTACACGTGTTGATGTAATTTATAACAATGCAATACGTAGCTTTGCTGCACTTTTTTTACAGTTAAGCTTATCTCTTTATCCTAATATTCAATTATCTGAAGCAGAACGTGATGTGGTTGCAATTGGTATAGTTGGGGCAATCAGCCAATCGACGATGGCATGGTTGTTAGATGGTTATCAACTTGATCGTCAAATCATGGTCAATTCGATGTTCCATATTATCAAAGGAACATCAACTCAATTAACACTCAATCATTGATCATTGATCATTTAAGTTTCAGTAATAGTTTTAATCTGTTTTTATATTATGATGTTTTATTGTTGGAAATAATCGTGATTTAATCCATTTAAAAACATGGGCTGCTTTAGATTGTTGTTTAGAAATAATCATTCTATATTTCACTATAACTATTTAAATATACATACTTAAATCAATTATATCGCTAGATGCTTAGTACCTTGGTATTCATTTTGCTTATCTATTATTTTTAAGTTGAATCAGATCGAGAAAACTTTAACTGAAAAGCAACATATCTTGATGGTTTAAAAGAAATAATATAATTTGATCTATTCACTATACATCACTTAGTTCTAGCTAGAACCTCAAATAGCTTTATATTTTTCAGGGAGGGATAGGTTTTCCTAGATCATGGAATTAAGGGAAATATTATTGTCATAAAATTGAGATACTATTTCTTATTTATCTCAATTTTTAATCTTCTTTTTCACTTTTATAATACACTGAGTAAATTGTAATAATGTGACATGATTGCTGTTTATGAGCAAATTATATGAAGTTTAACAAATTGAGGTATATTAAATGAAAAAGCATTTATTGATGAAAATAGCTTTATTGGGCGTAGTTCAGTCATTGGTAAGTTCAAGTGTTTTTGCAGATATTCCACTGACTCCTGCTCAGTTTGCGAAAGCTGATAGCCAAAAGTTTGATAAGAAAGTCCTATTATCAAATTTAAACAAACCGCATGCCTTACTTTGGGGACCAGACAATCAGATTTGGCTAACTGAGCTTGCTACAGGCAAAATTATACGTGTTAATCCAGAGTCAGGTGCTGCAAAGACAATATTCCAAGTTCCTGAGATTATAAATGATGATCATGCACAGAATGGTTTTCTAGGTTTTACATTCCACCCTAATTTTAAACAACATCCTTATATTTACGTTTCTGGTACTTTTAAAAACCCTAATGCGACGGATAAAAATCTACCAAATCAAACTATTATTAGACGCTACACCTATAACAAAACAATGGATTCTTTTGAAAAACCACTGGATTTAATTACAGGCTTACCTTCAGCAAAAGATCATCAGTCAGGACGTTTAATTATTGGCCCAGACCAAAAGCTTTATTATACGATTGGTGATCAGGGGCGTAACCAATTGGCGTATTTATTTTTACCAAACCAAGCTCAGCATACGCCAACACAGCAGGATTTAAAAAATAAAGATTATCATACCTATATGGGTAAAGTTTTGCGTTTGAATTTGGATGGAAGTATTCCAAACGATAACCCAAGTTTTGATGGTGTCGTCAGTCATATCTATACGATAGGACATCGTAATCCACAAGGTTTGGCTTTTAGCCCAAATGGCAAGTTGCTACAAGCTGAGCAAGGACCAAATTCTGATGATGAAATCAATGAGATCATTAAAGGTGGTATTATGGTTGGCCAAATGTAGCAGGCTATAAAGATGATAGTGGCTATGCCTATGCAAATTATTCTGCTGCCAAAAACCAATCTCAGATTAAAGATTTAGCACAGAATGGTTTAAAAGTTATGGACGGTGTCCCTGTAACGAAAGAGTCAGAATGGCAGGGTAAAAACTTTGTTACACCATTAAAAACTTTATATACAGTACAAGATACTTATAGTTATAACGATCCCATGTGTGGTGAAATGACCTATATCTGTTGGCCAACGGTTGCACCTGCTTCGGCATACGTTTATAACGGTGGTCAAAAAGCGATTTCAGGTTGGTCAAATGTATTGTTGGTTCCATCATTAAAACGAGGTGTGATCTTCCGTATTAAAATGGATCCGACATATAGTGTGACTTATGATGATGCAGTGCCTATGTTTAAGAGTAATAACCGCTATCGTGATGTCATTGCTAATCCCGCAGGTAATGTTCTTTATGTATTGACTGATAAAGAAGGTAATGTGCAAAAAGATGATGGGACTGTGACCAATACTTTAGAGAATCCAGGCGCTTTGATTCGATTCACGTATACACCTTAACGGCTTTGTATGAATAATTGAACAGATGATTAGGAAGTTGATCTACTCAACGCTTTTTATTTAAGTTGATTGAATCAGTATGAGACTTCCTCATCATTTAGGTGTGAAAATGGATTGAAAATAAAATATGTTTAAACATCAATTTAAATCCTATTGGCAACAATTCTCCAATCACTTAATGCTGGAGGATGCGCATTCAAAAGCATTATTACGTTTATTATTAGAAGCTTATTCTGAGCCACAACGTCACTATCATACGATTCAACATATTGTGGAATGTTTAGCATTTTTTCATCAGATAAAAAATCAGTTGAATGACCCGATTGCTGTTGAGTTGGCGATTTGGTTCCATGATGCAATTTATAATCCGCAGGCTATCGACAATGAAGAAAAAAGTGCTGAATTAATGGAGCAACATTGTTCACAATTATTTGAAAATACTCAACTTCAAAAAGTTTATAAATGGATTATTGCAACTAAAAAGCATTCACCTGCGGCAGATCAGGACTTAAATTATTTATTGGACATAGATTTGGCAATTCTAGGGAGTTCCAAACAACGATTTGCAGAATATGAACAGCAAATTCAGCAAGAATATTCGTGGGTTGAGGCTGAGTTGTATCGGGTAAAAAGAGCAGAAGTATTAAACTATTTTTTTGAAATGAAACCTTTATATCAGACTGAATATTTTAGATATTTATTGGAAGAGCAGGCTAAATATAATTTAACAAGTCGTTTAAAGAAATGAGACAGATTGAAAAAATCAGAGTAGAAAGTAGACGATAAATTCTAAGCATTAAAAAGGATAAAGTGAAAAAGAAATAGAATAAAAAGTGCCATTCAAAATAAATAGCACTTTAATTGCATATGGACTAAGGACGAATAATCATACAGGTCGCTGTGGCATGCGCATATAACTTACCATCTTCATCAACTAATTTACCTTCAGAAATTGCAAGATTTTTACTTAAATTAATGACAGAACCAATCGCGAGTAATTCTTTATCTTTAGGCACTGGACGGCACATTTTGACATTTAAATCGATTGTTCCATAACCCACACCAGCTTCCAAAGTGGTATGTACTGCACAACCTGTCGCAGAATCTAAAACAGTTGCAGCAAAACCACCATGTACGCCACCTAAAGGATTCAAATGACGTTGATCTGCCTTGACTTTAAAGCTGGCTTGACCATTAGAAATTTCAAATAAATCCATTGGAATAGTTTCGCTGATACTCGCTCTTGGAATATGTCCAGCAACCATTGCTTGTAAAAATTCTAATCCTGTCATTTCTTTAGGGTGTTTCATCTTGCTATCCTGATTGCCATTTTTAAATTAAGTTCCAAAAAGGAACTATTAAAATAAGATAAGCTGAGACAAGAAGACTGTCAAATCTTTTGTCGTGACTGTAGCGTTAGAAAATTTTAATATTCAGTTGTGTAGAATTTTTCGAAATGGTCAGATTGATGAATGATTTTTAAGGCAATTTTCTCACCTGTTGCCCATGTGGCATGTGCTTTTGCGAGATCCACATCGATAATATCTAATTCTTTGCACAGTGTTCTAGCACTCTCAATCACGATAAATTGAGGTGAGTGTGATTTTAAGCACTTAGCGATATAACGCTGAATGCCTTGTAGTTTATAGACATCAATTATTTTATAACGCATATTTTCCAAAGCTTATATTTAATTTATTGTTTTTCTAGTCTAATCCTAATGAATTGTAAATTTCAAATGATAAATAACGTAAATATAAATTCATTTTATATGTGAATTCAGGATATAAAATATTCATAAGGACTTCATCTAAAAATCATAGTATTTTTAGTTCAAACGATAAAATCAATTTATAAATTTAGACTCAAAAAGGAACAAGCTTATGAAAGGACAGTGTCTTTGCGGCGTAACAACATTTGATGTTGAATTAAATAATCACGATGTCCATGTGTGTCATTGTTCAATTTGCCGTCGCCAAACCAGTGGCGTGATTATGACCATAGATGTAAAACAAGGTACTTTGGTTTTTGATCAGCAAGATCATTTGAGTGTTTTTAACTCATCAGAATGGGGCGAACGAGGTTTCTGTAATGCGTGTGGTACAACTTTGTTTTGGCGAACTAAAGATCAAAGCTATTGTAATATCAATGCATTTTCATTAAATGATGCACTTCAAGATTTAAAATTGGATTTGGAGATTTATATAGACAACAAACCTGACTTTTATAGCTTTAAAAATGAAACGACAAAAATGACTGAGGCGGAAGTTGTGGCTTTATTTACAGCACAATCTGAATAATCAAATTATTTTCTTTGAAAATGGATTTCAAAATGTGTTGAAAATGGACGTATCAGCAATGCTGTTTAAAATTGTATTGGCAATGATTGCTTTTGCTGCAAATTCAGTAATTTGCCGTTTTGCATTGGTGCAAAATCAAATTGATCCAATGAGCTTTAGCATCCTTCGTGTACTGAGTGGTGTTTTGGTTTTAAGTGTATTGTTGATGGTGAGTTATCGCAAATCTCAAATCCGAACAAAACTTAATTGGAATCTCAAGCATGGGTTTTATCTAGCGACGTATATTGTTGCATTTTCATTGGCTTATGTGAAAATTGATGCGGGTGTTGGTGCGTTATTGTTATTTGGTACAGTGCAATTGACTATGGTGATTTACGGATTATGTCATGGTGAAAAAATCAATTGGAAAAGAGCAGTGGGTTTGCTCCTTGCTTTTTCAGGCATTACGATTTTACTTTTACCGGGTGCAAATGCGCCAAGCCTAGGATATTCCTTGATTATGGTGATTTCTGGTATTGCTTGGGCTGCTTATAGTATTTCAGGCAAAGATTCTGCTAATCCTTTAAATAGCACATACACCAACTTTGTTTGGGCTATACCATTTGTGGTTATTGCTGGATTTCTATTTGCACAAGATATTTATATAAGTTGGCAAGGTTTTATTTTAGCGATTGTTTCAGGAGGATTGGCTTCAAGTAGTGCTTATGTATTGTGGTATTCCATTCTCAAACAGATCGACAGAATCATGGCGAGCACGGTGCAATTAAGCGTGCCATGTCTAGCAATTATTGGTGGTTCGCTCTTTATTGGTGAAAACATCGGTCTGAGAATTTTACTGTCGTCTGGAGCTGTACTGTGTGGAATTTTATTGGTTATTTTTGCAGTACCTAAAAAAGTAACTTGAGTTTGCATTGTTTAAAATAAGTCAGCTTAATATTTTATTTTTTTCGTTATTTTTCAATATTATTTTTTATAAAAATTAGCTATATTTATTGAAGTGTAAAATTTTATTGTTTGATAAATTTTCTCAAGTGTTAGGTATTCATTTATTTAGCATTCAAGACTTTCGTGCTCAAAATATAAAATTTAATGTCAACAAATCCTAAATACAACAAAATCAAGAATGTATGAAAAAGTTTATCAATCTCTTTATTCCTATTTTATTGAGCAACCTCGCCGTTGTAGTCGGTAGTGTTGCGGATACTATTTTTTTATCACATGTGAGCACATCAGATGTCGCTGCAATGTCTGTGACGCTTTCTATTTATGCTTTGGTTTATATTTTGGGTTTTGGTTTATTGCAAGGTGTGATGCAAGAACTGGCTGAAGCAAATGGACGACATGCTTTAAATACATCGCAAATCATTATCAAACAAGGTGTATTGATCGTTTTATTGCTTTCTGTGTTTGGAATCATTTTTCTCACACATTCAGAGTCGGTTTTAAGACTTCTTGGTGCGGATCAGCATTTGCAAGCGCTGGTTTTAGATTGTCTTTTCATCTTAGCTTTGGCTTTACCTGCACAATTGCTATTACGAACCTTCTTTATCGTGACTCAAACATGCGGGCAAGCGAAATTGGTGTTTTATGCCAATATTTTTGCACTAATCATAAAACTGAGCTTATCTTATGCTTTGATCTATGGTGTTCCTTATTTTCACATTCCCCAACTGGGTGTGAAAGGCGCTGTTACCGCGACAATGCTTACTCAATGGATCATGTTGTTTGTTTATTATGGATTTTTCCTAGAAAAGAAATATCGGATTCAACTGGCGGGTCAATTCTTCGATTTTGATATTTTAAAAAAAATCTTGAGAATTGGTTTCCCAATGGCTGTCATTATCTTAATTGATGTCATTGCGGTGACTTTTATATCACTGCTTTCTATTCCTTTGGGAAATACAGCTTTAACAGCACATCAAATTGTTATGGGTATCACTTCATTACTGTTTATGTTCCCATCATCATTATCTGCTGCATATAGCATTTTAATCTCTACCAAAGTAGGAGAGGGTGATCTTCAAGCTGCATGGAAATTAACACAGCGGGCTTTGCAAATAGGATTGTTATTGGCCTTATCTATCGTGATTTGTGTTTATGGATTTAAAGATGTATTGATTCCTATCTTTACGAAAGATGCAGCCGTTACTGTTTTTGTAATGAATTTATTATTGATCGTTTGTGTCATGCATATTGCAGATGCGATGCTGTGCATTCTGGTTAATATGTTGCGTTGTTGGTCTGTGACAATTACCCCGATGTTTATTTATACCTCTGTGATTCTAGTGATTGGCTTAGGTGGTGGTTGGTATGTTGCGTATCATCCTATTGCTTGGCTTCAGTTTCATCTACCTGCGATGGGAATCTATGGGTTTTGGATTTTACTGACATTTGCTTATATTCTTGCTGTGGCAGTGTGTAGCCTATGTCTTAAATATCGGCAATATTTGAAGTAAGTAACGTCAGTTCGGGATAAACTTTGATGTAAGTTATTGAAAAGATAGATTAGGCACAGCGGAGTCTTACCGTTTAAGAGTCAAATGCAAGGATTAACCCACTTCGTCTTGCACTTCGCTTGAAATATATTTCAATCTTGTTCAGGTTCGACCTGAGAGGTACTACCTCGCAAGGCTTTCGGGATGAGTGGCACTGCCACGCAAGGGCAAAACCTGAGCTGTGATTAAAGCAGCGCAAGAGTTGCCAACTCGACAGATACCATCAAGTACCTAATATATCGCAAAAACAGTATATTACAGATCTTGCGGAATATATTCCTCATGCCTCGAACAATGCGACTGACGTTTCCGCGTATCAGATAGTTGGGAATATATCTTATCTCGAACTCAGGTTAAGTATTTAGACTGATTTAACTCTGTGTTTCATTTAAAAATTTAAATCTTATTTTTAACTTATTGATTATATTTGTAATGAATCAATAATGATTTTGATTTAGAAATAAAAAACCCGCTCAGTTGAACTGAGCGGGTTTTTATTTATAGAAATCTATAGATTATTTCGCAGCTTTTTCAGCTTCGATAGAAGCAATCGCAGCATCTACGCCTTCGATTGAATCAGCAGCTTTTTTGATACGTGCAAGCGCATCAACAAGAACTTCATCAGCAGTCGCATAAGAAATACGCATGAAACCACCTAAGCCGAATGCATCACCTGGAACAACAGCAACGCCTGTTTCTTCTAATAACCATTCAGAGAATTCTGTGCAAGATTTTAAACCTTTCGCACGAATCAATGGACGGATATTTGCATAAGCATAGAATGCGCCGTCAGCAGGTAAGCAAGAAATACCGTTAATTTCGTTCAAACCATTCACGACTAAGTCATGGCGACGTTTGAATGCTTCAATCATTGGTTCAAGAACATCTTGAAGGCCATTCAAAGCAGCTTCAGCAGCAACTTGTGAAATTGAAGTTGGGTTTGAAGTTGATTGAGATTGGATTTTTTTCATCGCACCAATTAGCTTAGCAGGACCCGCTGCATAGCCAATACGCCAGCCAGTCATTGCATAGGCTTTAGATACACCGTTTAACACGATTGTACGGTCATAAAGGTCTGGAGCAACTGTTGCGATGTTATAAAATTCGTCATCCCAACGGATTGGTTCGTACATATCGTCAGAAGCGATATAAACTTCTGGATATTTGCGAAGAACGTCAGCCAAAGCTTCTAATTCAGCTTTGGTATAGATCATGCCTGTTGGGTTTGAAGGGCTGTTTAAAACCACTAAACGTGTCTTGTCAGTGATCGCCGCTTCTAATTGCGCAGGAGTGATTTTGAAACGTTGTTCTTCACCACATTTTACGATAACTGGAACACCTTCAGCGATAATCACCATATCTGGGTAGCTCACCCAATATGGCGCAGGAATAATCACTTCATCGCCTTTATTTAATAAGGCAAGTGCTAAGTTAAAGAATGACTGTTTACCACCGCATGAAACCAAAATTTGGTTTGCAGCATAGTCAAGATTATTATCACGTTTTAACTTTGCAATAATTGCTTTTTTAAGGCCAGGCGTACCATCTACAGCTGTGTATTTGGTAAAACCGTTGTTAATTGCTTGAATAGCAGCATCTTTGATGTGTTGTGGGGTATCAAAGTCAGGTTCACCTGCACCCAAACCAATTACATTTTTACCCGCAGCTTTTAATTCTGCTGCTTTGTTGGTAACAGCAAGAGTTGGGGACGGTTTGATGGCATTAACACGATCTGAAAGACGTACGTCCACGGCATTATTCCTTCTTATAGGGATTAAAAATAAAAAGCACACTATCATAGCTTAAAATAGGGGATATCGTTGTTCAATATCTAAACAAATTCACCAGAAATCTACGAAAATTCAACTTTACTGTATCAAGACGCGACAAATTATCAGTGGTTCATATAAGCACTCGCATCATTAAGCAATTTTACGTACAATATGCTCAGTTAAAATTGAGTGAATCATATGAGCACCCAAAATACTCCCAAGAAAAAGTCATTGGCAAAGTTACCTTTTCCAATGCCGTCGGCTTCTGCTGAAAATCAAGATGATGTCGCTCACAACCAAGTGCGTCCAAAACCTGAACAGTATGCAGATCGGACATGGATGCCACCACGTGGTACACGTCGCTCTATGGGCAAAAGGTAATTAAAAATAGGTGCATTCAGCACCTATTTTTATATGTGTCATTTTTGAAATGTATGATTAATTCGTTAAAGTTATAACAATATTTAATAGCTTATTCATCTACAGTTTGAGTGAAATATTCATAATAATCTTTTTTCTTTTGATACATGACTTGGTCGGCACGTTTTAACATATCCTCAACTTTTTCATCGTGTTGTGTGGTTGCATGACCAATAGCGATGCTGATGGGATGGGAAGAATAATACTGATTATCAATATTCAATAATTCTTCAATGGTCATAATCGTTGAGTTCACTGCTTGCTCATTGGCACCAGACATCATCACCACAAACTCATCACCACCAATTCTAGACGCTGTATAGCTGGTATGTGTTACGGTACGGTTTAATATATTGCCCATGCGACGAAGTAGCTCATCGCCAACATCATGACCATAGTGATCATTGATTGCTTTTAAACCATTCATATCAATGAAAATCGCCGAAACAGGGCGGAGTACACTACGTTCTAAGCGGTTAATTTCTTCCGTATAAAATGAACGGTTAAATAGTTTTGTGAGTACGTCGTGTTTGCCCAAATATTCTAAATAGTTTTCAGCTTTTTTACGTGCGGTAATATCTGTTAAGGCAACTTGTACCAAGCTCCAGTCATCTTCATAGCCTGGAAAAACCGTAAATTGCAATAATACATTACGAATAGAGCCGTCTAGTGCATAGTTGACAGCTTCACGTTGATGGTGGATTTTTCCATTCCACAATTCAATCAATTGTTCACGAAATGTTTGATGCGTTTCTTTGGAAAATACACGGTATAAATTTTTAAAGAGCGTTTCTTTATCTTTTGCTTTAAATAAATCTAAAGTGGCTTGGTTTACATCAAGTAGGATAATGTCATCTATACATTGATTTACAAAGTCTGAGTGTACATCTAAAAAAGTACGAAAGTCTTCAATACCCACTTGACGCAATTGGTCTAAACGCATTTTTACACGACTAAAATCTTCAACCCATAATGAAGTTGGCGAATAAATAAAGCGAGATTCTGCAAGTTGACGATTTTTTTCTTCATTGCGGTGTGCATTTTGATAATCAGTAATATCTTCAGTGGTGATCAATACTTGATTAAAGGTATTTTCTGAACCAGGAAGAACAACCGCTCTCAGTTTAATGTCGAGTTTTCTACCAGAGATTGTGTAATTGGTGGTTGTGCTTAAGAACTCATTATTTCCATTCCATAACGAGACCAATTCAAGCAAATGTGCTTTAAACATTTCCTTTTGGAAAATAACGTTTAGATTTTGACATAAATGAGGTTGGCTATTGGCTTCAAAAAGATCTAAAGTTTTTTGGTTGACTTTAATAATTTTAATTTTATGTGCACATTCAACAACCAAATCAAAATTTTCTTCAAGGAAAGATTGAAGATCAGTGATGCCTTGCGCTTTCCATTGGTCAAATTGTGCTTTAATTTCACTCATATCTTCTAACCACATGGGGATCGGTGATATATCAAATATAGTGGAATTCATAATATCCATTACAGGATTCTCATTTGTTTTTAAATTCTGAAGTAGTCGGAAATATACCTTAAAAGATAATAATATCAAAACAATAACAACAAAGAATTGTTCATTATTTGTTTTCATATTTTGTTTTTTGAGTGTAGGTGCTTGATAGTGAAAAATTAATAAATATTTCTACAATAATATCAGGATATTACGGTTTTATAAGTTTGTAATACTGTGATGCATGTTTGAGTGAAAAACATACAGGAGAAAGGGGTTGAATTTAGATTTACTCAAATTTTAAAATCATTAATACGGATGAAAATTAATAAGATGACCAATCAAGTTATTCAATCTAATTAAATTTTAATAATGATTCTTATCTTATTTGTGATAAATAATCTCACTCGCATTGATTTGTATTTTTTGAATATTAATCACCATCAACGCATGATTAATATTCTGTTTATTGATTCAATCAATGGGTATTTGATCATTTATTTTTTCGAAAAATTTTCAGGCTTAGGCGCTGAAATTGTTCGTGTACCATTCCAAACATCAATAAAATCATTTTCGTTTAAATGATAAAGCTCTAATAACGCTAATATGGCACCGCCAAAAATCATAGAACCTTCGGCCTCTGGTTGAAAATCAAAAGTTTTCCCATGCAGATTATGCAAAATATCCTGAATTTCAAATTCACGATCACGACCATTACTGTCTGTTGGATACATAGGCGTATTTAAAATAATCGTAGCTAAACTTTTTTCTGCATCTGTTAAATCAAGTTGTTGAATGCTTTGTTCAACATCACCACTAAAAATAACCTGATCATTGATAAAACTGTGCAGTAATTTCTGCGTAAGTTTAGGTAAGGTTTTTTCGACAAAAGGACGAAAAGATTGTGGAAAAATCACATTGTGTGAAATGCCTTTAAACATGGGGGCAATTTCTTCAACTTTATAGCCTGCAACACCACATCCTACAGATGTAATAAAGTATTTAAGTTTCGGGTGATTTTTGGTGTAGATTTTAAAATCATCAATATAATGTTGAATTTGTGAAAGTGGCATTTGTTGTAAGTGTTCATTCATAGTTGGAATAGCAAAGCTTTGCCCAGACCATCCTCGTCCGACACCTTTCATTGCGCCAAAGTATAAATGTGCTGTTTTAGCAGCACCACCTTGATGTGTACCAGCCATATTACTACCAAATACAAAAACCGTATCTTCAGCTAAGCTTTTGATTATGCTTTCATTATGATATTGATAAGTCATGTTTTTTCAATCTTTTAGTCGGCTTGTTTCCATGTTGCTATTGAATTAAAAATGGGTCAAGGATATTTGTTGAATATTGTGTAATTAACCCCATTTAAAAATAATCTCGTCGGGTAAGTAGTGAGTTTCTGCTAGACTTGTCGTGAAGCGTATTTGTTATTTATTTTTTAGAATTTTTACAATCACCATTATTTATTTAATCCGTATTATTCATTGTCTAATCTATAGAGTCTAATCTATAGAGATAGTGAATGATTCAATCGTATTGGTAAGAAGAGAAAAGCCTGTGAGTGATCATCAACCTTTTGAACTTGTCACAAATTATGAGCCTGCTGGCGATCAGCCACAGGCAATTGCAAAATTAGTCGAAGGCGTAAACAAAGGTTTTCGTGATCAGCTTTTACTTGGTGTGACTGGTTCAGGTAAAACCTATACCATGGCAAATGTGATCGCACAGACACAACGACCTACGATTGTCATGGCACATAATAAAACTTTGGCTGCACAGCTTTACGGTGAATTTAAGTCATTTTTCCCCAATAATGCCGTTGAATATTTCGTTAGTTATTATGACTATTATCAGCCAGAAGCATATGTGCCTTCTTCTGATACTTTTATCGAAAAAGATTCAGCCATTAATGATCATATTGATCAAATGCGTCTCTCTGCGACTCGTGCATTATTAGAAAGACGTGATGCCATTATTGTTGCTTCTGTATCGGCTATTTATGGTTTGGGTGATCCGAACGCTTATATGAGTATGCTGTTGCATATTGTTCAAGGCGATCGAATTAGCCGTGATGACATTATCCGTCGTTTAGTAGAGATGCAATATACGCGTAATGAACTTGAGTTTTTACGTGGTACTTATCGTATTCGCGGTGAAATTATTGATATTTTCCCTGCGGAATCGGATCAACACGCAATTCGTATTGAACTATTTGATGATGAGGTCGATTCAATCCGTTGGTTTGATCCATTAACGGGTAAATTAGTACGTAAGGCACCACGTGTGACGATTTATCCGAAAAGTCATTACGTAACACCAAAAGATAATTTGCAAAGAGCGATTGGTACAATTCGTGAAGAATTGGCTGAGCGTTTAATTTTCTTTAAAGAACATGAAAAACTACTTGAAGCGCAACGTATTGAGCAACGTACACGTTACGATTTGGAAATGATGCAACAATTGGGATATACCAACGGTATTGAAAATTATTCACGTCATTTATCAGGTCGTCCAGCAGGTGAAGCGCCACCGACTTTATTCGATTATATTCCAGATGATGCGTTATTGATTATCGATGAGTCGCATGTAACTGTGCCGCAAATTGGTGCGATGTATAAAGGTGACCGTTCACGTAAAGAAAACTTAGTGAATTATGGTTTCCGTCTACCGAGTGCGTTGGACAATCGTCCAATGAAATTTGAAGAATGGGAACGTATCGTTCCAGCGACGATTTATGTCAGTGCAACGCCTGCAAAATATGAATTGGAAAAATCTGAACAAGTCGCAGAACAGGTAGTTCGTCCAACAGGACTGGTAGATCCTGAAATTGAAATTCGCCCAGTGTTGACGCAAGTTGATGATGTATTGTCAGAAATTAACATTCGTAAAGAATTGGATGAACGTGTTTTAGTCACAACTTTGACCAAGCGCATGGCAGAAGATTTAACTTCTTATCTGAAAGAATACGGTGTCAAAGTCGCTTATTTACACTCGGATATTGATACCGTTGAACGGGTCAAAATTATTCATGAATTGCGTACAGGTGTGCACGATGTACTCGTCGGTATTAACTTATTACGTGAAGGTTTGGACATGCCAGAAGTCTCTTTGGTTGCCATTCTCGATGCAGATAAAGAGGGCTTTTTGCGCTCAGAACGTTCATTAATTCAAACGATTGGACGTGCAGCACGACATTTAAATGGTAAAGCGATTCTTTATGCAGACCGTATCACTGATTCAATGCAAAAAGCCATGGATGAAACAGAGCGTCGCCGCAATAAACAAATTCAATTTAATGAAGAGCATGGCATTATTCCACGTAGTGCAGTGCGACAAGTGGTCAAGGAAATTGATTCAGGCGAAGTGATTGAAGATGATGAGATTGATTCAAAAATTCTTGAGCAAAATAAAGCCTTAACCGCAGATGAGCAGCATTTGCTCTCTGATCCTAAATTACTGAGTAAACATTTGTCGAAGTTGGAAAAGGAGATGTTAAAGGCATCGAAAGAACTTCAGTTTGAACAGGCAGCACGGTTACGTGATGAAATTGTTCGTTTAAAAACCAGAATGTTACAGTAATTCGTTAAGTTTAGAATGCGATAAATGTGTAGCTTTAGGTAGGATGTTAAGATACATAAAGCTACAGTTTTAGTTTAAATTTATGATTATTTTAATAATTATAATATTTGCTAATGGCGAAGGTATAAGGTGCAACTTCTAAAAAAATTACCCAAAGTGAACAATTTTAAAAAACTCATCATGCTATGTGCTGTGATCACTTTGCCTAATTTTTATAGTCAAACTTATGCAGAAAATTCGACTTTAGCTGCTGTGCCAAGAGTGGAGTTAAGCCAGTATTTAGGGCTATGGTATGAAATTGCACGTAAACCCATGCATTTTCAAAAGCAATGTGCCAAGGATGTAACAGCTCGTTATACGGTGAATGAGTATGGGAATATTGCCGTTGATAATCGTTGTATCGATGTTGATGGAAATGAATTGCGCTCTTTAGGCGAGGGCTTTATCAGTAATGAACCTTTTAATTCAAAATTAAAAGTCAGTTTTCTGCCAGAAGCGATTCGTTGGGTGCCAATCGGGCGTGGTGATTATTGGATATTGAAAATAGATCCAAGCTATCAAATGGCTTTAGTCGGTGAGCCTAAACGCAAATATTTATGGTTATTGTCCCGTGACGCACATCCAGATGAAGCAAAAGTCACTGAATTTCTACGTTATGCACAAATTGTAGGCTTTAGTCTAAAAGATATTATTCGTACCAAACAAACAGATCAATAATGGTAAGTGTTAATCTTTCAAGATATTGATTTTTATTTAAATAAATGAATTTTGGAATGATTATTTGAATAATAAAAATAATTGATCTTTCAAGTGATATTTAATGAAAGATGTTTATAATAACTTTAAATATGTAGGTATTAGAGGTAACAGATGTTTAAGGGTGTAGCATTGTCTGTATTGGCATCTGTGACTTTTGGTGTTTTATATTTCTTTTCTAAGCTGTTAGGCGATCTGGATAGTCAGCAAACTTTTGGTTGGCGGATTATTTCAACGCTGCCTTTTTTAACATTATTTATGTTATTTAGCGGTGATTTTGTCCACGTTAAAACAATTTATAAAAGAATCATTGAAAAACCTATTCTGTTATTACTTTTAGTGATTACCTCGAGTTTGACGTGCTTTCAATTGTGGCTGTTCTTATGGGGGCCGATGAATGGGCGTGGTTTACAGGTTTCGCTTGGATATTTTCTATTACCTTTAGTTTTGGTTTTAGCTGGCAGTATTTTCTATAAAGAAAAATTATCAAAGTTCCAAATGGTGGCCGTTGCTTTTGCTACTTTTGGCGTAGGACACGAGTTGTGGCGACTCGGAAGTATCGCATGGGAAACCATGAGTGTTGCTGTAGGTTATTCCTTATATTTTCTGATTCGTAAAAAAATTGGAACCGATAATCTTGGTGGCTTTTGGTGGGATATTTTGATTTGTATCCCGCTTGCCATTTATTTTACCCAAACTGGGTTAAATGCTTATGGTCAATTTATCGACTCACCAAGCTTAGTGCTTGTAGTGGTAGGACTGGGGTTTTTAAGTGCAATTGGATTGGGAAGCTATATTCTTGCTAGCCGATACTTACCAATGATTTTATTTGGGTTGTTGAGTTATTTAGAACCTGTTTTGTTGGCCTTAGCTTCACTTGCATTGGGTGAATCTATAGCCAAAGAAGAATGGTTGACTTATATACCGATTTGGTGTGCTGTGGGTGTATTAGTGATCGAAGGAACGATACATCTTTATAAACAGAAACAACGTAAGAAAAACTTAGCGTTAAATATTGAAAAATTCGATAATTATTAAGGTTTATGGATGTTTTATGATTGATTGTTGTACAAATAAATATGATACATGAGACGTACATGCTTTAGAGTATGAATGAAAATAATAAAACGATTTCCAAGTTTAATTTAATAATGAATGAAAAAATCATTTTGGTCACAACCTGAGCAATAAGCTTTAAATATATATAGCTCATGTTTTGTTCGTAGTTTAAGGTGCATTAACGACCAAAATGTTTTAAAGCGACGTTGTTATTTTTGTGAAGTTATGCTTTTGAATGTCTAAAACAATTCAATGCTGTATTTTAAGTAAAAGTTGAGTGAAAAATGCTCAATGCAGACAGAATACAGACAAATTATGCACAGTCCAAAGTGGTTATCGTAATAATAAATTTTAGCCAATTCACACATAAGTAATTAACAAAACTGAAAAAATATGTTAAATATGTCGCATTACTGAGGCTTTCTTGTATTTACTTTAAAAGTAAAAAGTTGGTTATATGATGAAATCGACAGTTATTCCATATCAAACAAGAGCAATGTTGTCGCAATTAGAACCCAGCACAGATTTAAACTGGAAGGGGACTTTGTCGCATATTTTTGATAGTGAAAATATTGAAGTAAAAGAAGAAATAGATCGTCAAATTCTAAAGCCAAAAGATATTCAATGGAATCGTGTCACCAATACATTTGAGTATACGGTGACTAACTCTTTAAGTATTTTGAAGCATAGTTTTTCGAGTGAGCGTATGCGCTCGATTGCGAGTAAATTAAGCATTTCGATTAACTGGTTGAAGGATATTTCTGACAGTGTGCAAATCGCTGATTATCTAGAAAATGCTTTGCACCAAATTGATTTGATTCCTGTTGATGATAATTTAAGTCTACAACGTGAAAAAATGTTGATTCGCAGAGTTTTTTTACAAGATGTCGCGAAACTGATTCGCAAAATTAGAATTGAGCCGCCTCAAGGCGTTCGTCATTTGTCGTGTGAACAAATACGTTGTTTTATTGTCGAAGTCTTTATAAAACAACAATTATTGGGTTATTGGTTTAAGCCTTTATTACCAAAGTCGGCTGATTTAAGAAATCATCCATTTTTTAAATATTATATTTTAAATGAACAAAAAGTTAGAAAGTTTGACATTGTTAAGACATCTGAATTTATTTATTTGATCGCCCCAATTCAAAACTTTGAACAAAATCCTTATTCAATTCGGCGTTTTTTGTTTGAGGAAAATATTGAATATAAAAATCAAATTTATGTGACTGGACTTGTCGTTGAACTGGAAAGAATTGACGATGAGAATTATAAAGGTGACTTAGATCGACTGATGCAAAAAATGATCACCATTCAAAGCCAAGTGCAAAAGGATGTGATTGAAGTCGTACAAGATTTTGAAAGCTTTACCGATAAAATGCTATTGCCGTTCTTAATGGAACCTTTAGGTATGTCGGCGAATAATAGTGATTCAGTTGCTCAAAATCATCTAAAAAAGATTGAGCAATTGATTACTGCCAATATTTTAATGCCTTTACGCAACGCAGTTAAAAATGATTTATCGCATATAGAAGAGTTTGAATACTTGTTTATGAGCGTACATCGTATTTTTTCTGAAATTTTAGCGCATTATCGAGATTTTAAAGAACAGCCTGCTTTATTTTTTAATCACGCCGTACAACTTTTTGAATATCGATTATTGGCTTATTTAAAGCTTTTGGAAAAACGGAAAGATGAAATTTTTATTCCAATGAGTAAGCATGAGTGGCAGGTGATGCATGAGCGTTCACAGCAGCCTATTAAAAAAATCCAAGGCATTTTATTGGAGCAAATGACGGATTATCGTGATTTAACGACTTATGTTACTCAGTTGAAAAAAGAACAAACAGCATGGCAGGGTTCTTTTATTAAAAGAATTTTACGCGGTGAACGGGTTGATAAAGATATTGCACAAACTAGTCAAGCCGCTTTGCTGATTAAAAAGCAAACCTACATGGATGTTTTGACTGTTCCTAAAAGCTTACCTAAATATCATGTGTTTATTGAGTTTGAAAGTTTAACGTCAATGAGTGAATTGGAACGTCATTATGCTTTTCCAAATGGAGATAATGGACTGATTCGATTACCTATATTGATGAAAATACCAGAAAATTTAATCGATTTTGATATTGAAGCATTTAATTCTTCGATTAGTTACGATTTACACTTTTCACCGAACTCGTAGTTTGACATGGATGTTATTGAAGGCGTGTAGATTTAACCGTTTGGATCATTTATTTGGGTGAACTTGGTTATTTGTTCATTTAGCATTTGATTGCTTTAAAAGAGCACTATTGATGAATGAAAGCTGTTGAATCATGGCTTAATTCTTTAAAATCAAGTTGTAATCCGAATTAAAATGATGAGTATTACAAAATTTTATAAAAATGATAGATGATTTGATTTCAACTAAATGAGAATTGCTTTACAATTATGGCGTTTTAAAACCATGTCTAGATATACATAAAATAGAGGACGTATCTGTGAGCAAAGACACTATCATCGCCCTACACGCAGAGCACCAAGGTCGTTGGAAAAACCGTGAAGAAATCGCGGAACGTATGATTGCATTAATCGGTCAATTATACCGTGAAAAAAATATTGTGACTTCTGTTTACGGTCGTTCTTTAGTAAACCGTTCAGTGATTCAAATTTTAAAAGCGCACCGTCGTACACGTATGTTGGACGTTGAGCTTTCAGTTGTAAACACGTTCCCAATTCTTGAAGCATTAGCTAAAATTGAAAATATTGGCACTGCTGAAATTGATCTAGGCAAATTAGCGGTTGCTTTTAAAGAGCAAGGTGGCGATGTTGATGCATTTGTTGCAGAAGCTGTTAAAGCTGCGGAAGGTCGTGACACTTCAGTAGAAGGTCGTGATGTTGTACTTTACGGTTTCGGTCGTATTGGTCGTATTCTTGCACGTTTAATGATTGGTCAGTCTGGTCTTGGTCGTGGTTTAAATCTAAAAGCGATTGTTGTTCGTAAGTCATCTGATGGTGATTTAGAAAAACGTGCGTCTTTATTACGCCGTGACTCAATCCATGGTCCATTCTCTGGTACGATTTCTGTTGATGAAGAAAACGAAGCAATTATTGCAAACGGTCAGTTCATTAAAGTGATCTACGCTTCTAACCCAACTGAAGTTGATTATACCGATTACGGTATTAGCAATGCATTGGTGATCGACAACACGGGTAAATGGCGTGATGCTGATGGTCTTGCTCAACACCTGAAGTGCCCAGGCGCTGCGCGTGTGATCTTGACTGCACCTGGTAAAGGCGACATGAAGAACGTTGTATTTGGTGTAAACCAAGCTGACATTCTTGATGAAGATACGATTATCTCTGCTGCAAGCTGTACAACCAATGCGATTACACCAACACTTAAAGTATTGCATGACAAATACACAGTGTTGAATGGTCACGTTGAAACAGTTCACTCGTTCACAAACGACCAGAACTTGATTGACAACTACCATAAAGCAGACCGTCGTGGTCGTGCTGCAACATTGAACATGGTGATTACTGAAACTGGTGCGGCTAAAGCAGTTGCTAAAGCACTTCCTGCACTTCAAGGTAAATTGACTGGTAACTCTGTACGTGTTCCAACACCAAACGTTTCTCTTGCGATTTTAAACTTAACGTTAGATAAAGAAGTTGATCGTGAAGAAGTGAACGAATATATTCGTCAAATTTCGATTAACTCGAATCTTCAAGGTCAAATCGGTTATACAAACTCAACTGAGGTTGTGTCTTCTGACTTTATCGGTTCTCGTACAGCAGGTGTATTTGATGCGCAAGCAACAATTACTTCTGGCAACCGTTTAACTGCATATGTTTGGTACGATAACGAAGTGGGTTATAGCTGCCAAGTATTACGTATTGCAGAGCAAATGGGCGGCGTAAGCTATCCAAAGATTCCTGCTGAAACAAATGCATAATTTGTTAGCGTAAATAAAACCCGACACCATGTCGGGTTTTTTAATGCCTAAATTTTTAGAATTGGATTAACGTCAGTTCGGGATAAACTTTGATGTAAGTTATTGAAAAGATAGATCAGACACAGCGGAGTTTTACCGTTTAAAAGTCAAATGCAAGGATTAACCCACTTCGTCTTGCACTTCGCTTGAAAAATATTTCAATCTTGTTCAGGTTCGACCTGAGAGGTACTACCTCGCAAGGCTTTCGGGATGAGTGGCACTGCCACGCAAGGGCAAAACCTGAGCTGTGATTAAAGCAGCGCAAGAGTCGCCAACTCGACAGATACTATCAAGTATTTAATATATCGCTAAAACAGTATATTACAGATCTTGCGGAATATATTCCTCATGCCTCGAACAATGCGACTGACGTTTCCGCGTATCATATAGTTGGGAACACATCTTATCTCGAACTCAGGTTGGATTAAACTTTGGTTGATCACAAAAAATCAAATGGGTCGGTGCAATGAAAAATAGCATCCTATTTATTATCTTATATTTGTTTGTTGTAACTTTTCTCAATGCTAAACCGTTGGAATTACGTTCTTTACTTAAAGATCGCTTTGAGCAAAATTGTACAGTGCGACAAGCTTATGATTTTCATGATGAAAATACAGATCTTTTAGAACCGTTATCTTCTTATATTGTCGATTCAAAATATACTGAAGAACAAGCCTATGATTTAACACGTTATCAGCTTAAAAATACATTTTATGCAGGTATTCCGATCACTCAATTTGAAATTGGCTTTGGTCGCCCTGCACAGCAGTATAATGAATATTTATATTTTAATTTGGCTACGGTTGCTGCAAGAAAAGCGTTTAATTCCTTGAATTTTAATAGCAAAATGAATGCTAACCTAAGTGTGGAATATAAAGGCAAAATTGCACAAGTGCATTGTTATTGGTTAAATGACTATCCTGAAGCGTAAAACGTAAATTAAAGATGCAGAATTGGTTAAAATAAAAACAAATAGCTTCAACTTGTGTACATAAAAATGCAAATTGATTCACAATAATATTTAGAATAGAAAATAGATAAAACTAAGATTCAAGGGATGAATTTTGCAGTTAAAACAAATAATGACAGGCGTTGCTTTTATTCTGGTGGCAACATTATGTGGTGTACTTATTGCGTTTTGGGTGTTTAAGCATTTTAATATCTATATTCCTTTAGAGAATCAAGCCGTTAATATTGATTTAAAAGAGCCTTTACAAGCCAAGGTGCAGATTCATGATGCTTTAGATGTTGATGTAAAAGGGCAGGTGAATGCAACCATTCCCATTCATGAAAATATAGAGCTACCCATTGCACAGACTTTAACGCCTCGCGTGTATTTTGATAATCAGGTGCCGATTCAAACGACGATCCCAGTCAATGAAGTGCTGAAAGTGAATCAAGATATGCCGATTGATACCACTGTGAAAGTGAATGTATTGGGTAAAGATATTAGCTTACCCTTAAAAGGCACGATACCGATTCGGATGGATGTTCCGATCGATTTAAAAATACCTCTAAATCAAAAAGTACATTTGAAATTTGATGCTCCTGTTAAAACTGTGCTTAAAGAAAATTTAAAAGTTCCATTAAAGACAACCTTGAAAACCAATATTCCTATAGAAGGGCATTTAAATGTTCCAATTAAATCAGCATTACAGGCAACTGTTGATGTGCAAAATACCTTGCCAGTCAAAATAGAAAAAGGGCAATTAAAGATTCCGCTAAATAGTCTGAGACTTTCTCAGCATGACATTGCATCTCATGATTCACCAACTCAATTACAAAATAAGTAAGGTGAAATAATGTGGATTTTTAGTTCAGTTCGACATTTGCTCATCAGTTTTGTTGCTGTGGTATTGCTGATTGCAGCACTGGTTTGGGTGTATTTGAATATTCAGGCGTCTATGCAAATTTCTGCCAAAAATGCTCAGATTCAACTGTCAAAGCAATTACCTACTAAAATTCAAGTGGGTAATTATTTACAAGCTCAGGCAAAGGGAGCATTAGATGCGGATCTAAAAGTTGAGCAGACGCTTAATTTACCTTTGACTGGGAAATACCTTGCAGATCTTAGCTTTGCCGTAACAACACCAATTATTGTTGATATTGATTACACGACCAATATTCATATTGAAACAGTAATGCCTTTGGAAACCAATACTGATTTAGTGTATCAAAACAAGCTATTACCTAAATTTCCATTGAAAATGGATATCCCTATTCAGTTAGATGTACCTTTTCAATTAAAACGCAGTTATCAAGTTCCAATCAAAATTTTATTTGATGGATCAGTGTATTTTCAATTTGATGAAGCTGTGGATGTACCAGTAAATCATCAATTTAGACCCGTGTTGAATATTAACGATCCAATTACCATGCGTAAGATCTCTACGTTTAATGCCACGATGATCAATACTGAACGGCAATCTATTGCTGATTTAAACATGGATATTGATTTACCCATCAAAAATATTCATCCTTGATGGGTAATTGATGGAATAAGTTCAAATTGGAAAACTCAAAATAAATGATCATTTGAGCCGTTGTTGATTTTGCAGTTATTCACTGATCAATTAAAAAGGGTCGTTACTTGATCTTGAATGAGTGTGGTTTTACGACCAATTAAGTGTTCTAAATCTTTGCTATCGCTAAACATTGCACTTTTTGCTGTTTGAATATCTGCATCAACAATCACGTTTATTAGGGCTGATGGCAAACCTGCTACTGTGAGTGCTTGAGTGTAATCCTCAGCACTGAGATTTTGATAATCAACTGCGTTACCTGATGCATTGGCAATATAAGATGTGAGATCAGCTAGTGTAAAGCTTGTAGATCCTGCCAATTCATAGATTTTATTTTCATGTCCTTCCGTGCTGAGGACTTTGGCTGCTGCTTCTGCGTAGTCTAAGCGTGATGCTGCGCTGATTTTACCATCCTGAGCACTGCCATAGAGTATTCCTGTTTCAGCAACATGCTGTACATTTGCAAGATAGTTCTCGTTATACCAGTTATTGCGTAAAAGGGTGTATTTCAAGCCACTTTGCAGAACGAGTGCTTCGGTTTCACGATGTTCTTGACCCAAAGCTAATGGGCTTGTTGGAGCATTCAATAAGCTAGTATAGGCGATATAAGGGACTTTTGCTGAAACAGCAGCTTGAATGACTGCTTGATGTTGTGGTGTGCGACGACCAATTTCATTTGCAGAAATAAGCAATAATTTGTCAATTCCCTCAAGCGCTGGAATAAGTGTTTCGGGTTGATCATAATTAAATAATCGTAATTCAACACCTCGTTGTTTGAGCGATTGTGCTTTTTCAACATTTCGGACTAAAGCAATAATATTTTCTGCTTCAGTACTTGTTAATAAGTTTTGAATAACCAATTCACCGAGTTGACTTGTTGCACCTGTAATTGCAATTTTCATGATATAGACCTTTTTAACGATTTAAGTTGGACGTTTTTTAAACTTGATGCTAATATCATAATTATTAAACTTACCAAATGTAAGTACATACCTAAAAGTAAGCTAGTTACTGTTTGGAGAGAATTTTATGAGTATTTATGCGAAGAGTGATTTGGTTGGTCAAGTTTTATCCAGTGAATGTCCATCACGTCAAATACTGGAACATTTAACCAGTAAATGGTCAGTGTTGGTTTTACGTTGTTTGAGTGAGGGGGTGCAGCGATTTAGTGAGCTGCGAAATCGTATAGAAGGGGTGAGTGAGAAAATGCTTGCTCAGACTTTAAAGACCTTGGAAAAAGATGGTTTTATTTTACGCACGGTTTATCCAGAAGTTCCTCCTAAAGTTGAATATCAACTTACGGTATTGGGCGCACAAGCCGCTGAAAAATTGAATTATTTAATTGGTTGGATTGAACGAAGCTTGCCAGATATTTTAGAAAATAAACAACGGATTCAAAGTAAATAATCTTGGTTTTCAATGTGCTGGATTATATAAATGAAATGTAGATTTTATTAGGTCTCTTTTATAAATCACTATTTAGCCAACTGAAAGTTGTAAATTCCAGCAATTAAATGAAACCTTAATTGTATTAGTTCAGACTTGATCTGAAACAGGTCTTGAAAAAGAGAAAATTACCCGTTTTGATAAAGATGTCGAATCTTAACAAAACAAAGGTAACTTTCTATGATGTATATTAGCAATCAAGTCATCAAACACAAAGTAGGCTTACTCAATTTAGCTGTGGAACTTCAAAATGTGATGGGAGTATCGAGAGATGCATTTTATCGTTATCAAGAACTCACCGAATCAGGTGATGTGGACGAATTTATCAACAAATCCTGTCGTGTGCCTAATTTCAAAAATCGAGTTGATGATCATATAGATCATGCTGTCATTGATTATGCAATCCATATCCTGCGTATGGACAACATCGAACGAGGTAATGAACTTCGAAAACAAGGTGTCTTGTATCAGGAAGTGGGGTTCGATCTATATAGCTTCGCCATGATCTAGAGAACTTTAAGAAAAGGCTCAAAGCTTTGGAGGCTAAAATTGCTCAGGATGGTATTCAACTGAATCATCAACAAATAACTGCGTTGGAATGTAAACACGAAGACGATGTTGCTTGTGGTGAAATTGAAACAGCACACCCAGACTATTTGCTCACAGGATACGTTCTATGTAGGCAATTTAAAGGGCATTGGTCGTATTTACTAGCAGACTTTTATGGGGCTCTAGACTAGCAGAATAGATATGTTAGTCTATAATCATGATATAAAAAAGTAAATTAAGTCACTACAAGATTAAAAAAATTATTCAATGCTTTTGCATTGATATCCCTGCTTCTAAAACAGCCTTATTACTCAATCTGAACCGTAATACAATCAACTATTGGTACATGCTTTTTAGAGAAGCGATCTATGACCATCAAACAGATTTAAGAGTAAAGTTTGTAGGTTCTATTGAAGTGGATGAGAGCTATTTTGGAGCTAAAAGACAACGTGGTTTTCATGGAAAGTTGAAACGAGGTCGAGGTACTTTAAAACAGCCTGTATTTGGAATATTTGAAAGGAATGGTCACGTTTATACAGAGATAGTCCCTGATTGTAAAAAGAATATATTACAACAAGTTATCTTAGGTAAAGTTGCACTTGAAAGCGTAATTTATAGTGATGGTTGGCGTGGATACAATGGTTTAGTAGATGTCGGTTATTCAAAGCATTTCAGAGTAAATCATGGAGCAAATGAGTTTGCTAGAGGGCAATGTCATATAAATGGAATAGAATCATTCTGGAGCTTTTGTAAAAGAAGATTGGCCAAGTTCAATGGCATCTCAAAAGAGTACTTTGATTATCATCTTAAAGAAACAGAATGGCGTTGGATGAGGGAACCTAATGAGTTAGCAACAGAGTTGTGGAACCTCATTAGGTAAAACTAAGTGTAAATCTGCTAGTCTGGAGCCTTGATTTACAAACACCGTATCGAAAAAATATGGTTGATAAGAGACCTAAAGAATCGATGTGGATACTCATGAATGCACGTAGAAAGATTGAAACTGTTATAGGGCAGTTGACAGATCGATTTCACATTTAAAAAGTAAGAGCAAAAGATTTATGGCATTTAACACATAGAATTATTCGCAAAATTCTTTCACACACAATTTCAGTCATTTTGAATACCAAACTAGGAAATCCGCCTTTACAGCTGGAAATCCTTATTCAACGTTGAGATTGGCGTACATATATGTAAAAAAGAAAAATCATTTCACCGAAAGTTGATCAACCAACGGTTCTAATTTGTCTTTTGCCGCTTTATTTTTATCAAATACAAAAATATCATTCATGTTGTACTGAGCTGTATGAATTTGTAGCCCATTATCAAATAAATGTAAGCTTGCTTTTGAAATCGCAACAGTATTATCGTCACTCTTTTTAATATCGTAAGTCAGTGTATATTTACAATCACTCGGTTTTTGCTGCGCATAAACTTGAGTATTGATTTTATTGGTTTCAAATCTATTTGCGATGATGCTTAAGTATTCTTTTGATGGGTCTATTGCATTATTCTCTTGAATACACAACTTGCTTAGAGCAGGTAATTGCTGTGTATTGACAATGGCATTGTATGTTTGATGACTAACGCACCCAGTTAAGCCTGCCATCATTGCTATTAAAAGAATTGCTTTTTTATTCATTGGATTCATATTTAATATAAAATAATAATGTGATGTATTTTACATTATTTAGAAAAATTAACAACTGAATCTATTTTTGTTTTAGCATCAATAAACCAGTAAAAATCGCACCAATTGTTGCTAGGAACATATCTTTATGGGCATCCCACATATCGCCTTGTTGACCATTATAATTTTCAGCTTCTTCAGGAGATAGCCCAATCGCAATCCACCATTCGATCCATTCATAAATCAAACTACTCGCCATAACGAATTGAATAATCAATAAGAACAGAACTTTAGGTTTTAGACTCGGTAACCATACTTGGAAAAGTCGATAAAAAATTGGATATAAAAATAAGCCATAGAAAAAATGCACGAAGCGGTCGAACATATTGCGTGTCCAACCCATTGCGTGGTTTAGGTCAAAATGTAAGTATTTGATTGTCCAATCATTATAAGGTACATAGGAGTAGAGGTAATGCGCCGCAATCACATGAATAATTAAAAATAAGATGTATAAGAAAAATGCTGAAAAGCTCAGCCCAACCTTTTTTAAACAGATGAATAATCCAATCAGCATCAACACGGTTCCAACTTGATGCAATAGGTAAGATGGATATTCTAATGGGTAGATGCTGGCAATGACGATTGCCACAGCTAAAACAAGAAGTACAAACCAGTGTTTAAGAGTTAATGAGTGATAAATCATGTTGTTATTTTCATTGTGAAATTTTAATTTATTGTAATCAAAATACAAAAAAATGCGAAGCTCAAATTTTAGAGATTATTTTAAAATAATATGGTTTGAAAGCATAACTCTGAGCTCTTTTAAAAGTTCTTTGTAATGTTTAGTGCATATGGAATAAGATTCTATTTGCATCATAAAACCACTGTAGTTTTTCGTATGTACAGAAATATAAATAGTTTCAAGTATATCTAAAAATTTCTTATGCGCTTCGTTTAACTCTACGTAATTAAAATTTGGAAAAAAATTAGACATGTGTAATGCATATGTATTGTATTTGGCAATCTTAGATATATCTGCATAGCGAGTTTCTTCAAATTTCTGCTTAAATTGTTCATAAAATAGCAAGCTTATTTGAGGATCAAACTGCTGTTGAATTTCTCTATTGAATGAATTTATTAATAAATCATAACAACAACGACTTTCTTCTAAATTATCTAGATTAGATAGTAAACTTTTATAGATTTCGATATTTCGGTTAGTATTTACCTGCTTTTTCCAATGGTCTAATCCATAGATGATAATAAAGGTGTTGATTAATGAAATTATTATTGTAAATAATTGATCTATATTCACATATTTAAAACAGAATGTATATTTGCAAATGTCAAAATCTATACTCATCACGAAATAGTAAAGTGAAAAAGCAAGTAAAAGGATGCTTAATATTATTTTGCTTAGGTATTTAGTGTTCATATAATCTTTAATAAAAAGCGAGGATTAACCTCGCTTTTTATATAATTTTAATTAAATCTTTGCAATTAAATCTTTAATCTGTTTTGCTTGATCAGCAGCATTACCTGTATAAGTTGCAGGTGTCATTTCAGCTAAACGTGCACGATCAGCAGCAGGAACTGCTTCAAGTTCATTACCATTGACAAAAGCGACCATCATGTCACGTGTCATCGCTTGACCACGAGTCAATGCTTTTAATTTCTCATATGGTTTTTCAACGTTATAACGACGCATTACTGTTTGAATTGGCTCAGCCAAGACTTCTTGAGCTTGATCCAAATCTTCAAGGATACGAGTAGCGTTCAGCTCAAGTTTACCAATCCCTTTTAAGCAAGCTTCAAATGCGATTAAACTTTGTGCCAAGCCTACACCCATATTGCGAAGTACAGTCGAGTCAGTCAGGTCACGCTGCCAACGAGAAATAGGCAGTTTTTCACCCAAGTGAGCCAATACAGCATTGGCAATACCTAAGTTACCTTCTGAGTTTTCAAAGTCAATCGGATTCACTTTATGTGGCATGGTTGAAGAACCAACTTCACCTTCTTTTAAACGTTGTTTGAAGAAACCTAAAGAGATATAACCCCAAACATCACGGTTAAAGTCAATCAAAATTGTATTGAAACGACGTAAAGCATCGAACAATTCAGCGATATAATCGTGTGGTTCAATTTGCGTTGTATAAGGGTTGAAAGTTAAACCTAAAGATTCAACAAAAGCTTGCGAGTGAGCAGGCCAATTGATTTCAGGATAAGCAGAGTAGTGCGCATTGTAGTTACCTACAGCACCATTGATTTTACCCAGTAATTCAACTTGGTTAAATTGTTTGATTTGGCGCGCTAAACGATAAGCCACGTTCGCCATTTCTTTACCCAAAGTGGTTGGGCTCGCCGTTTGACCATGTGTACGTGACAACATAGGCTGTTCAGCATGTGTTTCAGCCAAAGCAGCAATAGAATCAACAATTTGTTGCATTGAAGCCATTAAAACTTCACGACCACTTTTCAACATTAAAGCATGAGAAAGGTTGTTAATGTCTTCAGAAGTACATGCAAAGTGAATGAATTCACCTGCATTTTTTAATTCATCAATGTGTGCAATTTTTTCTTTTAAGAAATATTCAACTGCTTTTACATCATGATTGGTTGTACGTTCAATCTCTTTAATACGGTTTGCATCATCTTCAGAAAAATCTGTAACGATTGCATCTAAAGCAGCATTTGTTGCCGCAGAGAACGCAGGAACTTCAGTAATTTCTGGACGGTTCGCAAGCGCTTGTAACCAGCGCACTTCAACAGTCACACGAGCATGGATTAAACCAAACTCAGAGAGGAAAGGGCGCAAAGCATCACATTTGCTTGCATAGCGTCCATCTAATGGAGAAAGTGCAGTTAAAGCGTTCATAAAGATTCCTTAGATTTTGGAATTAAACGTAAATACAAAACAAGTGCTCTTTATCTATCAAATTAAATAACCTGATATTGTAATCGAGCAAGATCTTGAATATCTTGAAGAAGTTTGCGTTTACTAAACATCATATTCCATGAGCTACCGCCGAGTTGACGCCAGAGGTGAGCCATTTGTAAGCCAGTAAATAAACTGGCGCGAATACGATTGGTATGCGATGCATCTTTAAATGCTTCTGCATTACCACGCACAAGAATTCTGGGGTTGATTTGACCAGCGGTATCGACATAGGTTTGCGCTAAATTGGCAATGATACTTGGGTGCATATAGTCATGATCAAAAAATGAGAGTTGCTTTAATATTTTTTGTTGTGATTTTTCAATAATTTCTACGAATTTCGGATTGCCATACACTTTCTTTTCTAATGCTAAAAGTGACATGGCATAAGTCATGGGTAATTTTGCATTGGATAATTTGGGAATTCGTGATTTAGGTGAGGTATTAAAAGGTTGGGTAATACTGCTTTCTAAAGCTTTCAGTCCAAGAGAAATATCGGCCAATTGATTAAAAAAGTCTAGCGTTTGACTGGAACAATTATCAGCAGGGCGAATATTTAAACTGGCTTTAATGAGTTGCTCAAAATAAAAATTACCACTTTCACCAATACTCTGATGTCCTGACATGGCTGTCATATGCGTCAGCTGTGTTGCTTGGAACACAGCTGCTAACGCCAAAGCTCTATTTTGGCGTTGATTCAAAGTTTGAGGCTGTTGAAAGGGTAACTCAACCATGCCTAATTTCCTTTAAATAATTCTGAAAATTTAAACTATTGAACGATAAAGTCGGGTATTGGCGCATTGGTATGATGAATCACACCACCACCTAAACACACTTCATCTACATAGAACACAACACTTTGTCCCGGTGTTACAGCTCTTTGCGGTTCATCAAACTCGACACGAACACCTGTTGGAGTATCTGCATCTTTATAAATTGTACATGCTTGATCAGGCTGACGGTAACGTGTTTTTGCCGTGCATCGGAAACCTGTTTCAGGGATTTCTTGCTCACCTGCAACCCAATCTATCGCTTCAGACCATAAAGTGGTGCTTTGCATAAGCGGGTGTTCATGTCCTTGACCGACGACAAGTCGATTACCTGCGATGTCTTTGTGTAAAACAAACCAAGCACCTTCTTCAGCGCCTTTAAGACCACCTAAGCCGATACCACCACGCTGACCGAGCGTATAGTACATTAAGCCGTGATGTTCACCAACCTCTTTTCCTGTATCTAGGACAATTTTTCCGGGTTGAGCGGGTAAATATTGTTTAAGAAAGTCATTAAAACGACGTTCACCAATAAAGCAAATTCCTGTTGAATCTTTTTTCTTAGCAGTCGCTAAGCCTAATTCTTCTGCAATTTTACGCACTTGTGGTTTTTCAATTTCACCAACAGGGAACAGAGTCTTGTTAATTTCACGGCCATGAACTGCATGTAAGAAATAAGTTTGGTCTTTGTTATTGTCTACACCACGAAGTAAAGGTGCATATTCATCACCACGAGAATTAGTCATAGTTTCACCACGACGGCAGTAGTGACCTGTTGCAATAAAGTCAGCACCTAAGTTCACAGCGTGATCTAAAAATGCACGGAATTTAATTTCTTTATTACACAGAATATCTGGGTTTGGTGTGCGACCAGCAGCATATTCTGCTAGAAAATGCTCAAAGACACGATCCCAATATTCCATAGCAAAATTGGCAGTGTGTAACTTGATACCTATTTTATCGCAAACAGCCTGAGCATCGGCAAGATCATCCATCGCCGTGCAATATTCCGTACCATCATCTTCTTCCCAGTTTTTCATGAAAAGTCCTTCAACTTGATATCCTTGTTGAAGAAGAAGTGCTGCAGAAACAGATGAATCTACACCACCAGACATACCGACGATGACACGTTGTTGCATAGGATTAGGCATCCAAATTTGAAATTAAAGGAGAGTTTTGGTGCTCATAAATGAGCGAAAGTGGGTATTTTTGACCAGAAAGCGCATCTTGTACAGCTTTAATTACTAATGGGCTACGTGCACGTGCAGTTTCAAGTAATTCTTCAAGTGTCATCCATTTTGGGCCAATAATACCTGTATCAAGTTCAGCTTCTGGGAAATATTCGAGTACATGTGCTAAAAAGCAAAATCTATAATAGGTGCGATCTGGAAACATCGGGGGAGTATAGGTATAGATTCCAAGTAATGCATCAATTTCGACGGCATGCCCAGTTTCTTCCATAGTTTCACGAATGGCTGCTTGAACAATACTTTCACCACTTTCAACATGTCCCGCAGGTTGGTTAAATACCGTATGCGTTACACCTTCTGTATGTTCTTCTACAAAAAGAAATTTTCCGTTTTTCTCTACAACTGTAGCAACGGTAACATGTGGCGTCCAAGAGGTCATAAACAGCACCATGGGAAATAAAGCACTATTCTACAAAATTTTGGGTGTGGTGGCTATGTGGAAAAAATAAATATGAGATTAAATTAGTTCTGGATAAAGTGTTTGAAATATTTCCTCAAAATCATATTTTTGCTCTGGGAATGATGAATATAGCTCTTGAAGTTTACGTTGGAATGTACCTTTAGATGAATCGAGTTTAATTAGATAATCCCAAAGATTATATTTTTTAAAAGCGAATTCAATGTATTCCCAATACGAACTATAGT
>NZ_AFIE01000023.1 GCF_000214135.1 Acinetobacter sp. P8-3-8
TCGAATAGATTTAATTCCTCGTACACTTGTAAACTTTGACTGCAATTTATCGATGAAATATGCTCCTTTCAATTTATTTATTTTAATAAGTTGATCTCTTTCGATTATTTCTAGTACTTTATAAGCCACACGACAAACTAAAGGGTTTCCTCCAAAGGTTGAACCATGCATACCTGGTGTTAACAAGGTATTTAATTTTTTATTCACTAGACAAGCGCCTATAGGCAAACCATTCGCCAAACCTTTTGCAAGTGTTAATACATCAGGAATAATTTCTGATTTTTGGTGATAAAACCAATACCCTGTACGCCCCAGACCACATTGCACTTCATCTAAAATAAGCAAACATTGATATTGCTCGCATAATTGTTTTAATTGTTTCATATACAAGGTGGATGATATATTCACTCCAGCTTCACCTTGTATGGGTTCTAACATCATTGCGCATATATTATTTTGCTCCAATGCATCACGTACTTCCTCAATCGCATTGAAATTGACAAAAATAAAATCCTCAAATAATTGTCCAAATTTTTCTTTATATTTCTGATTACCCGTTGCCGATAATGCGCCTATTGTTCTCCCATGAAATGCATTATTCATGATAATAATTTTAGGATTTTTAATCTCTTTTTCATAAGCATATAGTTTGGCAATCTTTATCGCAGTTTCATTTGCTTCAGCACCTGAGTTACAGAAAAAAGAGGCATCCATTTTAGAGATTTCAATCAATTTATCACTGAGTTTATTCGCCCATTGATTTGTAAATAAATTGGATAAATGAATATAGCTCTCAATTTGTTGAATGATTTCAATATTAATTTCTCTATTTTTATAACCTAGATTATTGACACCTACGCCAGCAGTCATATCTAAATATTTATGACCAGCATCATCCCAAATATAGCAACCTTCACCTTTTATAAAATTTATCTCAATTTTATTATAAAAATTAATTAAGCTGCTCATTTTATAATCCTTCTATAAAAGTATAAGGTTCTAAGTCATAGTTGGTTGAAAATATTTTTGTTATACCATTTTCAACAAGTAATATTCTTTTTTCATTGGTAGCTTTATAAACTTTAAACTGTTGACCTTTATCTTTAATCAGCTGAATGAATTCAGATAAATCTTTTTCAGGAAAATTATTACCCGTAATAAAACGACCTAAAAGACGCTGTTGATGATAAATTTCAACTTGATAAATATAATCCATTCAATTCTCTTTATTACTCAGGCCAATAAAATGTATGAGATAAATTTCGATGACCAAAAATAGCTTGCCCCACACGTATATCGGTTGCACCTTCCTCAATTGCAATTTTAAAATCACCTGACATACCCATTGATAATCGTGAAATTGATGGATAATTTTTTTGAGTTTCGATTAGCAATGCTTTTAACGTTCTAAAACAATGCCTTATTTTTTGTTCTTCTTGACTATGAATGGCTAAAGTCATTAAACCTACAACTTTTAAATGATCAAATTTTTCCAATTCCAGTAGAAAATCAGCCAACTCATTGGGTTTTATGCCATATTTACTTTCTTCATCCGATGTATTCACCTGTACAAAAACTTCTAATTTTTTATGAATAGCCATAAGCTCATTATTCAATTTACGTGCAAGTTTGATGCTATCTAAAGCATGAAATTCCGAAATATATTGAATAACTTGTCTAACTTTATTTGTTTGTAAATGTCCAATGAGAATCCAATTAATCTTTGGGTTATTTAAATGATTCGCTTTAAGAATTAGCTCTTGTACTTTATTTTCACCGACATCAACAAGCCCTAAGTCAATTGCATGCTGAATAACGTCAATTGACTTTGTTTTAGTTACAGGAATAAGTCGAATGTCTTGAGGGCTTCTCCCCACGGTTAAGCAAGCTTTTTGAATAGATTGATCTAAATCAGCTAAATTTTTTTGTAGATTTTGCATGCCTATTTTTAACCCTTGATTTTGACCTAGGTCAAAAATAATATAAAAAAAGTTTTAAACATAGGACTGATAAACGATAAATGTAACTAAAAATAACTAAGTTTCGTTCTTGCTGAATGACGGCTTTATGATTACATGAAAGTTATTTTGAATACGGACATGTGTAGAAATGTGTTTTAATTTAAAATAGCAATTTTAAAATCTAAATTATGTATGAAAAAGCCTTGCTTTAAATTTATTCCACCCATGATCAATGGTGTAAATGCAAGTCAAGTTTATCTGCCAAAGCTCACAGAACAACCCGCTTCTTTGTTTCACTTTTTATGTGACCATTTTCCACATATTCCTGCAAACGAATGGCGGCAACGTTTTGATGATCAACTCATCATGGACATGCAAGGAAATTCACTGAATCTCGCTTCACCATTTCAGCAAAATACACATATTTATTATTATCGTTTTTTAGCACATGAAATTCATGTGCCATTTGAAGAAAATATTTTATTTGAAAATAATGACTTGATGGTGGTTGATAAGCCCCATTTTCTAACCATTAGCCCCACTGGTCAATATGTTCAAGAAACCTTATTGGTTCGGTTAAAAAAAACCACCAATAATCCTGACTTAACCCCTATACATCGACTTGATCGTGAAACCGCAGGCATTGTTTTGATTTCAAAACAACCTGCGACGCGTGGTTTATATCAACAAATGTTCGCAGAAAGACAAGTACAAAAAATTTATCACGCAATTGCGCCATATAACCCAGATTTAATATTTCCACGCGCCATCAGTTTACGCATGGAAAAGGGTGAGCCGTTTTATACAATGCAAGTTGTAGAGGGTGATGCCAATTCACATACAGATATTGAGATAATTGAACATAATCAATCTTGGGCAAAATATCAGCTCAAACCATTGACAGGTAAGCAACACCAGCTTCGTGTACATTTAAATTCTTTAAACATTCCCATCAAAAATGACCCATTTTATCCAGTCGTCACACATAAAAATGATGATGATTTTAGCCAACCTTTACAACTCTTAGCCAAGCAGATTGAATTTATCGACCCTGTAACACAGCAAAAGATGTGCTTTTGTTCTGACCATGAATTGACACTGTAATTTCTATGTAATGACAAATATACGACTTTTTGATGATTAGACATTGAAATTCTCAATACTTTGATTAAAATAGGCTTTCAAACTCAAATTTGTTTGGTTTAATCCATGAGAAAAACGGAAGTCTATCAAGTACGCCTTGATTCACAAGAAAAAAAACAGGCGTTTGCTGTATTCAAACAATTGGGAATTACGCCTGCACAAGCGGTTCGTCTATTTTTTAAGCAGGTTGTGATTACAAAATCTATCCCCTTCGCTATTGAGAATCAAAATATCAATATGGATCAATTGCTGAAATTGAGAAAAATTAAGCAAGAACAGCAACAAAATGGTCAATTGAATAATAGCGCTGACTTAGTAGATGATGATGAAGATCTTTTCGCAGAGTTGAATGCCATCTTGGGTGAAAGTGACAAAACTTAACAGTGTTGCATTTTAAAACAATTAATTAAGTTTACTTTTGATTTTTTTGGGTATGCTCTTTTACAAGGAAATATAAAAATTCATTGTAAGGGGTATGTGAATGATCGTCAGACGAGCGACCAAAGAAGATTTAAACCAACTTGCTGTTTTATTTGATGAATACCGTCAGTTTTATGGTGCATCTTCCAATATTCAACAATCATTCGACTTTCTCACTCAACGCTATGAAAACCAAGAAAGTGTTATTTTCATCCATGTAAAAGACGATGTTTTTACAGGTTTTGTGCTTTTATATCTCGGTTTTTCTTCTGTCGCCTGCTCTACTTATTATATTTTAGATGATGTCTACGTTACCCCAATATTCCGTAGACAAGGTTCAGCGAAGCAATTGATTGATACTGCAATTTTATTTGCACGCCATGAAAATGCACAACGCATTAGCTTAGAAACTCAAAAGAATAATTACCACTCACACGAACTTTATGAACAAATGGGTTTTGTTAAAGACAATGAGTTTCAAACCTACCATTGTTTCTTAAAGTAATTCATCAACTACAATACTTTGTAAATTTAGCCATTTAATGTGCTAAATACATTTTCGGAATTGTGAAATTAGACGTTTTGAGTTTCTTAAACGGGGTGAATTGCCATTATGAAACATGATTTTACTGGATTAAATTTCCAATAAGGGTTCAATACTTTGATTTTTTGCAGCTAAAATCTGTTGCTCAGTTAAGTAAACCCATTCACCCTCAGCCAATTGCGACAATTTTAATTGACCGATCTGTGCACGATGCAAACGTTCTACTTTATTTCCAACGGCTGCGAGCATACGTTTAACTTGATGGTACACACCTTGATGAATTGCCATACTTAATTCATGTTCCGCTATTTGCTTGACTTCAGTCGCAGCAAAAATCCCCTTTTCATTGCGTAATTCAACACCCGTTTCTAATTGTTGAATTTGAATGTTGTCAATCGGATCTGCTGTTTGCATCTGATAAACTTTCGCTACATGCTTTTTAGGATGCGTCAAAGCTTGTAAGAATTGTCCATCATCGGTGAGTAATAACAAGCCTGTCGTGTCTTGATCAAGACGTCCCACACATTGTAAACCTCGATTCATCAACACATCATTAAACAAATCAAAAACACTATAATGATGAGTGGCTTGATGCGAGCATTCATAACCTTGTGGTTTATTTAAAGCGATATACACTTTTTCACGGTACTGAAAGGTTTCACCATGTACTTTATATTCTAAATTTTGCAAATTAAGCTTAAATTTGGGATCTAAAATCGTCTGATCTTGTATAACAACCACACCATTTTTAATCAGTTGCTGGCAGTGTTTCCGTGAACCAAAACCCTGTGATTGCAACATCTTTTCCAACAACATATATTTCACCTTAACTTATCTATCCCTTATTTTACATGAGGATGAGCCACATAGCGATGCGCTGTAAGATTTCAATAAAATCTTAGACAAAGAATATGAATGATGATTCGATCAATAGAATCTCCGACTAACTGAATTTTAAATTCATTAAACAAGGTATTGTAAATTTACACCACAAGTGTCGCTAATAAGGTGAATAATCAAGTAAATCAAAATGAATTTTTCTTCATTATTTCTTTAATTTGAGAATAAATAGTCAGTATTTTATGCTCAGCAGAATAAGCAAAAACGAATTTAATTACCTGTTTTAAAACAACAATTATAATTTTATTCGACAATTTTTCTTTATATCTTAGTTTTATCCATACACGTCTTTTCGAATTTACGTGCATCTTTTCAGTATAATAAACGGGTATATTTATTTTCAATGTTGAATTTTAATGAGCTTGTCTAGCCTCGACCTTAACTTAATTGTTCTCCTGATTCTGCTCGCTTGCGGTATTTTTAGTCATAACACGGCGGTAACAATTGCCGCAGGTGTACTCATTGTTTTTAGAATCACACCTTTAAGTCAATTTTTCCCGCTACTGCAAACACATGGTTTAGAAGTTGGGATCATTATTCTAACTATTGGCGTACTGACCCCTATTGCAAGCGGAAAAATTCCAGGTGATGTTATTTTAAAATCATTTATGCATTGGAAATCTTTGATCGCAATTGCTATCGGTTTATTGGTTGCATGGTTGGGTGGACGAGGTGTCAGTCTAATGACCCATCAACCCAATATCGTTGCAGGACTATTGATTGGTACAGTTGCAGGTGTTGCATTGTTACGTGGCGTACCTGTTGGCCCTTTAATTGCAGCAGGAATTTTATCGTTATTTATTGGTAAGTCTTAGTCTTTTGAGAAAGGATTAACACCGTTAATCCTTTTTTCAGCTATGACAATGCTGTCCTTTACGAATGCGTTTATTTTCATACATTTTTAAATCTGCAAACTCGATCAGTTTATTTAACTCTAAACCATCTTCTGGGAATAAAGCCAAACCAACACTCGCACCCATATCTAATTTTACATTTTCAAATATAAACGGCAGTCCACAGGCTTCAACAATACGATTCATCGCCTTTCTAGCAATTTCCTGATTTGCCAAACCACTTAAAATCACTGCAAATTCATCACCACCCAAACGCGCCACAACATCATCTCGTCGTGTTACATTCAGAATGCGTTTACCAATTTCTTTTAAAGCTTCATCACCTAAACGATGCCCATATTGATCATTAATCGGCTTTAAACCATCCATATCAATCATTAATATACCGAGCAACAGTCCTGCACGTTTAGCTTTATCAACGCCTTGTCTTAAGCAATCTAAAAACAATGCACGATTGGCGAGCCCTGTTAAATTGTCCTGAGTCGCTAGTTTATAAAGCTCTTGAGCACCGTACTTTGTAGCGTGATACATCGCTGCTGCAATCAGTTCAGACATTAAACTCAGCAAATTAATATCACTGTCTTTAAATGCATTGACACGTTCAGAATAGATTTTCAGCACACCAATGGGTTCATCGCAATGAATCAAAGGCACAACTGCCATTGAACGCAGCCCAACACGTCTACATGCTTCACGATCGACACGTTCATCCACTTCACTGTCTTTACAATAAAGCGTTGCATTTTGCGCTATACATAAGCCTGATAAACTGGAATCCATTTTCAAACGCAAGCCAAGAAAATCATTTGCCCCATTTGAAACAGCACGATAAACCATATCGCCATCTTCAGCGAGTTCAACTATCGCACCTTTTGCTTGGGTAATGGTTTGAATTTGTTCTGCGACAAGGGTCATCACCGCATTGATATCTAAGCCCAATTTTGCAATTGCAGTTTGAGTCTGAATAACCGAGAGTAATTGTTTAGATGTCGGTTGCTTCGCTTTAGGCATACATCATCCTAGACGAGTTTATATCAATGGTTTCGTCTTCTATATTATGACGATTGGTCTTTAATTTAAAGTATATGTACAAGGATAAATGAAATTTGTATGAATTTTAAACCATTTAAAATTCATACATTGTGAATTTAAAAATTAACCTTGAATATTAGCCTTGATAGTATTGATTGCGTTTTTGTGAGAACTTTTCAAGCTGTTTTAAAAAACCTTCAAAGTAGCTTTTCTCTTTTTCTTCAATGCGATAGCCTGCATACAAAGTACGACGCAAACCATTTGAAGAAACACAATCTAAACGACGTGAAGTCACCCATCCTTTCTGCTCATATTCATTGACCACCCAGTCGGGTAATGCAGCAATGCCTCGCCCACTCGCTACCAATTGAATCAACATTTGGGTTAAATCTGTGGTACGGATTTGTTTAGGTAAAATATTCGCAGGAATAAACAACTTCGCCATAATGTCTAAACGATGTTTATCTACAGGATAAGTAATCAAAGTTTCTTCCGCTAACTCTTGCACAGTAACACGTTCCGCACGAACCAATGGATGAGTGTTGGAAAGCACTAAGCGTGACTCATATTCAAAGATAGGAAAATATTCAATTCCTTTCAGAGCAATCGGATCAGCAGTAATGAGTAAATCAAATTCAGCATTTTGTAAAAGTTCATGCGGATTTGCTTCAAAACCTGAAGCAAAGTCTAAATCTACATCTGGATATTGTGATCGATATTGATTCAATAAAGGCATTAACCAGTCAAAACAACTATGGCATTCTGAAGAAAAAATGATTCGTCCAGTTTGCCCATGCACAATTCGGGTAATGTCTGATTGCGTAATCTGAATTTGTGGCAATACGTCATCTGCAAGTTTGAGTAAACGTTGTCCAACATTGGAAAAAGATACAGGACGTGAACGTCGATTCACCACTTCTACACCATACCAATGGTCTAACTCTTTCAATTGATGAGAAATAGCAGACGGCGTTAAACATAAATCACTTGCAGCAGCAACCAGTGAACCATGCTCACGTAATGCAGTTAAAGTTTTTAGATGGCGAATTTCTAGCATGAGTAAGATTCCAACAAACCATCATTTACAAATCGTTTAGCTTTACTGCGCTATGCAATAACACGCTATCGTTGGATGTAAATAACATTCTGAGATACAAATATTCTTTGTCAAAAATAACGATATAAATGAAATCATTTAAAATGAATAAAATTCACTATAACATGAATTTAATGAGTTTGCTTAATGATGAGTTGTATTTAATGATAACAACAATAAATGAATTCTAATCATCTGCATCTTAAAAGGTCGTCGCGTGTCTATTCAAACTCATATTCTTGGCTATCCACGTATTGGTACAAAAAGAGAACTAAAATTTGCAGAAGAAAGCTATTGGAAAGGCGAAATTTCTCAAACTGAATTTTTAGAAAAAGCCCAAGCCGTTGAAGCAAGCAATTGGCAAGCGCAGGTCGATGCAGGTCTCTCTTTTATTACTGTTGGTGATTTTGTATTTTATGACAGTATTTTAACCCATGCTGTGCGCTTAGGTATCATTCCGACACGTTTTGCAGAAGCAACTAAACTCAATCAAGTGGATCAACAATTCTACTTAGCACGTGGTCGTGCACCAGAATGCACAGATGTTGCAGCGCTTGAAATGACCAAATGGTTCGATACCAATTATCATTACCTCGTACCTGAATTAAATTCAACACAACAATTCAAAGCTGATTTCTCAAATTTATTTGCTCAAATTGATCGTGCTAAAGCCTTTAATCACCCACTTAAAGTTGTCGTTCCGGGTCTAGTTACGTTCTTACATCTCTCTCGTATTGTTGATGCAAATGTAATTGGTACGAATGTAGAAGCTGAAAAACATGCATGTGAATGTGCTACTGACCATACTGACATTGTCGCTGATCAAGCCACTTTAAAATTCATCGATGCTCTACTTCCAATTTACGCCTCTTTATTTGACGAGCTAAAAGCGCGTGGCGTGGAATATGTACAAGTTGATGAACCTGCATTGGTGCTTGATCTTAAACCAGAATGGCAAGCCGCTTTTGAGCGTGTATATAACGTATTGCAACGTAAAGATGGTTTAAAGCTAATTATTGCCACTTACTTCGAAACTTTAGGTGCGAATTTAAATCTCGCGGTAAACCTTCCAGTCGCAGGTTTACACATTGACATTACCCGTGAAAAACAAGGTGAGTTCTTCTGGAAAAAAGTAATCGACCAACTCCCTACTCATAAAATATTGTCTCTAGGTTTAATCAATGGCCGTAGTGTTTGGGCAAGTGATTTGATTTATTTAAATCTGATTATCCAAACAGCTAAAAGAGCTTTAGCTGACCGTTTATGGCTTTCTACTGGCTGTTCATTACTACATGTTCCTGTTGATTTGCGTTCTGAAATCGTTCCTGTCGAAGTCAATGGAAAACTTGCCTTTGCTCGTCAAAAATTAGATGAATTGGTAGCGTTAGCTGCTGGAAATATTTATCCAAATGAAAAATTATCTAAAGCAGCAGACAAAGCATTTGATCTTGTTGGACAAGTACGTACTGATACATTTGAAGATCGTTTCAAAGCACAACAACAGAAATTTAACTTACCGTTAATTCCAACCACCACCATTGGTTCATTTCCACAAACTACGGAAATTCGTGCAGCACGTGCAGCGTGGAATAAAGGTGATTTAACCAATGATGCCTATGAAGTCGCAATGAAAAAGGAAATTGCCTATGCAATTGAACAACAAGAACTGTTAGGTCTTGATGTATTGGTTCATGGTGAAGCTGAACGTACAGACATGGTTGAATATTTTGCAGGATTACTTGATGGCTTCTGGTTATCTAAATTTGGTTGGGTTCAATCCTATGGTAGTCGTTGTGTACGCCCACCCATCATCGTTAGCGATATTACTCGTTCAAATGCGATGACTGTGAAATGGATTCAGTATGCCAATAGCTTATCTGACAAAATTGTAAAAGGGATGTTAACTGGCCCAGTGACGATTTTGAACTGGTCTTTCCCACCTGCGCATCGTACACGTCGTGAAGTCTGCTTACAGTTGGCTGAAGCAATTCGTCAAGAAGTTGCTGATCTGCAAAATGCAGGGATTGAAATTATCCAAATTGATGAAGCAGCCTTTCGTGAAGGTTTACCATTGCGTAAAGCCGAACAAGCCGAATACTGGGACTGGGCAGTGAAATCATTCAAACACTGTTCAAGTAGTGCCAATATCGATACGCAGATCCATACACATATGTGTTATTCAGACTTTAAAGACTGTTTGCCCCAAATCACTGCAATGGATGCTGATGTGATTACCATTGAAACCTCACGCTCAGGCTTACAACTTTTAGAAGTCTTCCATGAACAAAACTATCCCAATGCCATTGGTCCGGGTGTATATGACATTCATAGTCCACGTAGCCCAAGTGCAGATAACATGCGTACAGTCATTGATGGTGCATTAAAAACCATCCCTGCTGAACGTCTTTGGATCAATCCAGACTGTGGCTTAAAAACACGTAACTGGGCTGAAACCAAAACCGCATTAACCGCCTTAGTGAAAATGGCAAAACAAGTTCGTGCAGAACTAGAAACAGCATAACTTTAAAACTATAAAAACCTGAAATAATAAATCCAAAATAATAATAAAATAATAGATTCAAATCATCAGCGGCCTCCATTTTTGGAGGCGTTTTTTTTGCCTATTTTCTAAATAATGGCTTTATATATCTTAGTCATAGCTTAATTTTTAAATTAAAAAATATTTTACAAACTCAAAGAAAATTCGAGATGAATGAAGTGGTCATTACATTTTAAAATTTGTTTACATTTAAAACTTGTTTATATTTCGATCACCACATAGGCTTAAGTAGAGGGAATTACCTCGTATCTAATCGGAGTAGAAACAATGACAAGCGAAGCTATTCGAGACCCAGAAAAAGATATCCTACTAACACCTCAAAATTCCGCATTTATTTGTATTGATTACCAACCCGTTCAAGTCAACTCAATCGCCTCAATGGATCGCCAATTACTGATTAATAATATTGTAGGTTCTGCAAAAGCAGCCATCGTATATGGTCTACCTATTATTCACTCTACAGTAAATGTGAAAACAGGTTTAAATAAACCGCCGATTCCCCAACTCCGAAAAGTTTTAAAAGATTACCCAACTTATGACCGTACCACCATTAACTCTTGGGAAGACGTAGAATTCCAAGCTGCGGTAAAAGCGACAGGTCGTAAAAAGCTGATTATGACAGCGCTTTGGACAGAAGCTTGTCTCACCTTTCCTGCTTTAGATGCAATCAATGAAGGTTATGAGGTTTATGTGATTGCCGATGCCGTTGGAGGAACGTCTGTTGCAGCGCATGAAGCAGCACTCAGACGTATTGAACAAGCTGGCGGAAAATTAATCAGTGTCGTACAACTGTTTTGTGAACTACAACGTGACTGGAAACGCGCTGATACCGTTCCTCAGTTTATGAATTTATTTATTGAAACAGGCGGTACAGCAGGTATTCAGTTCTCTTATGATAAGTCAGAATAGATTTGCACGATTGTTTTAGAATCATCATAAAATCAGGATGATAATAAGCTTTATCTATCCTGATTTTTCATTTATGGATAATATTTTTAAAAATGATGAACAGCTTTTAAAAATTTAGAATCTGAATTTATTGCTTATTGAACGATGCTAATAACATCACTCTTTTGAATCGGATCTTGTTGAACAACGGGTTTCTCTAAGGTCAATAACTTATAACTTTCAATATTATCATTTTGATCAAAAAGGATTTCATAGGAAGTTTTCTTTCCATTGAAAACGGTTTCTGTCGGCGTACCAATAATTTCCCATAATCCCACAGTCGCTACATCTGCGGCACCATGCCAAAAAGCACGACCTACTTTACTTGCTGTAGAATAACCTTGCACAAATGTATAAATTTCATAACGCTTGCCATCTTTAATTTCAGAGATGACTGGTGCGCCAAATTCCGCAATGACTAAACTGCGTGATATACCTGCATTGAGCATTGTTGTGTTCTTTTTAGAAGGTTGTTTACTTGCCATCACGACAGAACAACCAGAACTCATCAACATGGCAACAGCCACCCCAGTTAAAATTAATTGTTTAAACATTCTTTTTAAAATCCATGACCTATCTTATATATCGGCTTAAATATAAATGATTTAAGCCATTTTTCAAGATATTAATCAGGCAATTTATGACCACAATGTGGACAATAACAATACTTATTTTTCTCGTGTGCTAATTCTTCCTCTTTCCGCTCTCGAATCAATTGTAAAATGATATCGCTTGTTTGTTCCGTCGACAGTCCAACCTCTCTACGAATCGTCTCAATTTTATCCTCGTCTTTGGCTAAATCAATTTCACTGCTATTGAGTAATTCTCTGAATTTATTCTCTAATTGTTGTTTTCGTTGTTCAAGTTCATTGGCTAAACCATTCGCCAAAATACCTGCGGGTAACGCGGCTAAACCCACACCTAAAATAGTGATCAACGCACCCAAGAAACGTCCCATCGGGGTGATTGGTGTCACATCACCATAACCCACGGTTGTTAAAGTTACCACTGCCCACCACATCGATGCAGGAATAGAGCTAAATACATTGGGTTGAGCACGGCTTTCAACCACATAAATCCCTGCGGCTGACATTACAATCATGATTAATAAGATAAAAATAACGGCTTGAAAAGAACCTTTTTCACGCTCTATGACTCGTAAAAGAATCTGTAAAGAAACAAAATAGCGCGTCAGTTTTAAAAGACGCAGTAAACGTAGAACACGTAAGAAACGTAAATCGATATGTACAAAGAAGTTTAGATAAGCAGGTAAAATCGCCAATAAATCTATAATTGCTGCGCCACTGGTAATATATTTCCAACGTTGCTTTGTTTCAGATTCTAATGGATTCTTTTCAACCACACTCCAAAAACGAAGGATATATTCTGTTGTAAAAACAATGATTGAAAAGTTTTCAAAAAAATTGAAATAAACATGATAGGCTTTATAAATGGGATTGATTGACTCCAGCAATACAGCAACCACATTTCCAATAATCAATAGAATAAGAAAATAGTTAATGAACCGACTAAACAGTGTTTCATAATCTTCATTATGCAAATTGTTGTATACAAATTGTCGTAACTTATACCATGCTGTAATTCGCATCATTGCACTTTTATTGGAATAAAGTTGCATAGTAATACGTTAAGCACTGTGAAGACAATCTTGAAACGATTAACAACTCCATCACACACTGGCTTTTTACGAACGCATCCATAGTGAAGATTGATAAATTAAATTTTATAAATAGATAAAAATTTATTATATTAGTCACATATTTTTCAGCACCGCTGACTTTACTGCTTTCGTACTTATATAGTACAACTCTTAAATATGGATCATTGATGTCTTCGCAACAAAACAGCCACCTTAAACACGGCTTGAGCAATCGCCATATTCAATTGATTGCTTTAGGCGGTTCGATTGGCACAGGGCTTTTCCTCGGCATTTCTCAAACCATTAAACTTGCAGGGCCTTCGGTTATTTTAGGCTATGCTATTGCAGGTTTAATCGCTTTCTTTATGATGCGCCAACTCGGTGAAATGGTGGTTGAAGAACCTGTAAGTGGCTCTTTCAGTTATTTTGCTTATAAATATTGGAGTCCATTTGCAGGCTTTATGTCAGGTTGGAACTATTGGGTTCTGAATGTTTTGGTCTGTATGGCTGAACTGAGTGCTATTGGTTTATATGTGCAATATTGGTGGCCAGAAATACCGACTTGGGTATCTGCACTCGCCTTTTTTATTCTAATCAATGTCATCAATCTATTACATGTTAAAGTTTTTGGTGAAATGGAGTTCTTATTTTCCATCATTAAAATTTTAGCGATTATTGCTATGATTGGATTTGGTTCATGGTTGCTTGCAAGTGGTCATGCAGGTGAAACTGCCTCGATTTCAAACCTATGGGCTTTAGGTGGATTTTTCCCTAATGGTCTGACTGGTTTAGTTATGGCAATGGCGATCATTATGTTCTCCTTTGGCGGAATCGAATTGGTCGGCATTGCAGCAGCAGAAACGCAAAATCCGACTCAAACTATTCCAAAAGCAGTCAATCAAATTGTTTACCGTGTCCTGCTATTTTATGTGTTGACCATTGTAGTTTTGCTATCACTTTTCCCTTGGAATCAAATTGCTGAAGGCGGTAGTCCTTTTGTATTGATTTTTGATTCGCTGGGTAGCCAAGGCGTTGCAACTGCGCTAAATTTTGTCGTACTCACCGCTGCAATTTCTGTGTATAACGGTACCAGTTATGGCACCAGTCGTATGTTGTTGGGTTTGGCACAACAAGGCAATGCACCTCAATTTCTCAATAAAATTAATAAGCGTGGTATTCCTTATACTGCTATTTTAACATCGGCTTTAGTGACAGCGATCTGTGTGGTGTTGAATTACATTTTCCCAGAAAGTGCTTTTAAATTATTGATGAGTCTAGTGATTTCAGCGATTGTGATTAATTGGACAGTGCTTTCTCTTACACATCTGAAATTTAAACGCAAAATGAATGCTTTAAATAAAGTTTCACTGTTCCCTGCAATTGCTTATCCAATCAGTAATTACATTTGTGTCATTTTCATGTTGTGTATTTTAATGATTATGTGGATGACACCAGATATGCGCATTGCGGTGATTCTAATTCCGCTATGGATTGCATGCTTAAGTCTTGCATATTGGTTCAAAATGCGAAAAGTATGAGGTCATGGACAGCATCTTTAATGGCACCCTTCCGCTAAAGATGCTGTCCATAGAATCAAAGCCAGTCTCCCAAATGTCTTTGATTCAATAAGATTATTTTAGCGTTTCATACAATGAAATGTTTCCCGAATTTGATCTAGTTTTAAATCATTTTCGGAATGAAATTTCATGATTTAGATTATTTACGGGAAAAAATTCTGGGATATAGCTTATGAGTGACAACCATTACAATTTAGACAAGATAGATCGCAAAATTTTATCTGCGCTCAGACAAGATGGTCGACTCACTGTAGCTCAGCTTTCAGAAATGGTGGGTTTATCTTCTTCACCTTGCTGGACTCGAGTCAAACGCCTTGAATCACTCAATGTAATCGAAGGTTATACCGCAACGATTAATGCCAAAGCGATTGGGATTAATGAATTGTTCTTTATTGAAATCACTCTGGAACGCCATGATGATGAAATTTTAGAACAATTTAGTGAGGCACTTGGGCAAATGCCAGAAGTGGTTGAAGCGCATTTAGTCACAGGTGATTACGATTATTTAGTCAAAGTTGCAGTTAAAAATGCTGAACACTATGAACGTTTTTTACGTAAGAACTTATATTCAATGAAAGGTATTCGTCATACTCGTTCTATTTTTGCTTTACGTCCTTTAAAGCTAGAAAATAAATCAGACTTGATGATGATTGAGTAATATAGAATTCATTTTAATATTCTTTAATGAAAATTTACTGAATGTATGTCATAATATTAGCAGTATGAGATGAGCCTCTACAGTATATACCTCGATGTATATACGACTAGCCCCTAACCATGGGGCTTTTTATTGCCTAATTTTCAATAATATACCCCAACACATTTATTATCAAAACTAAAAACGTTTACATAAGTTCACTATACCTGCTTATTTTGTACACTATTATTTATGAATAAATCGAAGTAAAAAAGGAATAACTATGAAGAAATTTTTCAAATATCTGCTCATCATTATTGGTGTTTTATTTGTTATAGGTTTGCTCTTTCTGTTCCGCCCCATCTCCTCCAGCTCTGTAAATACTAAAGCTGATGAACCAGTTGTAGATGTCGTGCTTGTTGGTGGCGGTATCATGAGTGCAACTTTGGGTACTTATTTGAGTGAATTAGAACCCTCATGGCAAGTGCGCATGTATGAACGTTTGGATCAAGTCGGTCAAGAAAGTTCAAAAGGCTTGAACAATGCAGGTACAGGTCATTCAGGTTTTATGGAAATGAATTACACACCTGAAAAAGACGGTAAAGTTGATATTAAAAAAGCGATTGATACCGCCTCTCAGTTTGAAGTGAGTAAGCAATTTTGGTCTTATCAGGTTAAAAATGGTGTACTGGGTCAGCCAACAAGCTTCATTAATCCCGTTCCGCATATTGCATTTGTTTGGGGTGACAGCGTCAATTATATGAAAAAACGTTATGACGCAATGATTCAAAGCCCAATGTTTGAAGGATTAAAATATACTGAAAATCCTACTGAAATTAAGCAATGGGCACCACTTGTCATGCAAGGTCGTGATGCAAATCAGAAAGTTGCGGCAACTCGTATGGATGTAGGCTCAGATGTAAATTATGGTTCTATTACCACGCAATTGGTTGATCATTTGAAAAAACAGTCCAATTTCAAACTTGAAACATCTACTGAAGTGACTGGTATCAGTCCAAATGCAGATAAAACGTGGACAGTTTCATTTAAAAATCTAAAAACCAATGCTGAAAGTCATATTAAAACTCGTCATGTCTTTATTGGTGCAGGCGGTGCTGCAATCCGATTATTACAAATGACTGGTTTAGAAGAAACCAAACAATATGCGGGTTTCCCGATTGGTGGTATTTTCCTCATGACTGATAATCCAGCAGTTACAGCGCAACATACTGCAAAAGTGTATGGTAAGCCTGAATTGGGTGCTCCGCCAATGTCTGTACCGCATATTGATACTCGATATATTGATGGTAAAAAGTATGTATTGTTTGGCCCATTTGCAACCTACTCAAACAAGTTCCTTAAGCACGGTTCGCAGTTTGATTTGATTGATGCCACCAATAAAAACAATGTGATTCCAATGGCGACGATTGGTGCTGAAAATTTAGATTTGGTGGAATACTTAGTCAGCCAAGTGGCTATGTCTAAACAAGATCAGTTTAATGAGCTTAAAAAATATTATCCTGAAGCTAAAATTGAAGACTGGAAATTGAACCAAGGTGGTCAACGTGTGCAGATCATCAAAAAAGCACCGGGTAAAGAAGCAACTTTACAGTTTGGTACTGAAATTTTTGCCTCTAAAGATGGTTCTGTGACTGCCTTGCTCGGCGCTTCTCCAGGTGCTTCTACTTCACCTTATATTATGTTGAGTTTGATGGAGAAGGCTTTCCCTGAACAAGTGAAAGGTAAGTGGAATCCGAAATTGCATGAAATCGTTCAATCTTATGGGCAAGATTTAAGTAGCAACCCTGCTCTACTTGATCAAGTTCGTACTTATACTAGTTCTACTTTAGGTCTACATTATACGCCTACTCGTAAAGCTGCAAATGATGCAACGGCAACAGCTTCTGCTGTAGCGAATGCGAATTAATCAAAATGTGTGAAATAAAAAGATGAGCTTAGGCTTATCTTTTTATGACTTAGATTTCATTTAGACTTTTTTTCATAATTCTTTGCATAACTCCCTGCGTATTCATCTAATAAAAATGCTTTTTCCATTAATATATTTAAGAATATTATTTATTTTATCTACACTATCCATCATATATTCCCTACACATCTGAAACCAAACAATTGAAAAATACGAGCAAAAAGTAATAAAACTACTTTTAAAATCACCTAAGACTAAATTAATAAAATCTGAGTTTTAATGTGATTACTATAAGTAAAAATTTTTATAAAATAGAAAAGTATATTTTTATTTATCACATTTTCTATAATATTTATTGATTATAGTAATAAAATGTCATCTAAAAAAAGAAGTTAAATTAAAAATTTTATTAGTATCAATAGTGATTGGTTATGATAGTGTTGTTTATGCAAAATTATTAAAACAACAACCATCTAATTTAAAAATTCTACTAATTAATATTATATCCCATCATGAACAAATAATCAGATGTAGTTGGGTAAAAGTTATCCTCTAAAGTTTCTCCATTGTAATAAAGTACAATTCTTCCAAGTGTAGAATCAACCAAACCATTTCTATTAGTATAATCTCCTACTCTAACAACAACTCTTACTTGACTATCACTATTCATTAAATCATATTGGAATACTATTGCTTGTATCGTGAATTTAACTTTGTCTTTTTCCAATTCAGCTTCTTTATTCTCTACATCATCAAAATGCAAAGTATATGTATTCTCAACTTTAGTGGCTATAACATACTCTGAAAATAATATTTCTTTAGCATGACATAATACCTTTTCATTATCAAAAAGATCTTTCAAATAATCTTTAATTAACATTTTAATGCGAATCCTCAATCTCACTAAATATTATTTGGCTATTTGAATTTTTATTTCCAAATATTCTATAACCACCTGCTTTTCCTAAAATCTTAATTTCATAATGACAAGTTTTACTCTCAATTTTTACCATTATTTAAATATTTCATAACCATAATACTTTACCCACTTGCTGTACTAATCATTAACTTTACAAGCTTCCTTACAACATTAGGCTCGAATTTATCATTTTTAACTTTATTAGATAAAGTAGAATATAAATCCTTTTTAATCTAACCATGTTTAAAACAATCAATATTATGCACTCATACATTTGCATCACATGCAAAGAAAGTATAGTAACTGTCAACCTTTAAATTATAGATGGTTTTTCTACACGATCTGCTGCAAGCAATGAAACAGTTAACGCAGCTACCCAAAAACTTGTTGTAGTGAAAGCGAATTGACTAGAATTTGTATAAAAGCTGAGCTTAGGCTCATCTTTTGGTTTTTTATAATGTGACTACTATTCTATGTCAAAAACCCAATTTCTAGCTTGTTGGTCTGTCGTAGTTTCGCAAACATAGTAATCATGATCCCAAGCGTCTTGGTTAAAAAATTTCCTTTTTAAAATAACTCACTTGTTTACCATTTTCCACGCAAACAAAGCTTTCGCCTTGCTCTTTAACTTGTGTTCCATTCAGGAAACCACCTATACAGAGAAATCGGGATTGTTTGGGCATTTTTACAACAACTTTTTAACTCTTCACTTAGCTAGTAATTAAACAGTTTATTTCATAACTTGTAAAAATTTTTTATAAAAAAGAGACTGATCAAATGGCATATTCTTTGAAAGAATTATATTTCGTTACTTAATTGGAAGTAAGTCTAAAAGTTTATTACGAGCTTTTTTTGCATCATTTCGTCCAGTCCTTGTCGAGGGATGCTGAATTCTATAACATATATATTTATCATCAAAATTAAATTGCCAAAGCTGATTTTTACTAATCAACTCATTTTCATAATTAGTTGTATCTTTGCACTTGTCTAAAGGAAAAATTTCTCTCCTAAATTTCATAGAGGATAAACCGTTCGCTAAAATAACAATGCTGGGCTGAAAGTAATTTAATTGAGCAATCAATAATTCCCTAGAAACCTCATGAATTTCCTTAAAATACTTTGATCCAATAGGACTTTTTTGATTCCAATCAAAACAAAATAAATTACAATAAATTAAACCCTCATGACCTGATTTATCTGCAACAGCTCGAGTAAAATCATGAAAAGTAATTTTTTCTGTTCTAGGCGCATTCATCATTTTTTGAAAAAAATTTTTATTGTGTTCAATAGAACTATTCAGATAATTTTCTAAACTATATTCTTTAGTTAAGTTTGTTGTCCACCCTCTTGTTTCCGCACCAATAATCATAATTTTATTTTTAGCATTCCAATAATCATCAGGTTCACTTGCCAAAAACAAACTAGATAAACCTTCGCTTTTCTTACTATTTGGGTGTTTTTCATTTAGAAATGCTTCGTCAAATTTAGATAATATCTGAAAATATTCCTGCTTTAAAATTTCAAAATTCTTCATTCTAATTCTCAAAAAATAAGGGCTGATTACTCAGCCCTTATTTTTACCTCAATTCAATCTATTTTCCAATAAATTAGCTTAATTGAGCAGCAGCAATTTTCTTAGTATCAACATCTTTAGCAGCATCTGTATACTCGCCCATCTTATCGAAGTTCAAGTATTGGTAAATGTCAGCAGACATGCTGTCGATTTGAGCAGCATATTGTTGATATTCTTCAGGAGAAGGTAATTTACCCAATACTGCAGCTACAGAAGCAAGTTCAGCAGAAGCTAAGTAAACATTTGCACCTTGACCTAAACGGTTCGGGAAGTTACGAGTAGACGTCGATACACAAGTTGTATTCGGTGCTACACGTGCTTGGTTACCCATACATAATGAACAACCTGGCATTTCAGTACGCGCACCAGCTTTACCATAAATGTTATAGAAACCTTCTTCCATCAATTGGTGCTCGTCCATACGCGTTGGTGGAGCCAACCATAAACGAGTAGACAATGAACCACCTGGTACTTTATCAAGTAATTTACCAGCAGCACGGAAGTGACCAATGTTCGTCATACATGAACCAACGAATACTTCGTCAATCTTCACGCCTTGAACATCAGACAATAGTTTTGCATCATCTGGGTCATTCGGGCAGCAAAGAACTGGTTCAGTGATTTCAGCAAGGTCGATTTCATACACTTTAGTGTATTCAGCATCAGCATCAGCTTGAAGAAGTGATGGATTTGCCAACCATTTTTCCATGTTCTCAACACGGCGCGCCATAGTACGCGCATCGCCATAACCTTGAGAGATCATCCACTTCAACATAGTGATGTTAGAGTTCAAGTATTCAGCAACTTTCTCTTCAGAAAGTGTGATTGAACAACCAGCAGCAGAACGTTCAGCAGAAGCATCAGAAAGTTCGAATGCTTGCTCTACAGTAAGGTCAGTTTCCATTTCTGTTAAGTCGATTTCTAAAATACGACCAGAGAAGATGTTTTTCTTACCTTTCTTCTCTACAGTTAAGTCACCCGCTTTGATTGCATAGTAAGGAATTGCATGTACAAGGTCACGTAGCGTGATACCAGGTTGCATTTTACCTTTGAACTTAACAAGAACAGATTCAGGCATATCTAACGGCATAACACCAGTCGCAGCAGCAAATGCTACAAGACCAGAACCCGCTGGGAAAGAAATACCGATTGGGAAACGAGTATGTGAGTCACCACCAGTACCAACTGTATCTGGAAGAAGCATACGGTTTAACCAAGAGTGGATAATACCGTCACCTGGACGTAAAGAAACACCACCACGGTTCATGATGAAATCAGGAAGCGTGTGTTGCATTTGAACGTCAACTGGCTTTGGATAAGCAGCTGTATGACAGAAAGATTGCATAACAAGGTCAGCAGAGAAACCTAAGCAAGCTAAGTCTTTCAATTCGTCACGAGTCATCGGACCTGTTGTATCTTGCGAACCAACAGTTGTCATTTTCGGTTCACAGTAAGTACCTGGACGAACACCTTGACCTTCAGGAAGACCACAAGCGCGACCTACCATTTTTTGAGCTTGAGTAAAGCCTTTACCTGTATTTTCAGGTTGAACTGGAACGCGGAATAAAGTTGAAGGTGCAAGACCTAAAGCTTCACGTGCTTTAGTCGTCAAACCACGACCAACGATCAAGTTGATACGACCGCCAGCACGTACTTCATCAAGAAGAACAGGCGTTTTCAATTCAGATTCAGCGATTTGCTCGCCTGCTTTGAACGCAGTAACTTTAGCAGCAGCGTGATCGATCTTAAGAACGATTTCGTCGCCCATGTTCATGTTCGCAACGTCGATCTCAACAGGTAACGCACCTGCATCTTCCATTGTGTTGAAGAAAATCGGCGCGATTTTAGAACCCAAGCAGTAACCACCGTCTTTTTTGTTCGGGATGTGAGCAATGTCATCACCAAAGAACCAAAGCACAGAGTTCGTTGCAGATTTACGTGATGAACCTGTACCAACAACGTCACCGACGTAAGCAACTTGGTTGCCTTTCGCGATCAATTCTTTGATTTGGTTTAATGGACCAACTTCACCAGGAACTTCTGGGTTGATACCATCACGTACGTTCTTCAACATTGCATTTGCATGTAAAGGAATATCTGGACGGCTCCAAGCGTCTTGTGCAGGTGACAAGTCGTCAGTGTTGGTTTCGCCAGTAACTTTGAAAACTGTAAGTTTAATTTCTTCTGGAACATCTTTACGGCTAGTGAACCATTCAGCATCAGCCCAAGATTGCATTACTGCTTGTGCATTTGCATTACCCGCTTTTGCTTTTTCAGCTACGTCATGGAATGCATCAAATACAAGAAGTGTTTTCTTTAATGCTTCTGCAGCTAAACCAGCAAGTGCAGCGTCATCAAGTAATTCAACTAAAGGTGCAACGTTATAACCACCAAGCATAGTACCTAGTAAGTAAACCGCGCGTTCTTTAGAAATTAATGGTGAAGTAGCTTCGCCTTTAGCAACTGCAGTTAAGAAAGCAGCTTTAACGTATGCAGCTTGGTCAACACCAGCAGGAACACGATTTTCAAGTAAATCAACTAAAAACGCCTCTTCGCCTGCAGGTGGATTTTTTAACAATTCAACCAGTTCAGCAGTCTGAGCATCATCAAGTGGCTTCGGTGGGACTCCGAGTGCGGCACGTTCTGCAACGTGTTGGCGGTAAGCTTCTAGCACGGTGTTATTCCTCTTTTTAAAAAAATTACCTGTGAATTCCAGCTTGTCAAAAGCTTCACTGGTAATATGGACTGTCAAATTTTACTAAAAATCAAGTCAAAAGTTAATGCATACTTCGTGTTTATTCGTGATGACCATTATTTTGTAAATAAATATCCGTCAATCATGTCCATCACTTATTTCGAATTCAATGCCATCATATTTTATAATGTAACATCAAATCAGCTTTACTTTTAACGACATTTTGTAGGCATAAAAATGGCAACATAAATGTTGCCATGCTTTTATCGATGAGAATATTCAACCTTAGTGGACTGTTGTGGTATTAATATAGTTCTGAAAATCATTACGGCATCCTTCAAACTTCATTTGTACTTCATCTTCATGCATCATGGCATGTTCTGCGCAAGCAAAGGAAATTTTAACTTGGTATAGCTTTGCTTGCTCATCGATTGCTTGTTGAAAAAAGACCTGATCACCTAAACTCAAGACATAGTGGCTTCCACTAATGACCACAACACCCTGTTCATCTTCTAAGAGCAAGTCCGCATTATGTAAATATGCTACTACTTCCATTTTAACACTCCTCAGCTACTTTTTATTTTCTATTTCTATATTTTATATATGCTTTTCTTATTTTATGCTAATCATTTATTGTGACTAAGCATGTGTAATTTTTCATTATCTATAATAACCTGAGTTCGATATAAGATATGTTTCCAACTATCTGATACGCGGAAACGTCAGTCGCATTGTTCGAGGCAGGACTACATCTGTAATATACTGTTTTTGCGATATATTATGTACTTGATAGTATCTGTCGAGTTGGCGACTGACAAATGGTTTTGCCTACTTTTCCCGAAAGAAAAGTAGGTCGAACCGAAGGTTAATCCTTACATTTGACTTTTAAACGGTAAGACTCCGCTTTGCCTGATCTATCTTTTCAATAACTTATATCAAAGTTTATCCCGAACTGACGTTATAATATAAAAAAACCGTTCATTAGAACGGTTTATAATCAGGCATTTTTTTCGGATCATGTGGCGTATTTAAACATTGTTCGTAAGCTTCTTGCTTAAATTTAGCTTGCACCGCGTCTTTATCGGCTTTTAATTCAGCATCAGACAATGCATAAATTTTATCTAAATACTCAAGTACAAATTTCTTTGTGGTTGGGTCTGTAACTTTGTTCGCATAATCAACAGCTTCTTTTTGGGTAATCCCATTCTGACGATCAAGTGTGATTGAACGTGCTGCATTACCTACACTGGTGCAATAACCTTTCCAAATTTCTTCAGGAGTTGCAGGTTTTTTTTCAGCACAACCTGCCATAAATAACACTGTGCTTATTGCACCTAAAATTACGAACTTCTGCATTAAAAAATCTCCAAATCCGCTCTATAATACTTAATTTCTAGCGAATTTGAAGATTTTCTTGCTGGTAATCACAGCTTCAACTGATCTTTAATTTAATTTTTACATTTAAAAATAAATACTTATGAAAGTGTTTATTAAAATTCTGAATAACAATACTCATAACAAAGGCTTGAACAATCTTTAAATACCACGCCAGTCAACACGTGCATTGCGTTCTGTTGTATATACTCTTTTTACGTACTGTCCCAATGGCAAATCTAGTAAGTATTGCGTATATGCAGAAACTTCTGTTGAAAGTGTTTCAGAATGTTCTCTTTCCCACGGCGTGGTAGGTAATTCTAATAAGGGTGATAACATTGAACATACTGCAATATCTGCAAGCCCTAAACGATCACCGACCAAATATTTACATTCATTTTCAATCAATTTCTGGTTTAGATCGACAATAATTTGATCCATAACTAGCTTTGATTCTTCAACTTTTTCTTTATTGAGTTGGTAACTTTTAGACACTAAGGTTTTTAAAATCGGCTTTGAGAATTTTTCAAATTGGCGTAAATACCCTTTTTCACCAATCATAATATCTAAAGATTCATCGCTTTCTGCCAAAGCATGGGCAAGTCCCCAACGGCGTACATGTAATCCTAACTCATTGGCAATATGATTGATTTCTAAAGCTTGTTCACGCAATGCAAGATCAGAACGAAGTAAACGATGTTCGGGGTAAATATCATCCAAATACAAAGCTATTTGTGTTGAATCAGCAATATATTGTTCGCCATCTTTGAGGATAGGTAGCTTATTCTGCCCTGTTTTTAATTGAGCAAATGCACGATGTACACCAGGAATTAAATTCTGCGCAACATAATCCAACTCTTTATGATCCAACAACCAACGTGCTTTTTCACAAAAGTGTGAGAGAGGAAATTGGTACAACGTGCGCATGTAGTCTCCAAATTATTCTTTTAATCAAAACGTTAGAAAATTCCTAGCAATGCCGTGTACTTTAGTCATTCATTGCTTAAATTACAATGTCCTTTTTGCCCATTTCACATGTCACTTCTTCATGCATTTTATAAAACTTATATATCAGTTTATTTAATCGATATTCGTCAACGTGATAACCAACTATATTTATGCTCATACACAGATTAGACACTTTCAAACAAATTGTTAAAAATCAGTAATTTATATTATCAAGTTTTATGGATTGATTTGCACTTTTTATATTTTGAAAATTTTAAGATAAGTTAAGCACAATACTTCGTTTAATTTTTACCGCAATATTGCTTAGCGTTTTGGTATCAACTGAATGGTGCCAATATGTCTAGTTTAAACTCATCTCAGCAAGCTTCTGTGATCGAAAACGATCAGCAAGCTTTAAATGCAGCTTACCAAGTTGCAGATTTTGCTTTGATTGAACGAAATCAACGTGATCAACTTCGTATTTTACCTAACGATGTGATTGAACAATTTAGCCTGAAAGGATTAGGCGGAATTCGTATTGCCAAAAAATACGGTGGCGCTGCTATTTCTAATGTGACCTTGGCGCATGTCTTCCGTATTTTATCGAAAGCAGATGCCAGTGTTGGGCAAATTCCGCAAAACCAATTTGGTCTACTGAATGCAATTGAAAGTATTGCCAATGAAAAACAAAAAAAGTTTATTTATACCGAAATTTTAAACGGTAAACGTCTTGCCAATGGTGGGCCAGAGCGCAATACCAAAGACAGTAAAACCATTGCTACACGTTTAGATCAAATCAACGGCCAATATCTATTAAATGGCGAAAAGTTTTATTCTACAGGTGCATCTTTTGCGGATTGGCTTGCGATTCGTGCCATCGATCCTACTGGTCAAACTGTCCTCGCGATTATTGATGCCCAAGCTCAAGGCGTTGAAATTGTCAATGATTGGGATGGTTTTGGACAACGGACTACAGCAAGTGGAACTGTCAAACTTAAAAATGTGGTGGTTCATCCTGATTTAATTTTAGATGAAAAACCACTGGCTGACCCTCGTAAATATCGTGGTGCATATTCGCAACTGATCCAAGTTGCAATCGATGTAGGCATTGCTGAGGCAGCATTTGCAAATACTTTATCCGCCATTCATAAAGCACGTCCTATTGTCGATGCCAATGTCGAAAAAGCCAGTTTTGAAGCCTATACCCTACAAGAAGTCGGCAAACTGGATATTTTGCTCAATGCAGCAATCCTACTGTTAGATGAAGCTGCTGAATATTTAGATCAACTAGATGCTCAAGATATTGTCAGTGCAGAGCAAGCCAGTAAAGCTTCAATTATCGTTGCCGAAGCCAAAGTCTATGCCAATGATGCAGCATTACAGATTTCAGAAAAACTTCTTGAATTAGGGGGCAGTCGCTCCAGTTTAGAAATTCACAATTTAGATCAACATTGGCGCAATGCACGTGTGCATACCCTGCATGATCCTGTGCGCTGGAAACACTATGCGATTGGTCATTTTTATTTGAATGGCACGCAAGATCAAAGACATGCGTGGATTTAAAAGTCAGATTTAACAGATAAATCAAACATTCAAGGAAAATAACATGACGACTTACCAAGATATTCATAAAGTTTTAGATGCAGAAAATATCGCTTCTGCTCAAGCTCATATTATCCAATCTGATGCAGAAGCATTGGAAATTGCACAGCAGCTCAGTCAGCAGTTTAGTGAAAATGCTGTTTTACGTGATGCACAACGCCTGCTCCCTTTTGAAGAAATTGAAGCGTTTAGCCAATCTGGTTTATGGGCGATTACCGTTCCACAGCAATATGGCGGTGCCGATGTATCCAGTCATACTGTTGCAAAAATTATTGCACTTTTTAGTGGTGTTGATGGCTCAATTGGGCAAATACCACAGAATCATTTTTATGCATTAGAAGTATTACGAAACACTGGTACAGATGCGCAAAAACAAAAACTCTACAGCGAAGTCTTAAAAGGTGCTCGTTTTGGTAATGCTTTGGCAGAGTTTAAAACCAAAACGGCAGCACAAAAGCATACTCAAATCACACATGCTACACGTGACAATAAACAAGGTTTTGAAGTAAATGGTGAAAAGTTCTATTGCACAGGCAGTCTTTTCGCACATCGTATTCCCACCCTTGTACGCGATGCCGATGATCGTGAATATTTAGCATTTATTCCATCCGATGCGCAAGGCTTACAACGTATTAATGATTGGTCTGGTTTTGGGCAAAAAACCACGGGTAGTGGTACGGTAAAATTTAATCATGTCTTTGTTGATGCAGAAGATGTGATTGTTTTCGATACAGCATTTTCAAACCCGACACTGGTTGGGCCATTTGCCCAAATCATGCATGCAGCGATTGAAACAGGGATTGCGAGAGCCGCATTTGAGGAAACGATTCAACGTGTAAAACTAGCCCGTGCATGGATTGATGCCAATGTTGAGCGCGCAGACCAAGATCCTTTAACCATTTATGAAATTGGAAAAATTGCTGCGGATGTCCGTGCTAGCGAAGTGTTATTAAAACAGGCAGCACAATCTATAGATGCAGCAAAACCAAACCCTACAACTGAAAATATCGCCAAAGCGTCTATAGATGTTGCCAAAGTCCGTGCGCATAGTACCGAAACAGCCTTAAAAGCCTCATCTAAATTGATTGAATTGGCGGGAAGCCGTGGTAGCCAACGCAGTGATGGTTTAGATCGTCATTGGCGCAATGCACGGGTACATACCCTGCATGATGCATCTCGTTGGAAATATTATTTTATTGGAAATTATGTCTTGAACAATATTCTTCCACCACGTAGAGGAACATTGTAATGACAAATCCCATTCAAAATAATGTTGCAAATCACACGAAAAAACAAATTTTACTCAACGCTTTTGATATGAACAGTGTAGGCCATATCAATCATGGTTTATGGACACATCCTCATGATGAATCACATCGTTTTGATGAACTCAGTTATTGGACTGATTTAGCCAAAACCTTAGAACAAGGTCTGTTTGATGGTTTATTTATTGCAGATATCACAGGAACTTATGATGTTTATCAAAATGGTATTGATTTAACACTTAGAGAATCGATTCAACTTCCAAGCCACGACCCTGCTACGTTGGTTTCTGCTATGGCTTCTGTCACTCAAAATTTAGGTTTTGGGGTAACGGTGAATTTAAGTTATGAAACGCCTTATCAGTTTGCACGTCGTTTTGGCAGTTTAGACCATCTGACTCAAGGGCGGATCGGTTGGAATATTGTCACTGGTTATTTAGACAGTGCTGAACGCTTAATCGGAAAAAAAGGTTTAAAAGACCATGACTTACGTTATGAACAAGCGGAAGAATTTTTAGAACTTTGCTACAAGTTTTGGGAAGGCTCTTGGGAAAATGATGCGGTCTTAAAAGATAAACAAAATCGTATTTTTACCGACCCTAGCAAAGTTCATTCAATTCAGCATCAAGGAAAGTTTTACCAAAGCGAAGGTGTATTTCAGGTTTCTCCGTCTCCACAACGGACACCTGTACTCTTTCAAGCAGGCGCTTCACCACGTGGTTTGGCTTTTTCAACACGCCATGCTGAATGTGTATTTATTGGTGGTGATCAACCTGAAAAGATTAAACAGCAAGTCGATAAAATTCGTGAACTTGCAACTCAACAAGGTCGTCAGCCTGAAGATATAAAAATCTTTGTAGGCATCACAGTCGTAACTGCTGAAACAGACCAATTGGCTCAAGAAAAACTTGCTGAATATATCCGCTATGCAAGTCCAGAAGCAGGATTAGCACACTATTCAAGCTCCGTAGGAATTGATCTTTCAAAATATGCAGATGATGAAGCGATTCCTTACCAGCAGACCAATAGCATTGCCTCTGTAAATAATAAGTTTAAGGAAAATAAAATCACCCCAAACGACCTAAAAGCACAACATGTTTTAGGCGGTCGTTACCCACTCTTTGTCGGTAGTGGTGAAACTATTGCAGAAAAGCTCATTCAATTGATTGATGAAACTGGAATTGATGGCTTTAACCTAACACGAACCGTTGCACCTGAGTCACATCATGATTTTATTGATTTTGTTATTCCTGAATTACAGCAACGAGGTCGATTTAAGACTGCACACAGTCAAGGTTCTTTGAGAAATAAAATTTTCAAGCAAGGCGATCATTTAGCTGAACCACACCCTGCTGCGCATTTCCGATGTCAAAACCCAATGCAATCAAAAGCACAACAATTTGATGAGAATCAGCAACATTTTTCTAAGCAAAGCGCTTAAACAACTTTAAAAGATTTAATTTATAAGGGGTGTTCAAATGACACAAACCACTTCATCGCCAAAAAACAGTGCATCTAAAGGTAAATTTATTGCACTTGGTATCATTATTATTGCAGTGATTGCAGGGCTTTTTTACTGGAATCAGCATAAAAAATCAGGCTCAGAAATTTTGACGATTGGCATTAGTCCACCTTTTGCAAAACCATTGCAAGTTGCTGTGGATGAAGCGAAGAAACAAGGGATCAATGTCAAACTGGTTGAGTTTTCAGATTGGAATACGCCTAACATTACGTTGAATCATGGTGATATTGATGCTAACTATTTTCAGCATCAACCCTTTTTAAGCAATGCTTTAAAAGAGACTGATTTTAAACTCAAACCGATCGCAACAGGTGTTGCAACGCATGTTGGATTGTATTCTAAAAAATATAGTTCATTGGATGCTGTTCCTGAACATGCACGTGTGGTTATTCCCAATGATCCTGTGAATCAAGGCCGTGCGTTACTCTTATTACAACAAGCTAAATTAATCACTTTAAAAGATTCAAACAACCATTTGTCAAATCTGCAAGACATCACTGCTAATCCTAAAAACTTTAAATTTATTGAAGTTGAAGGCCCGCAAACGGCTCGTGCTGTTGATGATGCAGATCTCGTATTTAGTTACCCATTGTATTTACGCCTTGCGAAAACCATTGATCCAAATAAAGCATTGTTATTGGATGATAATACCAATACTCGCTATGCCATTTTATTTGTCGTAAAAGATGATTATGAGCAAAAGCATGCTGAAAAAGCTGAAAAATTAAAGCAATTTATCAAGATTTATCAAACTTCTGACAAAGTAAAACAGGCTTTAAATAGTGATATTGGTGCAAATCTTTGGTTTGCAGGTTGGAAATAATCACTAGAAATCAACATTGTTTAGACATCTTTTACTTAATTCAAAATATTGATTTTAAATAAATATTTAAATGAATAAGTGAAAGATATCTAAGCCAAAAAATGAATAAGGATAATTAAAATGGTGAGTTTCGGTTCACATGTAGATTTTTCAGTCCCGCATATCAAAATTCGTAATTTGAATAAATATTATGATGGACAAAATCAGCAAATTCATGCATTAAAAAATATTAATCTAGATATTCCACAAGCTAAGATTTTTGGCATCATTGGGAAAAGTGGTGCTGGAAAATCTTCTCTTATTCGCACATTGAATGGTTTGGAAACAATTTCTGAGGGAAGTATTCACATTCATCAGCAGAATTTATCTGCGTTGAATCATGCTGAACTCATTCAAATTCGGCAAAAAATTGGCATGATATTTCAGCATTTTAATTTAATGTCTGCCAAAACAGTGTGGGAAAATGTTGCCCTTCCCTTAAAAATAGCCAATGTCGATAAAGCTGAAATTGAAACACGTGTTAATGAAGTCCTAGCTCTTGTCGGTTTAGAGAATAAAGCTCAAAACTATCCTTCGCAACTTTCTGGCGGTCAAAAACAACGTGTCGGTATTGCACGTGCTTTAGTCCATCGTCCTGAAATTTTACTCTGTGATGAAGCCACCTCAGCACTTGACCCTGAAAGCACTTCAGTGGTTTTAGCCTTATTAAAAAAAATTAATCGAGAATTGGGGATTACCATTGTTTTAATTACCCATGAAATGCAAGTCATCCGTGAAATCTGTGATCAAGTTGTGGTGATTGAACACGGCGAAATCGTAGAATCTGGGCAAGTATGGTCGGTATTTTCTCGTCCTGAACAGAAAATTACCCAAGAGCTATTAAACCTTGAACAGCTCGATTTACCTTTTCAAATAGATGCTGAGTTACAAGAGGATTCAACGCATAGTATTTTAAAGTTGCGCTATGAAACGGATCCGAAACATTCACCAGACTTAACGCAAATCTTTCAAATTTTTGAAAAATCTGTACATCTGTATCAAAGCCATATTGATAATATCCAAAATCATTTGATTGGTCATTTAATCATTGCTACAGCACAAACAGATTTAGATATTCGATCGCTTCGAGAAAAATTAAAACATCAAATTGCACAAATAGAGGTGATTGGCTATGCAAGACCAACTCATTGATTTACTCATTACAGGCACGATTGATACTTTAATCATGGTCGGTGTTTCAGCTTTAATTGCTTTTTTAATTGGTTTGCCTTTGGCTGTGGTTTTGGTGAATACCTCTGAACAAGGCATTTACCCATCGAAAAAAATTAATCATGTCTTAGGGACTGTGATTAACATTACCCGCTCCGTTCCCTTTTTAATTTTAATGGTTGCCCTTATTCCTCTAACACGTTGGATTGTGGGAACAAGTTATGGGGTTTGGGCCGCTGTCGTCCCTTTATCACTTGCTGCAACGCCTTTTTTCGCACGTATCGCTGAGGTTAGTTTACGTGAAGTCGATCAAGGTTTAATTGAAGCAGCACAGGCAATGGGTTGCAACCGAAAGCAAATCATTTGGCATGTGCTTTTACCTGAGGCTTTGCCTGGTATCGTGGCTGGTTTTACAGTCACCATTGTTACCATGATTAATTCTTCTGCAATCGCTGGGGCAATCGGTGCAGGCGGTTTGGGTGATATTGCTTATCGTTATGGATACCAACGTTTTGATATGCAGATTATGTTCGCTGTGATTGTGGTTTTGGTTGCTTTAGTCATGATTATTCAGGCTTTCGGAGACAACTTGGCAAGTCAGTTAGATAAAAGGAAGGTTTGATTAATTTAAAATCTTTTTCGAAAAGCAAAACCATGTTTAAAATAAACCATTGTTTATTTTAAACATCCTCTATCACTACAAAATAAAAAAAGATATATTCAATACAGATAGATGAATCAAAATTTCTAACTTAATATCAAAATTAAAAGATAATTGGATAATGAATCATGCAAAAATTAAATGATATCAAAGTACTGGCTTTTGATATATTTGGTACTGTGGTCGATTGGCATTCATCTATTGTTCAAGAAATCGACAATTTAAATTTAGATATTGACTCAAATCAATTTGCATTAGATTGGAGAGCTGGCTATCGACCAGCCATGGATAAAGTGCATTCAGGCCACTTGCCTTGGACATCAATTGATGATCTTCATCGTCTAATTTTAGATGAATTACTAATTCAATATCATATTTCAACCTTAACAGAAGATCAGAAAACTGATTTGAATTTAGTTTGGCACCGATTAACCCCTTGGCAAGATACTGTTTCTGCATTAGAACAGCTCAAAGAAAAATATATCATTTGTACACTTTCAAACGGAAATATTCGTTTACTCGTTGATATGGCAAAAAACGCTAAACTACCATGGGACTATATTTTTTCAGCTGAAAACTTCAAAGCCTACAAACCTTCATCTAAAACCTATCTAGGTGTTGCCGAATTACTTAATGTCTTGCCTAGACAAGTGATGATGGTTGCCGCACATCATTCTGATTTAGAGGCAGCACGCTCATGCGGACTACTTACAGCTTATATTGAAAGACCTTTTGAATATGGTTTATCTCAATTAAAAGATATCAGCCCTTGTGTTGAAAATGATTTGCATGCCACCGACCTTTTAGACTTAGTGAATTTATTAAAATAATAATTCACCAGCGAATAAACCTATTCATATCAAATAGGCAATTTCTACACAGATGTGACGATCCATTTAAATCTTCTGCCATAGACCTGACTTTGTCATGGCTTTCATGTAAAATCAGCGACAATTTTTATATAACACGTTGTGAGTTATTTCATGGGTTTTAATTGCGGTATTGTCGGCTTGCCGAACGTTGGTAAATCTACACTTTTCAATGCATTGACTAAAGCTGCTATTGCTGCGGAAAACTTCCCATTCTGTACCATTGAACCAAATACAGGCATCGTACCTGTACCTGATCCACGTTTAGACAAATTAACAGCGATTGTAAAACCTCAACGTGTCATTCCAACCACAATGGAATTTGTGGATATCGCAGGTCTAGTTGCTGGTGCGTCTAAAGGCGAAGGCTTAGGTAACCAATTCCTTGCAAATATCCGTGAAACTGATGCTATTGCTCATGTGGTACGTTGTTTTGAAGATGAAAATGTTATCCATGTGAATGGTAAAATTGATCCATTAGATGACATCGCAACCATCAATACTGAACTTGCTCTTGCAGATTTAGAAACTGTTGCAAAAGCAATTACCCGTTTAGCAAAATCTGCGAAAAGTGGCGATAAAGAAGCACTTGCAACAAAAGCTGTATTAGAAAAAATCCAACCTTTACTAGATGAAGGCAAACCTGCTCGTGCTGCTGATTTAGATGATGATGAACGTAAATTGGTCCGTGGTTTTGGTTTAATGACTTTAAAACCAACCATGTATATTGCGAACGTTGCAGAAGATGGTTTTGAAAATAACCCACATTTAGATGCTGTTAAAAAATTAGCAGCTGAAGAAAATGCAATCGTTGTTCCTTTATGCAACCAAATCGAAGCTGAAATTTCACTGCTTGAAGATGAAGATCGCGCTGAATTTCTTGAAGCTTTAGGAATGGAAGAACCAGGTCTAAACGTGGTGATTCGTGCAGGTTACTCATTGCTTGGTCTGCAAACTTACTTCACAGCGGGCGTACAAGAAGTTCGTGCATGGACTGTAAAAGTTGGAGCGACTGCCCCTCAAGCTGCTGGTGTGATTCACACTGACTTTGAAAAAGGCTTTATCCGTGCTGAATGTGTTGCTTACGATGATTTCGTACAATACAACGGCGAAGCTGGTGCAAAAGAAGCAGGTAAATGGCGTTTAGAAGGTAAAACTTACGTAGTTCAAGACGGCGACGTTTTACACTTCCGTTTTAATGTTTAAACCTGTTTCATAAACCGATTAAACCAAAGCTTAAATAAAAATGCCCTGATCATTCAGGGCATTTTTATTTTTAGGAATTTAAATAATCAACTTAGACATGAACTGCTTTTGCATCCATTTCCGCACGTTGCTTCTTCGCAGCGTCTAACATTCTCGCTTGTAAATCTTTACGCAAACCCAGTAAAAACACAAATTCAGCTAAAACAAATAAAGGGCCTATGGCTAATCCAACAAGATCATCGACAAATGCAGGTTTTTTCTTTTCATAAAAATGACCAATGAATTGGAATACCCAACCCACTACAAAGATACCAATACTTAACATTAACCAAGTAGCCATATCCATCTGAGCAATTTTATATGCAAATGGATATGCAATCGCAAAGATAATCAACATGAGAATACCAAAGATTTTATCAAGGCTTAGATAATAAATCACACTCGCCACAATCAACACTAAAGCAAGTGTGACCTCAAAGCCTGCAACGACGATCCCTGCTCTAGCGGTTAAACATATAATTGAAAATACAATCAAAGGGATACCAATAAAATGTGTAATGACATTTTTATGATCTAAATGATATGCAGCATATTGGCTCAATAACTGCTCAAGCTTTGACATTTCGGTCTTCCTTGTAAAATACTTTTATTCAATATATAAAAAAGACCAGATGTAAGTTGTCGGCTAAACGACAATTACAAAAAAGCAAATACAAATCGTTGAAATTTTGAAGATTTACATAGGGATTGAACGTGCTCACGGAAACAGAACTTAACGTTTTACAAAATAATGTGTGGTATTCGCAACTACCGAGTTTATTTCAAGATTATATTACTCAACATGCAACACATTTATATATAGAACGTGATCAAGCAGTGTTCCATCATGGAGATCCTTTCGATGGTATTTATGCCGTAATTCAAGGCAAAATTCGCTTAGGCTATATCGATATTGAAGGCAATCAATCTATTGCAGCGATTGTAGAACCCATTATGTGGTTTGGTGAAATTTCATTGGTGGATCAACAACCACGCTCTCACCATGCGATTGCCGTTGAAAAAAGTACCATTTTAAAAGTTTCTAGCACTGCAATTGAGCAAATACTGAAAGAACAGCCACAATTTTGGTTTCATATTGCGCAATTAACCAGCCAAAAATTACGTATTGCCTTTCTTGAACTGATTGCAATTCAAACCCTGAACATCAGTCAAAGGCTGGCTCAACGTCTACTTTTTATTTTAAATGGTTACGGTAACCATGTGCATATTGAAAACCATATTATCCATCTATCACAGGAACAATTGGCGCAAATGCTGATGTGTTCAAGGCAAACCATTAACCAAGAATTACACTTATTGGAACAACAAGGTATTTTAAAAATTGCCTTTAGAAAAGTTGAAATTCTCGACGTTCAAAAACTTCATGCATTGGCACATTCTGCAATGTAAATATTTATAAATAAATCACGATATTTAAATACTTTTCTGAATACTGAAAAATGAATATTGTTAATATTAAACCAAGCTTAAACGGTTGGAATCTATAATCATTTTTATCATTAAAATATACAAATGATCTATTCCGCTTTACATGAATAAGATTTATATTTCAGTTTAGGCGCCGATGCCATGATACGAAAGACGAAAAAGATGAAAAAAATCACAACGCTTCTTACCGCTGGACTTTTCACAGTCCTCAGTGCATCAGCTTTTGCTTGCCCAAAAGGCACAACATTGGTGGGTGGAACTGGGCCAAACCATAAAGGTGGCTCTTGTGTAGCAGCAAACGGTGTTGCCCAAAAAGCAAAAACTGAAACAGCAAAAGCCAAAACAGATACGACTAAAGCAAAAGATAAAGCAGTAACATCAACAAAAATGACCGCAGATAAGTCTAAAGATACTGCGTTAAAAGCGAAAACTGATGCGACCACTAAAGTTAAAGCTGAGACCGATACAAAAGCCAAAGCGGCAACTCAAACAAAGGCTAAAGTTGAAACCAAAACTCAAATGGCCAAAGATGCAAAAGATAAGGCAGTCAAAACAGCTTCAACAAATCCTTTAAAACCTTAAGCTTAATTCAACTATTCTGTTTCAATACAAATAAAAATGGCGAAATTAAAATTTCGCCATTTTTAAATCAAAATCTAATTTTGAAAATATCTAACTAGAAAAAAATACCTGAACTAGAAAATATTATTATTGGCTTTAGTATTGCCTAAACTCGGATGATCAATCGCATCTTTACACTGTGCTTTGTCACGTTCATATTCTTGTTGAGTTTTGACAAGTTGCCCATCTTTTTCCAATGTCGCTCTCGCCCACGAATCTAAACTGGTCAAAGCTTTACGACACAAAGCATATTTTCCTTCAGTTACAGAATCAGTCATTTTGACATTTATACGCCAATCTGTACTGAGCTTACGTACTGGTTTACGTACATTTTCCTGAATCAAATTTAATTGCTTACGATATACAAATGGTTCAACTTGGTTCATCAGCTTCCAAGCTTCTTTGGCATAGGTCGTTGCATCATTGGTCAATTTAGGCGCAGCTTTAATCTCAACTTTTTCTTTAGGTTCAGTGGATGAATTGCCACACGCCGATAATGTGATCGCAATGATAACCAAGCTCATCGTCAATAAAACTTTCGACTGATTTGCGAACATAAAGTAAGGCCTAATTAAACATTTCGGCACTATGCTATTAAATTCAGGTAAAATACACAATCTTGATTTCGTTTTTGTTTTACTCCCCCGCTTAGGTGTACCGTGTCTGAACACAATTCTCCAGTCATTCCTGCTGGTTTTTGGCAAGGCGCTAAAGATAGTCAAGCGATTATCTTTACATATTTACCTGTGTCTTTTGCTTTTGGCGTTTCTGCAACACAATTCGGTTTTAGTGCATGGGAAGCCTTATTCTTATCGTGTTCTATGTATGCAGGCGCCAGTCAGTTTCTTGTCGTTGCGTTATTAGGTAGTGGCACTTCGATTTGGATGACGGCACTCACTGTGATTGCCTTAGACATTCGCCATGTACTTTATGGCCCTGCATTGCAAAATTTAATTCAAGACCGTTTAAATATGAAGAAAACGGCGATTTGGGCATGGGGACTTACAGACGAAGTTTTTGCAGCAGGCATGATCAAACTTTCACAACGACGTCAAGAATGGTCTGAATCATGGATGCTTGGGTTGAGTCTATTTAGCTGGCTATCATGGGCATTGGGTTCATTCTTAGGAGGCTTATTTGCAGATCAAGTCAGTCATCTACCTCAATTTTTACAAGCCGCTTTAGATTTCTTACTGCCTGCTTTATTTCTCAGCTTCTTACTTGCTGCATTTGAGAAGAAATACACCTTTGTAGTCGCTGTCTCTTTAATCGTTTCTGCTTTGGCTTGTTATTTTATCAATATGTCTGCTGCAATTTTTATCGGTATTGCATCGGGTATTTTGGCAGGATTATTTAAGCATTATATGCTCAAACAACATGATGAAGTGAGTATTTAAGATGGATTTGCAGATTATCTTGGTCGGCATATTGGTGGGAATTGCAAACTTTGCATCACGTTTTGGGCCATTCTACGTGATTCAAAAAACGCATAAAAACACGCAGAACCGTGGTGCGACTTGGTTAAGAATCGCTTTAGGCAGTATTGGCATTGCAGCGATTAGTTCGATGCTCATCGTTGCGACCCTTCCACCATTGATTGAAACACCGAATAAAAGCGTTGCGATGTTGGTTGGGTTTATTGTTCTCACTGGACTGTATTTTAAGTTTAAACGTATCGTTTTAGCGACTTTAACGGCGGCTTTGGCCTATGGTTTGGTTTATACTTATATGCCTCTGTAATCAAATAAAGTCTTTCGTTGCTATTTTCAATTTAAAAAGATAAGGGATAATAGGTATTGATTATAAATAAAGAAAAATATCATGTCACAAATCAAAATTTACGCATTAAATGAAACAATTGCACAACTTAGAATCAAACTTTCAAATGCCATTCATGAAGCACTTGTCGAATCTTTGGCATATCCAAAAGAGAAAATATTTCAACGTTTCATTCCTTTAGAATAAGAGCACTTCATTTATCCTGCTGATCGAAGTGATTTATACACCATCATTGAGATATCAATGTTCGAGGGTCGTTCTAAAGAAGCAAAGAAAGCATTCATTTTAAAATTGATTCAAAATATACATTTACAATGTGGTATTGGTATCAATGATATCGAAATTACTATTTTTGAAACACCCAAAGAAAATTGGGGAATACGGGGTCAAAATGCGGATGAACTGGTATTGAATTACAAAGTGAATGTCTAAACAGAACACCATTTTTAAAGGAAATTGCTATATATACTCTGCTGTTAGACAATATCAAGATTTTATCTCAATTCCCCCTTAACACTGGTTCTAGTTCTGCTATGCTTAAACATCATAAATTCTAAGCATGGAAGAATCGCATGAGCGTCACAATTGGTACTCCACTTCAGCCTTCAGCTTTTAAAGTCCTACTTTTGGGATCAGGTGAACTAGGTAAAGAAGTGGTCATTTCCCTACAGCGTCTCGGTGTAGAAGTACACGCTGCTGACCGTTATGAAAATGCACCAGCGATGCAAGTTGCGCATTTCTCTTATGCCCTAAATATGGCAGATCCTACGGAATTAAAAGCGCTCATAGAACAAGTAAAACCAGATTTAATTGTTCCAGAAATTGAAGCAATTGCAACTCAGGTACTGGTTGAAATAGAACAACAAAATATTGCAACCGTTATTCCTTCTGCAAAAGCGGTAAACCTCACCATGAACCGTGAAGGTATTCGTCGTTTAGCTGCTGAAGAATTGGGCTTACCAACATCTGCTTATCGCTTTGCAAACAGTTTAGAAAGTTTCCGTGCCGCATGTGATGATATTGGTTATCCAAACTTTGTTAAACCTGTGATGTCTTCATCAGGCAAAGGTCAATCTCGCGTTAAAGAATTTTCGGAAGTAGATGCTGCTTGGGAATATGCCCAAACAGGTGGTCGAGTCAATCAAGGTACGGTAATCGTTGAATCACAAATTGATTTTGATTTTGAAATTACATTACTCACCGTTCGTTCGAAAAATCCAGAAACAGGTGAAATTGAAACATCGTATTGTGACCCGATTGGACACCGCCAAGATGCAGGCGACTATGTAGAAAGCTGGCAACCACAACAGATGACTGAAGCGGCTCTCACCGAAGCAAAACGTATTGCCAATAAAGTCACTGTAGCCCTTGGCGGGTGTGGTATTTTTGGTGTAGAACTATTTGTAAAAGGCGATAAAGTGTGGTTTAGTGAAGTATCTCCTCGTCCACACGATACAGGTTTAGTCACGCTTGCGTCACAATTCCAAAGTGAATTTGAATTACATGCACGTGCGATTTTAGGCTTACCTGTCAATACACAACGTCATAGCATTGCTGCCAGTGCAGTCATCTATGCAGGTGTAGATGCAAGTAATCTTTCTTATTCTGGCTTAAATTTTGCTTTAGAAAACCCAAATACAGATTTACGTCTTTTTGGAAAACCTGAAGGCTTTAAACGTCGTCGTATGGGCGTAGCGACTGCACGTGCTGAAAACACCGATAAAGCTCGTGAACTTGCATTTGAAACTGCATCAAAAGTTACTGTTAATTTAGGAACGACTGACATTTCATAAATGATTTGTGTTTTTGGCTGAAATTGAAATCATTTCAGCCACTTCCTTAAACAATTGACTCATCATTTTCGGACAATATATCCATGATCAACACCTCTCCTCTGTTGGAATATGTAAACGATAATCACGACATTCAAGGCATTACCCAATGGCGCAGCGTTGTTGAACAACAGTTAGATGAGGCATTCGATCATGGCTCTCCGATCCGAGATATTATCCGCACCCGATCAAATTTAATTGATCAAGCTTTAATTTTTCTTTGGAATCACGCTGAACTCGATCAAGAAGACTTTGGTCTTTTTGCCGTTGGTGGTTATGGGCGACGAGAAATGTTGCCTTATTCTGATGTCGATATCATGGTTCTTTCCAAAGAAGAACTAACAGAAGAACAAGAAAAAAAGGTCACTTCATTCATTTCATCACTTTGGGATGTTGGTAATTTCAAACCGGGAATCAGTGTGCGTTCAATTCCTTCGTGTTTTGAACAAGCCACCAATGATTTAACTGTAGCAACGACCTTGATCGAAGCACGTTTGATTACTGGTAATCAGCATCTGATGAAATGGCCAAGACGTATTGTTTCGCAAACTTGGACAGATCGAACCTTCTTTGATGCCAAAATGGATGAGCAAGCACGTCGTTATGCTCAACATAATAATACTGAAAGCAACTTAGAACCTGACATCAAAAATGCACCGGGCGGTATTCGAGATATTAATCAAATCGGCTGGATTGCCAAACGACATTTCCGTGTCAATCGTATTTATGACCTTGTCCATTTAGGCTTTATTTCTGAGTTTGAGCTGAGTGTGCTCGAAGATGCTGAAAATTTCCTTTGGGAAATCCGTCACCATTTACATCGTTTGACCAAACGTGATGAAAATCGTTTATTATTTGATTATCAACGTGATATTGCTGCAAAATTTGGTTATAACCGTGAGGATGACCATCATCCGAACTATCCAATTGAACAGTTCATGAAACGTTATTATCGAACTGCTCAACAAGTCAGTACACTGAATGAAATGCTTTTGGCTTATTTCAATGAGTCTGTCATTACACCTCGCTTACCCAATTATGAGCGTAAAATTGAAAGCATTAATGAACATTTTAAATTGGTCGATGGCAAACTTGCCGTGCAACACCATAAAATTTTCTCAGAAAATCCAAGTGCAATTTTAGAAATTTTCTATTTATTGGCAAATCGTCCTGAAATTGAAGGGATTCGTGCACGTACACTAAGATTGCTGACTTTAGCCGCAAAACGTATTGATCAGGCTTATCGTTCAAATCCAGCCAATCAAGCTTTATTCATGGCCATTATTCGTTCACCGCATCGTTTATATGAAACGATGGTGGCAATGAAACGTTATGGTGTCCTTGGAAATTACATTCCTGCTTTTGGTCAAATTTTGGGTTTGATGCAATATGACTTATTTCATATCTATACCGTTGATGCACACACTTTATTATTGATTCGAAATTTAAATCGTTTTAAAGAACCTGAATTTGCTAAAGACTATCCTGTAGTCAGTTCAGTCTTTCAACGTTTAGTACGCCGTGACATCGTATTTTTAGCGGCATTGTTCCATGATATTGCCAAAGGTCGTGGCGGTGATCATAGTGAATTGGGTGCAGAAGATGCGATTGAATTCTGTCAAGCACATGGTTTCACTGAACGTGAATGTAATCTTGTTGCATGGTTAATTCAAAACCATCTGTTAATGTCTATGACAGCGCAGAAAAAAGATATTTCTGACCCTGATGTGGTCAAAGCGTTTGCTGAAAAGCTTGGTGATATGGAGCATTTGGATTATCTCTATACCTTAACTGTTGCAGATATCAATGCGACCAATCCAAAACTTTGGAATACATGGCGCTCTTCTTTGATGCGTCAATTGTATACCCACGCACGTGATGTGATTCGCTCAGGTCTGGAACGCCCTGTCGATTATCAAATGTTAATTGAAGATACCAAGTTCTCTGCAAGTGAAGTGCTAGTCAATGAATTCCCACTTGAACAAGTCGAAAAGGTTTGGCAAGAACTGGGCGATGAGTATTTTCTTAAAGAATCTGCGGATGAAATTGCATGGCATACTCGCGCCATTTTACAGCATGGCGATAACCCCGCACCATTAGTGCTCATGCGTGCGCACCGTAAAGCAGCACAGGATGCAGTACAAATCTTTATTTATACTCAAGATCAACCCAACTTATTTGCAACCACAGTTGCGATTTTGGATCGTATGAATTTGGATGTTCAAGATGCACGTATTATCACTGCAACCAAAGCTTTTAGTTTAGATACTTATGTTGTTTTAGACCGTTTTGGTACATTGCTTACGGATCCAGAACGTGAACAAACTGTAAAAACAGCTTTAGTCAAAGCATTGAGTGAATCTGATAAATATCCGGGCTTAATGCAACGCCGTATTCCACGTCAGCTCAGACATTTTGATATCGAAAATACAGTCGATATCACGTTCAATGAAGCCTTACGTCAAAATATGGTTGAGATTTCCACACTCGATCAACCCGGTTTGTTGGCTCGTATTGGCGGTTTGTTTATGATGCAAGGTTTAGACATCCATTCTGCTAGAATTGCCACATTGGGCGAAAAAGCAGAGGATATTTTCTTTGTCACCAAAAAAGATGGTGCGCCATTAACAGATGCAGAATCTGAGGTTTTTGTCGCACAACTTAAAGCTGCTTTAGATGAAGCATCGAACCAAGTCTCTGGCCAAAATTAAGTTTCATCTTTTGTGCTTAGTTTTATCTTTAATATCGTTATCTTAAATATCATGGTAGTTGTTTCATGAACTCTAGTTTGTCTTTATTACATCCTTATCCTTTTGAAAAGTTAACTCAACTTTTTAAGGATGTTCAACCAGCAGATTTGCCCTTAATTCCCCTATCGATTGGTGAACCAAAGCACCCTGCGCCTGAGTTTGTGAAACAAGCGATTATTGAGAATTTTCAACACCTTTCAACTTATCCAAATAGCAAAGGTTTACCTGAACTTAGACAAAGTATTGCTGATTGGCTAACACGCCGTTTTAAGCTCAATTCAATCAGTGCTGAAGATCATATCATTCCTGTTACAGGTACTCGTGAAGGTATTTTTTCTTTTGTCCAAGCGTTGATAAATCGTGATGATGCACCCTATGTGGTCATGCCAAATCCTTTTTATCAAATTTATGAAGGTGCAACACTTCTCGCTGGTGCAAAACCTTATTTTATTAATTGCACCGAAGAAAATGGCTATCTTGGTGATTTTGACGCAGTTCCTGCCGAAGTTTGGGAAAAAACAGCATTATTGTTTGTTTGCACACCAGGAAATCCCACAGGTGCAGTACTTTCAAAAGAACAATTTAAAAAGTTGATTGCACTGTCTGACCAATATGATTTTGTGATTGCTTCTGACGAATGTTATTCAGAATTATGGTTTGATCAAGCACCAACAGGTCTGCTCGAAGTCTGCGCTGAATTAGGGCGTAATGATTATAAAAACTGTATCGTTTTTCATTCTCTATCAAAACGCTCTAACTTACCCGGCATGCGTTCTGGTTTTGTTGCAGGTGATGCAGCATTACTCAAACCTTATTTAAAATTCCGTACTTATCACGGCGCAGCCATGCCCGTTCAACATCAGTTGGCTTCAATTGCAGCTTGGAATGATGAAGCACATGTAGAAGAAAATCGTAAGTTATACCGTGCTAAATTTGATTTATTTCAAAATGAATTAGGCGGATTGTTTCCTTTACAAAAACCAGATGCAGGTTTTTACTATTGGCTCAAAGTAGACAATGATGAAAACTTTGCCAAAATGTTACTTGAGAAAGCCAATATTAAAGTTTTACCAGGTCGCTATTTATCACGTAAAACTGCACAGGGTAATCCGGGCGAAGGTCATGTACGTATGGCGTTGGTTGCAGATATTGCACAATGTGAAGAAGCCATTCAACGTTTAAAAGCAATTCTGTAAACTAAACTCGTTGCAATAAAATGGGCTTTATGAAAGCCCATTTTATTGGCTACTTTCAAGAATTCTAATGACACATATCGTTTAGTATCTTTCAATAAGAAAAATATCAAATAAAGCTATTTTCCAATAATAACAATGGCTTACATAATGAATAACTGCAATTAATTTTTCCTTATTCACCTATTCACTTGCATTCACAATAAAATAATTAATCCAATAATATTTACATAGGAATTCTAAATTATTCAAAATAGGAAATATAAGACACATATAAAATTAAACAAGAACAAGTTATAAAAATATTTAAATATTGTGATAAATAATTGAAATGTAATGTTCTTTTAAATTTAGACTTTTAGCTTAATAAGCACCTTGTCACTTGACCAGATGTTCATAACTTAGTCTATACTTGAGCATCTCTATTTATTTCAAAAATAAAAATGAATTTGAACAATGCTCAATTAAAAAAGCAACCTAATTTAAAAATATGGATCATTCTCGCTGGCATTCTTATTATTTTAATTGTTGCTTTTATTTTTTATAAATCAACACACAACAAACAATCTCTTTCAAAAGATACTGGAGCTGTTGCTTCTAAAACCAAAGCTGCACTTACAGTGACTGTGGTTGAACCTGAACAACAAAACTGGAGACAAAACTTTACTGCAAATGGCAATATTGCGGCATGGCAAGAAGTGGTGATTGGAAGTGAGCTTTCTGGACAACGCATTACCAAAGTTTATGTCAATGTGGGCGATACTGTGCAACGTGGTCAAGTTTTGGCAGAAATTAACAGTGAAAGCATCCGTGCTGATTTAGCTTCTGCCAAAGCCAATTATGCAGAAGCGCAGGCTGTACTAGCCGATGCCAGTGCGAACAATAAACGTTTTCAGCAGTTAAAAAATACTGGTGCGATTTCAGCACAAGAAGTCACTCAATATCAAACTTCACAAAATACTGCCCATGCCCGTTTAGATGCTGCAAAAGCACGAATCGACAGTGATCAACTTCGTTTAACTCAAACCCAAGTCATTGCACCTGATCGTGGTGTAATTTCAGCACGTAATGCAACAGTTGGGTCTTTGGCACAAACAGGTCAAGAAATGTTCCGCCTAATCCGTGATGATCGTTTGGAATGGCGAGCAGAAGTCACTTCAACAGATTTATACAAATTGAAGCAAGGCATGACTGCACAAATTATCTCACCAGATCCATCACAAGCACCTGTCAAAGGGACTGTACGTATGATTGCCCCTGTCATAGACCCACAAACACGTTTTGGATTGGTTTATGTCGATCTTCCAACAACTGATGCAGTGCGTATGGGGATGTTCGTCAAAGGTTCTTTTGATTTGGGTGAAAAACCTGCCCTAACCCTTCCGCAATCTGCCTTGCTATTACGAGATGGCTTTTCTTATATTTTTATTGTGAATAAAGACAACCGCGTGACTCAACAAAAAGTAACCCTTGGACGTAGACTGAATGACCGTGTTGAGATTTTAGATTTGCCAAGTAGCAATACAAATAGTACAAACAATGCAAATAGTACAAACAATGCAAATAGTACAAATCATGCAAACAACATCAAAGTTGTTGCATCTGGTGCAGGGTTTTTAGCTGATGGTGATTTGATCAAAATAGCGCATGCTATTCCAGATACCCCTTTGACCAAGCAACTTGTGAACGATCAGGAGAAATAATATGAATTTCTCTGCTTGGTCTATCCGCAATCCGATTCCCAGTATTTTACTGTTTATCATGCTCGGTCTTGCTGGTTTACTCTGTTTTCATTGGATGAAAATACAGCAATTCCCCGATATTGAATTACCCATGGTCACGGTGACAGCAGCTTTGCCGGGTGCTGCTCCGCCACAACTTGAAACCGAAGTTGCACGTAAAATTGAAAACTCTATTGCAACCTTACAAGGCTTAAGAAACCAATATACGGATATTCAAGATGGTATAGTGACGATTACTGCTGAGTTTCAGCTTGAAAAACCATTACAAGAAGCTGTTGATGATGTTAGAAATGCCGTATCACAAGTGCGTTCAGATCTTCCTACGGATTTACGTGATCCTATTGTCAGCAAAATTAACCTTTCTGGATCACCGATTTTAACCTATACCATCCAATCACCACGAATGGATGAAGAACAGCTCTCTTGGTTTGTGGATTATGATATTGCTCGAGCTATGCTCCAAGTCAAAGGTGTTGGAGCTGTAGCCCGTGTCGGTGGTGTAACACGTCAAGTTGATGTGGAATTAGATCCTGAAAAGTTATTGGCTCTAAATGCAACTGCAACAGATATTTCTAGGCAACTACGTTTAATTCAACAAGATGCTTCAGGTGGTCAAACCAAGATTGGTGGAAGTGAGCAATCTATTCGCACCATTGCCACAGTCAAAACTGCTGCCGAAATTGCGGCTATGGATATTGCACTCAGTGACGGACGACATATTCGCTTAGACCAAGTTGCAACGGTTCACGACGGGATTGCTGAACGTCGCTCTGCGGCTTTATTGAATGGTGAGCCTGTCATTGGTTTTGAAATAACCCGCAGTAAAGGTGCCAGCGAAGTAGATGTTGAAAAAGGCGTAACAGAAGCCTTAGAAAAACTTAAAACAGATCATCCAGACATTAAAATTAGTGAAGCCTTTAATTTTGTGAAACCTGTAGTTGATAACTATAAAGGTTCGATGTCTTTACTCTATGAAGGTGCGTTATTAGCCGTTCTCGTCGTTTGGCTGTTTTTACGTGACTGGAGAGCAACACTGATTGCGGCTACAGCACTGCCCTTATCCATCTTGCCTGCACTGATTGGCATGTATTATTTAGGTTTTACCCTCAATACTGTCACATTACTCGCCTTATCATTGGTTGTCGGCATATTGGTGGACGATGCAATTGTCGAAATTGAAAATATCATACGGCACTTGCGAATGGGCAAAACACCCTATGCTGCTGCAATGGAAGCCGCTGATGAAATTGGCTTAGCGGTCATCGCAACGACCTTTACCTTAATTGCTGTATTTTTACCAACGGCATTTATGAATGGTATTGCGGGCAAGTTCTTTGTGCAATTTGGATGGACAGCGGCTTTTGCGATTTTTGCATCATTATTGGTAGCACGATTACTCACACCAATGATGTCTGCTTATATTCTCAAACCGTGGGTTGGAAAAATTAACGCCTCTGATGAATCCAATATTTCAACAAAACCCAATGTAGAATTAGCTCAAGATGCAGGTACGACTACACTGGCTCAAGATCGAGCGCATGATGGTCGTGTGATGCGTACTTATATGCGAATGGTGACATGGTGTCTAAACCATCGTTGGATCACTTTTTCGAGTGCGATTGCCTTTTTTATCGGCTCTATCATGCTCATTCCTTTGCTACCAACAGGTTTTGTTCCACCACCTGATACAGGCCAAACCCAAGTCAGAATTGAACTTACGCCCGGCTCACAATTTAAAGATACTTTAAAAGCAGCAGAATACGCACGCAATCTGATTAAAGACCATCCTGAAATCAAGAGTATTTATACAACGATTGGTGGCGGATCTTCAGGTACAGACCCATTTGCAGGTGGCGCATCAAGTGAACCAAGAAAAGCAACTTTAACCATTCAAACAACTGAACGTTCTGACCGCTCTGCCAGTTTGCAAGACATTGAAGCTGAAATACGCCAACGCTTAGCACCACTTCCGGGGGCTAGAGTCCAAGTGGGTATTGCGGGTAATAATAGCCAATATCAAATTGCACTTTCAGGTGATGATCCAGATGCTCTTGTTGCTACGGCACGACAATTGGAACGTGAAATTCGTACAATTCCAAATATTGGGAGTATTACTTCAAGCGCAGCGTTAATTCGTCCTGAACTGGTTATTCGCCCTGACTTTGCGAAAGCTGCTGATTTAGGTGTTACCACCTACGATATTGCTGAGACATTACGTATTGCCACAGCAGGTGATTTCGATCAAAACCTAGCAAAACTTAACTTATCTCAACGCCAAATTCCTGTGGTCATTAAACTGCCTCTTGTTGCTCGCCAAGACCAAGACCTAATCAAACGTTTGATGGTGAAAGGTAGTCGAGGCCCTGTCATGCTCGGAACAATTGCACAAGTGGATATTGAAAGCGGGCCTTCTCAAATTGACCGTTTCAACCGCTTGCGTAATATTAATTTTAATATTGAATTAAATAATCAAGCTTTAGGGGACATTGCCGCAAAAGTTGATCAATTGCCGACCATGCAAAAACTACCACCAACTGTTCATCGTACAAATATTGGTGATGCTGAAGTTATGCAAGAACTTTTTGCCAGTTTTGGCTTGGCAATGTTAACGGGGGTGTTATGTATTTACGTGGTATTGGTTTTACTCTTTAAAGATTTCTTACAACCAGTAACGATTCTTGTCGCACTCCCCTTAGCTCTAGGTGGTGCATTTGTACTCTTGCTTTTAGCCAAAAGTAGTTTTTCTATGCCGAGCCTAATTGGCTTAATTATGTTGATGGGTATTGCCAGTAAGAACTCTATTCTACTGGTGGACTACGCCATTATTGCAAGAAATGACAAAGCTTACTCTAGGAAAAATGCCCTTCTTGATGCATGCCATAAACGTGCTCGTCCAATTATTATGACGACGTTGGCAATGGGTGCAGGTATGTTGCCAATTGCGTTAGGTATTGGTACAGATCCAAGTTTTAGAGCACCTATGGCGATTTCTGTGATTGGTGGCTTAATTACCAGTACATTCTTATCGTTATTGGTTATTCCTGTGGTTTATACATTTATTGATGATATTAATCAGAAAATTCACCGTTTTAGAAAGCCAAAATCTGAGTTAAATATTTCGGTAGATTAAACATCAATAACTGAGTTTTTTTAATTTTTATACAAAGAAGACGGTCACATGACCGTCTTCTTATTACGGATCTAAGCTATGCTTATAATCGTTACGATAAAATTAAGATTATTGCAAATGCAGAAAAACAGAACCCTGAAAGATAGTATAAATACTTAATATATTGCTGTAGCCAAATTATATAAGATTTCAAACTTAATAGCTTCACGATGCCTAAATTCCAAAACAACACAACAGTGACCATCCACACGCTCACAAATAAATTTTGTATTGAGTTATATTTTGGATAAATCAAAACTACTAAAGTGCTATAAAACATAATATTTTTAGGATTTAACAAACTTGAACTTAAACCAATGAATAAATTTTTCCAATATTTACTCCTAATAGGATAAGTTTCAGATTGATCCAAATAATCCTTAGAAATATTTTTTAATCGTGTGGCATAAAAACACTGAAATGCTAAATAGGCTAAATAAATAGCGCCTACGTATTTCATATAGTACAAAATATCAGTGTCTATTTTACCTAGCAAAAATAAACTAATATAAATGCTCAACAATATTGTGGCATTACCACATGCTATGCCTACACAAACCAACCTT
>NZ_AFIE01000022.1 GCF_000214135.1 Acinetobacter sp. P8-3-8
GTGGATGCATTAAAGCATTGAATGTAAAGATATACTGTGCTGCATAAACAAAAAATTGCAAAAGTTAATCAAATGCAATAGGTGTTGTGACGGGGTTATCATAGAATAAGCCATTCATCGGCATGATATGAAAGATCGAGGCAAATTATGGCGCAGTTAATCTCGCATGAGCTGCAAAATAACCACCAGCTTGCTGCACAAGATTTGCTTTTGATTTCAACTGATTTGCGTCAAATTTATTTGGATCAGCTTTATTATTTTAAAAATATTAATTCGAATAATTTTTTCGAAGTGGATGATGCACAAAATAGTTTAAGCATTGCCAACCAACTTTTGCATATATCCTTAGATGAAACATTGGGTTTGGTTTTTAAGTTGAACCTTGAAAATCGGCAACTCAACGCAGATCTTTTAATTCGATTTATCACAGAAGATATCACTTTTTTTACGCATCAATATCATTCATTTCATCCAACAGATTTAAAAACCAAGACTCAGATTTTAAGGCAAACCTTTATTGAGCAAGTCTTTGAGTGGGTTGATGGTGAAAATCGGGTAGAGCAGTATTTATATAATATTCAGCCAGTTGATGCTTTGAAAATAGATCAAGTCTTGATGAAATATGGCTATTTCGAGTCACCTTATATTTCTGAATTTGCAAAATATGGTAAAGAAATTCCACTCGCTGTAGAAATAAATATTAAACATCTGCTTTTAATCAACTCAGTCTTGGGCAGTGAGTTTTTAGCAGTGGCTGAGTTGATGCCAAAATTGCAACAACTGAGTTTTAAATTACATCAATTTATACCTGCGCACTATTTACGCATCTTTAAAACTTTCTATCCAGAATCACTGCGACTGCAAGACATTATTCAACATTTTAAGAGTTATCAATTGCTGTCTAAACATGCTTTAGAGCAACCGCACCTCATCGCTTATGCTAAATTGATGCAACGTGGTTATTGGCAATATCAAGATTTATTCAATAAACAGCATTTCTTAAATTCACAGGCGACATATTGGGATCAGGATTTAATTCATAAACTTCCGTTTTGTCAGAACAAACGTAGCGTGAATTGGCTATTTAAACAGGATGCTTTGGTGAATGATTGGATTGCTGAACATGCCAATCACCTCAGTACACGCATTACGATGACTGCGTTGAGTTATGTAGACACATCTAAAATTGATGCGGAAGTAACAGTCTGTGTGCTTGAATTCTTTAAAAATATTTCAGCAAGATTGTTTCTACATGAAAGTTATACCTTTGCGTTAAAAAATCAATGGTTCAATGATCCTAAAAATCAACGTTATGATTTATATCAAAAAGATGCACAGCCTCAAAAGAATCGGAAATTCATTGCCAATTCTTATCTATATATTGAGGAATGGCTCGATTTTACTGCCTTAATGACAAAAGACGATCCGCAGTTATATAAAAAGTTGTTTACCAAGATCAATCGTGTTGTTCAGGCTTTTATGCTGTTTTTACAAAATATTGCCGATGATTTACCCAAAGCATTATTAAGTTTTATTGATCCACAAAAGCAACAACATGCTGAATTTTTTCGTTTATTGCAAAAGCATCAAATAAAAGTTGAAGATTTTAGGAAAAAATTTAAACACGTTCCTACACGTCGGATGGCTACACACAGTATTTTCGATAGTTTTGTTTTAGATTATTTAATGGATTCATTTTATCAGCAACGTGGTATTGGTAAAAATGTGACTTGGCTCGGGCTTTATCATCAAGCTGAGCGTTGGCATGAGCAGGTTTATTTTGATGAAACCATGTCGAAACTGAAACAACAAGTAGATATTGAAACGTGGGATCGTGTTTCGCCTATGCAGAAAATCTATTTTGAAGCATGGTGTTATGAAGAGTTAAATAGCTTAAAGCGGATTATTCAAGAGTCTACTGTATTTAAACATTGTCTAGCTTTGTCTTATACCAAAGCCATCATTGAAAAAGAATATGTGGCTTTTCACATGTCGAATATTGACGATCCGACTCAAGAGTTTACATTGGGTTGTTATTATCAATTGGGGCAATTGTCCTTTGATCAGATTCGTTTGCCCAATAATCAAATTCCAGATGATGTCTATATGATGCAAGCACTGCGCTTTATTCACGATGTAAATCAACATTTAAAGTGGAAGACCAGTATTCAACCCAATGAAGAGCTGGGTCATTTATAGGAACTATTGGTATTTCACACGGTCATAAGCTGGCGTAAATATCGATGAATTATGCTCAGAACGTAGCATTCTACTTAACTTTTTGCGTAAAAATCGTTAGGCTATAGCCGTCCTATCCTGTTTAGCTAAAATAGACTGTTATGAAACAAGAAACTGCACTAAAACTGATGAAAGCGGGCGAAAATGTCTTTTTGACAGGTTCCGCAGGTGCAGGTAAAACCTATACGTTGAACCAATACATCAATTATTTAAAAGCGCGTAAAGTTCCTGTTGCGATCACAGCTTCAACAGGTATTGCTGCAACGCATATGAATGGTATGACGATTCATACATGGGCAGGAATTGGCATCAAAGACACGCTTTCAGATGATGATTTGAAACGCATGAAAGAGCGTAAATATTTAAAAGAACATTTAGAAAATGCACAAGTTTTAATTATTGATGAAATTTCAATGTTGCATGCCAAACAACTGAATTTAGTCAATCAGGTTTTAAAATACTTCAAAGAATCAGATGATGCTTTTGGCGGGATTCAAGTCATTGCCGCAGGTGATTTTTTCCAGTTGCCACCTGTAGGTAAAAACAGCGAGCAGAATCGAGACAAGTTTTGTTTTATGTCGAATGCATGGGTCGAAGCCAAGTTTCGAGTGTGCTATTTAACAGAACAACACCGTCAGGATGATTCAGCGCTGAATGATATTTTGAATGCTATCCGTGCGCAAAATATTCAACAACAACATATTCAAGCTTTAAATGACACTCGCCATCAAGATATTGGTGATACGTTTACACGGTTATATACCCATAATATGGACGTGGATAGCATTAATTTTCAACATCTGAATGCAATTGAAGGGACAGACCATCAGTTTGTTGCAGTGACCGATGGCAATGAAAAACTGATTGAAACCTTAAAGTCTTCAGTTCGTGCCCCAGATGAATTAACCCTTAAAAAATATGCCAAAGTGATGTTTGTAAAAAACAACTTTGATATGGGCTATATCAACGGTAGCCTAGGTGAAGTCATTGGTTTTGAAGAAGATGATGAAATGGGAATGTTGCCAAAAGTCAAAATGACAGATGGCACGACTTTATTGGTTGCTCCTGAAACATGGTCTGTGGACAATGAAGGTGGTAAAACCATTGCCAGTTTACAACAAGTGCCTTTGCGCCTTGCTTGGGCGATTACCATTCATAAATCTCAAGGTATGACTTTAGAGGCGGCTGAAATTAATCTCAGCCACACTTTTGAAAAAGGGCAAGGCTATGTGGCTTTGTCACGACTTAAATCAATAAATGGTCTGAGATTGTTAGGTTTTAATGAACAAGCTTTAGAATTAGACAGTTTAGCTATCAAAGCAGATCGTCGTTTTCAAGAGCTTTCCAATGAAGCCGAACAACATTATGCAGATGTTGATTTAACACAACAGCACAATGCATTTATTCGTCATTGTGGTGGAACATTGAATGCGACTGAAATTGAGCGCAATGAAAAGAAAATTGCTCGGAATGCAGGTAAAACTAATTATGCCTCGGCAACTTTGGATGAAACACGTGAGTTGTTTGAAAATGGTTATGAAATCCAAGATATTGCTGTTGAACGTGGTCTTACTCCAGCTACGATTATTAACCATCTAGCTCGATTGCATCGTGAGCAAAATTTAGATATTTCTATTGCGAATCCAGGTGAAGAAGTGGTTGAACAGATTCGCACCATTTATAAAAAGTTGAAAAAACGCCAAGATCCAAGCCATTTTAGTGATGATGGTGCAATTAAGTTACGTCCGATTGTTGAGTTGACCAATCCTAAAATGGGTTATGACCAAGTTCGTTTGGCATTGTTATTTGTCGAATAGTTAATGTAGAGAGATGGAAAGGGTAAAATAGAATAACGTCAGTTCGGGATAAACTTTGATGTAAGTTATTGAAAAGATAGATCAGGCACAGCGGAGTCTTACCGTTTAACAGTCAAATGCAAGGATTAACCCACTTCGTCTTGCACTTCGCTTGAAATATATTTCAATCTTGTTCAGGTTCGACCTACTTTTCTTTCGGGAAAAGTAGGCAAAACCATTTGTCAGTCGCCAACTCGACAGATACTATCAAGTACCTAATATATCGCAAAAACAGTATATTGCAGATCTTGCGGAATATATTCCTCATGCCTCGAACAATGCGACTGACGTTTCCGCGTATCAGATAGTTGGGAACATATTTTATCCCGAACTCAGGTTAGAATAAATCTTGTGCTTGAATAGGTGCTTTAAGTTTTAAATAGTGTGATTTAAGTAACATTAAACCCATATAGGTTGATGAAATTGTACTTTTAAGTTAAGCTATACTCATATTGTGGTAGCTCTAAAGGGGTAACAGATATGATTATTTATGATGGCGAACAAGTGTTCCCAGAACGTGCTAGCAGTTTTAAAGCTTTTTTAAAAAAATACCTGACAGAGCAAGATGGTGAATATTTATTAGAAGAAAAAACATTTATTTATGACAGCGAGAATGATGAATTCCTAGAACATGATATACAAGAATTTTATGCGCTGTGGCTTGTTGCTTAACGTGGCTAGTCCTAAATGTATCAAACCACCTTCGGGTGGTTTTTTAATAGCTAAAAGTACAGGCTAGACATTTTTCTTTATGGAGAGCTGTTATAATTTTTGACAATTCATTGTTTATTAAGATAATATTTTTGAAGTAGAAGTAATTTATTGATTTTGTGTGTTGGTTTTAGCATTTTCAAAGGTAAAACAGCACCTTTATGCCTAAAGGTTATGGAAAATAAATAGTTTACATTTTAAGAAGTTAAAATTTATCTTAAATAACATAAATATAAGAGAAAATAGAATTGCCATTTTAAAAATTATGATAATATAAATGTAATAAAAAATGGTGGTCATCATGAGTAGTGTTGATAAATTTGCTGTTCCAGGAACAAATGTACTTAGAAGAGCTGGTCAAGCTCTAATAAATCCAGATGCGACTACTGAGGAGAAGCGATCAGCTTATGATGTTTTAAATAATTGGCGCTCATTACACTCCTATCCAATTGATGCATTCCAAAAAATGCTAAGAAGGAAATGTGGACAATTGAGGTTTAGGGACTTCACTGTTGCACAACGCTTAAAGCGTATGCCGTCTATTATTTCTAAATTAGAGCGCAATCCTTCAATGAATTTAGCTCGAATGCAGGATATTGGTGGATTACGTGTAATTTTACCAACTATTCATGATGTGTATAAGCTTCATGGTGATTTGCTCACACATAATAACCGCTTTAACCATGAAGCTAAATTACCTTTTCATGACTACATAAATTCGCCAAAAAAAGATGGTTATAGAAGTCTTCATCAAGTCTTTACATATAAAAGTCGAGATCATTCTGAACTTGATGGACTTAACATAGAACTTCAAATTCGTACGAATTTGCAGCACTCATGGGCGACAGCAGTAGAAACGCTTGGTGTTCTCGAAAATGCTTCGATTAAATCAGGTTTTGGATCTGATGATCACAAACTCTTCTTTAAGCTCAGTAGTGCATTATTTTCTATTAAAGAGCAAACTCCTGTATTGGATGAATTTCGTGATGTTGAGACAATAGATATAGCGAAACAAGCAAAAGAAATTGAGGATAGACTTCAAATTTTTAATAAGCTTAAGAGTATAGCAGTTACAGCTAAACACATTGAAAGTTCCTCAAGTAGTAAATATGCCTATCATATCCTTATTCTCAAGAAGGAAGATGAGACGTGGAAAGTTGATGTTTTACCTTTTTCTAAGACTCAAGAGGGACTGGCAAAGAAATTCTACGCGACAATGGAAGTTGATACGAGAGATAATCAGGAGATCGACATCGTATTGGTTTCAGTGGGTGATTTGAAAGCGATTAAAAAGGCATACCCAAATTACTTTTTAGATACCAATCAATTTATTAAGGAAATGCAATCGGCTTTCGTGAAATATATTGATTAGTAATTTCAAACCACCTTCGGGTGGTTTTTTAATAGCTAAAAGTACAGTCTAGACATTTTTCTTTATGGAGAGCTGTTATAATTTTTGACAATTCATTACTTATAAAGTTGTTCAGCACATGCCACAAATGTTCATTGATTATTCAGACAATATTCAGAATTTAGATAAAAAGAAGCTTATGTTAGGTTTAAATCATGCTTTGTTTGATACAGGCTTGGTTGGACATGAGCATGATATTAAGTCACGTGTGCAAGAAGTTTCTGATTTTTTGATCGGCTTTGGTAATGAAAATGGCGTAGTGAATAATCAAGCCTTTATCTTTGTACGTTTACAAGGTCTGAGTGGGCGCACTGAACAACAAAAAGATTTAATGACTGAAAATTTATCGCAGTTTCTGCAATCTTTTCAGGATTATTCAGCAAAAGGTTTAGAAATTCAGCTTTGTGTTGAGTTCGCTGAAATGCCGAGAGAGATTTATAAGAAAGTTTTGGTTCAGAAATGATTCAATAATGACTGAATCCTGAAGCAGGTTGCTTATTCACGAAATAAACAACCTGTTTGAGTTTTTGTAAATTTACAACCTAGATTTTTATTTAAGTCAAACTGATTTAGATCAATCAATAAAAACATTCAAATATAAGTGATTGAAAGTTATTCATAAAAACTACAAGCTTAAAACTTCAATATCCGCATATTCCAATAACTTGTCAGCAGTCATTGTATAAATTTCATCTAAGAAAGCCACATTAAAGTGACCAACACTTTGTGATTTCTCGAAAGCTAATTTTCCAGCAATTGCAAAGTGAATATGCGCAGAAATCGCTGCAATTGTTGGTGTAGCTACAGCGCTATATGCTGCAATTAATGCACCAAGCGCACAACCTGTCGCCGTGACTTTGGGTTGTAAAAAGCTTCCACCATTGATCTGAATGATTGCATTCATTTCCTTAGAAAGTAGAAAGTCAGATTCACCTGAAATGGCAACACATTCGCAATGTGCCAAAAGGGGTAAAGCTTGTAAATAAACTTGATTGCTCGACACGGTGCTGTCTACACCTTTGGACTCAACTTGATTACCTGCCAAGGCACTGATTTCAGAAGCATTGCCACGAATGATAGTCGGATTGAGTAATACCAATTGATCCACCATTTCGCTACGCCATTTTAAAATTGGGCCGTAACCAACAGGGTCGAGTACCCATGGTGTACCTTTTTCAGTCACTGTTTGTGCTGCAATTTGCATTGCCTGCATTTGTTCTGTAGTCGGTGTTCCTAAATTGATACTGAGCGCCGCTGCAATTGAAGCAAAACTTTCAGCTTCAAATGGATTATCAATCATTGCAGGAGATGCACCCGCAGCAAGGAGTATATTGGCTGTATAGTTCGCTGCGACACTATTGGTAATACAATGAACTAAAGGTTGTTTGGTTTGTAACTCTATCCACGCTGCAACGACTTTGTCTAAAATCACATCCGTATGGATATGCAGTTGATCCCGTTGAGAATTCGAAATATTTTCAGGATGATTCATAGAAAGTCCTTACTGGGTAAAATAATGATCTTGATGTTTACAGCTTCTGCAAAACAAAGTCACATAACTTTCTGCATCATAATCAACCGTCAATTCATTGGAACCACAGTACATACAGCGTTTTTGTGAATAAAAATTTAGACGTGATTCTATCTTTTTCCAAGACTTCCAAACAGGTTGAAAAAAGATATTTTCATCGTAACCCAAAAAACGATAAAAAAGTATTTCACTCATACGACTGAATGGGATATTAGGCGGGCGAGGCAGGGTACTGGTTTCCCATTTTTCAGCCAAAGCCCGCTCACGATATTGTTGAACAGTTTTCTTTAAAATATTGGTATTAATGAAATTATCATTTCGGACTTGTAACGCTTTCTTTTTATGCAAGTATTCAAGTGCTGTTTGAATAAGATAAAAGATTTGTCCCACAGCCAAAGTATCGAGTAAGCGATAACAGAACGCTTGGAAATTCTTATTCCCAGAAATTTGAATGCCCCAAGTACGACAATAATGTTGGGTAAATTGCACAATTTCCTGATACAACAATACATATAAGGTGTTTTTGACTTCTTCTGCTGTTTTAAACGGAATACCTAAACTTAGGTTTTCATAAAACCAATGTCGCAATTGCGTGGTAATACTAAACAGGCTGGGTTCAGAATAGCCATCTAAACGCACATTGATGTAATATTGATGTGCATCATCACTAAAGTCTTTTGGTGTCAGAATATTGTCTTTGATCAACTGATTTAAAAGCTGGCTTTGAAAATAGTAATTCGGCGTAATGGGATGATATTTAATCACTTCCCAATCGATAAATTCTTGATGTGTTGTATTTTCATGGACTTGATTGTCTAAAATACTCAATAGAAATAATTTATGTAAGAAGCTTAATTGGTTCAGACCGAATTCGAAATTGTCTTTTTTCTTACTATATTTACGAGCTTCTTGCTGACGTGTTTCTTTCATCAATTTTTTACGTTTGTTTTGGCATGTTTCACAATGACAAGTGAGTTGTTCATTTTGAAAAACTTGATGATGGCAATGGCTACATTGATGAAAATGAATTTCTTTTTCAAATTCTTCAGCTTCAACATAGTACATACTCGCTTGGCAGAGCGGGCAAAAGGTACTTTCATCAAGCTGTTTTTGGAGAATTTGAAGCATAATTGGCTATAAAAAAGGATAATTTTAGATTATACACATCTATACGATTGAAAGATGATTACTGAAAATGAATGACCAATTAATTTCACAAGTGCAAGTGCTTAGTTGTTCAGTATTTTTAAAAGGTAGACTTTAATTTAGATATTAGTAGATGATAAATAGCAACATTACTCCTAACCCACACACTGCCAAAGTCAGTAAATCGGCAAATAGAATTGATTAAAATTCTACTTACCTTGCTTTTTTATATGACTGTGCTATTTATTAAGTGATTAAAAATAAACAACTAATACGCCGTAGGGCAGGGTAATTCTGAATCTTCAAAATGATTCATTTTAGCTTGAATTAAGGCTCTTGCCTTTTTATGGGATACTTTGTGCTGTCCTAGCGAATTATATTGTTGCAAAATCGCACAAACATCTTCTTTTTGCAGAGCAACACCTTCACAGGTCATAAACATGGCAATGACTTGATGATCAAGTTTGGCGTTATTCAACATTTGCATCGTTTTGATATTTTCAATACGGACAATATGGTCTTTAAAAATCATGTTGCACCTCATTTTATTGTTTGATTCTTCATTGTGCGTCTTGCACAGATTTAAACAAGCAAGAACTGTGCTCAAAATGTAGTCAGTTTGCAAATAATGTAATTTTTGATGTTGCGAAATAAATTGAATAAACACAATAAACAGTCAAAAGCCATGTAAAGGGAACGTGAATTTAAACTGTAAAATAGCCTAAGCAAATTTAGGATAGATATGATATACGCATAATATTGAAGCAGATGGATTGTGATACTTTTTATTGATTTGATGATCCTTAGGAGTGATCAATGAATTTCATTGCTTAAATTTAGTAGAGTATTCTCTTGATTATTCTGTTTACATCATTTGGCAGACAACCCAGCTTATTTAAGCGATAAAGGTATGTTGATTCACAATTCTTCTTATTATGAGTAAATCTATTCTCATTTTAATGGTAACCAAGCCAGTGATACAGTGAATGTATTCAAGCTTGCTTAGGGTCTGTTGACATTTCATAAATGGCTTGCGTTGTAGGCTAAAATTGAGCAGACGAGGAATGAAACGAAGAGAATAGCGAGACTATTTTCAAGTTTCATAACGAAGGCTGAGATAATTTTAGCCACAACCCTGAGCAAGAACAAAGCACTGCTTTGTTCGCAGCGCAAGGCGCAGCGGGGGACTAGAGTGTTTTTTGACGCTACGTTGTTGTGAACTACTCATTTAGAATGACTAAATTTCGTATTTCACGCCTAGTATCGCCTAAAAAACACTCATAGTCGCAAACATAGACGAATTGTCAACAGACCCTAATGATATTGCAGAATTTTTGCATTTATATTTATCAGTAATCATTTAATTTTTTTGTAAAAAAGTTGTATAAATAAAGTTTAATCCGCATGATTTTTGCATTTCAAGATTGAAATTAATTTCACGCAGACCCATATAGAAATTAAGCAACAGCACAGACAAATTGTGAAATTTGACTTATGCTCAAAAGACTTCACAACGATAAGTCTAAGCTAAACAACAGAATTAGGACATTATATGAATATTGCGGCAAACCCAGTAGTTGAAGCAGATCAAACGGTATATTTAAAAGATTATCAAAAGCCTTCTTTTCTTGTAGATTCAATCCAACTTGATATTCAGGTTTACGATGATCACACCAATGTAAATTCGAAGTTAGTCATGAAAAGACAAGCTGCTGGCGCTTTGGTTTTGTTGGGGCGGGATCTTGAATTAAAATCAATTTCTATCAATGGTAAGCAACTTACTGAAAGTGAGTACACGTTAGATTCTGAACAACTGGTGATTCCAAATGCACCTGATCATGCTGTTGTTGAAACAAGTGTTGTGATTCATCCTGAAACGAATACACAACTTGAAGGTTTGTATCTCGCTGGTGGTGATTTATTCGTTACTCAAAACGAACCTGAAGGTTTCCGTAAAATCACCTTCTACCCAGACCGTCCAGATGTTTTATCAGTATTTACCACACGTGTTGAAGCTGATAAAAAATACCCAGTGCTTTTAGCCAATGGTAACTTGATCGAAGCAGGTGAAGCGGCAAACAATCGTCATTATACGATTTGGGAAGATCCAACTAAAAAACCTGCTTACTTATTCGCTTGTGTGATAGGTGATTTGGCTGTACTTAAAGATCGCTATACCACTTCAGAAGGTCGTGACGTTGCTTTAGAAATCTATGCAGAAGAAAAAGATATTCCAAAGTGTCATATTGCCATGGAAGCTCTAAAACATTCGATGCGTTGGGATGAAGAGCATTATGGTCGCCCATATGATCTTGATAATTATATGATCGTTGCAACGAGCCAGTTCAACATGGGCGCAATGGAAAATAAAGGTTTAAATATTTTCAATACCGCATGTGTTTTAGCCGATGAAGAATATACAACTGACTTGGCGATCATGCGTGTACAGTCTGTGATTGCTCATGAGTATTTCCATAACTGGACAGGTAACCGTATTACGTGTCGTGACTGGTTCCAATTGTGTCTAAAAGAAGGCTTAACAGTTTTCCGTGATCAGTCATTCTCTGAGGATTTACAATCTGCGGCAGTACAACGTATCGACGATGTGGCTGTATTAAAAGCACACCAATTTCCAGAAGATGCAGGCCCGTTATCGCACCCACCACGTCCAGATCATTTTGTTGAAATTAATAACTTTTATACGGCAACAGTGTACGAAAAAGGTGCAGAAATTAACCGTATGATGGCGACATTACTCGGTAAAGAGAAATTCCGTAAAGGTACAGACGAATATTTCTTACGCCATGATGGTCAAGCGGTAACAGTTGAAGATTGGGTTGCGGCTTTAACAGCGGGTTCAGGTGTAGATTTATCACCATTCTTGATTTGGTACAACCAACCAGGTACGCCAAAACTTGAAGCGCAAGGTGAATATGATGCAGCAAATCAAATTTATCGTTTAAGCTTTAAACAGAGTCTAAAAGAACATCCGAAATATCCAAATCTTAAAGCTGTGCCGATTCCTGTAGCTTTGGCGTTGTTCAATGCAGAAACAGGTGAGCAATATACGCTTCATTCTGATGCTTTGGTTGAAAATGATGTCAAAGATGGTGTGTATTTATTTGATCAAGATAAAGCGACGATTGAATTTACAGGTGTTACTCAAAAACCTGTGGCATCGTTATTGCGTAATTTCTCCGCACCTGTAAATCTTGAATTTAATTATTCAGATGAAGAGCTTGCATTCCTATTGCAATACGAAACCAATGGTTTTAACCAATGGCAGGCGACTCAAACCTTACTTGAGCGTATTTTGTTGAATGGTCACGATGCACAAGTCTATATCAATGCGATTCAACAGGCTTTACCATTTGTGATTGCAAAAGATCCGCTATTGGCTTCTCGTCTATTTGATGTGCCTACAGAAGGCTATTTAGGTAGTCGTATTGATACGGATTATAATCCTGTTGTAGTGAATGAAGCACGTGAGGCTTTATTAAATCAATTGGCTAAAATCCTAGGTGATTTTGCTAAAGAAACCTATTTATCACTTGACCCTGATACGCAAAATGAATTTTCTCAAGCAATGGGTGTACGTGCGTTGAAAAATATCATGTTGAGTTTTATGGCGCGTCAAGGTAATGCTGATGTGTTTGATTTGGCGTATGCGCAGTATAAAAATACAGGCAATATGTCTGAACGTTTAGGTGCACTTAAAGTATTGGTTTGGAATGATGCACCACAAGCCAAAGATGCTTTGCAAGATTTCTATAATCGTTTTAAAGATGAAGATTTGTCAATGGATCAGTGGTTTATGATTCAAGCTGCACATCCAAAAGCGACTGCTGAAACCATTCAGTATTTAACCTCACATCCAGATTATGATTTGGGTACACCAAACCGTATCCGTTCGGTGAGTGGTGGTTTAAATGCTAATCCTGTGAATACGTGGAGCTTTGGTATTCAGCATTTTGTAGATTTGGCGAAGTATTTAGATGAGAAAAATCCGATTGTTGGTTCTCGTTTATTACAAGTTTTAACTCGTTGGTACACATTAGCTGAACCGCAACGCAGTGAAGTTAAATCAGCACTTGAAGCGTTAAAACCGCAAGTGAAGTCTAAAAATGTCAGTGAAACATTGAATAGTATGTTAAGTGTTTAATTGATATTCATAGATTGATTTTTAAGGTATCCCTCTTATTTCGATAGGAGGGATTTTTTTTGAGATGGAAAAATTCATTTTAAATATCTAGTTCACGGATTATTTTATAACAATCAATCATTCTTAGAACTGAACCCTATTCATCTCCAACTGAATAGCATTCATGCAATCAAGTATCCATAAAATGCGTGAGCATGGTTTAATAGCAACCATCATATCACCGTGTTTTTAATGTGTTTTTACAATCCTCAAAATTAACCATTCCGACAGCAACGCATGATTATCCTGAATGGCACAAAGGGCGCGAGCACTATGCACTGTGGTATATTGAAATTCATCAACCTGAACTGATTGCATATTTAAATCAGCTTCGACAACATTTTTCTAATTATCTATTACAACCCAATATTCGTCAGTTTCATATCACCTTATACATTTGCGGATTTTTAAAACAAGATTCTATTCAATATGACGATGATTTTGCACAAGACCAGTTTCAGCAACAATTAACACGATTAGAAAGTATCAATTTTAAAACGTTTAAACTCAGCACAGGGCAAATCAAAAGTTTTGAAAGTGCCTTATTTGTTGAGATATTGGATATTGAAAATAGCCTAAGCAAAATAAGAAAATTATTCTCTAGTTGCCATCAAGAAATTGCCGCACTAAATTATTGTCCTCACATTACATTAGGCTTATATCAAGCAGCATTTGAGTCTGAACAGATTTTCGAAGAAATTTCAGCGATAAAACAAAAAACTTTTGAAATTTCAATTGATCATCTCACTTTTGGGATGTATAAAGCCAAAATTTTACAAGGCAAACTCTATCCCTTGTATCAATATAAATTCGGTCAATACAATGACCAGCCAGCTTTATTTCAGGAGCAAAACACATGTTGCAATTAATATTGGGTGGTGCTCGATCTGGAAAAAGCCGATTGGCTGAACAGACAGCAATTCATTCAGAAAAATCAGTGTTTTATATTGCTACAGCTCAGGCTACTGATGATGAAATGCATGAACGGATTTCACATCACCAGTCACAACGTCCTAGTGAATGGATTGTGATCGAAGAGCCTTTATATTTAGCGGATTGCATACAAAAAATTGATGCAGTAGGGCAAGTGATTTTAATTGACTGCTTAACACTTTGGATGAGCAATTTACTGATGCATTCCGATTCTGATTTACAAATAAATCAATGTCAGAAATTTTTAGCACTGCTTCCACAGTTGCAATCTGACATTATTCTCGTAAGTAATGAAACTGGATTAGGCGTTGTTCCAATGGGTGAAATTACCCGAAAGTTTGTGGATGAATCAGGTCGCTTACATCAACAGTTAGGACAAATTGCCGATAAAGTTGTGTTCTGTGTGGCAGGTTTTCCAATGATTTTAAAAGGAGATAAGCAATGAAGTGGTGGTCAGATGCCTGTAAGGTTGCAAATGCTGATGTAAGAAAACTAGCAGAAGAACGTCAGCAACAATTGACGAAGCCAACAGGTTCACTCTCTGTATTGGAAAATATTGCCATTCAATTAGCCGCTTTACAAAATAATCCACAGCCAAATGTGAATTACCCTTGGATTGCTATTTTCGCAGGTGATCATGGGGTGATGGAAGAAAATATTTCGGCATATCCGCAAGCAGTTACTCGTCAAATGCTACAAAATTTCGCCACAGGTGGTGCATGTATTAGTGTAATTGCAAAAGAATACAGTGCAATTTTACAAGTGATTGATTGTGGTTCAGTCGGTGGTGATTATGAATATGCGGGTGTAGAGCGTCATTGTATTGCTCAAGGGACTGCAAATTTCGCAAAACAAGCTGCTATGACTGAAGAGCAATGCATTCAAGCAATGAATTTAGGTTGTGAAAGCGTAGAAAAAGCCATTGCCAATGGTGCATCTATTTACATTGCAGGGGAAATGGGGATAGGAAATACATGTTCCGCCTCTGCGCTTTCTTGTCTATTATTAAACGAAACTGCTGAGCAGTTAACAGGTGTCGGTACAGGGATTCGTGCAGAACAATTACAACATAAAAAAGATATTATTCAGCAAGCGATTCAATTGCATCAAAACCATGTTGCCGATGATCCATTGAAAATATTATGTGCAGTTGGTGGCTTGGAAATTGCAGCGATGACAGGGGCTTATATTCGCTGTGCGCAGTTGGGTTTAGCCGTTATTATTGATGGTTTTATTAGTACAGTTTCAGCCTTAATTGCAGTTCGTTTAAATCCAGAAGCGCGCCAATGGATGATATTCGGTCATCAATCAGCAGAGTATGGGCATCGTCGTTTACTCGAGGAATTGAATGCTGACCCATTGTTGAAGTTGAACTTACGCTTAGGTGAAGGCAGTGGTGCAGGGGCTGCTTTAGGTATTATCAAGTTAGCATGTAGTTTACATAATAATATGGCGACTTTTGCTGAAGCAGCCGTGATTGGTGAAAAGGTTTAATCGTCGGTTTGGTCATTGGTTTAGTTAAAAGTAAAGTAGAAGAAAAATGACGTTGAGAATTGATTTACTACGCCATGGGGAAACTACACTTGGTCATACTTTGCGTGGTTCTACGGATGATGATTTGACAGCATTGGGGTGGCAACAGATGCAGCAAGCTGTGCAAATCACGGATCAAGACTCAACGTTTCAAACTCTTGGGCAAAAACCTTGGGATATGGTTTTTTCTTCTTCGTTAAAACGCTGTTGTTTATTCGCTGAAGTGATTTCCAAACAGTTCAATATTCCATTGGTCATCGATTCACAATTGCAAGAAATGCATTTTGGTGACTGGGAAGGCGTTGTCATTCAACAGATATATGAAAATGATCCTGAATTATTAGCGAATTTTTGGCAACAACCTACTCAATTTACGCCACCAAATGCAGAAAGCATGCAAAAATTTTCTATGCGTATTCAAAATGCATTACACAATATTCAACAATATATGCTGCAAAAAAATGTACAAAGGGCATTGGTTGTGACGCATGGTGGTGTGATTAAGCTTTTAAAATGTATGGCTACTCAACAACCTTTAGATGATATTTTGAAAATGTCTGCAGAATTAGGGCAGTTGAATTGTTTTCTTTTAGACTATGAAATAATGAAGCTGGAATGGTTGGGAGAGAAAATATGACACCGTTTTTAATCGCTATTCAGTTTCTCACCATATTTCCAATACATCTTAAAGCCATGCCATCCAAGCAACAAAATGCGCAATCATTATTGTTTTATCCTTTGGTTGGTTTGATGTTTGGCGGTATTTTGTATGCTGTGGCATGCGTATTACATGCTTTACCTGTTGTATTGCTCAGTTCAGTTATTCTCGTTATTTGGATTTGGGCAACAGGTGGTTTGCATTTAGATGGTTTAGCAGATACAGCGGATGCATGGGTCGGTGGTTTTGCCGATAAACAACGTACTTTAGCCATCATGAAAGATCCTGCCTGTGGCCCCATTGGGGTACTCAGTTTGATCATCATTTGTGTAATTAAATGGTCGGCATTGTATGTTTTATTAGAAAAGCAGTTATATGCTGCTTTAATTTTATTTCCAGTTTTTGGGCGTTTAGTCCCATTATTCTTATTTTTAACCACAGAATATGTTCGTGATACTGGTTTGGGTTCTGCAATTGCGCAACATATTTCTAAAACTTGGGCCGTTCTGATTTTTGCAATCAGTTTATTGTTCAGTGGTTATTTTGTTTGGGTTGGACTGGTCACAGCCATTATTTTCATCCTAACTTTATTGTATTTGCGGTTTAAATTTATTCAACGCATTGGTGGAATCACAGGTGACACTGTGGGTGCGAGTATTGAGATTACAGAAGCTGTGTGTTTACTCAGTTTTGTGATCGCGAGTGTTTACCTATAAAGCAAAGTTCATTTGAGAAAAACGTTTCTAAATTTGAAAAAAATATAGTGATAAAATGAGTCATTAGACTGACTCATTTTATTTACTCAATTCAGTTATCTATTCAATTCTGCTTTTTATTCAAAAATACTTCACTTAATTAACTACTTATAACTGAATAGATTGATACTTTGGCATCCACGGCTGAGCTGTTTCTAATTGTGTCGCCAATTGTAAAAGTACATCTTCACGTCCGAAAGGTGCAACAAATTGTGATCCGAGCGGTAGATTGTCTTTATTCCAATACAATGGAACAGACATGGCTGGAAGGCCTGTAATATTCGCCAATTGAGTGAAAGGGACCCATTGCAAGTTGTTTTTAATCAGCTGTTCAACCAATTTACCTTTTGCCAATAGATGAGCTTGGTCAACTTTCAGTAAGCCTTTGATAATAGGGACTTGCCATGCAGGTGTTTTGACTTCGCCATTCTTTGGTGCGACAGACGCCGTTGCAGGGAGGAGGAATAGGTCATAATGATCAAAAAAACGATTCATTTGAGTGACGTAAACACCCCAATTATTGAGGTTATTGATATAGTCCACAGCAGATGCTTTTGCGCCAAATGCAGCAATAGCCAATGTATCTAATTCAAAGTGACTGTCTTTGGCATTGAATTTCTGTTTGACTTGATTGACTGTAAATGCGCATTGACTAAACCATGTAGTAATAAAGTCTTTCGCCAACTTCATACCATCAATTTGTGGTTTGGCTTCTTCGACGTGATGCCCCAAAGATTCTAATAATTTCGCTGTATTTTGAACGGCTTGGATCGCATCTTTAGAGACTTTAGTGCCAATAGGAGATTCAGTTGAAAAACCGATCTTTAGGCGTTTCGGTGCTTTCTGTATGAGTTGTAAATAACTTTCTGTTGGACTTTGGATATTAAATAACGATGTATGATCTGAACCTTGTGTTGCATCAAGCATAGCAGCACTGTCACGTACTGATTTGCATAAAACATGTTGCATTGCTGCGCCATGCATGGCTTCACTGATTTGTGGCCCCCATGGTGTCCGTCCTCGGCTTGGTTTTAATCCAAATAAACCGCAATAAGAAGCTGGAATACGAATTGAACCACCGCCATCACTTGCACCAGCAATCGGAACAATACCCGCAGCAACAGCAGAGGCTGAACCACCAGAAGAACCACCACTATTATGTTTTAAGTTCCATGGGTTTTTACAACTTCCCCATGCTTCAGGTTCTGTTACACCTTTAATCCCAAATTCTGGAGAATTGGTTAAACCAAAAGTGATCACCCCTGATTTTTCCCAACGATTGACGATTTCTGAGTTCTCAGTAGCGATATATTTCTTCTTTTTATAAGCATTTGATCCAAATGAAGTTGCAACACCTGCATACTCTTGATGTAGATCTTTAAGTAAAAAGGGGATACCTGAAAATTCACCTGAATTTGAATGTTGTTTAGCACGTTCAATGGCATGTTCATACATGGGGATGACAATGGCATTTATTTTAGGATTGACTCTTTCAGCTTGTTGCATTGCAACTTGGAGGAGTTCTTTGGCTTGAACTTCTTTATTTTGAATGAGTTGTGCTAAACCTAAGCCATCGTATTGAACATATTCTGAAAATTTCATTGCATTCCTTTGCTTTTTACTTTTGTTGAATGGATTGTGATTCAGTGCGAATCAATCTAAGTTAAGGCATTTGTAAATTTTGTGGTACATCTAAAGTACGTTCAAAATTTAAATTACTTTCTAAGCAAAGTCGATTACGTCCTTTTTCTTTTGCTTGATAGAGAGCTTCATCTGCACGTTTTATCAACTGTTGAAACGGTACGCAGTAGGGTAAAGTCTGATAACTCAAACCAATACTGACACTAATGTTTAATTCACGATGATCATCTAAATGAATGGGTGTACTAAAAACACTATTACAAATCCGTTGAGCAATTTTGATACTTTGTTCTAATGTTAAATCTTTGAGTAATATTGCAAATTCTTCACCACCTAGACGACCAAATAAATCATTAGAACGCAGTTGTGCTTTGACTTGTTTAGTAAATTCTTGCAATACAAAATCACCAACCACATGCCCATATTGATCATTAATTTTTTTAAAATGATCTAAATCCAAAGCCAAAATTGTGACACTGTGGGCATGCTTTTTTTCTGTATCTTCTGTGACAGCGCGTTCACTTTGCTCATAAAAAAAACGACGATTCATGGTGGTCGTGAGTCCATCATGATTGGCAAGATATAAAATCTGATGATAAAGCTTTTGACGATTTAAACTGATAATCGTCAGTGTCAGTGGCCCCAAAGCCAGCATGAATAAGCCAATTCGTACGGAAATAGTCGTCGCTAAATAAGCATCAGGTGATTGGGTAATGTAGTAAGCAGTCAAACTGTTATAAAGCAACATGCAGACAATACAGTTAATGATCGAAACGAAGAATAAGTTATAACTCAGTGAAGCCCAAACCAAGGCCGCAATAGGGAACATTATCGCACCTGGACCAATAAAGAAATGGGTCAAAGTGACAGAAACAATCACGGCGATTAAAGGCAGTAAAGTTTTGAACTGAAAAGGTTTCTTATGATATTCGGCAATATAACCTATAAAAGTATTTTTTTCTGGAAAGGCTAAGATAATCGGTAAAAAAGCAATTACATTCAAAATTTCACCTGTCCACCACATGCCAAAGTCAATCCAAATACGATCCATCGACATAAAGGTATTGGGTAAATACGGTACAGTGAGACAAGCAAAGACAGGCGCTGCAAGGCAACCACCAAAAGCACTAATCACAAACAAATAAAGAAAAGTAAGTCCTCTATTGTAGTGTTTATAATTGAGTTTAAAGAGACGAATCAGCGCAAGTGTAACAATAGGGTTGAGTAAATTTGCAATGGTTAGAAATAAGGTGAGTAAAAAATAATTACCTGTAATGAGGTCAGCAGTCATTAAGGCGGTAAAAGCGCCAAGCCATCCACCGACGTTATTTAAGTTTTGAAAGCGTAGAAATAGGCCCAATAACACGGCATTGGCAGGCCAAAAAATAGCAAGAAAGAATAATGGGCGACCGAATATACCAATTAACGCACAAGCGAAAATAATCACTGCAACAATAAAGAAGGCAGTTAAATTTTTTCTAAATGCTTGATTTGAAAATGTTATTCCTGACAATTGACTAACCTGTTGGATTAGAATGATTCATTGATAAAACTATTATATGCAATTAATCAATAAATCGGATTGGTGAGTAATAAGAATATATTTTTTGGTCTATAAATCAATAGTTTTAATCGTTATTTTAGAAATGCTTACAAAATAATGATCTATGGCTGTGAACATTTCATAAATCACTCAGTTTTATAAATCACTCAGTTGTTTGCGTGAAAAATAGTGTTCCTTATCATCTGGCAGAGCTGAGTTTTATGTTTTTAACTTGTATCTCTTAGGTGAGTTTTTTAAATAATCGTTGCCATAAACATTGATGAATTGTCTATAGCTTCTTACTGCATACGGTGATAAAGATTGTTCTTATATGGTTATTTTTGCATGCTTTATTATAAATATATGCTAATTTAGTTTTGATGAAATCTTTATATAGATTAGGTATGAAAAAAACAGCACTGATTATTCCTTTACTGCTTAGTCTTTCAGCACATTCTTTTGCAGATCAAAAAGTTCAACCACAAACGAAAAATAGTACAAATTCGGCGAATTTAATCCGTATTGATACCCGTCCTGAAATTTTAGGTTTATGGGGGATGGAAATTCCAAACAATAAAAAATGCACTGAATATTATAATTTTAGAGGTTCAAATGAAGTTGTAGTTAATAGTGGTAAAGAGTGGTCAATCGGTCTCTATGATTATCAACCATCACCTGATAATACTTTAGAAAAACCACCTGCATTAATTATGCAAATCAAATATGAAAATAACGAAACGGATTGTTCAGGTCGTAAAGAAGATCAATCTGGTGAAGTTACACAATATTTTGTGAAGTGGAATAATCCAAATACAATAAACTTTTGTGCTTCTGAAAAAGGTGACCAATGTTTTGCAACATTACACCGCATATTGCCATGATTAACAGATTTTTATAGTAATAAATAAAATTGAATGCATAAAAAAACCTCTGATCAATCAGAGGTTTTTTTATGCTCAGAAGACTTGCTGATTCTGATTAAGCATCATTTTCATGACCTTGTACTTGTTTAAGCAAATGCTTTTCAAGGTAGTGAATATCCATCGCTTGTTTACAGAATTTTTTATCTTCTAGAATTAAATCTTTATGTAATGGAATATTGGTTTTAATTCCAGTCAAAATCATCTCATCTAAAGCTTGTTTCATGCGAGCAATCGCAGTTTCACGATCTTTACCGTGTGCAATGAGTTTTGCAATCATTGAATCATAATATGGAGGAATGCTATAGCCTTCATAAATATGAGAATCTAGGCGAATACCTGCACCACCTGGCGCATAGAAACTTTCAATTTTACCTGGTGATGGTAAGAATGTCGTTGGATCTTCAGCATTGATACGGCATTCAATCGCATGACCTTTCACTTCAATTTCTTCTTGTTGAAGATTCAGACCTAAACCAGCTGCAATACGTAACTGTTGTTCAATAATATCGATACCTGTGACTTGTTCAGTAACAGGATGTTCTACTTGAACACGAGTATTCATTTCAATGAAGAAAAATTCACCATCTTCAAATAAGAACTCGAAAGTCCCTGCACCACGGTATTGCATCAGTTTACATGCATTTACACATGCTTCTAAGATTTGAGCACGAGCTTCATCAGGTAAACCCGGAGCAGGCGCTTCTTCTAAAACTTTTTGATGACGGCGCTGTAAAGAACAATCACGATCGTATAAATGTACGGCATGACCATTACCATCAGCTAAGACTTGTACTTCGACATGACGTGGCTTTTGTAGGAAACGTTCCATATAAACCGTATCATCACCAAACCACATTTCAGCATCGCGTTGTGCAGCCTGAACAGATTCAAGCAGGGTGTCTACACGTTCAACAATACGCATCCCACGACCACCACCACCTGAAGCAGCTTTTACGATCAAAGGGAAGCCAATTTCTTTAGCTTCAGCCAAAGCATTATTGGTGGTGACTGCATGAGCTGAACCCGGAACTGTTGGAACACCAGCTTTACGCATGGCCATGATTGCAGAAACTTTATTACCCATTAAACGGATATGTTCTGGACGTGGGCCAATGAAAATAAAACCAGAGCTTTCTACAATTTCTGCAAATTCAGCATTTTCAGATAAGAAACCATAACCAGGATGGATGGCATCTGCACCTGTGATTTCAGCAGCAGTAATCAGTGCAGGGATATTTAAATAGCTTTCACTACTCGCACCCGGCCCAATACACACAGCTTCATCACAAAAACGAAGATGCATCAAATCTTTATCGGCATCTGAATAGATACCAACCGTTTTGATTCCTAAAGTTTTGCAAGCTCGGGTAATGCGTAAAGCAATTTCACCACGGTTTGCAATTAAAACTTTTTGCAACATATCAACCCCCGAGGTATTACGCGCGGTAGCGGAATAAAGGTTGACCGAATTGGATTACATCGCCGTTTTTAACTAAAATTTCTTCAACTACACCACTTTGCGTTGCTTCAATTGGGTTCATAATTTTCATTGCTTCAATGATACCAAGAGTTTCACCAGCAGAAACAGTTTGCCCAACATTGACAAAAGGTGCTTCACCCGGACTTGGAGCTGAATAGAATACGCCAACCATTGGAGAAGTCTCTACTGCACCACGTGGCGCAGTTTTAGCTTTAGGTGCTTCTGCGATTGGTGCTGCAAGAGGTGCTACGCCAGCAGCAACCACAGGATTACGGCGAGTTAAAGCAATCGATTGATCTCCTTCTTTCACTTCAATGGCTTGAAGATCAGATTCAATCATCAAATCGATGAGCTTTTTGATTTTGCGAATATCCATGGGTTCGTATTCCTAAATTATGATTGAGTTGAAGATTGAATTTTGTCGATTACGTAATTGAGCGCAAAAGCATAGCCTTTTGCACCTAAACCACAAATTACGCCTACGGCTTTATCCGATAAATAAGAATGATGTCTGAATGTTTCACGTGCGTGTACATTAGAAAGATGGACTTCAATAAAAGGTATGGCTACACCTAGAAGCGCATCACGTACAGCGACAGAAGTATGTGTCAATGCTGCTGGATTTATAATTATAAATTGAACACCTTGTTGCTGTGCTTGATGAATTCGATCAACAACAGCACCTTCCCAATTACTTTGGAAAGTGTCTAAAGATAAGTTTGCTTGCTGAGCTTGTTGGATGAGTTGCTGGTTGATGTCATCCAGTGTGAGGTGACCATAAACCTCTGGTTCGCGCTGTCCTAGCAAATTTAAGTTTGGTCCGTGGATGACCAAAATGGTCGAACTCATTGAGCATGCTCCAATTCAAAAGTTGCAAAAAACTTTGCAAGATGTCTGCAAAGTTTGCATATTATGGCATGTTTTTCTACAAATACTTTATATTTTCTTTGAATTGACGTAGAAAGCTTGTGCCTCGTATGGGCTATATAATGTTAATTTTGTCTGTAAATGGCAATGCTAAAATATGACAAATTTTATATCTGTTTCGTAATGCTTACATTTTAGACCGAATGACCAAACTATTCATTTGATTTGTGTAACAAGCCTATTTGAACGGACGGTAGAGAGAATGCTATTTAATCAAATGGAATAATCAACAAGGCAAGTTGCTTACTCTATTTAACCTTTCTGAATGTTGGAATATTAAATCTTTGAAATAGCACTTAGGGTTGAGCGACTTTTTAGATTTATTTGTGTTTGGATGAGTCATTTGCATGATTGACTAAGTGCTATGCATTGTCAAAAATGCTAAATGTGCAATTATATTCAAGGCATTATCGCAAAACCAACTTATATAATATTGATATAAAACAAACATTTAAAATTAAAATTAAATTGATTTAATAGAGTGGGATAAGTGATTCTAGGTATTAAACCAATAAGCACATGATACATTTTGATTTAAGACACAGTGTATTTTGATGACGTGCAGGATAAAGAAATCAAGTTGCATGCTTATTTTATAAAGTAATGCACTGTTCAATAGTTCGATTAGTCATGTCTTATCCAATGATTTTAATTTTTTGAATGTTGCTGAAGGCGTGTACATGATGGAAGTCATTTAAGCTTAGAATTAAAAATAGCGAAAAGCATACACAATTGACCGTTTAGTTCATTGCTCGTAGGTTTGATGAGCGTGAATCATTTTTTAGAATAGGCATGTGCATTGGCAAAAGTTGAGTCTTTGCAATTATAAATCGTCTTAGAATGCTGTCCGGAGCTTGATTTAGGTAGATTGATATTCTGAATGGATTGGTTTTAAAAGATCAGTTTTAAATCAAAACCATTTTTAATAAGAATAAAAGAATGGCCTTGTAATGAAAAACATCAACGTAAAGCAATACATGACTTATTTACGTTGATGTCGAAAATCAGAGCCATTGAGCAATAAAGGCTTTTATAGATCAGATCTTTATTGCTCAATCATAAGTTAAGCTTTTTTAAAATAGCTGGCTTCTTCAGATTTTGGATAGGTTGTTAAAAGTTTATTTTTATAAACATTTGCCGTTTGTGTATTTTTATTTACATCTTTAGCAATGCTATAAAGTTGGTAAAGTGCGCGTGGGGCTTTGGATGAATTTGGAAATTTTGCAGCCACAATTTCATAGTTTTTCTTCGCTTCATTATAATTTGGCGGATCAATGGCCAAATTGAACTCGGCTAACCAGAAATAAGCATTTCCTGTATAGATACTATTTGGGTTGTTTTTAATAAAATTTTGCATCGGTGCAATGGCTTGTTTCGCGCCACCTTTCTTATAGGCATCAAGTGCGATGGTATAAGCCGCTTTTTCTAAAGCGATTGGATCACTACTATTAATTGTGCTCGATGTTGAAGGTTGTGTCGTGCTTTCAGTAGTTGGTTGTGGTGCAGGTACAGTCGTATTCGTGTCTGTTGGTGCATTGTTTGTAGGTGCATTGCCACCAGTAGCAGGCGCATTTTCGGTTGGCGTTGTTTGCTCACTGCTTTCTGGGTCAAGCTTTTGATTCAATAATTCAAGGCGTTGATCTAAATCGGTATAACGATTTTTCAGTTCTTTGCTTAGCTGGTCAATGGTATTTTCTTGCTCTTCAATTTTCCCACGAAGCTCTCGAATTTGGTTTTCTAATTGTTGATTTTTTTGAATTAAATCCCAACTCATATTGCCTGCAATCGGCGTACCAGCATCTGAAACAACATTTGCAGCAGAGCTGGAATCACTTAAACCACGAGATTCAATAGGAATTGCATATAAAGACGCTGAACTGAGTAAAGCAATAGAAAACAGGGCATGCTTCTTTAGCATAATTTTAGATCCATCAAAGTTAGTTTTTACATATATGCTTAATTAGCGCATGTATGAAAATAAATATTTGTCCTCATTTAAAACGGCTGAAAAGGGAAATGCAAGATGCTTTTACAAACTTCAGCTAATTCTAATCAGAATGTGAATGATTTTTGTATAAAACAACAAGAAGCGTTTTATCCTAATGTTGAAAAGACGATGTTTTAAGATAGTATTTCTCTGTTTTTTGAACAGATTGATGATGAAATAAGCAAATGAATGAATAACTTGAGAAAATCACAATGTTTGGCTTGAAAGAATATAAAAAATCTCTATACTCTGATCTTGCAATGGTAGCCCTGCTGGTGGCTTCGCAATTGTACTCTGAAAACCCCGCCAGGACCGGAAGGTAGCAACGGTATCAGAAATACGATGTGCCGAGGTTTTGCTAGTAGGGTTGCCACCAGTTTCTAAATTATATAAATAAATTATTATTCACCTCTTTTTTAAATATCTTTTCAATCCATTACCTTAATTTAATTTTTCTTATTGCTATCTATTTTTTTAATTGTGATTGTTTTTTTATTTTGTTGTTTAGTCTTATTTTTTATCTATGATCAATTTCTATTTTCATCTATATCATTATTGTTCTTAATCAGTTTCTTTTTTAGAAATTGCTTTCATAATCGCATCCATTTCAAAACCACGATATTGCAAAAAACGAATCTGCTTGGCTTTGATCTTTGGGTCTTTCGCTACTTCGGTACCGTATTTTTTAACCTTGAGTTGATACGCTTGTTCATACCAATCAATTTCAGCTAAATCCTCTTGTACCAGTGCTTTATCTAGTTGTTTACTTCTCAATGCGAGTTTAATACGGTTTGGGCCTTTGCCTTTACGCATCTGACTGCGTACGGTCATTTCAGCAACACGTTGATCACTTTGATAATTATTCTGTGCTAATTCCTCTACTAGACTAATAACTTCGTCTCGGTCTTGAGCATAGGTTATTAACTTTTCAATTAATTCTGCTTTGGAATATTCTCTACGTGTTAGTACTGCAAAAGCATAGGAACGTAGGCGAGTGCCTGTTAAACCTTGAGGTTTTGGAGTGGCTTCTGTTTCGTCATCTGTGAATGCTTTTTGAAGCTCTGCATCGTCAATATCTTGATATTGTGTCTCTGTTTGATGATGGGTTTGATCGGGTTGTTGTTTGCCAAATTGCTGTTTTAATTTTTCATAATCGAGCATTTTGGGAAAGTTTGGATTAGACATCTTGGGCTTTACTATTTCAAATAAATTAATGAATAGAAGCTTATTTTAACAGTATTGTGAATTGGATATGGCTTTTTATTTTTATCACGTTAAAAGGTTTTGTTAGTCGCGTATCAATATTTATTTACACTATAAGATTTTTAAAATTTATCTATAAAAACCACACTAAAAAACGCCCCGAAAGGCGTTTAATGTATTCAATGGATATCGATATTAAACTTCTAAGAAATCAGGTTCTTCTTCATCTTTCTCATCCGCTGGTGCTGCAATCGCTGTAGTCAAAAGCTTTTCACGAATCATACGATCAAGATCTTGCGCCAATTGAGGCTTTTCTTCTAAGTGACGAATGACGTTGTTTTTACCTTGGCCAATTTTATCGCCTTGATAAGAGTACCAAGCACCTGCTTTTTGTACCAATTCTTGCGCTACAGCAAGGTCAACCAACTCACCTAAGTGATTTACACCTTTGCCATACATAATTTGGAATACAGCTTCTCTAAATGGAGGTGCCATTTTGTTTTTAACGACTTTAACGCGAGTTTCAGAACCCACAATTTCATCGCCTTCTTTAACTTGACCAATACGGCGAATGTCTAAACGTACAGAGGCATAGAATTTCAGTGCATTACCACCCGTTGTAGTTTCTGGGCTACCAAACATGACACCAATCTTCATACGGATTTGGTTAATGAAAATCACCATACAGTTTGAACGTTTGGCATTACCTGTAATTTTACGCAATGCTTGGCTCATCAAACGTGCTTGTAAGCCCATATGTGAATCGCCCATTTCGCCTTCAATTTCAGCTTTCGGGGTTAGTGCAGCAACAGAATCGACAACGATCATATCAACAGCGCCAGAGCGAACTAACATATCTGCAATTTCAAGCGCTTGTTCACCATGGTCGGGCTGTGAAACAAGCAGATTGTCAATATCAACCCCAAGTTTACGTGCATATTGTGGATCTAAAGCATGTTCGGCATCAATAAAAGCACATGTTCCGCCAGCTTTTTGACATTGTGCAATCGCTTGAAGTGTCATGGTTGTTTTACCCGAAGATTCAGGGCCGTAAATCTCTACGATACGACCTTTCGGTAAGCCACCAATACCCAGTGCGATATCAAGCGTTAAAGAACCTGTAGATACAGCTTCTACGGCTTGAACAGTATTGTCGCCAAGGCGCATAACTGTATTTTTACCAAACTGCTTCTCAATTTGGCTGAGTGCCGCATTGAGCGCTTTGCTTTTGTTATCATCCATCTCGTAAACCTCAAACGATGTAATATCACTAATATCTTAAGTGGATGTGATTAAATTTGATCTTTCGTCCACGGCAGTAATAGTGACAGAAATTAAAAATCTGTTCTATGTTTAAATTTATTTGTGCGACATGAAATGTCGCGATAGACCAAAACGAATTTCAGTCATCATCATAAGACCAGCTTTGGTCAAATTGTTGATCATTTTCTTGTTTAAATTTATGAATTTCACGTCGATCTTTTTTACTTGGTCGATGATCAGGTCGGGCAAGATTATGCAATTTTCTTTGGGTTGAAATCAACTCTCTACGTGCAATACTGACTTCAGTTTCTTCGTAAAGTTGTTGTGCAATTGGAGCACCACCACGTACAGCAGAAAGTGCTTTAATCACCACAGTTTTTCGGTCAAAACCTTGTTGTATGGTGAGTTCCATACCGACGCGAATTTCTTTAGACACTTTAACGCGTTCATTATTGTGATGAACTTTACCACCTTCAATCGCATCTTTAGCGATTGAACGTGTTTTAAAAAAACGTGCAGCCCAAAGCCATTTGTCTACACGCATTGATTCTACAGGTGGGTGATTAGGCTGTTTTGACATCGACATCCTTATTTTGAATTTGCTCTAGTATAGGTAAAAGCTCAGTTAAATCATTGATCGCAGGAAATTCAAGCTCTAATGCATGGCGTGGCGCACGTAAGCTTGAAGGTTGAGTAATGGTAACCAAATGGGCTATTCCAAATTTTGCAGCACCGTTTAAAACAGGTGCAGTATCATCCACTAAACATGCATTTTGTGGGTCAAAAAAATGTTTAGTTTGTAGGATTTGCCAAAACTCGACAAACTCTTTGGAGTAGCCAATTTCTTCACTGCTGATCATGACTTCAAAATAAGGGCTTAAATCAACATTTTCAAGTTTAAGTTTTAACCCTGCGCAATCTGCATTGGTGAGTAACCAACAGCGATAACCTTGTTGTTGTAAAGACTTTAATAGCTCAAAACAACCTATTCTTGGGGCAATTTTGTCTTTAAAGTCATATTGTAGTTGTAATACATCTACACCAACTTTTTCAGTCCAGTAGGTAGATGAATACCAAGATAGTGTATGCTTATGCTGTTGATAGAAATCAGACAGAATGGAATGACTTTGTTCCAATGAACATTGGTATGTTTCTGCATGACGTTCTGGAAGTTTGGTATTCCAGATCAAATCATCAAAAGCTAAATCGAGTAGTGTGCCGTCCATATCAAAGAAGATAATCGGCTGAGTAGAATCAGACATAAAATAGGTTTTTAATCAATGTTTATTACAGTTCCTGCACCGCAAGATGAACAAATTTTAAAATTAGTTCCGATTTTGGCGCATGCAAGTCAAATCTTGTTAGAAGAATACCAAAATTATTGTGCAGGGCGTGAGTTTAATATTGATGAAAAAGATGATCATTCGCCTGTAACGCAAGCTGATTTAAGAGTAAATGATTATTTAATCAAACAGTTGGCACTACTTACACCTGATATTCCTGTTTTATCGGAAGAAAGTGATAATTCTCAACGTCACGAGTGGAAAGTGTGTTGGATGTTAGATCCTTTGGATGGAACTAAAGAATTTATTCATGAACGTGATGAATTCACAATTAATTTAAGTCTCATTCAAGAGCATCAAACTTTACTTTCAATTATTGCTGTGCCTACTGAACAGGTGATGTATATCGGCTATTTAACGGAATTGCCTTATAAATATTCCTTTATTCGAGAAAGTTGGGAGCGTTATTGTAAATATAAAAATACAGAAACGGATGCTATTCAAGTTGGCTTAAGTCATAGCAGTAAAAACCCAAAATATCAGCAATATATTGATTATATTGAACAAGAAATACCTGTTATTCGCCGTGAGGCGGGCAGTGCTTATAAATTTTGTATGATGCTTGAAGGTGAAATTGATATTTATCCACGCTTTCACCCTACATCAGAATGGGACACCAGTGCAGGGCAAGGCTTATTAGAGAGTATTGGTGGTGGGTTACTGAGTTTGGATGCTGTGCCTTTTACTTATAATCAGCGTAGTACTGTTTTAAATGATGGTTTTATTGCTTATAGAAATGCAGAGAATAAAGATATTGCATTGGAAGCATTATCTAATGTTAATTTATAGTCTGTTGTTGTCTATCGTGATATAGAGCTAAAGCATTAAATTTGATGAGATTATCCGTTTTATTGCAAAGCGCCGATTTTAGATTTGATTGAGAGTTTTGTCTCACATGGTATAGTGGAGCAGTATAGATAAGAGTTGTAATTGAATATGGCCTTAGAGTTATTGCCAAAGAGTATGCTGAAAGCAATTGATTTATTGCCTGATGCAAATACCCCAGTGACATTATTTACTCGACATTCGATCCGTGAAGTGGTCAATGGTCAGGGTTTGTCGGGTTATGATTTGCAATTGACTTCTGAAGGTCGTGATTTGGCGCAAGCTTGGGGTTCATACCTGATTGATCATACCGACCGTATTATTCAACATTGTATTTCGAGTCCAATTCAACGTTGTGTAGATACTGCTGCTTTGATGATTCAAGGAGCTGATGCAATTCTACCTGATAATAATACACATCATATTGAAATCGTTGAGAAAGGCTTATTGGTTGAACCGGGAAGTTTTGTGCTCGATATTAAACAAGCAGCACCATATTTCCGCAAACAAGGTGCTTTAGGTTTTATCAATAGTTTCGTGAATAATACCTTACCTGGTATGAAGCATCCAATTACTGGTGTGGTTGATGTACTTGAATTGATTTACGAAACGCATCCGACTGGACAGAATCAGCTAAGTCTTGCTGTGAGTCACGATACAATTCTCGCCGCAATTATTGCGGTTATTTCTAAGCGAACTCAGATCAAACAAAGTGATTGGCCTGAAATGATGGAAGGCTTATTTGTGTGGTTTGAAGGTGATAATTTTGCAGATTGTCATTTGAAATGGATTTGGCGTGGCGAAAAGGGTGATCTTTCGATTCGAGAATTTGATCAGCCACAATGATTTAGAAATGTGTATAGATATATTGAGTGACTATTTTTCGTCATACATTAAACCATTGTGAATGTATTTAAGCTGAGTTAAGCAAAGTATTCGATGTTTTTGATTGTTTTATCATTCATTAGAAAATAGTTATAAGAGAATGATTTTATCTTTAAAATTTTTAGCTTTGTGATGTGACTGAATTTTGATGTTATGAATAGATGTTATGAATATGCGACGAAAAATAGATACAAAAAAAGCCCTAAACTAGGGCTCTTTTTTATGCAACAACTTAGTTAGCTAAAGCTTTAACTTGTGCATTTAAACGGCTCTTATGACGAGCAGCTTTGTTTTTATGGATGATACCTTTATCAGCCATACGGTCGATTACTGGAACAGCTTTTTTGTAAGCATCAGTAGCAACAGTATAGTCACCAGCAGCAATAGCAGCTACTGTACGTTTGATATAAGTACGAACCATAGAACGTAAGCTTGCGTTGTGTTTACGTGCTTTAACGTTTTGTTTAGCACGTTTTTTTGCTTGAGCAGAGTTTGCCACTCGTGCACTCCTTGAAATAGATTGGTCTGGGCGGGCTGAAATCACATCTGAAAACCTACATCAGAGAATTTTCACCAGCCCGTAAACAAGTGCCATATTGTGATTAAAACCAGCTCCAAAGTCAAGTCTTGGCTTGCTTTGGCTACATTATAGATGCAGAAAAATTTTAAATAAAACGTTAGATTACTCATTAAGTTAGGGAGATTGTTTAAAAAATGACTAAATCAATTAAAAGTGCAATTGTAATTGGAGCAACAGGTTTGGTGGGGAAAGCTTTGATTGAGCTACTTCAGCAAAATCCAAATTGTGAAAAAATTACCGCTATTGTAAGACGTGAGTCAGCAGACTTTAAACATTTAAATAAAGTTGAGCAATTTGTCCTAGAAGACTTTTTATTGCTCAATGACCAAGACGTGAGTGGCTATAGCCATGCATTTAGTTGTTTAGGCTCAACCATTAAAAAAGCAGGTTCAAAAGAAGCTTTCTATAATATTGATTTTGAAATGAATGCACACTTCGCTGATTTACTTGAAATGACAGGAACGCATTTTGTACTGGTCAGTGCCTTGGGCGCAAATGCAGGCTCACCTATATTTTATAATAAAGTGAAAGGGGAGCTAGAACAATATATACAAAAGCTTGATCTATATCGGGTTTCTATTGTTCGTCCATCCTTATTATTAGGTGAGCGTCAAGAGCAAAGAACGCTTGAAGATGTGATGCAAAAATTTTATCAAAAGGTTTCGCATTTGGTACCCAATTCATTTAAATATAAGCCAGTGACAGCGGATCAAGTGGCTCATACTATGGTCGATGTGGCGCAAACGCAGACTGAAAAGTTTGAAATATATGATAATTTACGCATACAAAATGCCAAATAATGGAGAATTAAAGTGACGACAGTCCCATTTGTAACTTGTGATTTATTAGATGACAATCCAGAGAAGGATATTCAAACCTTAATTCCATCGATGGATGGTAAATTTTTCAGAAGTTATGGCGCACGTAAAACATTTGGTGGTCAAATCGTGACTGTAAAATGTTTTGAAGACAATTCACGAGTAAAAGAATTATTAGCAACAGATGGAGCTGGTAAGGTTTTAGTTGTAGATGGTGGTGCATCTATGCGTTGTGCATTGATGGGCGATATGATTGCTGAATCAGCTGTTAAAAATCACTGGAATGGTGTTGTGATTTACGGCTGTGTCCGTGATGTGGATGCATTGGCAGAACTTGATCTGGGTGTGCATGCATTGGCTGCAATTCCACAAAAAAGTAATCGCAAGGGTATAGGTGAAGTTGATGTTGCCTTGTATTTTGGCAATGTAAGCTTCAATTCTGGTGATTATCTGTATGCAGATAACAACGGAATCGTAGTTGCAAAAGAAAAATTAGTCGATTTATAAGATTAGGCAAATCATAAGGACAATAAAATGGTGCACCATCAAATTAAAGTTGTACAAGCATTACTTTCAAGCCTGACAGCGGGTGGTCGAGGCGTTTCAGGGACAGCATTTCCGAATCAACCTGAAAAAGCATTAAAGTTGTATGAATTTGAAGGTTCACCATTTTGTCGTCGTGTTCGTGAAGTTTTGACTTTATTAAACCTTGATTACGAAGTGTATCCATGTCCTAAAGGTGGAACGAAATACCGTAAAATTGTGAAAGAACAAGGCGGTAAATTACAGTTTCCTTTCTTTGTGGATGAAAATACAGGTGAAAAACTGTATGAATCCAAAGCCATTGTGAATTATTTATTTAAACACTACGGTAAAACGGGAAAAACACCAGAGAAATATTCGAAGTATCCAAAATATCCGAGAGTGGCATTGGTTGGAACAATCATCAATGGAGCACGTGGTGTGTGGATAGATAAAAAAATTATCAATCGTGAAGCACCTGAGCAATTGTTGGAATTGTGGGGTTTTGAGGGAAGTCCTTATTCACGTATCATTCGTGGCGTACTTACAGAATTAGAATTACCTTTTAAATTACATAATGTTGCTAAAGAACGTTGGCAAGATATGGGGCCTGCGGTACTGCGTTTAAAACCGGGTAAATACGAACCATTGAAAGGTGGAAAACGTGAAAAAACAATTCCGATCATGGGGCGTAAGAAAAAAGATATTCAAGTGCCATATTTAATCGATCCTAATACTGGAACACATTTATTTGAATCGGAAGCGATTGTAAAATATTTGCAAAAACAATATGGCGCATAACTTTGTGCATATATTGATTGTATTGGAATATTTATGTTGAAAATAGAAGCATCTGAAAAGATGCTTTTTTATGGTCAATGACTGAAAAATCATTTTATTTATGCTCTATTAGATTTACACAAGGTTGGAAGCAGTTTGGAATAAATCTTTTTAGAGATTGTTTTGAATACTATTTTGAATATTAAGTCACACTAAATCATAAGATTGCTTATGAATAGTTACGGTTATTGACAAAATTTTAGTGAGATTATGATAAATTGACAAAAATATTATCAATTTAGGGATGTTTATATGACTACAACTCGAATTCAACCTGTAATCAGCCGTCCTGGTGAGAATGCATTATTTATTGTTTTGGGCTTAAAGCAAGGTGCAGAGGTTGTAGATACTGTTATTGATTTTTCAGCTAATTTTTCAGCATTAACCCGTAGTTTAACCAATCGTTACCCTGATGCTCAATTTAATGCAACGATGGGTTTTGGTTCAGATGCATGGGATCGTTTATTTCCAGAAGAAGCTAAACCTAAAGAATTAGAAACTTTCCAAGAAATAAAAGGCCCTAAATATACGGCTGTTTCAACTGCGGGTGATTTATTTTTCCATATTCGTGCAGACCGACAAGCATTGTGTTTTGAGTTGGCCAGTATTATTCAAGAACAATTACAAGATGTAACCACGCCAATTGATGAAGTCCACGGCTTCCGTTATTTTGATGGTCGTTCAATTATTGGTTTTGTAGATGGTACTGAAAACCCTGAACATGAAATTGCTGCCGAATATGCATTGGTTGGTGATGAAGATACTGAATTTAAAGGCGGAAGTTATGCTTTTATTCAAAAATATATGCACGATATGGAAAAATGGCGTGCATTGAGTGATGAAGAACAAGAAAAAGTGATTGGGCGTAAGAAATTTAATGATGTTGAGTTAGGTGATGATGTTAAACCGAAAACTGCACATAATGTGGTGAGTAAGGCACATGACGAAGATGGAAATGAATTGAAAATCATGCGTGCAAATATGCCGTTCTCATATCCTTCAAGAAATGAGTATGGAACTTTCTTTATCGGTTATGCACGTAAATTCAGTGTGACACGTCAAATGTTACAACATATGTTCCAAGGCGATGCTGAAGGTAACTTGGACAGTTTATTGGATTTTAGTACAGCAAAAACTGGAACTTTGTTCTTTGTACCGACTGTCGATTTCCTAGATGATTTGGGTGATGATTAATTTGATCATTTTCTAAAAATATTACACATTGTTTTAATATTGAAGGATGCGAAGTGCATCCTTTTTTATGCTCAGATGAAATTTTGATATGATGCTTAAAGCATTGATTGAGGATAAGTGAAAATGTTGAATAAGCTTGTAGAACTATTTAAAGGCAATAAAGAAAGTGCTGAACATGTTTTTCTACGAGAAAATAATATTCAGATTGATGCTGAAAAAGGCTATATCGTAGATGGCATAGTTGTGAATGAGTTATCTGAACGACTGGAATACTTTTCCAATCGTAAATTAACAGATTTTGATGATTTAGAAGCGTTGTTTTATAAAGCGATTTTGATTAATGAAAAAATTGATTTAGAAATTGCTTCACAGCGCTATGTCGCAAGACTGGGCAATACAGAAGAAAACTTGAAACAATTGAAAACGATTATTCAAAAACTTAATGATTATTATAAAGAATTTAAAAGAGCAAGATAAAATATGAATCGTGAGCGTTAAATTGCATTATTGACGAAGCTTATTTCTTGTTTTGAAGTGGGACTATTTTTGAAGGCTATTCAGCAACTTTATCAATCAAATAGAAAATCTACTCAACTCAAGAAAGTCATCATGCTAAACTATCGCCATGTCTTTTAGACCTATAGCGATCATGTTCCAAAAAGAAATCTCTGAACTTAATTTAAAACAACTTAAAACAGGTGGAAAGCGTTGGATCGGCTCGATGCTCGGTTCTTCTGCAGCTTTATTATTTAAAGAAATTTCAGAGGAATCTGAACAACTATTTGTTTTAGTTGCAAGAAATAATCAACATTTAGGACAGCTTGAAAGCGAACTTGAATTTTACGGGATTAAACCCACAATTTTTCCTGATTGGGAAATATTGCCATACGATCGCTTATCTCCACATCAAGATATTGTTTCAGAACGTCTATCCATTCTTTCAAATATGCCTAAAAAGGGCATTTTATTGATTTCAGCAAGTACACTTGCGCAACGTGTTGCTCCAACCTCATGGGTGTTGGGAGAACATTTTGATATCAAAGTAGGGCAGAAATTTGATTTAGAACAACAAAAGCTTAAATTGGTTCAAGCAGGTTATCATCTGGTCGATACTGTTTATGATCACGGTGAATTTGCTGTACGTGGCAGTATCATGGATATTTATGCATCGGGTCAAAATGCGCCGATTCGTATTGATTTGTTTGATGACGAAATTGATAGCTTGAAGTTCTTCGATCCAGAAACACAACGCACCACAACAAAGTTGGATCGATTCACTGTTTTGCCTGCAAAAGAGTTTCCACTGAAAGAAGCACGTTCAGTTTTTCGTGATCGTTATGCAGAAAGCTTTCCAACTGCAAATCCTAAAAAGAATCCAATTTATCAAGATGTTTTAGACGGCATTGCATCACCGGGCTTAGATTTTTATTTCCCATTATTCTTTAGTAAAGAAGCGATGCAGTCACAAAGTAGTTTAACATCGTACTTACCAAGTAATGCGGTTGTCATTACAGATAAAAATATTGATGAAGGATTAACGAATTTTTGGAAAGATGTGATGCGACGTTATGAAGACCGTCGTCATAACGTTGATCAGCCTTTATTAGCACCAGAAGAAATCTTTTTACAACCCAATCAAATATTTGAATATTTAAATCAATTCTCAAGAATTATCGCATCCACTGAAGAAATTGAAAAAAAAGCAGGTGCGATTAATTTAAATGTAACAGAACCCCCAAAGTTACCTGTAGATCCTAAACAGGAAAAACCTTTTTCAGCGGTTAAGAAATATATTGATGCTGCAAATCATCCAGTTTTATTGGTCGCTGAAAGTGCGGGACGTCGTGAAACCCTGAAAGATGCGTTAAGGGCCAGTGTTGGGGAAATACCTGTTGTTGAAAATTTTGAAATATTCCGTAAATCAAACTTTTCAATTGCGATCACCAATGCACCTTTAGATCGTGGTTTGGTGGTTGTCGATCAGTTATCGGTGATTTCAGAAAACCAACTGTATGAACATCGTGTTGTCCAACGTCGTCGAAAACGTCAACAAGAAGTTTCAGAAGAGTTTTTGATTCGCAGTTTGACCGAACTGAGTATGGGAGCACCCGTTGTTCATATTGATCATGGGGTTGGCCGTTATGCAGGTTTAGTGACACTCAATATTGACGACCAAGATTATGAATTTCTTCAACTGAATTATGCAGATGAAGCCAAAGTCTATGTTCCAGTGACGCATTTGCATCTCATCAGTCGTTTTAGTGGTGGTGATCCTGATTTAGCACCATTGCATAAACTGGGTACAGATGCATGGAATAAAGCAAAACGTAAAGCTTTAGAACAGATTCATGATGTTGCAGCGGAACTATTACATATTCAAGCTCGTCGCCAAGCTAAACCAGGTATGAGTTTTGAACTTGAACAAAGTAGTTATATGCAATTCTCTAGTGGTTTTGCCTATGAAGAAACACTCGATCAAGCCAATGCGATTGAAGCCACTTTATATGATATGCAGTTGGCTAAACCGATGGATCGTTTGGTTTGTGGTGATGTTGGTTTTGGTAAAACCGAAGTTGCAATGCGAGCTGCTTTTGTCGCTGTACAAAATAACAAACAGGTCGCTGTACTTGTACCAACCACATTATTGGCACAACAACATTATGAATCTTTTAAAGATCGTTTTGCCGATTGGCCAATTCGTATAGAGGTACTTTCTCGTTTTGGAACCAATAAAACCCATACTAAAATTATTGAAGATTTGGCAAATGGCAAAGTTGATATCGTCATCGGTACACATAAAATTCTTCAAGAAAATGTGCAATTTAAAAACTTAGGTTTAATGATTGTCGATGAAGAACACCGCTTTGGTGTACGTGATAAAGAGCGCATTAAAGCGCTACGTGCTGATGTGGATATGTTGACCCTGACTGCGACCCCAATTCCACGTACTTTGAACATGGCTTTTAGTGGGATGCGTGATTTATCGATTATCGCAACACCACCTGCACGCCGTTTGGCTGTAAAAACATTTGTGAATGAGCAAACCAATGAAACCATGAAAGAGGCGATTCTTCGTGAATTGCTCCGTGGTGGACAGGTTTATATTTTACATAATGAAGTGGATACCATTGAACGAGCAGCTGAAAATATTCGTCATTTAGTGCCTGAAGCACGTGTAGCAGTCGCACATGGGCAAATGCGTGAACGTGAGTTAGAACAAGTGATGCAACAGTTCTATCACAAAGAATATAACGTTTTGGTGTGTTCTACGATCATTGAAACAGGGATTGATGTTCCAAATGCCAATACCATTATCATTGAACGTGCAGACAAGCTTGGTTTGGCGCAGTTACATCAATTACGTGGTCGTGTTGGACGTTCACACCACCAAGCCTATGCCTATCTGATGGTGCCATCAATTAAAGGGCTGAAAGGTGATGCGGAAAAACGTTTAGATGCAATTAGTCGAGCGTCTAATCTTGGTGCAGGTTTCATGCTAGCCACAGAAGATTTAGAAATTCGGGGTGCTGGGGAATTACTTGGCGAGCAACAAAGTGGTTCTATGCAAGCGATTGGTTATAGCTTGTATATGGAAATGTTGGAAAAAGCCACCAAAGCAATTCAAAATGGCAAAACTCCGAATTTCGATGCACCATTATCATTAACTGCTGAAATTAGCTTGCATATGCCTGCATTGATTCCAGATGATTATTTGGGTGATGTTCATCAACGTTTATTATTTTACAAGCGTATTAGTAATACTGATACGCAGGAAAAATTAGATAATATTCGCATGGAGCTGATAGACCGTTTTGGTGTGCCACCACAAGCAGTGAAGCAATTGTTTAATGTGCATCAAATTCGAATAAAAGCTGAATTCTTAGGTATTACCAAAATTGATATTGGTGCAAATGGTGGTGTTGTAGAATTTTCACCAGATACACCAGTCCAAGCGATGAGTATTATTCAACTTATGCAAAAACAACCGACCTATTATCGTATGGAAGGTGGTCAGCGTTTAAAAGTGATGGTGATGTTGGAAGAATACGAAAAGCGGATTCAGTTTATTCAAGAGTTATTAAATAAGCTGATTTCAGAGCTAAAGTGATTTGAATTCAACTTTGATTTTGCCTTTGCATGAATGATTTGTATCGGCTAATGTTATCGATAGTGCTGTTTAAATGTCCTGAACTGAGTGAATAAAAAGTGTCAACAGTTCAGGCAGATTACTCGATTTTGAAGTTCACTTAAAAATCATTGAAATATGAATGCACTATAAAAATAAATTACAGAAAATAATAGAAAAATTTAGTTCAAACATCTTGAAAAAAAATTATGATTCTTTAAAGTGTAATTGTGACTAAGTTCAGATTAATCTGTATTAATTTGTGCAGAAACACAAGCTAACTAATACTCACATGAAAACCGATGTGGTAGTATTGTCCATCATTTTAATTTTGCGTCATTTATAAAGATATGTTTAGTTTGCATCCACAACTTGCTCAAGATACTTTTTTTGTAGGCGATTTTCCGCTTTCAACATGTCGTTTAATGAATGATATGCAATTCCCGTGGTTGATTCTCATTCCACGTGTACCGGGTATTACAGAGCTTTATGAACTGAGTCAAGCAGATCAAGAGCAGTTTTTGCGTGAATCAAGTTGGTTGTCTAGTCAACTTTCTCGTGTTTTCCGTGCTGATAAAATGAATGTAGCAGCATTGGGGAATATGGTTCCGCAATTACATTTTCATCATGTTGTCCGTTATCAGAACGATGTGGCTTGGCCTAAACCAGTGTTTGGTCTTCAAGCAGTTCCATATACAAATGAAGTTTTAGCCCATATGCGTCAAACGCTGATGTTGGCTCTACGTGGTCAAGGTGATATGCCATTCGATTGGCGTATGGATTGATCCAGCAACACATGGAAGTGTTTAATAAATGACATTCGAGGTGAAATATTTTGCCATTTGACCGTATGTTAGATAAAGAGCCTAAGCAATTTGAAATATTCCAAAGATTTATGGGGTATCTAATTATTGCTTTGGTGGTTGTTATTTATTATTTCACTTCGCCGCTTGCGAATTATCAGATTTATGTACCTGTTTTCATCGCCTTTATTTTTCTTATAAGTCCAAAGCTTTCTCGCTGGCTTGAATATCGTTATGGATATAAAGCGAGAAAAAATATTTATTTTTTAATCGATGTAGTGGTGGTTTCTACTGCACTTGCTGCTGTTCATTTAAGTTTAGTTGTAACTTTTGTGCTGTTTTTTGCACTGATTTATACTGCAATCAACAATAAAATCTCATTTATGATGGGATCTTTAGCCACTTTAATTGCTTTTGTGGTTTTTTATACCAATATTATTTTTCTGTTTGGTTTTAATGGTTATTTCGAGCAGACCAGTATTGAACTTTCAGTTTTATCCTTTGTTAGTTTGATCATGTTCGTAAATATCGGAAATTATTACCAAAGTCGCCGTATGAAGAATGTCGAAAAGCAAAAGCAAACTTATTTTAATGAAATGAATCGTTATATTGAATTATCAAATCAGCTCAGTCGTTATGCGCCGTTACAATTGTGGCAAGCAATTATGCGTGGTGACTCTGAAGCGAAAATTGAATATAAGCGTAAAAAAATAACAGTATTCTTCTCCGATATTCAAGGTTTTACCGAACTGTCTGAAACACTGATCCCAGATGATTTAGCCTTTGTTTTAAATGATTATTTGAGTCATATGACTGAAATTGCGAAACAATATGGCGCAACCATTGATAAATTTATGGGTGATGCGATTTTGATTTTCTTTGGTGATCCAGATTCTCAAGGCGTAGAGCGAGATGCGAAAAACTGTATGGATATGGCTTTGGCAATGCGTCAACAAATGACATTTTTGCGAGAGCGTTGGGTGAAAATGGGTTATGCACCATTACATATCCGTATGGGAGTGAGTACAGGTTACTGCCACGTAGGAAACTATGGCGCAGTGCATCGGATGGCATATACCATTGTAGGGCGTGATGCGAATTTGGCTGCACGCTTACAATATGCTGCTGATATTGATGAAATTTTAATTTCTGAAGAAACATTCAAACTGGTTAAAAATGATTATCTCTGTGCACCTAAAGCACCGATTGAATTGAAGGGAATTCAAGGTAAAGTTCGTACTTGGCAAGTCATGGAAAAATATTCAGCTGGTAAAAATGAAAATCAACAATGGTTTGATTATGAGTATAAAGGTTTTCATTTGGTGCTTAATTTAGAAGAAGTACAAAATTTTGAATATACCGAATTGGTTGAAGTTTTAGAGAAAATGGTGCAACGTATTAAAATTCAGCAACAGTTAACCAATTCTCAAGGTGTTGCGAAATTAAATGCTGAAGATGAAGTGAAGTCGAGTTATTTGATCTAATTGATCTGTCATTTGCTTTGTTTTGTTGAATATAAGCCATAAAAAACCACTCATTAGAGTGGTTTTTTTAAGGCATGCAATTTTCTGTCTGAGAATTAATGGTTCTCTGAAGCATGATTGATGGTGTATTTTGGAATTTCAATTTCCATATCTTCATCAGTAATTTTAACTTGGCAAGAAAGGCGAGAGTCTGGTTCTAAGCCCCAAGCACGGTCAAGTAAGTCAGCTTCTACATCATCCATTTCATCAAGATTATCAAAGCCTTTGCGTACTACGACATGGCAAGTTGTACATGCTTTTGACATATCACAAGCATGCTCAATTTTGATGCCATTATCGAGTAAGCTTTGACAAAGGTTGGCATTTTCTTCAACTTCAAACTCAGCACCATTCGGGCAAATTGTTGCGTGAGGTAGAACTTTAATACGTGGCATAGTCTTTACCTATCATTTAGTTTGAGTTTGACCAGTCATCAAGTTTAGTGCCTTTTAAAGCATGATCAATATGTTGATTCATACGTTCAGCAGCAAAAGCATCGCTATGAACTTTTAACTGTTCAACGGCATGTTCAATGGCTTTGATGTCATCTGTTTCAAGTTGTGCTTTTAATTGTGCAGTTGCTTGATTAAGTAAATCTAATTGTTCTGAACTTAAAAGTTGCGCATCAACTTTTAAAGCCTGTTCTAAAGCTTCAAGTTCACGACGAGCTTCAACTTTGGTTTCATTCAGATGGCGAAGATTTTTATCTTCTTCTGCAAATTTATAACCATCTAAAAGTAAACGTTCAGTATCTGTTTCAGACAATCCATAAGAAGGTTTGATATCAATCTGCGCATGTACACCTGAAGTCGTTTCTTTGGCAGATACAGTGAGTAAACCATCAGCATCTACTTGGAAAGTCACTTCAATACGTGCTTGACCAGCAGTCATTGGGGGAATGCCACGTAAAACAAAACGTCCTAAGCTACGACAGTGTTCTACGAGATCACGTTCACCTTGTACCACATGAATCAACATGGCAGTTTGACCATCTTGATAAGTGGTAAATTCTTGGCGACGCGCTACTGGAATGGCGGTATTACGTGAAATTAAGCGTTCAACCAATCCACCCATGGTTTCTAGACCCAGTGAAAGAGGAGTGACATCAAGGAGTAAAGAGCCATCTTTTGAATTACCAATCAATTGATTGGCTGTAATGGCTGCACCAATCGCAACGACTTCATCTGGATTAATTGTGCAAAGCGGTTCTTGGTTAAAAACAGCTTTTACAGCATTTTGTACAGCATAAGATCGTGTAGAGCCACCAACCAAAACAACATTTTGAATATCGTCTAGTTCTAATTTGGCATCACGCATGACACGTTTGCACACGCTGATGGTTTTATCTAATGCAACTTTAATAATATCTTCAAATGTGTTTCGATCTAAAGTTAAGCTGTGATTAAGTACTTTAATATCAACAGATTCAGCATCACTTAATGATTCTTTGGCTTTGCGAGCAGAAACAAGAAAATGTGCATATTCAGCATCATCTAATGTATCAATATTGAGTTGTTTTTTCGCCCATTTCACAATTAGGCGGTCTAAATCATCACCACCCAGAGCCGTATGACCACCTGTAGCTAAAACTTCGAATACGCCTTGAGAAAAACGTAAAATCGAAACGTCGAAAGTACCACCACCTAAGTCATAAATCACATAATTGCGATCATTTTCAAGGTTACTTTCTTGATCTAAACCGTAAGCAACAGCAGCAGCAGTGGGTTCATTAAGTAAACGTAATACATTTAAACCTGCTAGCTCAGCAGCATCACGTGTTGCTTGGCGTTGTGCTTCATCAAAATAAGCAGGAACAGTAATCACTGCACCATTCACAGGATTGTTTAAGCTTTTTTCAGCACGATCTTTGAGTTGTTTTAAAATTTCTGCTGATATTTCTACGGGTGTTTTGCGTCCCTGAATGGTTTCGAAAGCTGGCATTTCATTGTCCGCACCTACGAGGTGGTATGGATGTTGAAATTTAATATCCGCTTTAGAGCGTCCCATGAAACGTTTAACTGAAACAATGGTATTTTTTGGGTCTGTTGTGATGAATGGTTTTGCTGCATCGCCATATTCAGTTGTATTTTTTGAATAATGGGCAATAGATGGCAGAAGTACACGACCTTGTTCATCATTGAGGACTTTAGCTTTTCCAGACAATACTGTGGCAACTAAAGAATGCGTTGTTCCTAGATCAATACCAATTGCAATACGGTGTTCATGTGGCGCACTTGATTGACCTGGTTCAGCAATTTGCAAGAGTGCCATGTGTTACATCCTTAAAATATACTAGCTTTAAAATATACAAAATAGCGCGTTAGGTGAATGAGTAAAAATCAGAAATTAAAAATCGTCATCTAAATCAAAGTCTTCATCATCTAAAAGTCGATCTTCAGCTTTTTCAATATCGTTCATGACTTTTTGGAAAAAACGCAATTTACGCACAGTATCTCGTGCTTCAGCCCAATCTTCATCAACATAATCAATTTTGAACTCACGAACCAAGCCATCAATCCATTGCTTTACTTCGTTTTTGAGTGAATTTAATTGTTCTGTAGAGCTTGCTTCATCCAATTGTTCACGGATTTCTAAAGCAGATTGCAGAAACTCAAAATCACTAATCGATTGATCGAGATGATAGTCTTGTTTTTTGAGTGCTAATAGGTAAGCGGCTCGACTGTCCACGTTGGATAAAGCTTTATAGGCTTGATTAATTTCACTTGATTTAATCAGAGCTTGATCTTTATCTTCGGCTTTATCAGGATGATATTGTTGTTGCAATTTTAAAAAATTAGTTTTTAAGGTTGCTTGATCAATATCGAGTGCTTCTGGGAGATTAAACAGCTCAAAATGACTCATGGGAGATACTCATCCACGATGTTTTGCAAGAAAACGGTATAAATAAATATGATTAAAACAGTGCGGAACACTGTTTTAATGTGAAAAGTGCAGGGGTTATTAAACAGTGAAAGATTCACCGCAACCACATTCACCTTTTTTGTTTGGGTTATTAAACTCGAAGCCTTCATTTAGACCATTTTTTACATAGTCCATTTCCATGCCTTCGAGATAAACCAAACTTTTTGGATCTACAAAAACTTTAACACCAAACTGTTCGAAAATTTGATCATGTGTATCTATGTCATCAACAAATTCAAGCACATAAGCTAAGCCAGAACAGCCTGAAGTTTTCACACCAAGACGAATACCTTCACCCTTACCGCGATTTTTTAAATAATTGCTGATATGAGTTGCAGCATTTTCAGTTAAATGGATCATGAAAACTCCGTTATAAAATGATCTGTAAAATAAACCTACAGATATTAGGCTTTAGTTTTCTTGCTACGGTAATCTTCAACAGCAGCTTTAATGGCATCTTCTGCAAGTACAGAACAGTGTACTTTTACAGGAGGAAGAGCAAGTTCAGTTGCGATATCAATGTTTTTGATTGCCTGAGCTTCGTCTAAAGTTTTGCCTTTCAACCATTCAGTTACAAGTGAACTTGAAGCGATTGCAGAACCACAACCATAAGTCTTAAAGCGTGCTTCTTCAATGACACCATTATCATCCACTTGGATTTGAAGGCGCATAACATCGCCACAAGCTGGTGCACCGACCATACCTGTACCAACATTTTCTGCGTTTTTATCTAAAACACCTACATTACGAGGGTTTTCGTAATGATCAATTACTTTTTCACTATAAGCCATGATGCTTCTCCAAACCTCGGGGTCAGCGTTGATAATATGTATTGCTACAGTCTAATATGAGGGCATTTTACTGATTTTCAATAAAATGCCGAGTTTTGATTATGATTAGTGTTCAGCCCATTCGACTGTACTTAAATCAATTCCTTCTTTGTACATATCCCAAAGAGGAGAAAGTGCACGTAATTTTTCAACGGCAGCTTTGGTGATTTCAATAACATGGTCAATGTCAGCTTCAGTTGTGTAATGACCAAAACTGAAACGGATCGAGCTGTGTGCCAATTCGTCAGACAGACCGAGTGCACGAAGTACATAAGAAGGTTCTAATGTTGCAGAAGTACATGCTGAACCTGATGATACCGCAGCATCTTTCAATGCCATCATCAATGATTCACCTTCAACAAAGTTAAAGCTTACATTCAGATAGTTCGCAACATTATAAACAGGGTGTCCATTGAGGAAGACTTGTTCTAAACCTTGTAAACCATTCCAAAGTTTGTCACGAAGTACACGTAAACGTGCTTGTTCAGCTTGTAAATTTTTGCCAGCAAGTTCAAATGCTTCACCCATACCAACGATTTGATGCGTTGCAAGTGTGCCTGAACGCATACCACGTTCATGACCACCACCATGCATTTGCGCTTTGATACGAACACGTGGGCTACGACGTACAAATAAAGCACCGATCCCTTTTGGACCATAAACTTTATGTGCAGAGAAGCTCATCAAGTCTACTTTCATTTTTGTTAGGTCGATTTCAACTTTACCAGCAGCTTGTGCAGCATCAACATGGAAATACGTTTTATTGGCACGCGTCAATTCACCGATAGCAGCAACGTCAGTCACAGTACCAATTTCGTTGTTGACCATCATCAGTGAAACAAGAATCGTATCTGGGCGTAATGCAGCTTGAACCATTTCAGGTGTAATTAGACCTGTTTGTGGTTCTGGTTCAAGATAAGTAATCTCAAAACCTTCTTCTTCTAGTTCACGACAAGTATCTAAAATTGCTTTATGTTCAATTTTACTTGTGATGATGTGTTTGCCTTTTGATCCGTAAAATTGCGCAATACCTTTAAGCGCAAGATTATCTGATTCTGTTGCACCAGAAGTCCATACGATTTCACGTGGGTCAGCTTTAATTAAATTTGCGACTTGCTCACGTGCATATTCAACTTTTTCTTCAGCTTGCCATCCATAAGCATGGGAGCGAGATGCTGCATTACCGAATGTACCGTCAAAGGTTAAACATTCCATCATGCGTTCTGCTACTTGAGGATCAACAGGTGTAGTTGCTGCGTAGTCAAGATAAATCGGACGTTTCATGTCAAATACCTGTAACCGATAATAGGGCTGAATCAAGGGGAGCTGAATTTTGGCGAACGGCAACGGTTTGCACGTTGTCACGAGCGACTAAATCTGCAAGCGTGATGTTAGCTAGATAATCGGCAATATGGAGAGAGAGTTCTTGCCATAAATCATGAGTTAAGCACATTGCACCATTTTGGCAGTTTCCTTTATGGTCACAACGTGTTGCATCAACTGTTTCGTTTACGGCTTCAATAATTTCTAAGACAGTAATTTCTTCAGCACTACGCGCTAAGTGATAGCCACCATTTGCACCACGGACGCTTGAAACCAAACCATGACGCTTTAATTTTGCGAACAATTGCTCAAGGTAAGCGACTGAGATTGTTTGGCGGGCAGCAATTTCTGCAAGCGTTATCGTTTGTTCAGCTGGCTGCAATGCTAAGTCAAGTAGTGCAGTCACTGCGTAGCGACCGCGAGTAGTTAGGCGCATGATTCGATACACATGTTTTAGACTAGATGTTCGAATTTTATGAATCCTGACTAAAATAGTCAAGTATTTTTGAAGTTAATTCTGACTAATTTAGTCAGAATTTGTAATTATTCATTTTATTGCAGATTCTCTTAAGAATTAAGAAAAAATCTGCCATAAATTATACACGATTAACGCTATAAATAGAAAGCCTACTACGCCAAAAGCAGTATTCATTCGCGCTTGATTTTGTTTCATACGCTTAATACGGTTTTGATATTGCTTCACTTCGACCTGTAGTGTATTGATTTTAGAGCGTTGTTGGTCAATTTTTTCTAAAAGAGGGGCAATACGCTTTTTTGAAGCACGTGTTTCATTATCATCATCAGGGTGGGTTAACCAGTGCTTCCAGTCAGACAATAGCTTTGGCGCTGTTAAATGAATGACTAAATCACGAAATTGGTCTTTAAGATCAACACTACCTTCCAAACGCATTTTTTTCATACTGCGACGGTTGGCAAATACAAAGATTTGTATTAAATCAAGTAAAGTGCTGCTTGCGGTTAAGTCCACATCTTTTTCGAAAGGATGTAAATCGAATAATATTCCACGATCTGTAAATTGAATATAAAAATCAAAATAGGGGATGTAGCTATTCACTTTAATGGTAATTTGTTGTGCAACAAATGTTTTTGCCTGTAAGCGAACAACACGATCATGCTTCAATACGAAAGAATAAATTGTCTCCAATATAATCATGACAATGTTTAGCAACAAACGAGTTTGACCTTGTTTTTGTTGCGCATCATTCATATAAAATTCCTATAGCAAAACAGAGAGTCCGATCTCTTAAATCAAAAAAGTGAATTCATTCACAAAATTCATTTACAAAAAATATTCTCAAAAAAACAACACTCAATTTTCTAAGATGGTTAGGAAAATATTTATCGCATAACCATTGTTGAATTGCAAAGTGTTACTTAACATTAAATAATTACTTTTGCTTTGTAGAACAGTTTAGCAAAAGGTTCAATACTTTTATTTGATATTATAGAGATATTTTCTACATAATTTGGTCATTTAAGCGATTAAATGCAGGAGTGCGGGGCAGATGGAGCAAGATATGAAAAATAACAGTGTAGAACAATCAGATCAAAGTCAGGATCGAAAGGAGCAGATTTCAGCTCAACAACGAAATAAATTTCAAAAAAAATCGGCTTTAGATTTTAGAAAATATACCAAGCAAATCTGGTTGGCAGGCTTGGGTGCTTTTTCTCGCGCAGAAGAAGAAGGCAATAAATTATTTGATTCATTGGTGAAAGTTGGTGAAGAGCTTGAATCTAAAACGGTTGAAGTCACTGATCAAACCGTGAATAAAGTCGCCGAAAAGACCAAGGAGTCTGTGACGGATACTAAAGATAAAGTCGAAAAAATTATCGATCAAAGTGTGAACCACTCACTTAACCGAATTGGCTTAGTGACTGCAAAAGATTTACAACATTTAGAAAACTTAATTTTACAGTTACATAGCAAGGTTGATGCACTGGTAGATGAGAATAAAAACTTACGTGAACAATTGCTAAAAAAATGAAATAATTGCTGTGAAAGTAAAAAAATCTCATTTTTTGGTCATAATTTTTGTGAAAAGCATGTTTGGAGTCTTGCGTTTTCCCCCAAAGCATTGCTATAAAGTCGTCATGGCCTTTGATCTACAGCCTTGGAACTTAAACAAACGATATAAGAGGACGTAATCTTCATGAATAAATCAGAATTAATCGACGCGATTGCAGAGAAAGGGGGATTGTCTAAGTCTGATGCAGGTAAAGCATTAGATGCGACTATTGCTTCAATCGGTGAAGCACTTAAAACGGGTGATACAGTTACTTTAGTTGGTTTTGGTACTTTCAGTGTGAAAGACCGTGCTGCACGTACAGGGCGCAACCCGAAAACTGGTGAAGAACTACAAATTAAAGCAAGCAAAGTTCCTAGCTTTAAAGCAGGTAAAGGATTAAAAGATTCAGTAGCTTAATCTTTTGTTGCTATAGGCGCGCCCAAGTGGCGCGTTTTTTATAAAAAATTGTCGAATTATAATAGATTGCTCATTCATTCATTTCTTAATTTCAGTTAGAATCCCTACGAAATAAAATATTGGAATACTCATGGAATCGTTTCGTACGCTCATAAGGGGCTGGTTTGGTAAAGTTCTCCTTGTGTTATTTTTAGCGCCATTTGCTGTCGTCGGTATCGAAGGTTATTTCAGCGGTGGGCAAAAAGAAGACGTAGCTAAAACCGTTAATGGTCAAGATATTTCGAAAAAAGATTTAGAAGCGCAAACAAAAGCGTATAAAGATCAATTACTACAACGCTTAAATGGCGATGAGTCTTTGCTCAATCAATCTTATATTCAAAATACTGTTCTTGATAATTTAATTGCACGTTCATTGCTTATTCAGCAAGCGGACAAGCTGGGTATTTCATTAAGCGATGCGCAAATTGAGCAAATGATCGCTCAACAACCAAGTTTTCAAGAAAATGGTAAATTTTCACAAAATTTGTATGCGAACTATTTGCGTTCAGTGGGCATGACCAATCAAACGTTGATTGCGAGTTTACGTCAAGACCATGCTTTGAAAATGTTGATGACAACATTTACTGATTATGCATTGGTAAGCAAAACCGATATTCAGCAGATTGCAAACTTACAAACAGAACAGCGTGAATTATTTCTATCAAGTGTGAAACTTGATGAATATAAAGCTGGTGTTAAAGTAACGAATCAGGAAATTACTGATTACTACAACAAACATCAAAATAAATTCAAGCAAGTTGCTTCTGTTGATGTTGATTATGTTGTTTTAAGTCCTGCGACTTTGACTCAACCGAATACGGCCGTATCTGATGCAGAATTAAAACAAGCGTATGAGCAGTTTGTAGAAAAACAAAACAAAGATGCTAAACGTGATGTTAAACATATTTTGATCACTTTGGATAATCGCACACCTGAGCAAGCTGAAAAAATTGCCAATGATGTCTATGCGAAAATTCAAGCTGGAACTTCATTTGCAGACGCAGCAGCACAATATTCAGAAGATCCAGATTCTAAAGCCAAAGGTGGCGCACTTGCAGCATATGCACCAGGCGTATTTGGTACGGATTTTGACAATGCAGTTTTGACCACTGCAAATGGGCAAGTGTCTAAACCTGTAAAAACACAGTTTGGTTATCATTTACTAGAAGTACAAACAGTTGCAGGTGCAATACCGTCATTTGAAGCTAAAAAGGCTGAATTAACGGCTGAAGTATTGAAAAGCAAATCTGCAAATTATTTCGCAGATACGGTGAATACTTTAAATGAACAAGTAGTGAGTGGCGACAGCTTAGATGTAATTCCTGAAGCGATTAAAACGGTGAAAGTTGAATCTGCAAATGGTGTAACTTTAGGAACAACCAATCCTGTATTTGCTGACCCTGCAGTTAAATCTAAATTGTTTAGTGAAGATGTGAAAGCGGGTAATCAAACTGCGTCAAGTAACATTCAAACTGCAAATGGTGATACTGTTTGGATTAAAGTACGCAAGTATCATGCAGCAGGCGTTCAGCCTTTGGCACAAGCAACTGCACAGGTTAAAGCGCAACTTATTGAGCAAAAAGCGTTTGATGCTGCACATGCGAAACTGAATGCAATGTTGGCAGACTTCAAAAAACTTCCTGCGCAAGATGTGACGAAGAAATATCAATACAACTTCGTACATGCAGGCACTTTTACACGTTCGCAAGGTTTGAAACGTCAAATTGAACGTGCTGCATTCAGCCAGCCTACACCTAAAGCAGGTATGTGGTCTGTGACGACTGCTAAACTACCTGATGAATTGGTTGTAGTTGCGGTATCAAATGTGAAGCAAACACCTCTTGATGCGTTGAGTCCTGCTGAAGTTGAACAATTGACTCAGATGTATCAAAAATTTCGTGGTGATCAAATGCTTGATGATTACTCTCGTTATTTAAAATCACATGCAAAAATTAAATAATTTTGCATTTAATTCGAGTTTGGAAATAAATTAATTTTATTTCACAAAACGCCCAATGAATTTCATTGGGCGTTTTGTTTTTTAAATGCTTTTAGAAAATTAAAGATTCTAATTTCTTAGATTTTTAGAAAATTCGAGTTGTGATTACAATGGGAGTTCCCTCTCCTTTATAAAGGATGAGCGTTATTACGCGCAAGAGGGAGAGGATTTATATGATAAATCTCCCTCATCCTAACCTTCTCCCAGAGGG
>NZ_AFIE01000021.1 GCF_000214135.1 Acinetobacter sp. P8-3-8
TATATTGATGAATTGACAAGGTTTAAAATATACAACATTGAATAAAAAACAGTAAATTATAAAATGCTATATAGAATTGATGTTACATAGAAAACCAGCACCAAAGTGCTGGTTTTATTTTTATTTCAGGAGCACATTTGCTTAGAAAGAAAAATTAGCTTTCTTGTTGAATCCCTGCAACTAACCAATCTTGGTTAGATCCTGCAGGTTTAATAAAGTGCCATACTTCTGCAAATGGTTGCGGAAGGCTATTTAAATCTTCACTGACAGTACCTGTGAAGCGAACGCTTACAACATACTGACCATTTTCAGTTGCACTATCTACAACCATTGCATTTAAGTTTGAAAACTCAGCAACGTCTTGATCTTGGTTTGCCATAATATCGCTATACATTGACTGATAAAGATCAGGAGTAAGATAGCGTTGAATTTCTGCAATATTAGTTACAGAGTTCATTGACTGAATATGGTTGAAACGCTGACGAGCAACACGTAAGAACGAAGCAGGCTCACTTCCATCAGGAAGTTGATTGCCACTTTGCATTGATGCACCAAAAGGCGCTTGAGTCGCTGCACCACCTGCAACGGATTGGCCAAAGATATTGGTACTATCATTTGACGTGCGTGCAGTTGTATTTGCTTGACCAAATGGCGCAGAAGTAGGTCCTGCGCTATTTGGAGCATAAGGATTATTACTTGCTAATTTTTTTTTTGCACCGAATTTACGGAACAAGAAGAAAGCAGCACCCGCAATCAGAATTAACCAAATCCAGCTTGGGATTCCGCCTTTTTCTTCTTGTTGAGCAGCTTGTTGTTGCGCCAATTCTGCATCAGTGGTTTGAGCATTGGTACCGTTACGATCATCCGCCATCGCATTGGCTGCAACTGCACCTACCGCAGCACCTGCAACACCTGCAGCGACCATTTTACCTACGCCAGAGCCAGATTTTTGCTGACCTACAGCTGTTGGCTGTTGAGCAGGCGTAACTTGACGAGGTTGAGAATAAGATTGACTTGAACTCGAAGAACGGCTCATGCCATGGCTTTTACCACCACCTGCACGTTTCGCTTCGGCTAAAGGAGCTACAGCCAAAGTTGCCATTAAAATACCTGCGATCAAGCCGCGCTGTCGAACTTCCATTGAAATTTCCTATTTAACAAATCAATTGATGAATATGATTTAAACAACACACTTCTGTTGTTTTCATTTCTCTATTTATGCAGTCTTTTGCATAGAATTTCAATGTTTTTAACATATATTTGAGTAGAAATTCACATAAAGATAACGAATTTTTTGATTGTTGAAATCCGTCTGTTAGTTTTTTTATAATTTATTGAAAAGATAAAATAATCTTTAAATATTAGTTTTTATCATATGGTTGGAATAGTCGCACTTGATGTGGATTCTATAACATTATTATGGTGAAAATTCTCAAGCTAAATATATAGATGCCTGCTTAATGCTTTTGATCATTTTAATTGCGAGTTTCTTTGAGGTTTTTATGTGCATAGCCACTATTCACGACATCCTTGTCGCAATATTCATCCTTGTCACAATCTCTAAGTAAGAAAATTTCTCGCCTTTAACCGACTTCATCGCTAAGTTGCATTGCTTCAGTTAATGCTTCATGTAAACGTGCTACAGAAATAATTTGTACACCTGCGATTGGTTTTTGTGGAGCATTTCCTCTTGGGACAATAATGTATTTAAAGCCATGTTTAATCGCTTCTTTTAGACGTTCTTGACCATTGGGAACAGGTCGTATTTCCCCAGATAATCCAACTTCTCCAAAAACAGCCAATTGTTGTGGTAAGGCTTTAGAACGTAAACTGGATGCACAAGCTAAAAGCACGGCTAAATCTGAACCTGTTTCTGTAATTTTTAAACCACCGACCACATTGACATAAACATCCTGTCCAGAAGTTTGTACCCCACCATGACGATGCATGACAGCCAATAACATATTTAAACGGTTTTGTTCTAAACCGAGTGCAACTCGACGAGGTTGTCCGTGCGCATCATCGACCAAAGCCTGTACTTCCACAAGTAAAGGTCGAGTGCCTTCTCGACTGATCATAACCACTGAACCCGGAATCGCTTCATCATAACGGCTAAGGAAAATTGCAGAAGGATTGGCGACTTCTTTAAGTCCCTTATCGGTCATGCCAAAGACACCGAGTTCGTTGACAGCACCAAAACGGTTTTTAACGGCTCGAATCATGCGGTAACGTGAATCTGATTGCCCTTCAAAATAAAGGACACAATCCACCATGTGTTCAAGTACACGTGGCCCAGCAAGAGAACCTTCTTTGGTAACGTGACCGACAATGAATAAGGCTGTACCACTATTTTTAGCAAAGCGGGTGAGTAGGGCAGCAGATTCACGAATTTGCGATACACCACCTGGTGCGGATTGTAAGGTTTCTGTATAAAGCGTTTGAATCGAATCTAGAATGGCAACGGCAGGGCGAAGTTGTGCAAGCGTATCGCAAATACGTTCTACGCATGTTTCCGCCATGACTTGAAGTCTGTCTGTGGGTAAGTCCAGTCGGTTGGCACGTAAAGCAACCTGTGAAAGTGATTCTTCACCTGTGACATATAAAGCCGAACTATTGGCAGCAGCCATGTGTGTTGCTGTTTGCAATAGAATGGTCGATTTACCAATGCCGGGATCACCCCCAATTAAAACCACAGATCCAGTGACCAAACCACCACCAAGGACACGATCAAATTCACTGATCCCAGTTTGTAATCGTGTTTCACTTGAAACGGCAATTTTGTCGAGGGTCGTAATATTGGCGACTTGTCCTGCATAACCACCGCCCATTGCTTTGGCACGATGTGCGACAACAGGTTCAATACGCACTTCGGTTAAACTATTCCATTCACCACAGTCTGAACATTGACCCGACCATTTTGGATGGTCTGTACCACATTGTTCACAACGATAAACAGTTTTAACTTTTGCCATAATAATTTTCGAAAAATTGAGGTGATTGAATTGATTGTTGGACTATGACTATACAGCATCATATAAAAAGATGAACAGACCTCAAACAAAAAGAGCTGCATGAAAGCAGCTCTTGGATGTGGCAAGCTCATAAATTAATATAATTCACCAGATTTACGCTTTGCTAAGAAGTCTTTGGTTTCTTTGACAATTACTGTTGAAAGTAACAGTAAGGCAATTAAGTTCGGAATTGCCATTAAACCATTGAAGGTATCTGCGAATAACCAGACTAAGTCAAGTGTGGCAATCGTTCCTATAAAGACTGTCAGAATGTAAATGATCCTGTAAGGAAGGACAAATTTTTCTCCGAATAAATAAGTCGCGCATTTTTCACCATAATAACACCAGCCTAGAATGGTTGAATATGCAAAGAAAATAATACCTAAAGTGACTACCCAACCGCCTATACCTGGAAGTAAACGATCAAAAATATGTGTGGTCAGCACCGCTCCCGTTTCAGTTCCAAAACTATTCCCAGCAGTCAGATAGCCCATGACTAAAACAAGACCTGTAATACTACAAACAATGATGGTGTCAATAAATGTACCCGTCATTGAAACTAAGCCTTGGCGTACAGGATGATCTGTCTTTGCAGCGGCAGCAGCAATAGGTGCAGAACCCATACCCGCTTCATTCGAAAATACACCACGTGCCACACCGTAACGAATGACAGCCCCAATTGCACCACCAGCAACGGCTTGCCCAGTAAATGCATCAACAAAGATCAATTTAAGTGCAGGAACGATAAGCTCAATGTTTGAGAGAATAATCGCTAAACCACCTAGGACATAACCGATGGCCATAATAGGCACAATAAAAGATGAAGCTTTTGCGATCGATTTAATCCCACCTAAAATCACTAAAGCTGAAAATATAGTAATGATGACACCTGTCACCCAAGTTTCGATCCCCATGCTATTTTGTACAGCAAGCGCCACGGTGTTTGATTGTACAGAACTACCAATACCAAATGAGGCGATTGTACCGAATAAGGCGAACAATATTGCTAGCCATTTCCACTTTAAACCGTGTTCAATGTAATACATTGGGCCACCAGATTTTTGGCCATTTTCATTGGTAATACGGTATTTTACAGCGAGAACACCTTCTCCATATTTGGTTGCCATACCAACTAAAGCAGTCATCCACATCCAAAATACAGCACCCGGACCACCTAGTACGCAAGCTGTTGCTACACCAGCGATATTACCTGTACCAATGGTTGCAGAAAGTGCAGTCATGAGTGCAGCGAAGTGTGAAATATCTCCTTCATGGCTTTTGGCTTTATCATGCTTACTAAAAACTTGTTTAAAGGCGAAGGGTAAAAGGCGAAATTGTAAAAACATCAGTCTAAAGGTAAGGAAGACACCAGTACCGACCAGCAGTACGAGCATATAGGGTCCCCAGACCCAACCACTAAGTGTTTCCATTATTGATTGAATATTTTCGATCATAAGCTTCTTCTTTTTTATCCATTTTATTTACATAACATGCTGTTTAAATAAGCAATTGTCATGCCATCCATATTTTAGAAAAATAAAGTTCAGATCAGCGATTTGCCTAATGGATAATCATTATCCAAAATGTCCAATTGAACTTTAGTATAGTTTTTTTCAATGTATCTCTTTTTTGACATAGATTTATCTGAGATACAAGCTTCATATTTGCTTATTTTATATTTTTCTTAAATTATCTTAATACTTGATTTTTAGAATAATTAATTTTTTTTGGTATAAAATACAATCAATTATTATAAATTCAATGTTTTGGGCGCACTGTCTTTAGTTTGGCTAATAAACTGTTTAGTAAAATTTTTCTTTTTCTTTTTTTTGTAAATTAAGATAATTTTAGCGTGAATAGATACATAGTTGAAATTTATAATGCAACAAGGAAATACGACACAACACAGTAAGGATGGAGAACTTTCGAGAAGTTTATCCAATCGCCATCTTCAATTGATTGCAATTGGTGGTGCAATTGGTACTGGGTTATTTATGGGTTCAGGGAAGACGATCAGTCTCGCAGGGCCTTCCATTTTATTTATTTACATGATCATTGGTTTGATGGTGTTTTTCGTCATGCGTGCGCTTGGTGAATTATTACTTTCAAACTTGCAATACAAGTCATTTATTGATTTTTCAACAGATTTAATTGGGCCTTGGGCAGGTTATTTTGTTGGATGGACGTATTGGCTGTGTTGGATCACGATCGGTATTGCTGATTTATCTGCCATTATTTATTATTTACAGTTCTTTAATAATGGTGTGCCGTTTACCCCGACTGAAGGTGCGCTGATTAGTGTCGCAGCAATTTTCTTCATTATGGGACTAAATTTAGTGACGGTGAAATTGTTCGGTGAACTAGAGTTTTGGTTCGCATTGATTAAAATTATTGCCATTGTGGTTCTGATTTTGGTCGGTTTCTGGATGATCTTTACAGGTTTTACTTCAACGACAGGTCAAGTGGCTTCATTTACGCATTTATGGGACAACGGTGGTATGTTCCCAAAAGGTTTTGATGGGTTCCTTGCAGGTTTCCAAATTGCAATCTTTGCCTTTGTAGGTGTGGAGCTTGTAGGGACAACTGCGGCTGAAACCAAAGATCCTGAGAAAAATTTACCTAAAGCAGTAAACTCAATTCCAATTCGTATTATTTTCTTCTATGTATTGGCTTTAGTGATTGTAATGTCGGTTACGCCGTGGAATATGATTGATCCTAAAGTGAGTCCATTCGTGAACTTGTTCAGCCAAGCAGGTATTGCTGCTGCGGCGATCATCATGAACTTAGTGGTACTTTCTTCAGTGATGTCATCTATGAACAGTGGTGTATTCTCTACAAGTCGTATGCTGTTTGGTCTTTCTCGTGAAGATCAAGGCCCGAAAGCTTTTGGCTTATTGAATAGACGTGCTGTTCCAGCAAATGCACTTTATTTCTCTGGTGTGTGTTTATTGGGTGGTGCTGCACTTCAGTACTTTGTACCCAATACTGTTGAAGCGTTTACATTAGCAACCACACTTTCAACGATTCTATTCATTTTGGTTTGGTTGATCATTTTGTGGAGCTATCTGGTGTATTACAAAACACGTCCAGAGCTACATGCAAAATCAGTGTTTAAGCTACCAGGTGGTCCAATCACTTGTTATATCGTGATTGTATTCTTCATTGGAACAATCGGGATTCTTGCTTTAGAGCCTGATACGCTTAAGTCCTTGATGGTGAGTCCAATTTGGTTAATTATCCTTGCGATTGGTTATTTCTGTTTCTATAAGAAAAAACAGTAATTAGCTATTTCAAAGATACTGATAAGAAAACGCCAGTGAACCACTGGCGTTTTTTGTATTCTCGTTCTAAGCTTTGTGGTTTGATACTTTGGTCAATATTTAGAATCAAGGTATACTGACGAAAATTTTGGAAATAGGTGAGCAGATGCGTCTTGCTATTTGTGGCATCGGTTTAGTTTTAAGCAGCGTTGTTTTGGTCGGTTGTGGTCAATCGGGTGAGTTGCACTTAGCAAACAGCCCAGATTATGACAAACGTGCCAAATATTTGTTGTACTCGAAAGAAGACAATAAAGCAGTGCAATCTGAGGAAAAAGTGAAAGATCAAGCGGATGCCGCAGATCAGTCAGTACCTGCTTCTCAAGTCACTTCAAACTAAACCCAATTACACGTTCATTGAAAGGATACATTCATGAGTTTTTCCCGCATTGATGGGGTATTGCATGCAGAGCAATGTTCTTTAGAGCAACTTGCACAGCAATATGGCACACCACTTTATGTCTATTCAAAAGCGACATTTGAAAAGCATTATTTAGATATGGATAAAGCATTTGATTTTATCGATCATCAAATTTGCTATGCGGTGAAGTCAAACTCAAACCTTGCGGTATTGAATGTATTAGCGAAACTGGGTTCAGGTTTTGACATTGTAACTGGTGGTGAACTTGCTCGTGTACTTGCGGCAGGTGGTGAGCCATCAAAAATTGTATTTTCAGGTTTAGGCAAACAAGAAGCCGATATTCAAAAAGCTTTAGAAGTCGGTATTGCTTGCTTCAATGTGGAATCACACGCTGAATTAGACCGTATTCAAAAAGTTGCAGCACAGCTTGGTAAAAAAGCGCCCGTTTCATTACGTGTCAATCCAGATGTGGATGCTAAAACCCATCCTTATATTTCGACTGGGTTAAAAGAAAATAAGTTTGGTATTCCATCCGATGCAGTTTTTGAAACCTATCAATATGCAGCCTCATTGCCAAATCTTGATGTTGTAGGAATTGATTGCCATATCGGTTCACAATTGACAGAAACACAGCCTTTTGTTGATGCGCTTGATCGTGTGATGAGTATGATTGATCAACTAAAAGCATTAGATATTCACCTGCAACACATCGATATTGGTGGTGGTTTAGGGGTGACTTATAAAGATGAAGTTCCGCCGACTGTTGCTGAATATGCCAATGCAATGCGTCCTGCTTTGGAAAAATTAGGTTTAAAAGTCTATATGGAGCCGGGTCGTAGTATTTCTGCAAACGCTGGTGTTCTTTTGACTAAGGTGGATCTACTCAAACCAACAGTTCATCGTAACTTTGCTTTAATCGATGCTGCAATGAATGATTTGATACGCCCAGCACTTTATGAAGCATGGATGGATATTCAAGTGGTTGCGCCAAAAGCTCAAGTCGAAACAAAAACTTGGGATTTGGTAGGACCTATTTGTGAGTCGGCTGACTTTATAGGTAAAGAGCGTGAACTTGCGATTCAAGAAAATGATTATCTTGCTGTCTTGGGTGCAGGAGCGTATGGTTTTGTCATGAGTTCAAACTACAATACCCGTGGTCGTGCGGCTGAAGTGATGGTCGATGCCGATCAGTCACACTTGATTCGTGAGCGTGAAACGATTGAATCACTTTGGAAAAATGAACGTTTATTGCCTTAAGGAGTAATTTTAGATGTTATTAGAATTTACCAAAATGCATGGCTTGGGTAATGACTTTATGGTTGTTGACCTGATTAGCCAACGTGCTTTTTTCGATGCGATGACTATTCGCCGTTTGGCAGACCGCCACTTTGGTATTGGTTTTGATCAGCTTTTGATTGTAGAAGCACCTGATTTCCCAAATGTAGATTTTAAATATCGTATTTTCAATGCAGATGGTTCTGAAGTTGAACAGTGTGGAAATGGCGTACGTTGTTTTGCTCGATTTGTATATGAACGTCAGTTAACCAATAAAAAGCGTTTTAAAGTGCAAACCAATGCTGGGATTGTAGAACCTGAATTGGGTGAAAATGGTTGGGTTCGAGTCAACATGGGCTATCCTAAATTTTTACCGAATGAGATTCCATTCCTTGCGGATGAGCCAGAAGCATTGTATGACATTACATTAGCCGATGAACAGCAGTTAACGATTGATGTGGTAAACATGGGTAATCCACATGCTGTGACTATTGTTCCCAATGTTTTGACAGCAGATGTTGCGAAAATTGGTCCGCAAGTTGAATCTCATATACGTTTTCCACAACGTGTTAATGCAGGATTTATGCAAATTGTTGATGAAAAACATGCACGTTTACGTGTCTTCGAGCGTGGTGTAGGTGAAACAATGGCATGCGGTACAGGTGCGTGTGCTGCGGCTGTTTCAGGTATGCGTCGTGGTTTACTTGCTGACAATGTGGAAATTGAATTAGCAGGTGGTAAGCTGCAAATTGAATGGAAAGAGGGTGATGTAGTGTGGATGACAGGTCCTACTGCAACAGTCTATGAAGGTCGATTAGATTTAAGATATTTCCAGAGTTGATTGGTATTGTCATCATTTAAATCTTAATTTAAATTGTTGTATCGTTAAAAACCCTGAATAGTTTCAGGGTTTTTACTTTCATTAGCCAAATGCTTTTGGTTTCGAATGTTAGAACAGAATTGATTGATAATAAGTAAATAGAGCTAGATAAGGAGGGCTTTATGCAATATGGCGCAATGCAATTGCTCTCGATGTGGATTAAAGATCGTAAAATTCAAAATCAGTCCGAACATACTTTAGAAGCTTATTTTCGTGATGTATCTAATTTTATTGATTTTTGCTATGAGAAAAAGCTTGAATTAAAACAAATCGAAACTTCGGATTTAAGAGAATATATTGCTTATCGAGTAGAAAAACACCAACTCAGTTCTACCAGTTTACAGCGCCATTTGACTTCGATTCGTCAATTTATGAAATGGGCGGAGCAAGGGAACTATTTAGAAATTAATCCTGCTGATGATTTTCAATTGAAAAGACAGCCTCGACCTTTGCCTGGCATGATTGATATTGAAACAGTTAATCAAATTATGGATCAGCCTGAACCAGAAAAACCCATCGAAAAACAATTGTGGCTTCGTGATAAAGCCATTCTTGAATTACTTTATTCAAGTGGTTTACGATTGGCTGAAATTCAAGGGCTTATGATTCGTGATATTGATTTTAATCGGCATTTATTACGCATTACCGGTAAAGGAAATAAAACACGGATTGTTCCTTTTGGTTCGAAAGCCAAACAAAGTTTGATTGAATGGCTGAAAATTTACCGTATTTGGCAGGGCGAGTTTAATCCGCAATCGTATGTGTTTATTACGCAACGTGGAAATAGCATCACGCCTCGTCAAATTGAGAACCGAGTGAAATATCAAGCTTTGCGAGCAGGTGTGAATGTAGATTTGCATCCGCATTTACTTCGACATTGTTTTGCCAGTCATATGTTGTCGAATAGTGGTGATTTACGGGCAGTACAAGAAATGCTCGGTCATAGTAATCTCAGCACGACGCAAATTTATACCCATGTCGATTTTGATCGTCTTGCACAAGTTTATGATCAAGCCCATCCTCGCGCCAATAAGATAAAAACGTCTTAAATATTCAATTTTGCTGAATGTCTTTCATTGATTTGATTGAAATGTTTTACAAAAAAGACTCGGTTTGGAAACAATTCAAAGATAAAAAAGCCAAAAGGCCAATTGTTTTTAGTGAGGCTCTGTTGTATATCTAATTTCGTATGAATCGAAATGCTTTTCTATTGATCCAATTTTGTAATACTTTAGGCTTTCCAATGATCTCGGAACTTGAACAAAAATATAAGCAACTCACTGAAGCTCAAAAAGAAATTTTTAGAGGCTATGGCTTGCGACAAGTCAAACATTTTATTGAATTTAGCTTACCGAAAATTGAAGCAACCTTACCTGAAAAAGGAAAAGTGCTTGGAATTAATGCTGAGGGTAAAGTACAGGCGATAAATACTGAAACCAACGAAGTCTATTTATGGATTTCAGATCAGCAATGGCAAGCTGCGCAAATCGCTTCAAACCGTGTAGATTTAAAAGAAGATTTTCTAGAAGTGTGGAAAATTTTTGATCTACAGAATCAAGACTTAATAGAATTAAGTCATGTGCATCGTGATTTTTTAGAAAGTTTTGCAGAATAAGAACGATCTTAAAATTTAAAATCTTGTTTTTGGATGCGATATAACTTTTCCTCGCGCAGTGGGTGAGTATCATCCAAATCAGGATGTAAGAAGTCATGAGAGAAAGTCATTCCAAGTTTTTCCATGACTTTTTGTGAGGCAATATTATTTTTAGAAGTAAATGCCACGATTTCTTGAAAATAAAGTTCTTCGAAAGCAAATCTTAAACATGCTTCTGCGCCTTCAGTTGCATAACCATGATTCCAAAATTGAGGATCAAGTCGCCATCCAATTTCGATGCAGGGCGAAAAATCGAATTTTGTAGGTTGAGCATGCATTCCAATACAACCAATAAATTCTTGGGTTTCTAGTAATTCAACCGCCCAAAGTCCCCAACCATTTTCTGCGATTAAAGTTCGAATTTTGTCTGCTAGTTCATCACTTTCTTGACGATTCAGTATTTTAGGGAAATATTGCATTACTTCAGCATTCGAGCTGATCTTTGCAAATGGTGCATAATCTGAATCTTGCCACTGTCTCAGTAAAAGTCGATCTGTGCATATTTCATAAATCATTGTTATTTTGCATCCATTTAAAGTATTTCCTAAATTTAAAATGTATATGGTTTTGGAATTTTCGTAAATCATTGTTCCAAAGCGTTGGGATTTTGAATGCTGTAAAGTAAATGTTCAGCCAAAGGGTGTTTCACATCTAAAGCTGGATGTATGAAGTTTTTGATATGTCGCATTCCCAGTCGTTGCATGACCTTTTGTGAGGGAACATTCGACATTGCAGTGAATGACACAACTTCTTCAAGCGCTAATTGTTCAAAAGAGAATTTTAAACAAAGCTGAGCAGCTTCAGTTGCATAACCGTGATGCCAATATTGTTGTGCTAATCTCCAGCCAATTTCTACACAGGGAGAAAAACTATATTGTGTAGGTTGATTTTGCAGTCCAACAAAACCAATAAACTGATGATTTTCTTTTAATTCTACTGCCCAGAAACCCCAACCATTTTCAGCAATGATGGTCTGGAATTTTTCAGCCAGTTGCTGACTTTCAAGCTCCGATAAAGTTGTAGGGAAGTGAGCCATAACATCTGGATCGGCATTTAAATTTGCAAAGGGCTCAAAATCAGTTATTTGCCATTGCCTTAAAATCAATCTGGATGATTCCAATTGAATCGGTGGAGAGAATGTTTGCATCGTATGATTCCAATTCATTTTTACTTTGCTTTTTAAGTTTTCTATAAAACTTTTATAAATCTTCAAGTGGAAGTTGAAAGCTTTGTTTAATGATTTGACTCGGCACATCAGTCTTAACACTGGTGATCCCGTTTTTCTTGGTCAAATGTGTAGACTGAAATTTCCGATAACTTTCTAAATCAGGAACGACCACTTTTAACATCGCATCGCACTCACCCAAAATAATATAGCATTCCATGACTTGAGGAAGTTCTTTCATCGCCTCGATAAATAGGTCGATGGTTTCTGCATCTTGTCCTAAAAGCCAAATTCTTGAAAATAAAATCAGTTGGAAACCAATTTTTTGAGGGTCAACAACGGTAGTGTAGTTTTGAATAACATTGGCTTCCTCCAATAATCTGACTCGTCTTAAGCAAGATGAAGGTGATAGTCCAATTTCACGTGCTAAATCGTTGTTTTGAATTCGACCATTGGCTTGTAAAGCACGAATGATATTTTTATCAATACGATCTAGCTTAATTAGAATTGTCTTTGATGAAATTTTCATAAATTAGAATTTAATTCGAAAAATAGTAAATATTATAGAACATTTGCAATCCTATTTTAAGGGTTTTGAAAGATACTATTTTCTTCCCTAAAACAGTACAGAAAGGAAATGAAAATGTCTGTATTCGCGCTTTTTGCCTTAACGGTATTGCCGTTAATTTTCACACCAGGACCAGATATGTTATTTATCCTGTCACAAGTGATGGGTAAAGATGCGAAAGCAGGTATGATGGCAACAATCGGTATTTGTTCAGGATATTTAGTGCATTCAATATTGGTTGCACTTGGGATTGCTGCAATTATTGTTTCCTTTCCTGTTTTATTTGAAACGATTCGTTATCTAGGAATTGCATACTTATTATATTTAGCATTTCATTTGATTAAGTCAGTATTTCATTCAAAACAAGTGAAGATTGAACAAAAAGTATCAGCACAACCCATCCGAAAAGGTTTTTTTACAGCTTTATTAAACCCAAAAGGCATGTTGATTTATTTTGCAATACTTCCTCAGTTTATCGATAAATCAGGAAATACGGTTGCTCAGGGTTTGGCATTGTCTTTTGTCTTTATTGGTTTAATTTTTGTGATCTACTGTTGTTTGAGTTTGGTCTTTGCCAAAATTTCTCAAAAAACAGGAATAGATGAACGTAAACAAAAATGGATTGATGCAGGCTCTGGTTCACTTTTGGCTTTGGCTGCGACTTGGTTGGTCATTAACTAGCACTAATACACGTATCAAATCAGTAAGATTCATAAGTGTTATCAATAACTTTTGAATAGACTTCAGTCAGCATAAAGCAAAATTTATGCTGACTTTTCATCGTTTAGACTTAAATAAATGCTAAAAATAGCAAAAGTTACAATTTTTAATGATGTAAAAAATTAAATTTCTTTGTCAATCTATCTTTAATGACAAATTTGAATAAAAAAATACAAATCCAATATGGAAATAATTCTGACATTGTAACCTATATTTAAATATTGAAAATTTAGTCTTAAGAAGTTATTTTTATTAAAAAAATATTTAAAATCAATATTTAAAATTTGTCTTAATATAATCTGAAATTGAAGAACAGCATTGTTACATTTTTTTTATGAACTGTCCGTTCAACGATTTTTACGCTTTTTTACAGCTCTTTCGCGAATTGTGACTTGACCGAAATGCCAATCACATTGCAAGATAGGGCACCTAAAAATTTTAAATGAAGAGTTATTATAACTTTTCTCAACATTTATTTTGCTAAAACAGCCGAGGATTACATGAAGGCTCTTGTTGCTGTAAAACGTGTGGTTGATGCCAACGTTAAAGTTCGCGTTAAACCGGACAATAGTGGGGTTGACCTTACTAACGTTAAAATGTCAATTAACCCATTCGATGAAATCGCTGTTGAAGAAGCGGTTCGTTTAAAAGAAAAGGGAACAGTTTCAGAAATCGTTGTGGTTTCTATTGGTGCTAAAGAAGCACAAGAGCAAATTCGTTCTGCGATGGCGCTTGGTGCTGACCGTGGTATCTTAGTTGAAGCTGATGACAGCCAATTAGGTGCTTTGGAAATTGCAAAAATCCTTAAAGGTGTAGTTGAACAAGAACAACCACAACTTGTACTTTTAGGTAAACAAGCGATTGATGATGACTCTAACCAAGTGGGTCAGATGCTTGGTGCTTTACTTGGCGCTGGTCAAGGTACATTTGCTTCTGTTGTGACAGTAAATGGCGATAAAGTTCAAGTGACTCGTGAAGTTGATGGTGGTTTACAAACTGTTGAGTTAAATACTCCAGCAATCATTACGACTGACTTACGTTTGAACGAGCCACGTTATGCTGCGCTTCCAAACATTATGAAAGCACGTAAAAAACCGCTTGATACGAAAACTCCTGCAGATTATGGCGTTTCAACAACTTCTAAACTTAAAACAGTTAAAGTTGAACCACCTGCAGAGCGTAAAGCTGGTGTACAAGTGAAGTCTGTAGACGAGCTTGTTGATAAACTTAAAAATGAAGCGAAAGTGATCTAATACAGAAGGATAAAATCATGAGTATTTTAGTTATCGCTGAGCACGACAATAAGACACTTAACGGTGCAACTTTAAACGTTGTTGCTGCAGCTCAAAAAATCGGTGGTGATATCACTGTATTGGTTGCAGGTTCTGGTGCTCAAGCAGTTGCTGATGCTGCTGCAAAAGTTGCTGGTGTAAGCAAAGTATTACTTGCTGATGATGCTGCTTATGCAAATCAATTGGCTGAAAACGTTGCTAAATTAGTTGCAGAACTTGGTAAAGGTTATACACATATCCTTGCTGCTTCTACAACAACTGGTAAGAACATTCTTCCACGCGCTGCTGCACTTTTAGACGTAAGCATGATTACTGACATCATTGCTGTTGAAGGTCCTAAAACTTTCAAACGTCCTATCTATGCTGGTAACGCAATTGCGACAGTTCAATCTGACGAACCAATTGTTGTTGCAACTGTACGTGGTACGGCATTTGATCCTGTTGCTGCTGAAGGCGGTTCTGCTGCGATCGAAGCTGTTGCTTCTACTGGTGATGCTGGTATCTCTAAGTTCATTTCTGAAGAAATCGTGAAATCTGAACGTCCAGAATTAACAGCTGCTCGTATCGTTGTATCTGGTGGTCGTGGTGTAGGTTCTGGTGAGAACTATCACAAAGTCCTTGATCCATTAGCAGATAAGCTTGGTGCTGCTCAAGGTGCTTCACGTGCTGCAGTAGATGCTGGCTTCGTTCCAAACGATATGCAAGTTGGTCAAACTGGTAAAATCGTTGCGCCTGACCTATACATGGCTATCGGTATTTCAGGTGCGATTCAGCATTTGGCTGGTATGAAAGATTCTAAAGTGATCGTAGCGATCAACAAAGATGAAGAAGCGCCAATCAATGCTGTTGCTGACTACTGGTTAGTTGGTGATTTGAATACTGTCGTTCCTGAATTGGTTTCTAAACTTTAATTCTTGAAAGACTTGTTCTAAAAAACGCTCCGTAAGGGGCGTTTTTTATACGTGAAAAGTGATTTGTAAAAATTATAGCGTTTAAAAAATAGTTTTATATTCAAAGATAAATTTTGATTGAAGACAATTGGTATTTTCCTTGCTATAACGATTAAAAGTATGAATGATTAAAAACTATGAAAAAATTGTCACAAGTTTTTAAGGATCCGTTATATCTCAGATTTTGTTCTTTTTTTTCTGGTACATTGATATTTGCATTGGGCGGTGCGTTAGCTTACATAAGTTATATTGCATTAAATCAGTATATTTGGGTCATTCCATGTGTGCTTATCTCCTTACTGATTATGATCGTAGGATTTATTACTTTTTTATTTACTTTTGTCGATGATAAAGATTTAGTGGATGGAAGCTTTGTTTTTTTAGCCCTGGTTTAGTTCCTGATTTGATCTTGTTACCTATTCAAATTGGATTATTCATATCTGTTGGTTTTATATCAATAATTTTGACTCTATTCATCCGTTTATTTATTCCTTTAGACGTAAAAAACTGAATTTTACAATGTTAAATGGCGAACTAAAAAAGTTATTTTTAGTCTGATAAATTGAAGACGATCAAATTTTTTATGCTTTTGTATATGAATTATATAGATAATTGAGCAATATGCTTAATGTAGGTGATTCATTGATCACTATTACTCACAAATATAATATTTTTCTTTATAGAGTACTTGCTTCATATTTAAGTTAAGTGATTAAAGGTCTATTTGATCTAAATTGTGATAACAAATTCCGCATTTTGAAAAATAAATTTGCAAGAAAAGCGATTTAAGTAAAGTAAGTTATGTTGTTGAAAATATATACAAAACAAAGCATATGTTTGTCGATAAAACATAACGAAAGAGCCTATAAAAGTCTTTGTTTTATGCTATAGTTATCGGCTGTATTTTCGGATTTTAGCTCAGTCATTTTGAGTTAATTCTTTGCAAGATTGATTATATAAATGAGCAGTTGCAGTGTGCGCTGTTTGTAAATAAGGAGTATGCATGAGCGTATCGGAAATTAGACCGATTGCCATTGAGGATGAACTAAAAAGCTCATATCTCGATTATGCCATGAGTGTTATTGTATCTCGTGCATTACCAGACGTGAGAGATGGTTTAAAACCTGTTCATCGTCGTGTGCTGTTCGCTATGCACGAGTTAGGTAATGACTATAACAAAGCCTATAAAAAATCTGCACGTGTTGTCGGTGATGTAATCGGTAAATACCACCCGCATGGTGATTCTGCTGTTTATGAAACTATTGTACGTATGGCTCAGGATTTTAGTCTACGTTATCAATTGGTTGATGGTCAGGGTAACTTCGGTTCTGTCGATGGCGATAGCGCAGCAGCAATGCGTTATACCGAAGTACGTATGCGTAAACTAACCCATGAAATGTTGGCTGACTTAGAAAAAGATACAGTCGAATGGGAAGATAACTACGACGGTTCTGAACGTATTCCTCAGGTTATGCCGACGCGTATTCCAAACTTATTGATCAATGGTGTAACTGGTATTGCCGTTGGTATGGCGACCAACATGGCACCGCACAACATGACGGAAGTTGTGAATGCGTGTTTAGCCTATGCAAATAACCCGAATATTTCGATTGAAGGGTTAATGGAATATATTTCTGGCCCAGATTTCCCTACTGGCGGTATTATTTATGGTAAATCAGGAATTGTAGATGCTTACCGTACAGGTAAAGGTCGTTTACATATTCGTGGTAAATACCATTTTGAAGAAGACCAAAAAACAGGTCGTACAACGATTGTTTTCACTGAAATTCCTTATCAAGTCAATAAAGCAAGAACGATTGAACGTATTGCTGAGTTGGTGAAAGAGAAAAAACTTGAAGGAATCTCAGAACTTCGAGATGAGTCTGATAAAGACGGGATGCGTATTGCGATTGACTTAAAGCGTGGTGAAAACGCTGAAGTGATTGTGAATAACTTGTTCCTCAATACTCAGCTTGAAAATTCATTCAGCATTAACATGGTTTGTCTAGATAATGGACAACCTAAGTTAATGAATTTGAAGGATATCATTGCGGCATTTATTCGTCATCGCCAAGAAGTGGTGACGCGCCGTACAATGTTTGAATTACGCAAAGCACGTGAACGTGGTCATATCTTAGAAGGTTTGACTGTTGCTTTAGCAAATATTGATGACATTATCGACACGATTAAAACATCTGCAAATCCTTCAGAAGCACGTGAGCGTTTACTTGCTGGTGAATGGGCGGGTGGAAATGTGGTTGCATTACTTGAAAAAGCAGGTGCAATTTCAGTTCGTCCTGATGAAATTGAAGGCGAAGATCCAAACCGTCCATTCGGTTTAGATGGTCTAGTTTACCGTTTATCACCTGCACAAGTGGGTGCGATTTTAGAATTACGCTTACATCGTTTAACAGGTCTTGAACAAGATAAGTTACAAGCTGAATATTCTGAAATTTTAGCTCAAATTGCTGAATTAACTGCGATTCTCAATGACTTTAACCTATTGATGAATGTGATTCGTGAAGAACTCGCATTGGTTTTACAACAATATGGTGATGCACGTAAAACTGAAATTGTAGAATCACGAATTGATTTCTCTCGTGAAGATTTAATTCCAGAAGAGCAAGTTGTATTAACCGTATCTAAAACAGGTTATGCAAAAACTCAACCATTGTCAGACTACGCTGCTCAACGCCGTGGTGGACGTGGTAAATCTGCGACTTCGATGAAAGAAGATGATTATATTCAGCATCTAATCGTGACTTCGAATCATGCGACCGTACTTTGCTTTACCGATGTTGGGAAAGTGTACCGTTTGAGAGTGTTTGAAGTGCCACAAGCTTCGCGTGGTTCAAAAGGTCGCCCGATGGTGAACTTGTTACCACTGGATGCAAATGAAACGATTACAGCTATTCTTCCTGTCATTGATGCGCCGAAGAAATTTACAGAACGTTTAACTGAGTTTAGAACTTTTGTACGTGCCAATGTTGCGAAGTTGCGTGAAAATGCAATCATCGATGCACATTACGAGCCGTTAAAAGCTGCCTTTGCAGAACTTGGTGAAAACCCAGATGATTTATCAGATGCTTTACGTAAGCAATTGAAAGAAATCGGCTTAGAGTTGTCAGCTTCAGATATTGAAGATGAATTGGTGAATGAGTTTGCTGAACGTGTTGAAAATGTTCGTAAAAACTTCTATGTATTCATGGCAACTGCTTCTGGTACGGTAAAACGTGTTGAATTAGAACAATTTAGTAATGTTCGTTCAAATGGTTTACGTGCAATTGAGCTGAAAGAAGAAGACACTTTAATTGGTGTAGCGATTACCGATGGCGAACAACAAATCATGTTGTTCTCAAATGAAGGTAAAGCGATTCGTTTCTCTGAAACTGATGCACGTGTGATGGGACGTACTGCAAAAGGTGTGCGTGGTATGCGCGTAACTTTAGCTGCGGCTCAAGTAGAAGATGATGTTGAAACTGATATTGATTCCGATGATGAAGATTCTTCTGATTCAAATGTAGCAAGTCGTATTGTTTCTCTAGTCGTTGTACCTGAAACTGGCGAAGTATTATGTGCTTCTGCAAATGGTTATGGTAAACGTACTCCAGTTGATGACTTCCCAACCAAGAAACGTGGCGGTAAAGGTGTGATTGCAATCAAAACATCTGAACGTAACGGTGAGTTGGTCGGTGCAGTTGCAATTGATGAATCTAAAGAACTGATGTTAATTTCTGATGGTGGTACTTTAGTTCGTACTCGCGCATCTGAAGTTGCTAGAACGGGTCGTAATGCACAAGGTGTACGTCTGATTCGTTTAGGTAATGAAGAAATCTTAGTCGGTGTTGTTGCTGTCGAAGCCGTTGAAGCAGATGAAGAAATTTTAGATGTTGAAATGATTGATGGCGAAGTATTGGAAAATACTGAAGATTTAATTGATTCTGAAGCACTGGTTGAAGATGAAATCATTATGGATGAAGGTGAACCTGAGTCTGATGGTGATGAATCTGAAGAGTAATTTTTAGATGTTGGAGGAGGACGCTAAGGCGTCCTTTTTTATTATTCGATGGATTGTAATGAGTATCACGTTTGATTAATTGATAAAACAAAAGCAATTTGATTTATATTAAGTCCATAATACTGATTGATATTAGATACGAATGTTCAAACATCTTTATAGTGAATAATTAAAATGCTCAAACTGATCTATTACGTCCCTGAATCACATTTAGAATCAACCAAACTTGCTATTTTTGAAGCAGGGGCTGGTGGTATTGGTAATTATGAACACTGTGCATGGCAAGTGTTAGGAACAGGACAATTTAAACCTGTGAAAGGCGCAAATCCATTTATTGGAGAATTGGATACTTTAGAACAACTTCCTGAATGGCGTGTAGAAACCATTGTCTCAGAAGAAAAGGCTGTGCAAGTCGCAAAAGCATTGAAAGTAAGCCATCCTTATGAAGAGCCTGCTTTTGATTTTATTCAAATTGTTGACTTATAGTATGTTTATCTTGATATAGTAAGGATTTAGCTCAAATTTAAACTGATAGACATTAGAAAATATGCAATATGAGGGGTTGCCTTATTGATTGAGATTTGACACCTTTAATCAAAATCGGTAACTTCTTTTTTTCAAGCTCTGTGTCAGATTAAGTTGGAACTAATATACCTAATATAAAGAAAGGAACAATTTAAAATGCTTAAGTGAGTAGTATTACCAAATTCGTGGAAACTTTTAAATTAACAGGCAATAAAAACCGAGGCTTTGACCTCGGTTTTTAAGATTTAATCTCTAGGGATTATTTTTCAACGAATGCGCGTTCAATCACGTAATCGCCGAGCTCACCCATACGTGGTGATTCTTTAAGGCCATGCTGATCAAGCAAAGCAACAACATCTTTTAAAAATGCAGGGCTACCGCACAACATTGCACGATCAGTTTCTGGGTTAAAACGTGGTAAACCAATTTTTTCAAATAGTTCACCAGATTCAATCGCAGTGGTTACACGACCTTGAGTGTGGAATTCTTCACGAGTTACAGTAGGGTAGTAAACAAGTTTGTCTTTAATCCCTAATTCTTGGAAGAACTCATGGTTAGGCAATTCATTTAAAATCAAATCTTGATAAGCCAATTCTGAAATAAAGCGAGTACCATGAACGACAATCACTTTTTCATAGCGTTCATAAGTTTCAGGATCACGGATAATCGCTAAGAATGGCGCAAGACCCGTACCAGAAGAAAGAAGGTACAAGTTCTTACCTGGGTTTAGATCGTCATGAACTAAAGTCCCTGTTGGTTTTTTTGAAATAAGAATGTCATCACCAACTTTTACTTTTTGTAAAATCGAAGTTAAAGGGCCATCTGGCACTTTAATAGAGAAAAATTCTAACTCTTCTTCGTAGTTCGCACTCGCAATAGAATAAGCACGCATTAAAGGCTTACCATTGACTTCAAGTCCAATCATCACAAATTGACCATTTTTAAAACGTAACGCAGTATCACGTGTTGTTTTAAAACTGAATAATGTGTCATTCCAGTGGTGTACGTGAGTAATCTTTTCGACGTTGAAAGCAGCCATTAAAGGTCTCAATAATTTATCAAATTAAAACAGGCTACTATTCTAATCTAAAAACATTCTCGATAAACTGAATATAATTAATGAACTTATCAGAAAAAGTGATTATGAAAGAGTTGACTATTCCAATTATCGGTTATATGCGATCGCCGTATAAAGAAAAGTTTGGTATTCCACGCCAACCGAATCTTGTTCAAGTTGAATCTTATATCGAAATGATTGCGCCTTATAATGATCTTATGGCGTTTGAAGGCATCGAGGAGTTTAGTCATATATGGATCATTTGGCAATTTCACGAAAATAAAAATCAACAGAATAATGACAAGTTTAGACCACAAGTTCGTCCACCGCGTTTAGGAGGTAATAAAAAAATAGGTGTGTTTGCAACACGGAGTATGTACCGTCCAGCACCTCTTGGTTTATCTGTGGTGCAACTCAAAGAGGTTCAAAAACATGGAGATACAATTCGAGTCTATTTACAGGGCAGTGATTTATTGGATGGCACACCGATCTTAGATATTAAACCCTATATCCAATATTCAGATGCTGTCGTCAATGCTGAGAGTGGTTATGCGCAAGATGAGCCTGTGCGTAAAGCAGTGTTTTGGAGTGAACATGCTCAAGATGTAAAGACACAACTATTAAACGCAAACAAAATTAATTCTCAATATATTGATGAGTTGGAACAAGTTCTATCTTTAGATCCTCGTCCAGCATATCAACATGATGAAGAACGTATTTATGGAATGAATTTTGGGGCATTCAATATTAAATTTAAATGTAATCAAGAAGCGATCCTGATTCAAAATATTGAATAAGCCTTTGATGCGGTTTATTCAATAAATTAGGCTAAATGTGCATAACGAAAGAAAAAGTCTTATTTCCAAAAAGTTTTGACCTGTGCAAAGTGAAGTAAATCTTGCTGTGATTGCATCAATGCATTTTGTTTTTCAGCAGCAATCCAGCCAAGTGCAAACCAGACTTCGGGTTGATTCGTGACATAAGGCTTTAATAAATTTTCAGCAACGATCAAGTCATTATATTTTCCTAAACTTTCTTGGGCAGGTTTTAGTGCTTTTAAATAGGTTTTAACAGAAGACTGATCATATAGAGATGAAATAAATTCAACGCTATAGCGTAATCTTTTGAGGCGTTTACGTGTACGATGTCGTGCTTCAACGTCTAAACTTAAATAATTTTCAGCATCCAATTGTATTGATTCATGTAATTGTTCAAGTTTTTTGTGAATAGTTTTTTCTATCGATTTTGAAGACTGTTCATGTATATCTTGATGTACAAATTGAATCAGTGAAAGTACCAAGCTGGCAAAACTTAGCGATTTAAATAGGTCATTGAGTTTATGATTCTCATACTGTGGCAAAGATTCAAGTTTGAATTTAGGAGCATCTAATGTTTCAAGTTGTGGCAAAAGCTCTTCATAGAACATACTTAAATCTCGAGAAGTTCCCAATTCTCGGAATAAGTTTGCCAACTCGTCTTGCCATGTTAAATCTATATGTTGTGACCAACTTGAGAAAGTTTTTAAGGCACTACGTAAACGTCGAATGGCAACACGTGCTTGATGAACATGTTCGCTGTTGAATTGTTGCGAAGCAATTGCCGTACTATTGGGAAGCAAGTGTTGTAGACAATGATGAATCACCTTTTTTAAAGCTTGTTCAGTTGAATCATTTTTATTTAAGTGCAGAGGCATTTGTAGTTGGACAGGAATTTCCTGTTCATCTTGAGCATATTGAAAGCCTTGTTGTACATGACTACAAATATCGAGCCATAAAGAATACCGCTTAACTCTTGGTAAAATAAAAGAAATTAAGTCTTGAATCGTACCTTGTTTAAGTTGGAATCTTAGCTCGTAAATTTCAAATTGATCTTGATTGACTTGCATCAAACCTCGATCAAGTTCTACGATGATTTGACTGTTTTGAAAATTAAACAAAGTGGATGATCTTTCAAAATTTGTGGAAAATTGAAGTGATAATGGATTAGCAAGACCAGAGATTAATTTTCGAATTTCTTTAGGGATATGCTTATTTTTTTGATAATGCTCAACTTGAATTTTATGATCATTTGACGAAAGAAGTTCTTTAATTTCAAAATGTTCAGTGTAGTGATTAGAAGTGGATTTTAAGATTTGTAGCCATTGCTCATTTTCCAAATGCTGTTTAAGTAAAATAGAACGTTGGAATAATTCGAATTGTTCATTATCAAAATAAAGGTTCTGAGTGTGTGTATGTTGCACACTTTTACGTTGTAGTGCCTTGAGAATGGCCTCACGTTTGTCTGGTGGAATTTGAAATCTAAGCTCAATTTCTTGCATTGTTAAAATTCCATTTTTATACATGCTTAGCTTGAGTCTAACGTTATTTTCAACGATATTGCGTCATTTTTATGTTGGAATAATTGTCTATTTTCTTATATATGATTCTAAATCAGGGGATATCAAACGATATCAACAGCATATGGATGATTTCAGCGTTGAAATCATCCAATTTAAGTAAATAAAGTGATTATTTTAAAAACTTACGACTAAGCAAGAATTGTTCTGTCGCATCTAACAAGGTTTGAGCATAAGCTTCTTGTTTTGCTGTAAGCCAGCCTAAAGCAAACCAATCACTGGCTTCGAGTTCAGTTTGTTGCAAATATGAGGCAGAGGAAGCAAGCACCTGATATTGTTCAGATGCTTGTTGAGCGTCATTTAAAGACTTGGCATATTTTTGCAGGTTTTTGACATCATAAATATGGGTCAAAATTGGAAAGCTAAATTTCAATTCATTCAGTCTTTGCGCCAAGAGTTCTAAGCTTTCAAGATCCGCTAAATCGGCTTGAGTTAACGCTTCTTGAAGCTGTTTATACTGGTGTTGTAATGTATTTTGGGCGTACCATTTTAAATCATGTTCTTGTGCTTTTTCAGATTGTCCTAAGCTAAACATCAACAGCTCTAAATAATGTTGAACATTTTGAGTAGATTTCACTAAATTATTCAGTTTTTCTTGGGCATATAAAATGTCTTTATCTAAACTTTCTGCTGTTTTAGGGTTTTGCAATAAAGCACCTAAAGTATTCTGCATATGTTCAAAATGTTGTAGATTTTTAAAATGGCTTTCAAATGCAGCCAATTGATGCGCCCATTTATCTGTTTTTGTATCTGTCCAATCTTTAAATAGGGAAAGACTTAAATGTAAATGGTGTAGTGCAATTTGTGCTTGGCGAATATGTTCAGATTCAGCAACTTGTGCAGAAATTGCAGCAATATTAGGTAAAAGATGCTGCATATGGATAGCAATTAATGCACGCAGGTTTTTATCCGCACTGTCTTTTTTATTGAGAATGATTTCTTTACTTTGTTGCGCAGGACTTACTTTTTGATTGAGTGTAAGTAGATTTCCAAATTCAGCTTTACTGCGGACGTCTAGCCAAAGTTGATATTTCTTCACCCATTCAAAACTAAAAGCCAATAAAGATTGAATTGAACCACTTTTCAACTCAAATTCAACTTCATGGATTTCAATTTGTTTTGAATCTGTACGAATTTCGCCCACATCTAAACAGACTTCAATTTCTGCATCTTCAAAATGAATAACACGAAAAGTGCGTTGAATATCTGTTTCAAATTGCAGTTTGAGTTGATCAAATTGATCGGCTAATGCATTTTTTAAAATATTGTGTGCTTCAGATTGATCAGCATAAATCGACAAATCAAGCTGTGGTGCTTCGGATAATTCACCTAAATCATGGTTTTCTTCAACACGTTGTAAATGGCTTTTAGTTGCAGCTTTAAGTGTTTGTACCCAGTGCGTGCCTTCTAAACGCTGACGCAGTGCTGCACCATTTTGAGCAAGTTTTTTATCATCAGTATCATAATACTTTGCTTGTAATTGAATTTTTTCAGACTTTTTGGGATCTAGTGCTTTAAGTAAAGCACTACGACGAGCTTCTGGAATCTGAAATTTTAATTCAACTTCAAGCATGATGGAATCCTAGCAATATTGTTAAAATCTTAATGTGTATAACAGCTGATCAATCATACTTATTCACATATTGATAAAACAGTGTGGATAAGTACGTTAACTTTACTTAATTTGAATGAAGCATTGTAACGTAAAATTTAAATGAGAATTGACCTTATAAATTTGATTTACAGCAGCACGATATCGTTTTATTGAAAAGAGTGTTGCTTTGTGCATTTATTCAACATAAATTAGAATTATGTGATGAATACTAAATCAGGATGATTGCCGTGAATGCACAAGTTGAACCTAAATCAGATTTTGAAATATCTAAACAATTTCAGCTACCTATAAAAAATTATTCAGAGTTTTATCGTTTCTATTTAACTGAACACCGAAACATCATGAGCCGTCGCTTGCATGCTGTTGGAAGTAGTGTAGGAATTTATTTTTTTGCTCAAGCAATTCGCCAAAGAAAACCAAAGTATTTTGTTTATGGCTTAGTATCGGGTTATGCATGTGCTTGGGTTGGTCATTTCGTTTTTGAGAAAAATAAACCAGCAAGTTTCAAACAACCTCTATATAGCTTTATTTCAGATTGGCGAATGTTGTCAGATATTATCCGCGGTAATTTAAGTTTAAAAGACCGTAAATTTGATAAAATTGACAGTTAATGTCTATTTCTAACAGAAAAAGTAAAAATCTTTTTTAAACTGGAGTAAGCCTCCAGTTTTATTTTTTAATGATGAAATGAAAGCGATGATTTTAAGTTAAAATATTAAAAATAACCTTATATTTAGATTCACTATTTTTATAATAAGCACTGTATTTAAGGTGGTTTTTTTATTGATCGTTATAATGATCTTGTGGTTTATGAATTATTGGATTTAATTCTCTATATTTCATGTGAATTTTTGTTATATTAATGATCAGTCCATGAATTAAAAAACACAATGACTTATAGAGAATATTATGATGAATTAGTTGAGTTGATTTATAAGATTCCTATTCAAAATGATGGATGGGGTATTTTTTTAGCCAAGCTCAATCAAGTGATGGATTCCTCTGCGATCCATGTGATTGGCATGGATTTAAAATATAATGCTTTCTCGTATAGTCGTGCGATTTCATTAAACACAGAAGAAGAAAGTGCAAGTATAGAAGTTAATTATATTCAAAACTATATTAAAAATGATCCACGTTGGATTGATGTTTTAAATATGCAAAATCAGGGCTGGTATCAATGCCATCATTTTATTGATGATGCAACGATGGAGTCTTCTGAGGTTTATCAGAATATTTTAGAACCCAATCAAATTCGTTATAGTGCAGTCCATGAATTGATTCAAGATGATCGTTTATGTGTCATTATTGGAATCAACACATCGAAGCAACGTGCACCATTAAATAAAGATGAATTAGATTTTTTAGATCAATTGGTTGTACATTTAAAAAGAATAGCTGTAATTCAACGCTATATTTTTGAGTTTTCAAGTAAAGCGATTATTGGATATTCACTGATTGATAAGTTATCTCAGCCTGTTATTTTGATCAATTTAGATTGTAAAGTCGTGCATTTGAATACTTCAGCAAAACAGCTGATTCAAAAAAGTAATATCGTCAATATCTCTGATGATGAGTTGAAACTACCTGAACCATTTCAAAAACAACTAACACATGATTTACAAAATATCGAATGTTTATTTAAGCAAAAAAGTGATCAATTATATGAAGTCGTGAAAGATGGTTGTATTAAACTTGATGATGGTAATGGTGGAAAAGTATATATTTTTGCTACATTATTAATCTCTGAACATGAGTTAAAAACGTTTGGTATTCGACCAACAGTCATGTTGACGATCTATCATCCTAAATATTCTCCAACAATTAACTCACATCTATTACATACAGCCTTTAATTTGACTCCAGCAGAGTCACGAGTGGCTATTTTATTATTAGAGGGATTTGTAGCAAAAGAAATTTCTATAAAAAACAATGTCTCAATAGATACAGTAAGAAAGCAGATTAAAGAAATTCTAAGAAAAACAGAAACAAATCGCCAATCTGATTTAGTCAAATTGTTGTTGAGTATTCCTAAATATTTTAATGATACATAAGTGTGAAGTAAGTTTAAGTTAGTACAGTTTATTCTTAGTACAGGGAATATCTCAAATATAATGTTTGTTTATTCAAGTTCTAAAATATAGAAGCTTAATTTTTGATCTGCTTAAGACATTTACGATGAATATTTAAATACTGAATTTGAATATCCATCGTGATCAGCGATTTATTCATTAAACTAACAATACAGATGTGTTTTATTAGCAATAAAATTTTTATAGCAATATGTATTTCATTTCAACTCTCGCTATACTTCTACTTTGTTTTAAACGAGTAGAAGTATGCGCGGTCTTTATCTCATCACCAATGATGATCCTATTCATTTACTCTTAGAAAAATTAGAAGCAGCATTGGCAACCAATGATATTGCCATACTTCAATATCGCCGTAAAAAAATTGCTAAAGTTGATCAAATCGATGAAGTTCAACAGATCAAAACATTGTGTGAAAAGTACCAAACGCCGTTTGTGATTAATGATGATTTAGATTTAGCAGAACAATTTGGTCTAGGCGTACATCTTGGTCAGTCTGATGGGGAAATTTCGGATGCGGCTACACGTTTGGCGCAAGGTGTGATTATTGGGCGTACGTGCCTAAATTCGATTGAACTTGCAGAAAAAGCCATTGCAGATGGTGCAACTTATATTGCATTTGGTGCAATTTATGCAACTTCAACTAAACCAGAAGCAGGGAATATCGGTTTAGAGGTTTTAAAGCAAGCCTCAGAAAAGTTCAACTTACCTATTTGTGCGATTGGTGGTTTAACTGTTGAAAATTCAAAAGTTGTGATCGATTCTGGTGCTGACCTTTGCGCTGTAATTAGTGATATATTGGCTTTATCAGTTGAAGATATTCCTGCACGTGTCGCTGCATGGGCTGAACTTTTTGCAGAAACTGCCTAATTTATTTAAAAAATACACATCTTAACTTTAAACTTCTCCGCTTCAGTATTTTAGGTTGTGAATGAGAACGTTGAAGTTTGATGATGTAGAATGTTGTCGCAATATTATTGATCACCTGAAATAGGATTGAGTAGATTTATGAGCTTATCTCCAAAGCAAGAACAATTGTTTAAACAAGCCAGTAAGCATATCCCAGGCGGTGTAAATTCACCGGTGCGTGCGTTTAATGGTGTGGGTGGTACGCCAGTTTTTATTGAAAAAGCCAAAGGTGCTTATTTATATGATGTCGATGGCAAACGCTATGTCGACTATGTCGGTTCTTGGGGACCAATGATTTTAGGTCATGCACATCCTGACATTATCAAAGCTGTACAAGATGCTGCTGTAGATGGTTTGAGTTTTGGTGCACCAACAGTGCATGAAACGACTTTGGCAGATATGATCTGCGAAATTATGCCTTCAATTGAAATGGTGCGAATGACCAATTCTGGTACAGAAGCAACCATGACCGCTATTCGTCTAGCACGTGGCTATACAGGCCGTGACATGATTGTGAAGTTTGAAGGTTGCTATCACGGACATTCTGATTCGCTATTAGTGAAAGCGGGTTCAGGTATGTTAACCATGGGTGAGCCAACTTCGAAAGGCGTTCCTGCGGATTTTGCAAAACATACAGTTACTTTACCTTATAACGATATTGAAGCTGTAAAAGCATGTTTTGCTAAATTTGGAAATGAGATTGCAGGGGTGATTATTGAGCCTGTTGCAGGAAATATGAATTTGGTTAAACCGATTCCGGGCTTCCTTGAAACAATTCGTGAACAATGTGATCAATATAAATCAGTATTTATTATCGATGAAGTAATGACGGGTTTTCGTGTTGCTTTGGGCGGTGCGCAAGCGTATTACAATGTTAAGCCTGATCTAACGACACTCGGTAAAATCATTGGTGCAGGACTGCCAGTGGGTGCTTTTGGTGGTAAACGTGAAATTATGGAATGTATTGCGCCTTTAGGTGGTGTGTATCAGGCAGGAACTTTGTCAGGTAATCCATTGGCAATGCGTGCAGGAATCAAAATGTTTGAAACCTTACGTCAACCGAATTTCTATACAGATTTATCTGCAAAATTAGACAAATTATTAACTGGATTGCAAGCAGCTGCGGACGAAGCAGGTATTTCATTCTTCACTCAACAAGCGGGCGGATTATTTGGAATTTACTTTACGGATCAGAAAGAAATCACCAGTTTTGATCATATTCTCAAATGTGATATTGAAGCATTCCGTAAATTTTTCCACGGTATGTTGAAACGTGGTGTAAACCTTGCACCATCTGCTTTTGAAGCTGGTTTTATCTCTGCTGCACATAGTGATGAAGACATTGCGTTTACAATTCAAGCTGCAAAAGAAACTTTTGCTGAAATGAAATAATTTTCAAATGAATTATCATGTAATAGAGCATGTGCTTTGATGCAAGCTCTTTTACTATGATATGGAGTTGGAAGATGAAAAGTAAACATTATTTAACATTGTCAGATGCTGAATTTTTATTAGACCAAGCTCATCAATATGCAATTGAACAGCATTTTAATGTCAGTATTAGCATTGTCGATGAGACTGGAAATCTATTAGCGATGAAGCGTATGGATGGTGCATCTCCAATGACTGCAAATCTGAGTTTAGAAAAAGCCAAATGTTCGGCGGTGAGCCGTCGTCCTTCAGGTGTTTTTGAAAATTTAATCAAAAATGGTCAAATGGGTTTTCTGACCATGGATACATTTTCAGGTATGCTGGAAGGTGGAGAGCCTATTTTGTACCAACAACAATTGGTTGGAGCAATAGGTATTTCTGGGGTTAAATCTTTTGAAGATGCTGAAATTGCACAATATGCGATTCAAAAATTTTTAAGCCAACAAGATGGTTTACAGAATTAATTTGTTTAATTCAGTGAATGAATGAGAGCAGCGCTCGTTTGAGCGCCACTGCATTTTTCTTAGATAATGATAAAAATTATAAGCGATAAAACTGCTTTGCATTGTGGTGGAATACTTGTTCTAGTGCATTTTCATCATATTGCATCACCACATCACTAAATGCATCAATGATATTGATCAAGCTTGTATTGACTCGATCCATAGGAAAGTTTGAAGCAAACATGACTCGATAAGTTCCAAAACTATCTAAGGCATGTGTAATGAGAGGAGCAACGAGGTCAATAATTTGTTGTTTAGAAGCCAGTTGCTTTTTTTTATAAAATTGATGACCTAAAACAGGCATGAATAAACCAGACATTTTAGTATAGACATTTGGTAAAGTACCCAGTTCAGCCATGTAATCTTGCCACTGATAGAAAATATTTTCTCGAGCCGTTTGAGTTAATCCCGTATTTTGCCCAACTTTTCCAAATAGCCCAGCAGGCGTACCAAAGTGATCTAAAACAATTGATGTTTCAGGAAATCTTTTGGCTAATTCAATTACATCTGGAATTTGAGTCGAATATACCCATGCATCGAAACTAAGGTTATGTTGCGCAATGTGTTCAAAACCTTTTAGAAACTTTTTATTGGTATATAAGTTTGGATCATCTGTCCAATTGTGTACGCCTTTATCTTCATGGAATGAAGCCATACGGCGAATACCACGTAACCGCTTTGAAGCCTTTTGATGTAATTTTAATATCTTTTTAAAATTACTGTCGCAAGGGTCAGCCGTAGCGACAATGCCTCCAAGATGAACAGTATTCTCATTAAAAGGTAGTGATTCTATAAATTCTGTTTCACCCACCACACCTTTGCCTTTATTGTTTGCCCAACTTGCTTCAATATGGACGACTTGTTCAACTTGATATTGACCAATATCGTTTTTGTAATCTTGAGGTAAATAAGCTTGAGTAATATGCGTGGTTAAGCCAACAGTATCGATCAGATCTTTGGGTTTAACCAAACGCACCATTTTATCTAAGAGGAAAGGGCGATTTCCCAATAGTTTAACAGCAAGTGCAGCCGCATGCGGTGTATTGTAAGGATCCCATTGATGAATATGAAGGTCAATAATTGGAAAATCTATATGTTGCATATAACGTCCAACTTGTTCTTTATTATTAGAAATACAATACATGAAATTTATAAAGTGTGGATGTTACGATTAGTAAAATTACTGATGATATTGACCATCTATCTTATTGTCGTCAATCACAAATTGATTACCAGCAAGCAAAAACGGAATGTCTCTGCTTGCTGGTTTGTTTTGAAGTCTTATGGAATATTACTATTCCATAAGACTTCATATCTAATTTTTATTATTAAACAAGATGTTGTTGAGCTTGAATAAGTTCATCAAAACTGTGATTTTTAGCAGTTAAAGCCACTAATTCAGTATGAACGGTTGTGTCTTGATGAGTTGTTTTTGGTCCTTCAGGGTTTACATTCTCTGTAATACCTTGTTCTTTGATGATATGGCTAATCACCTGATCTAGGTTTGAGTGAGAAGAAGGATGTGCTTTCGCAGTGTTTTCCTGCGTTGAAACAATTGCTTCGTCTCCTAAAAGATGAGTTAGGCTATGAGTAGTTGCATCACTTATAAGCGCAACGGGTTGAGGAACAGTAATATGCGCAGCTTGTGAAACATTGCCATCGTTATCCGTTGCAATAATATTTAATTGCTCACCAGGTTGTAGAGGGGCAGTTGAAACAGTAAATTTACCTTGGTAGTTTGCAGTCGCAATTCCAACGATGCTTCCATTTGAATCTGTAATACGAATAACAGAGTTTGCTTCTGCTGATCCAGTCACAGTATGAACATCGTCATGAATTTCAATTGTTGTCGGAGTATCTGAACTATGAGAGTTTCGAGCTATGAAGGTATAGGAGTAATTTAAACCTTGTTTATCGATGCCTACTAATGTTACGGTTTCGCCGTTGTCATAAGGAATCATACGAGAGAAATACCCATTAGGGCGAACTGTAAAAGAACCGATTTCTTGAGAACCTATGAAAATTTTTGCCGTAGAATTAGCCATAAGATTTACTGAGTATACCAAAGAAGCCATTTTATATATCCTAAAATTAATAAAGAGTTTTATAAGTTAAGCTAAATAATTATTATTTTGATTAATTTTAATACTTTTTTACAAAAAGACTTTTTCGCTTTTTAAGAATCATAAACATTTGTTTAAAATGAAATAATTGTTATTTGTAAGATTGTGCTCTAATTTGGATATTGTTTAGTTTTGTTAAATTATTTGAATTTATCTTTGAAATAATTTTTGTATAGCTTGATTCATTCGGAAATCTTATCGGTTGAACAGACTTTCAACTTTTATAATTTTCCATTATGTAGAATGGTGTTTAGCGAAGCTATTACATGAAATTTATAAAGTATGGATATGATTAATTGATAAAAATGATGAGTATTTTTTGATTTTAAGTCATTGTAAATGTTAAAATTATTTATAAATAAAAAGCCCATCAGGGCTTTTTATTAACTTTTGTTCTTAAAATAAATTAGTGTTGATGGTCATCTTTGCCATCATGTTTATGCGTATGAAAATCTTCATTTTTTCTAAAACGAAGATAGTTATCAAACTGTTCGCAATATTCATCAAAATTGTCTTCAAGCATCATTTGAAACTGCTGTAGCACATAAGACATGACTTGTTCTTTTGCTTCACGCATTTCTTCGCCATCTTTGAAAGTATTGGCAGCAACCCAAGTATTAAACCGAGCTGTCGCAAATAACATCGCTGCACTAACCTGACCACGTAGTTCTTCAGGCTTTGGTTGTTGACCTTTTGCAGGGCGGCAAAACTCATTGGCTTGCTTAATAAACTCATCAGCACGCTCAAAAAAGACAGCGTTTAAAGCTTCTTCTTCGGTGACATCAGCAGCATCGATTTTTTGAGACATGATTTTTTCCACAACTACATATTAATTTTACAAACCTATTATAGGCAATCCCGCACTTAAACGAAACGCTTTACTTCTTCAGCCTCTGCTTTTGGAAAATACTCTTCAAAATTTTCTTGGTATTCATCCAAATTGCTTTCAAGCATCGACTTAAATTGTTCCATATAATAATCTAAAATCACTTGACGATCTTTTTTAAAATCATCAACTTGTTGGTAAGAACAAGCCGCATGCCATGCGCTAAAACGTGCATTGGCGTACATAAATGAAGCGCTGACTTTACCTGGTTCAGTAGTCAGATGCGAAACTTGATGGGTCGAATCAATCAACTGATTTGCAAGACCGATGAATTCATCCGCACGCTCAAAAAATTGTTCATCGGATTCAGTTTGTTCGCTATTTTCATAGATTTCATCATTTTCAGACATTGGATTTCCTTTTTGTAATCTTGTTTCGTCGTTGCAACTATAGCATACTCAAAATAGCCTAAGCATATTTGAAATGATTCAGGAAGATAAGATGCAAGATGCGATTGCGGTGCAAAGTTTAAAAAATGATATTGCATTATTAAGACAAAATATGTGGCCGCCTGTAGATTTATCCAATGTTGAAGGATTACCAATTTATTATGGATCAAAACAACAGGTCGATGAATATTATACGCACTGGCTTGGGCTGATTGAAAGGGCACAAGCTTTATATCAACCTTTCATGGAAGATGAAGTCTTGAATGCTATTCACTTGCCCAGTCATTTGAATTTCCCGTTATTCTTTTTTCATGTAGATCGTATTCGAATCAATAAAACCCGAGCGAAAGAATCAAAAACATTTCGAGGAATTGCTTCATTGCTGGAAAAATGTGGGCAATTTGATGCTGAACAAATGGCTGAGATGACGCATTGGCTTAATAGTGATGACACGGCAGCATTGGTTGCACATCGGGAGTTTATCGATTTAAGAACTTATGTCTTTCAACATGGTCAAAGTGAATATACACGGACTCGTTTTTATGTGAATGGTATCGTGTTAAGTATTGAAAAAGATTTTGAAATTGTCGATGCAAGAGAGAAACCACGTAAACAACGCAATGACAGTTATAGTGATCCTTTGGCAGATAATGGCGTATGGAAGGTTTTTGGAAAGTATAAATAAAGTTAAATTATATAGTATTGAATGAATTGTTAAACTAAACACCACGCGTAAAAACGTGGTGTTTTGGTTTTAATACAATGCTTTAATTTGCATTTTTAATGGCATTAAGGATGGTCTGAGTCGCTTTATCATTGTAAAGCATACATGTATTTTTGACGGCATCGATATACTCATTTGCAATGACTTTGTCTTGACCTGTTAAAGCCTTACTGCTCTCGCTAAGCTCTTTAAGTAAATCCTCAAAATCAAATTGTATGCCCTTGGCAGTATAATTTCCTGCAAAATACTTATTTTGGTATTTTGCATACATATCAGCATTGTCGTCTTCATTATCATCCTGAGAGGTTATATATGCTGTTGTATCTTTAAATATTTTTTGTTCTGCTCCAGAGCCTGCGAGGGCAAAATCATTCCATCTGTTTATCACATATGGGTCATTTTCGCTTTCTATTTCAAGTTCAATATATTCTTGATTATTTTCCTCTTTTATCAATTGTAAGCAGGTTGAACCACTTGGAAATTTGGTGGTGGTATTGGCTGTATAGAATTTTAATTCAGCATTGCTGACAGAGATGTCATTTGTTCGACCATTTTTGATTGCCCACATATTTAATGGAGCAATGACATGATTAAACGATTGACCACTGATATCGATTGTTTTGTAGGTATGATAAAACTTTAAACCAGTCGATCCAATTTTCGAATAAGGCAACAATGTCCATTGATTTGCGTTTATAGACACAGTTCCAATCAACGCTCCATCTTGACTGATAGGGCCATCTTCATAAACACCATCTTTGGTCACCATAAAACTGAGATATAAACTCTTACTATCATCTAATGTATTGGTTTGTTTCACATAATATTTGCCATCTTTTAAGGTTATTCTATTTTCTTCATAGCCCAAGGGGCCTTCATATGGGGCTGAATTGACTTCACCAATATCAAGAATACTCCATTGTTGATTCGCAGAGGTATCAGGTGTTGTATTGTCATTGTTTCCATTACCACCTGTATACGAATCAGAGCCACCCCCTCCACCACATGCAGTTAAAAGTAAAGATGATAAAACTGCGAAAGAAATTGCCTTAATTTTCATAAATTATCCAAAATTATAAATGCTCATATTTATGAGTATAAAAATACTTCACTGTTATCATATTTTAATAAACTATTTTTTCAATGTGTTTTTAAACAAAGGGTTAAATTTACCTAAAAATTAAAGTGAAATAATGTATTTAGACAAAGATGCGATGTGCGTATTTTTTGAGTTGTTGGGGCAATATTTTGGATATTTAAATTACACGATTATGGGTTAAATTTATAGACGACTGGTCTATTATTGATTTATAGTAAGGCTATGAAACGATCAAACAAAAGTGAAGCAACCCGACAACATATCTTAGATACCAGCTTTGAACTGGTATTACGCAAAGGATTTGTCGGCGTTGGCTTGCAAGAGATATTAAAAGCCTGCGACGTACCGAAAGGTTCGTTCTACTATTATTTTGCGTCAAAGGAAGACTTTGGCTGTGCTTTGTTGGAACAATATATTCGTGACTACAAAGTGAAGGTCGAGCAACTTTGGTTGCAAACAGATGGCAGTGCCTATGCATGTTTGATGGCGCTTTGGCAGGCATGGATTGAAGATCCAACCCATGGTGGTTGGGCTGAGAATTGTCTTATTGTGAAATTGGCTGCTGAAGTTTCTGATTTATCGGAAGATATGCGCAAAATCTTGAATTTCGGGGTCAATAAATTGACTGAGCGTGTTGCAGGATTATTACAAGAAGGGCAGCAGGAAGGTTCAATTCCTCCACATATCGATCCAAATAAAATGGCGCAAGTGATGTATCAGTTATGGTTTGGTGCGGCACTATTGACCAAACTTGCTCAAGATAAAGCGCCACTTTATTTGGCTTTAGAAACCACACAAAATCTATTACTCCCGATTAAGGAATAAGCTATGAGAAGTATTATCCATCGTCGTTTTGGTGAACCTGCTGATGTACTAGAATTGGCTGAAATGTCAAAGCCTGAACCTAAGGCAGGGCAAGTACGTATTAAAACGATTTTATCTCCAATGCATAACCATGATGTGTGGACTGTTCGTGGCAGTTATGGCTATAAGCCTGAATTGCCTGCAATTGGTGGTAGTGAAGCAGTCGGTATTATCGATGCCTTAGGTGACGGTGTGAGTGGTGTTGCGATTGGACAACGTGTCGCTGTAGCTGGCGTTCATGGCAGTTGGGCAGAATATTTTATTGCTCCTGCACAAGCGGTTGTTCCTTTGAATGATGCTATTCCTGATGAATTAGCAGCACAACTCATTGGAATGCCAATCAGTGCTTTAATGTTATTGGATTTTGCCAATATTCAAGCTGGACAATGGATGATCCAAAATACAGCCAATGGCGCTGTAGGTAAAACGGTTGCCATGATTGCGCAAGCACGTGGTATTCACGTGATCAATTTAGTTCGTCGCCAAGAAGCAGTCAGTGAAATGCAAGCTTTGGGAATTCAGCACGTTGTTGCCACAGATCAAGCTGATTGGCAGCAGCAGGTTAAAGCCATTCATGCCGAGCAACCCTTATTGGTTGGTGTAGATTCAATTGGTGGTAAAGCCAGTGGCGAATTGTTAAATACATTGTCTGAAAATGGTTTGCTGATTTCCTTTGGTAGTATGACTGGAGAATTGATGCAAATTTCCTCAGGTGATTTGATCTTTAAACAAGCGACACTAAAAGGTTTTTGGGCAAGTACGGTGAGTAAACAGATGCCTGCTGAACGTAAAAAAGCGTTATTTATTGAATTACTTACATTGGCAACGCAGAACAAGCTTGTTTTACCGATCGATGGTATTTTTGAATTTGCAGATATTACAACTGCAGCATCAAAAGCAACGCAAGGGGCGAGACAAGGTAAAGTCTTGTTAAAAGCTTAAATCAAGTAAATCGAGTCAGCCGAGAGGCTGGCTTAGATTAGATATTAAACATTAAACGCTGACCAGAAAAAGGAAAATAAACATGATTGGGCAGATACTCGTTGGATTAATCGCAATATTACATGTCTACATTTTGGTGTTGGAAATGTTTTTATGGGATAAACCTTATGGCCTGAAAGCCTTTGGCAACACACTTGAAAAAGCACAACTCACTAAAGTATTGGCGCAAAATCAGGGTTTGTATAATGGCTTTTTAGCCGCAGGCCTGTTTTGGTCACTCATTGCACCTGAAACGTATGCGATAGCACTTGCCAACTTCTTTTTAGCATGTGTTTTAGTGGCTGGAATTTACGGTGGGTTAACTGCAAGTAAGAAAATTATTTATATACAAGCTGTTCCTGCGCTATTGGCGTTATTAGCAGTCAATTTATTCTAAGTCGTAAGTGGTTTTGTTGATTATGACAGTGGTGAGTTTTTACTCACCACTGTCTTGAATTTATAAATTATTTTTTAGACGTGTCTGAATTCACAGATATATTAGGCTTGAAACTATCCGTTTGATAAATCAATTGACCTGCTTTATAAGTCGCTACAATTTTAATATTCTTTATTTGCTGTGATGGCACTTTCAGCGGATCACCATCTAAAACCACAAAATCGGCAAGTTTGCCTTTTTCCAATGTTCCTTTATCTTTCTCCTCAAAATACTGATAAGCCGCCCAGTCTGTAACAGATTTCAGCGCAATATAAGGACTAACCCGTTGATCTTCACCTAAAACATCGCCCGTTCGTGTAGTACGGTTCACTGTTGCATCAATCACCATCATATTTTTAGGTGGAATAACAGGTGCATCATGATGTTGAGTAAAAATCATATTCTTTCTTAATGCAGATCCTGTAGGGGAAATACGATTGGCACGTGCTGCACCTAAAGTTTCGTGTTTATGCCAATCACCCCAATAATAGGTATGTAAGGAGAAAAACGATGGAATTAAACCTAGTTTTTTTGCCCGATCGAGCTGATCTTCTCGCATGGTTTGCGCATGAATGATGACATTGCGACGATCTGCTTGTCCAAACTTTTGATTCGCCACTTCTATTGTCTCTAAATACTGATCTATGGCAGCATCACCATTGGCATGTGCGAGAATTTGCCAATGTTGTTGATAGGCTAGATTAATTGCATTTTGAACCGTGGATTGTTCAGGATAAGCAGGGTAACCACGGTAGTTTTTATCTTTGCCCTCAGGGGGGATTAAATAAGGTTGGCTTAGCCACGCTGTTTTTCCTTGAGGAGAGCCATCTAAACTTATTTTCACACCACCAATGCGAAAATGCTTTTGGTATTGAGAATTTGAGCCATGTTGCAGCATATATGCTTTTTCATTGATGATATCGGGATAAACCACCACATCAATATCTAACTGCCCAATATCAGCAAAGCTTCGCCATAATTCAGCAGTTGCTGCATCTGCACGCCCTTCTTGCACAGTGGTATAACCATTCTTGATATAAGTGTTTAACGCCGTTTTTGCCATATTCTGCATAATTTCAGGTGGAACTTTGCTAAAAGCCGTTGCCATAGCTGAAAATACTGCAGCTTCTTCTAATACGCCATCAGGCTCTTGTGAATGCGCTTTACGACGAATAATGCCGCCAGTGGGATTCTTCGTATTTTTATCAATGTTAAGCAATTCAAGTGCTTTATGATTGACTGAAGCTAAATGTCCTGATTGGTGCAAAATAATAATCGGGTGGTTGCTTGAGACTTTGTCGAGGTCATCTGCTGTAGGGTGCCGTTTTTCTTCCAGTTGCGCATCGTCATAGCCATTGCCAATGATCCAGCCTTGAGTGGCTTGGATAAATGCCTGATTTTGTTGCTGCCATTGTGATAAAGCATTGAGCAATGAGGGAATATCAGACACATTGCCATCGGGCTCAGGATATAAATTCGCAACAGTTTGCTGTAGTCCTACACTATTGAGATGACTATGCGCATCGATAAAGCCTGGTAATAGGGTGTAATGCTTTAAATCAATCTCTTGGCTGGTTTTCTGTTGTTGTTGTCGTCGTTTGGCTTGTTTTAAATCACCTGCAAATGTAATTCGTCCATCTTGAACCAATAGTGCTTCTACATAATGCGGCGTCATTCCTTGCATGGTTAATATAGAACCACCATGAATGAGCATGTTGTGTGAGCTTTGTTCAATTTGAGCGTTAGGATGAGCATCTGAGTGTGTTTTTAAAGCTTGTTGTTTTGTGGTCGCACAACCGCTGATCAAGATACAACTCGTAATTGATAATATGGGTAAAATCTTTGAGCTAAGTAGAGCAGGGCGTAGCAACATTGTTATTCCCCAAGATTTAAATTATTAAAATTTTAAATTATAAAAAAGCATTCAGGGTTAAATCGGTATTAAATCAACATTAGATAAGCATACTGAAAATTTAACTTAACAGAGATCATTATTGTTGTATAGAAGCAAATTTAGCTTTAAATCATAGGAGTGTATAGAAATTCCAATAAAGTGCGATTTGAATCGCACTATTGCTGAATGGAGAGAGGCATAATCAAAAGCCTTGTACATTCAGACATTAAAAAAGCCACTTAAAGTGGCTTCGTTAAATGCATGCAGTGAATTTACGAGTTTGGACCGTCCACGCGTTCAATGCTTACGCGTCCCGTTCCTGAATTTGTAATACCTAAACGCTTAGCAGCGCCGTATGAAAGGTCAAGTACACGGTTACCATGGAAAGGACCACGATCGTTTACTTTTACAACCACACTCTTACCATTGTCTTTATTCGTTACACGGATATAACAGTTCAATGGAAGGCTACGATGAGCAGCTGTCAATTCATTCATATCGAATGTTTCACCACTTGCAGTCTTACGACCGTGGAATTGACGACCATACCAAGACGCAACGCCTGTTTGGCTGAATTTGCGAACTGTATTTGAAGCTACTTCGTTTAGTTTATCAATTACTGAAGGCTCATCTTCAGGAACTTGAATCTTAGCTGCAATTGTTTCACGGCGAATTTTATCGCCAGAACGTTCAGTAATTGACAAACTGTTAAGGTTTGAGAAATGTGAATTAAAATTCGTTGAGTCTTTGCTTACTACACGAGAAGCTAAGCTCGAACTATCTGAATCATTGTTTAAGTATGATGACTGAACCATTTCTGAGTTCACTTGCGTCATACTTAAACCCATGGTCAGGGCTATCATATATTTGAGTGAAGCATGCATCGTTTAACTCCTTGGAACCTCTGATTTAACTTTCTAAGTCGCTGAAAATTAACCTATAGAGGTCTGTAAATTCACTTGTGCAACTGCATTTAACGGAAGGATAATATTCAAGCGATAACAAATGTGTCTAGTGTTATTTGTAAAACAGTTACAAAAAGGACAAATTCTTACAGAAATTGATCAAAAAATAACCAAAAGTGTAACAATTTATTTAATTTGTAGAAAATGCGATCAAATTAACAAAATAATTTCTTGACTTTTCTTGTATTTAAGAAATTGCAAGCCTTATCGACTTACAATTTCAGTGCCTAAAAGCCATAAAGCTGTAGCATACATACGGCTTTTATTATAGGTCGTGATCACTTGAAAGTTTGGATAAGTGATGTAGTAAATTGGGCCATAATTATCTTGCAATTGAATGACATTGACTAAATCTAAGTCATCAATTTTGACAATAGGATTAAGTGGAGCAATCCCTAAATTTTTAATAGAACCATAAGGCACAGGTTGAGTTAAATCTTTAGCAATGATTGCATCAGGATTATTCCCTGTATAACGTGCAAGGAAGCCGATCGGTTGATTTCTTTGCCAACCATGCTGTGCTAAATAGTTTGCAATTGAACCAATGGCATCTACGGCTGAATTTCTGAGATCAATATGACCATTTCCATCATAGTCCACCCCAAATTTAGAGATATTACTCGGCATAAATTGAGGGTAACCAACAGCGCCTGCATAAGAACCAACAATTGAGTTGGTTGGAACATCATCTTTATATGACCAAGCAATCAATGCACCGAGCTCATCTTGGAAATATTGTGCACGACGAGGGTAACCGAAGCCAAGTGTGGCTAAAGCATCACGAGTGATAAATGAGCCCTTATTTGAGCCGTAGCCTGTTTCTACTCCTAAAATCCCTAGAATGATCGCCTGAGGCACACCAAATTGCTGTTCAGCACGATTTAACGTATCTGCATACTGGTTTCTAAAGCGCACACCACGTTGAATCGTACCTTCAGAAAGGAAATTGGTTTTATATTCATACCACGGCTTACTTTCACCTGGTCGATTCATAATATTGATAATATTGGGCAGATTTCTTGAACCATTCATTGCCCAATCGATTTGCTCACCACTCAAACCATAAGTTTGCATGGTTTTTGCTTTAAAATTGTTATAGTCAGGATGACTTGCAAACTCATTGGCTTGGCAGAAACTGGTAATCGAAAATGCAGCTGCACAAAAAGACAAATTTCTTACTTTTTGTAAAAGCCCAAAATTAAACATAGGTTATATTTCCTAATTATTTATGATGAAATTAACGATGTGTATGAATTGACATTACAATGCCAAAAGTGGCCATTAAAGTAATAATTGCAGTCCCTCCATAACTCATAAAGGGTAATGGCACACCGACTATAGGTAAAATACCACTGACCATGCCTGCATTTACAAATACATAAACAAAAAATGACAATCCAAACGTGCCTGCGACCAAACGGCCGAAATTATGAAAGCAACTTAAACTGATTTGGAATGTTCTGAAGATAATTGCAAAATAGATCACAATCAATAAGATAATACCAATTAACCCGAATTCTTCTGAAAAAGCTGCAATAATAAAGTCGGTATGACCTTCAGGTAAAAAGTGTAAGTGCGATTGTGTACCTGCTAAGTAACCTTTGCCCATAAAACCACCGGAGCCAATTGCAGTTTCGGACTGGATAATATTCCAACCTGTACCCAAAGCATCTGCTGCTGGATTAATTAAAGTCAATACACGCTGTCTTTGATAATCATGCAGCAAAAATTGCCATGCGATAGGAATAAAAGCGGCTGCTGCACTGATTGCAACTAAAATCATTTTCCAAGAAAGACCACTTAGAAATAGCACAAAAATACCACTGGCTAAAATAAGTAACGATGTTCCAAGATCGGGTTGTTCTGCGATGAGAATAAAAGGAATACCGATCATGATTAAAGACAGGAAAACGTTCTTAAAGCTTGGTGGTAGCGGATTACGAGATAAAAACCAAGCAATCATGAGCGGCATTGCAATTTTCATAAACTCACTGGGTTGTACACTGCCTGCACCGGGAATATCAATCCAGCGCTGTGCACCCATGCGAACTTCACCAAAAAGTTTAACTGCGACTAAGCAGGCGACACTAAACAGATAAAAATAAGGCGCAAAAGCTTGATAGACCTTAGGTGGAATCTGAGCTAAAGCAATCATGACCATAAGACCAATACCAAAACTCATGGCTTGTTTAGCGACGAGTCCAATACTTTCTTCAGATGCACTATATAAGACGGTTAAACCGAGCAAAGCATTTAAAATTAAGAAAAGCGTCAACCATGGGTCAATATGTATTTTTTGCCATCGGGAGGGATGTGATGTTGTACTTAAACCATCACGGGGTGCTTGACGTAAAAACTTATATTGTGAACTTGGAGCCATTGGACTATTTTAGTGCATGAAACGGTTTGCGAATGCTAACATAAGCCCTGTAGAAGGTAACGTCCGCCTAGTTTTGCGAGTATTTACAGTATTCAGATCAATCTTGAATTTATGTTTAAAAAATAGGCTAAAAAAGCACAATATTAAAATTGAATTAAGAAATGAAAGTTTGAGAATTTTGAATGTAATCCCTTTATAGAGTGATCACCTGATTGAGTGTTATTTATAGAAATCTTATCTATTTGAATTAAAAATCATTATTTTATATTTTTACTTTAATGCATTGCTAAATCAAAAAAAATACCCTTGGATTCAAGAGTATTTTTTCATTAAAAAATTCAATTAACTTTTAATGATCAATTAAAAAATAATGTACTGTGATATTCAGCGAGTGCTTTGATTTCTTCTTTATTTAAGTTTGGAATCAACTTATCAACCGCCATATGCACAGCTTTGGTTACTGCTGCTGCACCAATATCGGCTGCTTTACGCTTGATCATACCTAAATCAAGCGTTTTATTAAATTCACGCATGAAATGGTTAATGGATGCATCGGCGAATTGTTTGTATTGTTCAGACAAAACACCACGATTAATATCACCATTTTCTAGAATTTCGGCAAAGCTATGCTTCATATTGGTCACTAGATTCGCATTTAAACTAGCGCCAACACGTAATTGATCTTGTGGATCTCTAAATAAGCTACTTTCAGAAAAAGTAATAGACTGACGCACAACTTCATTGTCTGCTTTACTTAACAGTTGTTTAAGAAGCACGGCAACCGTCGATTTTACATATCCAGCAAGCTTTTCAGCAGTATCACGACGATCACTCGGTGGAAAGCGACGAACAAGCTCAATTAAGATCGCATCAATGATTTCATCATTAATTAATAAAGCAGTTTGATCGCGTAAAGGGTAAAGTGGTTCGTTGGAGTTTTTTTTCTCAATACCTGTCTGAATATTCCTTAATAGTTCTTCAGATGGTACAAAACCAAAAAAAGGCATGTCATCAACCTCAATGTTATTGTCGAGCCAAACGAATTGGGCTTGGCATCCATGTTTCATCTGATACACGACATGGATTAATGTCCAATCCTCCACGACGTGTATATGCAGCATATACCATCAGTTTTTCAGGTTGCAAATTTTGCCAAATATCGGCAAAGATTTGTTCTACACATTGTTCGTGGAAACCATTATGCTGACGATAAGAGATAATATAAGCTAAAACACTACGATAACAAGGTTTTTTGCCTTGATAACGGATGAAAACAGTGCCCCAATCGGGTTGTCCAGTGACAGGGCAATTACTTCTTAATAAATGTGAATAGAGTTGTATCTCAACATTTTCATCAGAAGCGCTTTGATCCAATGTTAAAAGTGATGCATCAGGATGATTGACTAAATGTTCAGGCTGTTGGTCATCAATACAAATGCCTTGAGGCTTGGCAATATCAAGCTCATCCGCTTGGAATAAGGTCAGTGTCACGTCAGCTTGAGCTGCTTGTGATAAATCTTTTTCCACTGTTGCAATAAAGGCTTCTTTTGAGTCAAATTCAGTAAAGTTCATACTATTAAAGTAGAGTTTTAAAGATTTAGACTCAATCAAATTCGGTGAGCTTGCTGGCAGGGTAATCCGACCAATCGCAACTTGTGGAATACCTTTGCGATTTAACCAAGAAATTTCGAAAACATGCCACCAATCCTTTCCTTTATAGATACCTTCAATATCGGCATATTGTTCACGTGCAGGCGCACGTGAAATAGGGAAAAGGATTTCAGGTTGATAAGTGGTTGGGTAATTGGTTTCTTTACCTAATAAAGAGTGTTCAACAGACATTATTCACGCATTCCTGAACCACGAGAAAGTAAATAGTAGGCAATGACATAAAGCACGCCACAGCAAAGTGTTACGACAATCAATGAAAGAGAAACATTTACATCGCTATGACCTAATATTCCGAAACGGAAAGCATTGACCATATATACAATCGGGTTAACTAAAGAGAGATTTTGCCAAAACGGACTTAAAGCACTAATAGAGTAAAATACACCACCTAAATAGGTGAGTGGTGTTAAAACAAAGGTTGGGATGATGGAAATATCATCAAACGATTTTGCATAAACCGCATTGATAAAACCACCCAATGAAAAAAGCAATGAAGTAATAATGACGGTATATATAGTCACGAAAATATTGTGAATCGCCAAATCTGTAAAGAACAGACTCATACCTGTCACAATTGCTCCGACTAAGACCCCACGACAAACTCCACCAATCACATAACCCCACAACACCATATGTAATGGAACAGGGCTCATGATCAGTTCTTCAATACTCTTTTGAAATTTTGCACTAAAGAAACTCGATGATACGTTTGCATAACTATTGGTAATAACAGCCATCATGATCAAACCGGGAACGATGAACTGCATATAGCTAAATCCATCCATTTGCCCAATACGAGAACCGACCAAATTTCCAAAAATCACAAAGTACAAACTCATAGTGATTGCAGGTGGTAATAAGGTTTGTGGCCAAATTCGCATAAAGCGACGTATTTCTTTATAAACAAGGGTATAAAGTGCAACTCGAAGTTGGGTAAAGTTCATTATTGCGCTCCTTCAAGATTTTTTTCGACCATTTTTACGAATAGTTCTTCAAGACGATTCGATTTATTACGCATACTGCGCACACGAATGCCTTGAGCTTCTAACAGTTGAAATAAATCATTTAAAGAATGTGCTTTATCCATTGTTACTTCTAAAGTCACAGGATCAATCAAGTTAAATTTCACACCAATGATGTCAACATGAATTGGTTCAATGGGATGTTCTAAATCAAAAATAAAGGATTCTTCACTTAATTGATTTAAGAATGCTTTCATCGAAGTATCTTCTTTAATGACACCACGATCGATGATGGCGATTTGACGGCACAACATTTCTGCTTCTTCAAGATAATGCGTGGTTAAAATGATTGAAGTACCTTTTTCATTCATTTCAGTCAAAAAGTCCCACATTGAGCGTCGTAATTCGATGTCAACGCCAGCGGTAGGTTCATCTAAAATCAGTAATTTAGGTTCATGCATCATGGCACGTGCAATCATTAAACGGCGTTTCATACCACCTGAAAGCATACGGCCTTGCGTATTACGTTTTTCCCATAAGCCTAGTTTTTCTAAATATTCTTCGGCGCGTTTTTCAGCAATTTTTTTGGGAATACCGTAATAACCCGCTTGAGTCACTAAAATGTCAAAAGTTTTTTCAAATTGACCAAAGTTAAACTCTTGGGGAACCACGCCTAAACATTGTTTTGCATGTGAAGGATGAGTATCGAGATTATTGCCGAAAATTTCGACTGTACCTGATGTTTTATGTGTCAAAGAGCTGATAATACTAATCGTTGTCGATTTACCTGCACCATTTGGCCCTAAAAGTGCATAAAATTCACCTTCAGGAACAGTTAAATTGATTCCTTTAAGTGCCTGAAATCCATTTCGATAAGTTTTCGATAAATCTCTTAACGTTAAAGCATCAGTCATGAAATTCTCACGTGGTTTGGGGAGTGTGTATTGTGAGCGATCTAACAAAATAAACCAAGCGTATTAGATGGAATTATCTGTTGCAAATTTGGAACGTTGTTCAAAGCATAAGCATCAATGCAATTCGATGTTTTATAAATGCTTTACCTGATACGATTTTTTGGTATGATGTGCCATCTCGATTTAAGCGCCCATAGCTTAACTGGATAGAGTGCAGGTTTCCGAAGCCTGTGGAGTGGGTTCGAGTCCCGCTGGGCGTACCATACCTATTAATAAAATCAATAACTTAATATGAGTTTGGCGTAAAATTGGCGTAATTCAATTTTTATCCACAGATATAAAATAGTAAACCCCGCTAAATTTTGCGGGGTCTGCCTGTAACTTTTTTTGTAGTTTCTGGTCGTTCTCTTAACCATTTAGATATAGATTCTAAATTCCATCTTCTACCTTTTGAATTTGTCATGATGTATCTTGGCGCTGGAAATCCTCCCAAGCAAATTACATGACTTTTAAAATGAACAAGTGAATAACTTAGAAAAGTTGCTGCTTGTTCATCTGTCAACCAAATATCAGAAGGTGGCAAAGCAACAACAAAATCACCAACATTCGCAATAGCAGTCATCAACCTTCCTCCTTTTCTTCTTTCAATCTTTTCACAATCGCTTGCTTGGCTTTTAAAAGAAATTCATCACGCTCATCATCTTCAAACTTTCCATCACCTTGCATTTCTTCTGAATAGAAAATGGTTTCTTGACCGCAATCAGGATAATCAACTCTAAATTCGCCATGTCTTAAGCGGAGATAGCCAACTTGTTTACCCTTATAGAAAGCATCGTATTGTTCAGGGCTTTCACCACAGGTTTTTACAAGGTCGATTTCTTCAGTTTGAATTGTCATGACTTTGCTCCTGTGCTTCGATCACTACAAAATCACGTTGAAGGTTCCAAAAGTCATAATTTCCTAAGTTCCCGGCTCGATTGGGGGTATCGCAATCAATCCATGGTAGAGAAAGCGTATACCCTGATTTCAATTTACGAACTATCATTTTGTCACCTTTGTTGACAATGTATTTAGATAATCCATAACCAGATAAATCAAGAAATTCCACACAACCTCCAACAAATTCAACAACATCACCAACAAAGATAATTCTCCCTTTTTTATCTGTTAAGCCAGTTGACTCAGTTTTCGGCACCAAAACAAACCCTTCAGGGGTGGCTTTCTCTTGCCACAACCTCCAACTAAAATTAATCCAACCAACAATATGATCTTCACTTGGATGCAAAACATCAGAAGCAAAGTATTCATTTTTCTCTGTGTCGAATATTGTTCCTACTCGCAAGTTATGAATTTTCATTTTTGTTAAAGATGCTTCAAAAGCTGCACGTTCTTTATTAATATCCATCACGCCACCTCGCTTTCATACTTATTTCGAGCGAAAATGGCATAGGCATCATCTTCACTAAAATTGATATCAATTAAGAAAAAGCCGTTTGGTGCAATCGGGTCCCACTTGGTGATATCACAATCATCCATCATGATTTCCCAATCATCAGAATTAACAAGGCTCTCCATCCAGAACATCACAGTGTCTACACCAAAGTGGCTTTTAAATTTTTCCCACTCTTCACGACTTACGTATTCTTTGTTTTCCAGATGCTCATTCATGTATTTTGAATAAACTGGATGTGTCCAAGTTCCCATTTCACTGCGCACAATTTCAGCTGGCTCTAGTTTGTTATCTTCCATCACGCCACCTTCAAGTTATGCGTTTTATTTTTGATCTTCGCCATCAAGACACAGGTTTCATTTGTTTCTGGTGTGGCAAGCTTTCGATAAGATTGATTTAAGCGAACAAGCTCAGCACGACTAACCAGCATCAGGTTTTCAAGTCGACAGTCTTGCTTGTTCATATTTTTGAAAACAAGAACATGGTTATCTGGTATTTTCCCGTGTTGTTGCTCCCAGATCTGCCGATGCTTTAACTCAAATACATTCGGTTCTGAAACTTTGATTTCGATATAACCATCAACCGTGATACGCTCATAGCCAACTGGTTTATGATTAGATGGTGTATGACCTTTTTTAAAGGATGTTGAGTTCGCACCCATATAACCCTTTAAGCCTTTATTCCAAGACTTTTGACCAGGTGAAAAGCATCCTGTTCGACCTGTTTTTAATTCCATGCGCAGGCATTTAGCCTTAATGCTATCTACTGAAAGCTTGTAGCCAAACTTTTCATTAAATTTACAGGTTAGTTCAGTACGTGGCGTTTCCTCATGCTGACGTAAAAACATCAGCATTTCTTCGGTGTACTTAATCGCAATACCTTTCGCCATATCAAACACTCACATTCATATCACCAACAGAAATCTGTGGTGCTTCTTGATTCGTGTTAAGCCCTTTGTATTGAGCCACCAGTTTTACCGCTTCCAGTTGAGTTTTGTGCGCATCCACAATCTGCTCACTCACTTGCGACATTGTTTGAGCACGCTTTACCTCTGAATCAAGAGTGTCTTTATCAGCCTTGGCTAAACGATCCAACTGATCAAACAGATGCTTGTTTAAATCTTTTAATGTGCTCATGCCGCCACCATCCTATAAATACGTCGAACCTCAATATTTAGGTCATCCATAAAACTGCGACCATCCCTTAACCACACCTTGAGCATTAACTCATAACGCTCTTGGGCTTCTTTATTCATCACGCCTTTATTACTGACGAATAATGATTTCTTGTTCTTTTTGCTAAGGTAAAAACCTTTTTCTGTACCTTTTACCGAAAACCCAGCATTGCAATTGAATACAATGAATTTTTCAGTGAGTGGTTCTGGTAAAATTCTGATTTCCATCACAACCACCACGCCATTTGCCAAAGTTGAAAGTAAAGTTTTAGGAGGGTCATGCTGCGAGCTCCTTTTGATTAAGCTGAATAAAGGCGCTATCAATTACCCGGTTAAAAGCAATAACTGAATTTTCAACACCTTGAATATCCAAATCTTTCGCATAAATACGCTTAATGAAAAGTTGTAAATGCTCAGGAAGTCGCGGATCGTAACTCACAAAATCACACCACTCACGACGAGTGCAGGCCAATTGCCAAGTGATTTGTGGGATATGTTCTTCTGGAACTTCTTGCATCAAAATCGTATTTAAATGCGTTGTGGTAGAAGGGCACTTAATCTCAAGTTGCCCATTTTTCCCAACCAATCCATCTGGACTGGCGCCACTCATTTTGATAGCAGGGTGATCGATTAAACCAACATCAGTGACAAATGATCCTGTTTCATTCTCATAAGCAATTACTGCAAATGGCTCTTGATCAATACCCCATTGCATCGGACCAGTGGTTTTGGTTTCTTCCTGAACACCTGTAAGGCGCTCAGAAAGAATAGTTAATGCTAGAGCGTTATAGCACTTGCCTTTAGATGGTTTTGCGCCCATGTCTTTGATGCGTGAAGCGGTAATTTTTCCGCATCGTTGAGCATGCCAATCATCATTCCGCTGGAGAGTGTTCATAAACTTCCCCTTGTGGTTGATCGGCTTTTTGCGCAGCAGCTTTTAATGATTCTTTATGCATGGTCCAGAAGTGCGAGCGACATTTGCCTTTAGGTAATTCTGCATAGCCAGTCTCAAGAGCTTCCATTCCCTCAAATGCCAATTCACGCATATTGTTTAAATGTGCTTCTTCAAACTCTTGATAACCATCAGGAATCAAATCACCCGTTTCACCCTGAACAGTTCGGACTGTGCCACCATCTTGAATTCGTTCTGCTTCGTCCTGGTCATAAATTCCAACAAAGCCAAAGGCTAGACGTGCACATTGAATAGTCGCCTTGTGTCGTAAAAAACGTGAAGGGTGTGACTGCCAAGGGCCAACCACATCGCCATATTTTCCTTTAAATGGTGGGCGGTAGCATTCAGCCAAATATTCACGCACTACAGTTGGTCGCTCACGATCCTTGCGGTAAATAATACAATCCACCCATTCAGGTGCAGCAACCTTTGCACCCTCCATGGTGACCATATTTTCAGAGTATTTAAATTCCAAACCATCAAAATTAGGGCTACTATTTACAATGCGCGACCATCCATCAACGCCAACAACAGGGATGATTCCTTTATTTTTATCAGGGAAGGCGTATATTTCCTTAGTCCAGGGATTAAGCTTATATTGGCCTGCAACGATCAACAAAGAAGCCATTTGAGCGTCTGAAATTTCTTTATCACCATTATTAAAAGCTGTAGCAATTAATGTATTTTTTAATTCAACTGGATCAACATTACCAAGGCCTAAAAGATCTGCCATTTGAGTGATTTGAGCCGTTACAATCGTGCTGTGCTGTATAGGTGCATTCATCTTCTAATCCTCAAAACTTGATTGATACGTGAGGCACTTCACCTTTGTGAATCGCCTGTAAAATTTGTTTGCCTAATTCTTCAGAAACACCAATGCTCGTAAGACCTTGGAGCGCCTCATTACAGATTTTCTTTTTGTGGGCCTTGTTGGCTTCACGCGCTTGCTGTTCTTTAAGCTCGGCATCCGCTTTTGCTTGAGCTTCTCGCTCGATGCGTAAACGCTCTGCTTCAATCACATTTTGTTCTAATATTTGTAATTCCATTATTCTTTTACTCCTTTTAATTCATTAACTTTTTCTTCTTCAAAATGCGCTTTGAGCATTTCGTTGAGTGTGTAAACTTGGCTATTTGTCAGTGCAAATCGAAGCCCTTGAACAGCTAGAATCTCGTCAAAATCCTCAACAATAGGGCGGTGCCAAGTAGCGACTTCAAGCAAGTCATAATTCACATCAACATCATTTTGCGGATCACTTGTAGTGTTCCAAGCCAGTGAGCTTGATGTTTGGTTTGCTTCAACCACAGCAGACACATAACAAGCGCTGTAGTTCGGTACAATCAACGAGAAATAAACTTTTGAGCCTTGGATAACAAACTCGTCAGCAACTACAAGTGTTTGGAAAGTAGGGGCTTCAGGAGCGTAGTTAGAAAGCATATTCATTGTTGTGGCTCCTTGACTTCCGAAACTGGCAAACCTAAAGCAGCATTCAATTTGTTAACTTGAACAGCAGGTAGGATCGCGATTGTTGGCTTTTCTTCAAATTTCTCTAAAAGTGATTTTGATTCAGGCCATACTTCCCATAGTTTTTTAAATGTATGAACACTTTCAAGAACTGGGTTAATTTCACGAGACATTTGCTTTCTTTTAATGTCAAAATCTTCGCAAACGTCAACAGCTTTTTGGTATTCAATCGCAATAGCTTCATCACCTACATATAGCTTTGCTTTGAAATAACTATTGTCATGTCTACAACCCACTAGCCGACTTTCACTCAATCGAATGCAGTGTGAACGACCAGCAATTGATATGTAGAAATATGATGATTTCTCAAGAAAACCCTTTGGAAGGCTCTCCATTGCAATAAGATGTGAACCATAAATGTCTTGATAGACTTTTTCACCAGCAATAATTTCTTGCTGTTTGGCATTTTTTTGTTTTGCATCAAATGCATGTGAAAGAATCGTTTCAAGCATTGCTTCACGTAAAGATTTAGTTAAGCGACTCATGATTTCACCCCTACTTTAGCTGTTGCACTTTGATAACCTGAGCAACTAAAAACACCGCCTGCAAGCATTGCCAAGAGAATCAATACTAGGATTGAAGGAATAGCCAAGCCTGAGCTTCTATACTGAATGGTATTTTCAGCCGTAGGAGGCTGATTTAAATATTGAGTCGTTTGACTTTTAAGATGTGTTTGTTTCATAATTCACCTGTTGTTTGGGAAAGCACACTGGTTTCGAGGTCGGTGTGCTTTTTTATTAAGAATTACTTTCAATTGCGGTTCTGAGTTGGCAAAAAAAACAATTACATTTTTCATCTTTTTCACCGTTTACCGCTTCGCCCATTTGCTGATTTAAGCCAGTACCTTCCAAAACGTATTTTTCCATTGCTTGAGCGTGTTCAACTTGACCGCCTGAAAGCTGAAGGAGTTGTAAGCGTAAATTTTGAATTTCCATTTTTGTCTCACTGAGAAGGTTTGTTTGTCTGTGAGATAAATATAACTACAGTTATTTTATTAGTCAACACTATAGTTATAAAAAATATTATTTTAATTATATTTTATGCTTTAATAGACAAAAGAAAACCCTGCATATAGCAGGGCGAGATAGGTCAAACTTAGTTATTACAGGTTATCCTTCATTAACCTTGGTGTTGATTATAAGTTTTAGGTGTTACAGGTAAATGAAAACCCACGCTGGGTGGGTTAGATGAA
>NZ_AFIE01000020.1 GCF_000214135.1 Acinetobacter sp. P8-3-8
CGATCACTTCTTAAAAAACCATTGTTTCAGTATTTATCTGATTCACAACAATATTCAGATACGACGATGGATGTTGGTAATTTTCTGATTCTTGTACAACAGTATTTTAAAATACTAAATACTGAAAATCCACAAACTGCAAAAAAATGGCTGAGTGATCATCAGTCCAAAATAGAAGCCACTGTGCAAAAGAATCATCAATACACACAGCGTGAGAATGAGTTTTTAGCTGAGTTTTATGCCCTACTTGAGCAGCCTAAACAAGCTTTATACTATTTAAAACAACTGGAAGTTTCGGATGATGAGGCAACAACTCCCGATTCAATTGAAAATGAACCCAACCTTGCAAATTTAAAATTGAATGCAGAATATCAACGATGGCTTGAACAATATAAACATGATTATGGAGAATACCGTAAAGCAATTCCTAAATTATGTAAAATCACCCAGCTTGAAGCTATTCAGTCATTGGACATTAAAAATTATTAATCAATGAATTTTGATTAACGAATCAGACCTTGCGGTTGCAATATAATCAAGCCAGCACCAATTAAAACAACAACCCCACCCAATAAATCCCAACGAGTCAAACTCACTTGATCAACGAATCTTAACCACATTAATGCTGTAAAAATATAAATCCCACCATAAGCCGCATAAATCCGCCCAGATGCCGCAGGATGTAAAGTTAATAGCCACACAAAAACAGCCAAACTCAATGCGGTTGGAATCCATAACCAATGGCTTTTATGTTGATTTAAAATTAAATAAGGAAAATAACAACCAAGAATTTCTGCAATTGCAGTCACTAAAAATAAAAAAATGTTGTGATTATTTTAGTCAGTTGAATATCCATACAATATAATCTATACCTGAATACATTCTGTTTCACAGAATTTCTAAGATGATAAAGAAGTAGTTTATATCATAAATAGAAAAACCCGTGTAAACACGGGTCATTTTAAAACACTTTGAATTAAGCTGGTTCGGCAGTTTGGTCTTCAAATACTTCCAATGTAAGCCCAACAGCTTTACCGTTTTCTTTCTTCACTGAAACAGCCACATTACCACCATGATCAGCCAATTCACCGAATAGAATCATTTCAGCAAGCGGTTTCTTCAAGTGTTCTTGAATCAGACGTTGCATTGGACGTGCGCCCATTAAACGATCGTAACCATTTTCAGCCATCCAATCTCGAGCACTTTGATCCACTTCAAGAACAACTTTTTTCTCGTCAAGCTGTGCTTGTAATTCTGTCAAGAATTTATCGACTACAGACTCAATGACAGTGGTTTGCAATGCTTTGAACTGAATCACGCCATCCAAACGGTTACGGAATTCAGGTGCGAAGGCACGTTTCATTGCTTCCTGATTGTCATTGCTATTGTCTTGTTCAGTGAAACCGATACTGGTACGTGAAATACTTTCTGCACCGATATTAGTAGTTAAGACAATAATCACATTACGGAAGTCTGACTTACGACCATTATTATCTGTTAAAGCGCCATGATCCATGACTTGTAATAACAAGTTAAAGACATCTGGATGTGCTTTTTCGATCTCATCGAGTAATAAAACACAATGCGGATTTTTATGGATCGCATCTGTCAATAAACCACCTTGGTCATAACCGACATAACCTGGAGGTGCACCAATCAAACGAGAAACAGCATGACGTTCCATATATTCAGACATATCGAAACGAACTAATTCTACGCCTAACAATTTCGCCAATTGTTTGGTGACTTCTGTTTTACCTACACCTGTTGGACCTGCAAAAACAAAGCTACCTACAGGTTTATCTGGTGATTTCAAGCCTGCTCGTGACAATTTAATTGCAGATGCCAATGCTGTAATGGCTTCGTCTTGACCAAACACCACACGTTTAAGATCGCGCTCAAGATATTCAAGTACAGATTTATCATCTTTAGATACAGTTTTCGGCGGAATTCGTGCAATTTTAGACACGATATCTTCAATATTTTCCACTGTAATTAGTGTATCGTCCTGCTCAGCTTTTAAGCGACGTTGTGCGCCTGCTTCATCAATTACATCAATGGCTTTATCTGGTAAAAAGCGATCGTTAATGAATTTAGCTGACAATTCAACAGCTGAAATTAAAGCCATATCATCATATTTAACATGATGGAATTCTTCGAATTTCACTTTTAAACCACGCAGAATATCGATGGTTTCTGAAATTGATGGTTCATTCACATCAATTTTTTGGAAACGACGTGACAAAGCGTGATCTTTTTCAAAAACTTGGCGATATTCTTGGAATGTCGTAGAGCCAATGCAACGCAATGAACCATTCGCTAAAGCAGGTTTAATTAAGTTTGATGCATCCATCGTACTGCCCATACTTGAGCCAGCACCAATAATCATATGGATTTCATCAATAAATAAAATTGCTTCTGGTTTCTTTTTCAAAGCATTTAAAAGTTGTTTTAAACGTTTTTCAAAATCACCACGATATTTTGTACCCGCAACCAATGCGCCAATATCAAGGCTGAACACTTCAGCATTTTGCAGTGGTTTAGGCGCTTTACCATTCACAATGAGCCAAGCTAGGCCTTCTGCAATCGAAGTTTTACCAACACCTGGATCGCCAACCAAAAGCGGATTATTTTTACGGCGACGACATAAAATTTGTGCAGCACGCTCAATTTCTTTTTCACGACCAATCAGAGGATCTGTTTTGCCCTTTTGTGCTTCAACATTCAGATTGAGTGTATAAAGCTCTAAAGGCCCTGCATTTGCAGAAGAACTCGACTCACCATCTAAATCATCTGATTCTTCTTCAACTTGAATTTCTTCTTTACGTGCGCCATGTGACAGATATTGAGTCAAAGTCAAACGGTTGATCTGATGGCGTTTAAGTAAATAAACTGCAAATGAATCACGTTCAGAATACATTGCAACCAGTACGTCAGCACCTTCAACTGTACGATCTCCACCGCTTGATTGCACATGGAAAATTGCACGTTGCAAAATGCGATCAAAACTTTCAGTTGGATGTGGCGCTTGATCGCTGTTTTCGCCTAATTTAGGCGTATGTTGCTCAACATATTCTTCAAGTTCTTTACGCAAAGTTATAATTTCAGCACCGCATGCTTTCAATGCATTTACTGCAGAATCATTATCAAGTAAAGCCAACAATAAATGTTCAACTGTAAGAAACTCATGTCTCTTTTGACGAGCCATGCTAACAGCCAAACGTAGTGAAACCTCTAATTGACGACTGAGCATGAAACCCCCTTATTCTTTTGGCTCAATCTGACAAAGTAACGGATGACCTTGTGACCGAGCGTAGTTATTTACTTGGTTGGCTTTTGTTTCTGCGATGTCTCGCGGATAAACACCAGCTTCACCTTTACCTTCATAATGTACTGTTAACATTACTTGAGTGGCTTGGTCAAGATTCAAAGCGAAGTATTGTTGTAAAATTTCAATAACAAAGTCCATTGGCGTATAGTCATCGTTCATTAAAACGACAGCATACATCGGAGGACGTTTCACTTCTGGCGGTGCTGTCTGCACTGCAACATCATCTTGACCATGGTCTGGATCGTCAGTATTGCTCATGCGTGTGTTCAAATGCCAATCGATATAACCTGAATCGTGGAATGATGATTTCACTTCATTTAAGCTTATTTGACGCTTTATACTTCGCATAATATTTAGATACATAAATTATTGAGAATTTGCTTCAGCTTGTGGAACTTCAGCAGCAAATGCAGCTGTATTTTCAACAGCTTGCCCACGCGACCATGCAAAACGCTTAATCACAGGCGTTGCTCCATTGAGACGAATTTCAATGAATTGTGGATTAAATCCTTTCGGCATTGTCCAACGACCAGTCAAACGCTCATAGTCTGCAAAATTATAGTTTGCATCTTCCATTGGAACAGTCAGCACTTCTATCCCGCTAATTAAACGAATTTCAACTGTACCTGTTGCACGTCGATTGCTTGGACTAACTTGAATTAAATCAACTTGATACTCATAAGCATTTTCAGGTAGTGATTTTACTGCTAAGTTTTGCACCGTCAGACTTAAACCACCACGCTGCTTTAAAACATCACGGTAAATTGCACCTGTGACATCACCTTGCATTTTTTCTGCATTGGCCTTATTCAAAGCTTCTAATAAATCATTTGAATTAGAAACTGCAACATCACGTTCTTGAACTGCAGCATTCAAGTTTTTATTTAAATTGCCTAGGCTTGCTTTTTGTTGCTTAACAACCTCTACCAATTGTTCAGCATCTGCATCATAACCAACTGCCGTCAACCCTTGGCGATGTCCAACGGTATAGCCTAAAAGGGTACTACCGAAACAAAGTACAACACCACCCACGATCAGTGGCATATTCTCTTGTATAAAAGACTTCTTTGGCGTTTGAGTAGGCTGTGACGCGGTATTGGTTTCTGTGTTCTGCATCGTCATCTCTGATTATTGATAAAATCAAAACACACATTTAACCGCAAAGTTAAATGTGTGTGAAGTTATAAAGCGTTTCTTATGGTAATAATCCAATGCCTTGTAAACCAGCATCTTCAGCAAAACCAAACATCAAATTCATATTTTGTACAGCCTGACCCGCCGCACCTTTGACCAAATTATCTTGAGCAGATAAAACAATCAACTTATTCGGCTGAGGTTTATACAAAGCGATACGCAACTGATTTGAACCACGTACAGAACGTGTTTCAGGCGAACTATTTGCTGGCATAACATCAACAAAAGCTTCATTGGCATAGAATTGTTCATAGAGGCTTTGCACATCTGCCGCAGCACCAGCATCGGTCAAATCAATGTAAATCGTGCTCAACATGCCACGAATCATTGGTACTAAATGCGGTACGAAAACAATATGATCAAATACACCCTTTTGACCTGAAATATTTTCTAAAGCTTCCACAATTTCTGGATGATGGCGATGTCCTGACACACCATAAGCTTTAAAGTTATCTGCATTTTCAGAATAGATCATGCCTAAACTAGCTTTACGCCCCGCACCCGAAACACCTGATTTTGCATCAATAATAATACTTTCAGGTTTAACCAATGTTTCAGCTTGCTTAAATAATGGCGCCAAGCCCAATTGTACTGTTGTTGGATAACAACCTGGATTACCAATCACTTGAGCATTTTTAATCTTGTCACGATTCAGTTCTGATAAACCATAAGCGGATTGTTTTAAAATTTCAGGACAAGCATGTTGCATACCATACCATTTTTCAAACTGCTCTAAATCTTGCAAACGGAAATCCGCTGCTAGATCAATAACTTTAGTATTTGCGGCCAAAAGATCTTGAGCATGCTGCATCGCAACACCATGCGGCGTTGCAAAGAACACCACATCACATTTTTTTAATTCTTCAATATTTAAATCTGAATATTTAAGGTCTGTATGCCCACGTAGGCTTGGGAACATGTCATCTACACGGCGACCATCTTCTGTACGTGAGGTCAGTACACTGACTTGAACATTTGGATGTCGTAGTAAAAGACGCAACAATTCAACGCCTGTATAACCTGTTCCACCGACAATTCCAACTGAAATCACGTTCTTCACCTCAATTCAAAAGTATCCATTTTGTCAGGCAGTAGTATGACAGGAAGTTTGATTTTTCCAAACTGTTTTACTTGGGTTTTATGATATTTTGTGCGTCATCAAAACTGAATTCTTTCACGGGTCAATGTTGGTTTTTTTTGATCTAAAATAATGCAGTTCCGCCCTGCACGTTTTGCGTCGTACAATAATTTGTCAGCGGCATCTATACTTTGTGACAAATTGCGCTGTTGTAAAGGTGTTACTCCAAAGCTTGCAGTGAGTGATATTTTTTGCGAAGAAAACTGATCATGCTCTATTGCTAGACGTATTCTTTCAACAACATGATAAGCAGAACCAATCTGTTCAGTTTGCAATAGAATAATGAACTCTTCTCCACCAAAACGCCCCACTAAATCATTTCCACGCACATTTTTACTTATCGTCTGCCCCATTTGTTGTAAAACTTGATCACCCACTAAATGACCATGTGTATCATTAATTTTTTTAAAATGATCCACATCACACATCACCAAAAAGTATTTTCTTTGTGGAAATTGTGCGGTGTTGAATTTTACCGCATCATAAAATCCACGACGATTCAGCAAAAGTGTTAAAGGATCTTTTGAACGTTCGTCATTTAACTTAGAAACAGTATCTCGAACCAAAGTTCCCAATAAAACAATTGCAAACCATAAACTCGATAAAATGCTGGCTGCTAACATCATTAGCCACCAACCAGAACTTATCAGCATATGGATTTCAATACCTTTTAAAAATAGGAAAATAATTAACCCACGAACAAAGGCATATAAAACGATCACCAAATAAGAGTAATCGACAATTTTATTTAAAAAATCTGTTTGTTTATAATGCTTAAAAATAGAAAAAAGAACCAAAGACTCTACTGTTGCAATGGTCAAATTCACAATCAACATTCTTACCCAAAGTTGATCATTTACAGAAGAATAATATGTCAATAATACAACCGCTAAGATGATTAATATTAAAGCCGTTCGAGAATGTGCATTGGCATTTTTTCGCAAAGCCATAGCATAAGTACTTGCCCATGCGCCAAATAAATACATTGCGCCTAAACATGGCGCAAATAAAGTTAATATTTGACTAGACATGAAACTTTGAGCACCCAAAGCAAAGGATGGCACAATATATCCAAGACCTAACCAGAAGAGATATGACGGTGCTTTAAAGAAGAAATGACATATTAAGAGTAAACCTCCCATCAATATCAGGCAGATGGGTACAATTAATAAAAAATAGTGAGTATCTGCAAAATCCACGACTGATATCTTTTAGCTAAATGGGAGAGTATTTAATTAAGCTGTGAAGTTTAAAGCATTTTTTCCGTTTATCCTTAACTTGTGCTTAAAAAAAATCGATTTTTTTGTGATTAAATTAAGGTTTTAATTGGAAAACTTGCAATGAAGCAGTGATTCCCAAATTTCTCATTGAACACTCATAAATTTAACAAATTAAAATGAAGATCAGCGCATCTTGTATTTCGTCATAATCCATGCATAATATTTTAGAGTAATTACTCTAAAATATAAAATAGGAATAACAATGATGATTGGCTCAAGAGAATGGATGAATCTAAGTAATGGAAAATTAAGCTTTAAAGAAAAAACTGAAATGATTAAAGCAGCCCTCTTACCTGCTGTTTTGAGTTATAGCAAAACATTTTTAAAACCAGATTCTAATCCAATAATATTAAAACGAACTGATTTCAAAATTCCAGATACAGCAATCGTGAAAGAAGCAATAGCTGAGTTAGAACACACTGACTCTAAAGCAATTATCAATCATTCATGGCGAACCTACATTTGGGGACTTGCAATGGCGCATTGCAAAAATTGGCAGATAGATGAAGAAAGCTTTGCAATTGCCAGTTTGATGCATGATTTGGGCTTAGTCGAGCATTTAGACCAATACTCATGCCAATGCTTTGCTTTTGAAAGTGCTTTGCGCTCAGAAAATTTATGTTCTAAACATCACTATCCAAAAGAAAAAACCAATAATATTTCCGAAGCGATTTGCATGCATTTGAATGGATATTTGGACGAAAATGACCAAAACATCTCTAAAGAAGTCATACTTTTGCAAAAGGCAACCTCTTGTGATGTTATTGGAACTGATTTATCAAAATTTTCGACAGCTTTTAGAGATGAAGTTTTAACGCAATATCCACGCAACAATTTTAATGTAGAAATGCGTAAACTAATCAAAATAGAAGCTCAAAAGAATCCTCAATCTCGCACTGCTGTTGCAAGGCTCGTTGGATTACCTGTAATGATTCAAATGAGTATTTTTAAGGAATAATGAGATGATCAATCATACGTTCACTCAACAGACGATTCATTTTAACCAACAACCTATTCTTGTGGATATTCATTCAAATCCTGAGAATAAGCAGACGGTTGTTCTACTTGCAGCACTTGGCGTAGCAATCAATAAATATGAGAAATTGATTTCATCACTCACTCAAAATAACATTAATGTTGTGGTGGCAGATTATCCAAATTGCGGGAGGAATATGCCTCTCGTTTCTGCCAATATTGATTATAACTATGCTGATTTGCTGAATAATTTCATTCCACAACTTGAACGAATTGCTTTTGATATCAGTGCTCAACAACCTATCCTATTCGGTCATAGTTTAGGTGGACATTTAGCAACGCTTTACGCTCAAAGCCATGAAAATAAAGTCATTGGTGTTGCAACTGGGAATATTGGTCTAAAAAATTGGGACTTAAAAGGCAAAATCAACATTTTAAAAGCAGTTAGTGTTATCAATGCCATGATTTTAAAAGATGGTTATTTTGCAGGTTATAAAATTTCTTTTGGGAATCGTGAAACCAAGTCTTTGATGCGAGATTGGTCAAAAGTAATCTTCACAGGAAATTATCAACATATCATTGGGCATGAAAAAGTTGTGAATAATGATGCCCTTTTTGTTTATTTAAAAGGTGATGATTTCGCACCAATGAGCTCAATGTTGGGCTTAAGTCGCTATTTTAAACATCCAAAAATTGAAACTGTAGATTTATCGCAACAGCTCAAAGGAAATCAACATGCTATATGGATTAAACAACCTGATGAAGTTGTTAGAGTGATTAAGGATTGGGTAATGAATGCATAAAAGTTGTTTTGTAAATCCAAGTAACCAAATATTGACGTAATTCTAAAGATGTTCTAGTCTTGTTAACAATACGCCCAACACCTCTTCAAGATTTTATATTTTGTACGTGTTGGCTTTTTTATGTCCATAATTGCCAGTCTTTTTTAGAACCTGTTTGTTCTACATCGACATAATTACTATTTTGAATTGGGAAATTTAAATATAGCTCCTTTACACGTTCGCCCCATTTGCTATGTGGACATATCACATTAAGCAATTGCTTCATAATACAAAAATACATAAAAGGTTTTGCGTTATTTAATTGAGCATTAGGCAAAATAGTTTTTGCATCTGAACGATCAACAATATTGGAATTCCATAACCGGCTGTGGTGTGCTGCAATATTTCTTAAATGATTTAAACTTCTTAACCATTGTGCAAAAATTTCTCCGTTTTCAACATTATACTTTAATGCAATCTTATCCTTATCTTTATTTTTTAAACCAGAATATAATGTTGAAATCATTCCAAAATCTAACAATTCGATAGCAACCCAAATAGGCAGATTTCCACTATATTGTTCAATATGATGCTTAACAAAATCGGTCTTTTGGTTACGTTTTATTGCAACATTAAACTTTTCAATCCACACTTGTTGCTGTGTTTTCCCTTTGTTGATGCCCTTATTGATAACTTGCTTTGAAAATTTTCCATGCAATTCTTTTGTTTCCAGATAGGCAAGGCCATTATTCATGCCTAGAATATAAGCAACATCAACTCGAATAGCCATTTCGATTCGTTCAATCGCATCAATGACCAATAAACGTAATTTTTTGTCAAATATATAGAGGTTGATAACTTGTTCAAAAGTCGTCAACTCGAGAAATTCATCAGACTTTTTATCCGAACAAGTCGATTTTTTTCTGAATGGATACCAGTAACCACTTAATCGATAATAACCAATCCGCTCTAAATACTTTAAAGCCTTATCACGATCCGTAATGATTAAACCTCTGTATTCGAGCATATCTAGTTGCTCTTCAAATGACTTCCATTTTTTAATCATTTTGGACATAGCTTATTATTTTATTTATTAAAATTTTAGAGCTCACATTATAAATAATTTTAAACAATTATGCGATCAAATGGTCATCTTTGAACCATTATCAAGCGAAATCATGTAATCTTAATAAGGTCTTTTACCTTTCAACCCACCACCATGGCAACACACCATTTTTTAAAATCTTCCGATGATTTTTAAAATTCAAATCATACTTTTCAACTTCTGCCCAAAACGCAGCACTATGATCAAAGTGTTTAGTATGCGCTAATTCATGTACGCAAACATAACGTGTAATTGCTTTAGTATGTAAAACCAAAGCGCTATTCAACATAATATCATGTCGAGAAGTACAACTCCCCCAACGAGTTTTGGGTTGGCGGACTGAACATTTACCAAACTTTAATCCAGTTTCATGACTCACTTGTTTCAAATAAATCGGTAAATGGTGTTTTGCATAAGCGATCACAAAAGTCTTTAGATATTGTTCAGGCTGACGATCACTGACAAAAAGCTGATGATTTTTCTCATCATAAATATAAGAATTTTTTTGAGTTTGATAAATAAGCTGTAAAGATTGTTCTAAATTAAAAAGCGGCAATTCTGACGGTAGAGTTCGCTCAACTTGAACAATTTTTTCTTGTTGTTTATGCCAAGTTTCAATCATCCATTGTTCAGACTGACTGAGGAAATCTTGGATTTGTCTTTTCGTACAAAACTTTGGCACAGTTAAACGGATCTGCGTAGGTTCTACACGTAAGCGTAAACGTGTTGCCCGTGCATGATGCGTGATTTGAATTTCAGGAAGACTTCGAGAACTAGACAATTTCTAAATCCTTTACATCTTTCATTAAAAAAGAAAACAAACTTCCCCCCTTTGAAAAAGGGGGGATTGAGGAGGGATTAATAACAGAAAAAACACCACATCTCTGTTTTACAAACTCATTAAATTTTTCCTTAAAGGAGAAAATAATTGTCGATGTGATGCCCTTCATTTTCTTAATCCGCTATACGCTCTTCAATACCATTATTGGTCGCAACGATTGCAATATCTGCTTTTTGAATTGCGAAAATACCGTTACAAACAACGCCAGGAATATCATTCAGTGTTTTTTCTAGTTCTAAGGCATTTAAAATATTCAAATTAAAAACATCTAGAATCACATTACCATTGTCGGTTACCACGCCTTCACGGTACGCAGGATCACCACCTAAAGACACAATTTTACGCGCTACAGCAGAACGTGCCATAGGAATGACTTCAATTGGAACAGGGAAATCACGCCCTAGCTGATCAACCCATTTTGAATCATCAACGATACATACGAACTTTTTAGCAATTGAAGCAACAATTTTTTCACGAGTTAACGCAGCACCACCACCTTTAATCATGTGCATATGACGATCAATTTCATCTGCACCATCGACATAAGCATCCAAACCACCCACATGGTTCATATCAACCACTTCAATACCCAATTTTTTAAGGCGTTGTGCTGTAGCTTCAGAGCTTGCAACGGCAGCTTCGAGTTGTAACTCTGGTAAAAGATCAATTAAAAAGTTTACAGTACTACCAGTGCCTACCCCCAAAATGCCCCCTTTTGGTAAGTGTTTTAAAGCGGCTTTGGCTGCTGCTTGTTTTTTCTCATCTTGGGTTGCATAAAGGCTCATGACTTCTCTCAATTAAATTTCAATTTCCTGCACATTTTGCATAATTTTAAAACGCAAATGTACAGCGGTTTGTTACAATGATCGCTCATTTTAAACTGTTAGATGGAAAATTAACATGCTGTCTCGTTTGGTTCGACAAATATTACAGGCAACCGTCTATGACGTTGCAATCGAAACCCCACTCGAAGCAGCGCCACGAATTAGTGAAAAACTAAACAATAACATTCGCTTCAAACGCGAAGACTTACAACCTGTCTTTTCTTTCAAACTGCGTGGTGCGTATAACCGCATCAGTCAATTACCGAAATCTCAGTTGGAACGTGGCGTTATTACTGCTTCTGCGGGTAACCATGCTCAAGGCGTGGCATTATCAGGTCAAAAGTTAGGAATTCGTGCCATTATTGTCATGCCAAAAACCACACCCGATATTAAAGTCCAAGCGGTCAAACGCTTAGGTGGTGAAGTGGTACTGCATGGCGATTCTTTTGATGTTGCCAATAAATACGCCATCCAACGTGCCAAAGACGAAGGCATGAGCTTTATTCCACCTTATGACGATGAATTGGTCATGGCTGGTCAAGGCACGATTGCCAATGAAATTTTACGTCAATGGCGAGATGTGGAATATGTTTTCGTTGCTGTAGGTGGTGGCGGTTTAATCGCAGGGGTTGCAGCTTATTTGGGTGATGTTGCACCGCATGTCAAAGTTATTCCTGTTGAATATGATGAATCTGCATGTTTAAAAGCGGCTTTTGAAGCCAATGAACGTGTGATTTTACCGACTGTTGGTTTATTTGCAGACGGCACAGCAGTTGCGCAAATTGGTGAGAAACCATTTGAAGTGATTCAATTACAAAAATCGGATAATTCAGGTCCTATCGTTGAACGTGACGTTATTTTAGTCAATACCGATGAAATCTGTGCTGCAATTAAAGACACTTATGATGAATGCCGTAGCATCGTAGAACCTTCAGGGGCGATGGCTTTGGCAGGGATCAAAAAATATGTTGCTGAACACGAACTATCAGGCAAAAACATGGTGTCGATCGTTTGTGGTGCAAACATGAATTTCGATCGTTTACGTTATATTGCTGAACGTACAGAATTGGGTGAACGTAAAGAAGCTATTTTTGCAGTGACGATTCCTGAAGAAAAAGGTTCTTTCCTTAACTTCTGCCGTGCCTTACAAGGTCGTAATATCACTGAGTTTAACTACCGTGCCAGTGATGCATCGGCAGCACAAGTATTTGTCGGGATTAGTTTAAAAGCAGGCGAAAAAGAACGTCACGACATCTATGAGGCATTAAAGCTACATTATGATGTTGATGATTTATCTGATGATGAAGTGGCGAAATTACACATTCGTTACCTCGTTGGTGGTCATGCAGACATTGAAAATGAACGACTATTCCGTGTTGAATTCCCTGAGCGTCCAGGTGCATTACTCACGTTCTTAGAACGTCTTGGCCCAACGCATAACATTACCCTATTCCACTACCGTAACCACGGTGCGGCAGAAGGTCGTGTATTGGTTGGTCTTGAAGCGACTGATGCGAAACAAAACCCGGATGGTCTGATCGAAACATTGGAAAGTATTACTTATCCTTATGCAGAGATTACCAATAATTTAGGTTATCAACGTTTCTTAAAATAAATGAAGATTTAAGTAAATATATAAAAAGGAAAGAGTTTTAAACCTCTTTCCTTTTTTATTTCTAAGTTTTCAAATAAAGTCTTATTCAATCAATACTATATTATTTATGGATTGACACATTGACTCAAAAACAAATTAAAATCATCTAAGAAGTTGATTGAATTTTCTATGTCGATCTTGAACAATCAAATAAAGCATAATGTTCAATACTGATATCTTCATCGTGAAATTGTTTATTAAAGTGTTTACAGAATTTTTCGATTTTATGATCTTCATTTGGCACTGCTAACCAATAATAATCATCTGCATAAATCAGCAGCAATTCAAAATTATGCACTTTTAAAAGTGTTAGAATTTCTTCAAATACAATATCAAAAACCTGATCCTGTACATTGTAATAACGTCCAATCACCGCTTTATGCTTTTCAAAATGTGCCAAGATTGGTTTTGCACGTTGACGAATCGTTGTTTGCAGATTTTGACTATCTACATTGTAATCTTGAAAGACCGCACTGCGCTCAATTTCATTTTCATGAAATGCATGACGATCAATTTTCATCATATAAGCACGTAAGTGATTTGCCACTTTTTCTGCAACTAACCAGCCTAAAAATTCTTCAAAATCTTTACGCTTTTTCTTTTTGGGTATTTTTCTTTCCAACAGTTCTGGAAACCAATGCTGGAGGATTTTAAATATTTTTTTATCGTCCATTTTTTATACTTCAACTTAATTTAAGTTTCTCAGAGTGAAAGTCCATCTCCGTGATTGAAGTATATTTATGCTTTTTTAAACATTTATGACAAGAAATGCCTCTATTTTTACATTTCGCCTATTTTATTGCCCTTTTGTAGATTGGCTGATGCAAGGTTTAAATATAAAATGTGTATAAATTAATATGATGATGCCAATGCGAGTTTCGCATGGTGATAAGGATTTTGTAGATTATGGCATTATTTGCTGTTATCGGTTTAGGGAGTTTTGGAGGAGCGATTGCCTTAGAACTCACCAATTTAAATCACGATGTGATTGGAATAGATACCCTCAAAAAGAATGTTGAGAATATCGCAGATCAAATCAGTCACGCAGTGATTGCGGATGCAACAGATGAGCACGTTTTAGATGAACTCAATGTAAAAAACTGTGATGCTGTCGTGGTCGCCATTGGTGAAGATATTGAAGCCAGTATTTTATGTGTCCTACATTTAAAAAATTTGGGTATTGATAAAATCTACGCCAAAGCAAAATCTAAAGCACACCATATGATTTTGTCTCATTTAGGTATTACCAAAATCATTCACCCTGAAGAAGATATGGGGATTCGTGTTGCACAATCACTGAGTTACCCTATGGTTCGACGTTATATGGCGCTGAATAATGATCGCTATATTGTGAAGATTGAAATCGCTGCAAATTTGCAAGGCGCTCAATTTCATACCGTCATGGAAAATTCGCCAGAACTAAAAACGCTGATGTTACAACGTGGCTCTCATGTACTTTATGAAGTTGCACCGGGAACAATTTTACAAGAAAAAGATATTTTAATTCTGGAAGGTCCTGTAGAAATGTTAAGACAATTTTCAATACGTTTTTTATAGTTGTGATCTATGCGTTTATCTAAAAATGAATTGATCGATAAAAAACATAATCGTATTAATCTCAGCCCACCGAGTTTACTTGCTTTAGGTTTTTTAAGTTTTATTATCATCGGCACTTTATTGCTGAAGCTTCCTTTCGCCCATCACGGCGATTTAACATGGATAAACGCACTCTTCACAGCAACCTCTGCGGTTACGATCACAGGTCTGTCGGTAGTGAATATCGGTGAGTCTTTTACTACCTTTGGTCAAGTCATTGTCATGCTACTGATCCAGTGTGGTGGCCTAGGCTTTATGACTTTCGCCATTCTCGCTGCCCTAAGTTTATCTTCTAAAGTTGGGATAAAACAGCAAATTATGGCGCAAGAAACCATTGGGCAAACCAGCTTAGCCAAAGCAACGTTTACTGTAAAAGGTGTTTTTCTTTATTCTTTATTTTTTGAAGCGATTGGTACTGCGATTCTGACCATGGCTTGGTCGCATCACTATGACCTTGATAATGCATTTTTCTATGCACTCTTTTACAGTGTCTCCGCTTTTAATAATGGTGGATTCTCATTATTCCCTAATAGCTTGATGAGCTTCTCTGACCAATATATGGTCACATTCACCATCAGTATGCTCTATATTATCGGTGGAATTGGCTTTGTCGTATTGATGGATATTAAGCGTGCCAAACGTTGGAAAAAACTTTCGACCAACAGTAAATTAATTCTTTCGACCATTGCTGGATTAAATTTATTTGCCTTTATTGTGATCTGGTTAATTGAGGCATCTAATCCCCTTACCCTTGCCCCCATGTCGATTGGCGATCAGGCTTTAAATGCTTGGTTCCATGCCACCGTACCCCGCTCTTCAGGTTTTAATAGTTTAGAAGTGGGTAATATGACCAATGCTTCAACTTTAATTACCATGGTCTTGATGTTTATTGGCGGTGGTTCACTCAGTACTGCGGGCGGGATTAAAGTCGGAACATTCATCATTATGATTTTAAGTGTGATTACATTCTTAAAGCGTTCTGATGAAATTACTGTTTACGGTCGTTCAGTTTCACATCAAGCAACATTTAAAGCACTTGCAGTCATCGCTATTACTTGTTTGTTGATTTTAATTGGTTTCTTCACCCTACTCATTTTAGAGCCCAATAAAAAATTCTTAGATTTATTATTCGAAACGGTTTCTGCTGCCTGTACAGTGGGTTTATCTCGTGGGGTAACTGAGGATTTGCAACCCGGTAGCTTAGTCGCCTTAATGTTTTTAATGTTTGCAGGTCGTTTAGGGCCTTTAACCTTGGCTTATCTCATTGCAACACCAAATAAGAGCCGAGTCAGCCACCCAACGACTGAAATTCAAATCGGTTAGAATCCTAAAAATAGAATTAATTCATTGTGTTAAATAATGAATTAAACTTTCTTGATTGCTAAAACAATAAACCCTCACCTAATTAAAAGATAAGTGAGGGCTTATCAAAAAAGCATTGATTTACCAATTAAAATGATTCAATCATCAATACCAGTTCATTAAAGAAACACCTAAACCGACATAGGTTGCACGGTGATTATAATCAATCAAACTTTCGCCATAACCATCAAAAATTTGCAGATTTCCACGCAACTTACCTTTAATTGGGAATGCCCAATCAAACTGAACTGCGCCATGAGAATCATCACCACCTTTGAAGGAGTGACGTAGCATTAATGAAAAGTCATGTTCATTCCAACGATAGAATGCTGTCATGTCACCACGACCCAAATAATTTTTAATATCTGGGTTGTTATCATCTTTAAAATCTTCTTCCAAACGATACCAAGGACGGAACATCAAGGCAAAATTATCTTTCTCGAAACCAACATTTAACATCACACGATTCCAACTTCTTGAAAGTGGATCTGAACGTCCGTTAGATTGATGATTCAAGGTAACGCCTAATAAGCGACCATTCAGTCCCAACAAATTATAGTTGGTACGGAACATTAAGCTGGCTTCAGGCTCATAATTGGTTTCACGAAATGGACGTGATTCATCTGCATTATAGACTTGCCAACGAGATGACTGAGTGTAGCCTAACCAAAGATCACCATTCTTGCCAAAGATATTTTCAACTGCTTTGGTTTTTAATGAAATTTGGAATTTAGCTTCCATTGATTTTAAATTTTGGTCTTCTTCAACATCATTTTGTGGGTTTGGGCTGTAAGGAAATTCATTCTTTTTACTTGTCCAAAACGCAGGCAATAAATAAACAGGCTGGTGCGCACGAATATTCCACGTCCCTAATTTACTGTCTTGAGAAAGTTCCCAACGTTTATCCAATAAAGAAGTATTCGGATCAATTTTATCGCCATGAATGGCAAATATATTTTCTGCCTTATCTTCAATCTTTTCTTTCAACGTAACAGGCGCTGCTTTCTCAACTAAAATTTCTTCAGCTGCACGCTGTTCTGAAACAATAACAGGAGCAGGTTCACTTGGTGTTTTAAAAATTTTATCATAACAAGCCAAACGATCTGCATTAGACTCTAATGCCACACAGGCTTGTGTACTTGCGGGGCTGATCAGTGCTGCATCATCTGCATGTGTAAGCTCCATCAAACTAAAACTGAGCATCGATAAAATGCTCAGATTCAATGATGTACGTTCAAAATTTTTGAACGACATAAAACTCTCCAATATGTTTAATTTACTTTTTTAATTTCAAAACCTAATTCTTCCAAAGCTTCTTTCTTCGCAACAGGTGCAACGACTGCTTTTACTGGTTTTTGTGCAATTAAATAAGTTTGCGTTACACGTTTAAGGTCGTCCATAGTAACGTTTAATAAACGTTCACGTAATTGCTTTCTAAACGCAGGTGTCCGTCCATGAAGCAATGCATAACATGCTGTAATTGCCTCACCTGCTGGAGAACCTGGTTTATCCATACTAGACACCAGACCTAAAATCGCTTCTTCAAGCTGATAAGCATGTTGTTCTTTATTTAACAACCAATCTAAGCTTGCTTCAAAATCTGCAAAGGTTTCAGCAAGACGTGGATCACGGTAACTATAGAAACGGAATGAACAAGCATTGCCATCATAGCTCGCACCGCCACCATAGGCACCGCCTTTTTCACGAATCGCACTGTGTAGGAAACCATTACGTAAATAACCTGCAAGTACCATCAGCGGCGCTGCGTCAGGATGCGCAACATCAACAGCTTGATATGCTGACGCACAGAACTGAACATTGGCTTGAATGAGCCAAGCTTGATCTAAGTTTTGTGAATTGGCTTCATCAAATTCAACTTCAGTCAAATAAACAGGTGATTTGTCGACTGCAAGTTTATCCCAAACCGTTTGAACTTCTTCGACTAAACGATCTGAATGATGTTCTTCACACACCAATAAGAATTGTTTTGGTGCAAGCATCAAACCACGATGAATCGCCTTTAACTCGTCAATTAAATTGTTATAAGCAACATCATCTTGTTCGATTTTTTCAACGAGATCGCCTAACCAATTCAGCGCACCTAATCCAGTACTGTCATAATCACGTTTAGCCAAAGCACTCATATTACGAGAAGCAATTTGCATCGCATAACTATGCCCTGAACCAGATAAGCGAGATGCCCAACGTGTTTTACGTTGTTGTAAAAGCTCAATAATTCGATCTTTTTCATCGAAACGTAATTGCTCAAAAGCAAGTTTTAGCAATTGAATTGCATCGAATTTATTTGTTAATGACTTGGTCGTAAGGGTTAACCATGCACTGATCTGACCTTTATCATCAGTTTTAGAACGTAAAGACGCACCCATTCCCAAACCACCGCTCACAGCCGTTTGTAATTGTTGCAATTCTAAATAATCGTACTGACCTGCACCAACTTCACCCATGAGAATAGATAACAAGTTGAAATAAGGTGATTTTACAATTTGATCAGGAATCTGAATTAAAACCTGTTGGTAATAAATACCGTTGGTTCCTGCATGGTACAGGTTCAATGGTGTATCTAAACCGTTTGAAATAATTTCACGTAATTGACCTTGCACAATCGCAAGTTCCGCAGGAATATCTTCTAAACCGACTTTTGGTAATAACGACAAATCATCAGGTGTTTCTTGACGAACTTTTAAAGCTTCAGTTTGCGCAATAATTTCAGCCTTATCTGCATCTGTTAAAGCTGCACCGATTTTCGCCAAACGTGCTTTTTCTTCTTCAGCTTCTTTTGCAGACTTGGTTGCATCAGGCACTAAAGTCATTTGTACACGGTGTGGATTATCCAATAAATGGGTTTGAATCAAATTCGACAACCACATTGGATCTTTCAGTTCTTCCTTCACACTGGCCATAGCACTATCAACATCCCAAGTATGAATTGGGTCATTATGATGAATAGCACTGCCTAAACCATTCAAAATAAGTGTTAAACCATAAGGCGTACCATCACCACCGATTTCACGCTGATGCAATTCAATTTGATGCAAAATCGCATCAACCATCTCTTGATCTACTGGTTTAGAAGCAACATCTTGCAAAATATTCAACACGCCTTCTTTAAACTCTGCTGCATGTTCAGGATTTGAACCTTGCACGCCACAGTAGAAAGTCATTTCATAGTTTGAATCATCGACACCCATGATTGGGCCTGTAGATTGCGCATAACCACATGTTTCTAGGTAATGACGTAATGGTGAAGCTGAATCCTCTAAAAGAATACCTTCAACCAAACGCATGCCTAAACGTAATTTCACATCACTGGTTTGTGGCAATAACCATGAAAGGATGTGATAAGTCTTATCTTTTAAATCTTCTGCATCAACTGCATAGGTTTCTTGTACTTCAATCGGTGCTGTTAAACGTTGTTCAGCTTTAGAATAAAGCGTTTCACCTTTTGTAAACTTAGACAGTGCTAATTTTTCAAACTGTTCTTGTAAGTTATATGCTGACTCATCACCAAAGGTCATAAAGATAGCATTACTTGGATGATAATGTGACTTATAGAAAGTCACTAACTCTTCGTAAGTTAAATCTGGAATATCCTTTGGATTACCACCTGAATTGTAGTGATAGGTCGTTTTAGGGAAAAGATGGTGCGCTAATTGATGATAGAGCTGATCTGAAGGAGAGCTCATTGCCCCTTTCATTTCATTAAATACCACACCCTTATAAACAGGTTCACCATTTTCTAACTCAATGCGAATACCTTCTTGAGCAAAATCCAAAGGATTTAAATTGGCTGCAAATGCTGCATCCATATACACTTCCAATAGGTTTTGGAAGTCTTTTTTATTCTGTGTTGCAAAAGGATATGCAGTCCAATCCGCCGCTGTAAACGCATTCATAAACGTGTTTAATGAACGACGAATCATCAAAAAGAATGGATCACGTACTGGGAATTTTTCAGAACCACACAATGCGGTATGTTCTAAAATATGTGCTTCACCTTTTGAATCCATCGGTTGAGTACGGAAAGCAACCAAGAAAACATTTTCATCGTGATCTGTTGCCAAATGGTAATGCATTGCACCTGTAACTTTGTGCTTATATTCTGAAACTAAAATGTCTAAAGCTTCAACATGGTGTTGACGTACCAACTGAAACGCAGGATGAACAGTTTGGGCTAAGGTTTCAGTCACATCTACAGTCATGCGATCTCCTAAATTAAATATTTATCTATGTTTTTAAGTATAACGCAAAGTTAAATAAATGCGATTCATTCCTATCACTAATTCTTATTCATTTAGTCAGGTTTATACACAACTTATATAAAGCAACATGCATAAATTTAAAAATCTGTTGCTCTAAAAATTGAAGTTTATGCATTTTCGAAATCTAAACGAAAAAAAGTGATGATCAAAGTAGTGATCATCACTATAAAAACTTTAAAACGATATAATGGCAATTGAAAATTTTCTACAAACAACACCATGTAGGAATAACGCTATGTTATGTATTGTTAAGCCCTAAATTAGGATTTTTCTTTCTTCGATTGTCGATATAAATACACACTAAAATCGCGATAAATAACACGGCTGAAGCAGCAAAACGGCTTAATGCTAAACCACCGTGATCTAAAGGTTTATCAAGAAAATCACCAACGACTGCACCTAGTGGCCGAGTGAGTACAAAAGCTGTCCAAAAAAGTAAAGTTCTAGAAACTTTAGTAAAGAAAAACAATGCAATAACAATACCGAGCAAGATCACGTACAACATGATTCCCCCCGTATAACCTAGACCTGCTGTATCAGATGACCAATCACCTAAAGCTGTACCTAGTGTTTGAGAGAATGTAATCGTCAACCAATAGAAAATTTCTGCTCGTGGTTGCTGAACATGGGGTGAAATTGAGCCTTCAACTTTGTACCAAGTATATAAAGATAAAACCACCAAGCTGAGTAATAAAGTACTGCCACCTAAGTATCCTATACCTAGAGAACGATCGACAAAATCGGCGAGTGTTGTTCCAACTGTGGTACTGGCAATAATCGTGAACCAATACAAATAAGGATGATACGATTTGGCACGAATTTGAAAAAATACAAACAGAATAAATACAAAAGCAAAAATAAATGTACTAAGTAAATAGCCGAGATTTAAAGACATTGAAACTGCATCACCTGCCGTTTCACCAAAGGTCGTGGCAAAAATTTTAGTGATCCAAAATAACAGTGTAACTTGAGGAACTTTAGAGACTAATTCAGAGAGCTTTGTTTGCTTCATGATCAGTTCAGCCATGACTTATTATTGAGAAGATTTGCATCATGCGTTTCTAGCCTTAAAGCAAAATTAAAATGCGATAAAACGCACACTTCAATATCAATTCAGCATCAATGCGGTTTGATGTTGTTTTATTAAAAAATTAATTTCATTCAATATTGCGCAAAGAGCTTATCGTGGTTAACTCAATCGACAAAGAAACAATACCTACGATAAACATAAGTATTGCTGCTTTATGATTCTAGAATATTTATGAATAGCTTATTCATTGCATATATCGGCATTTTTAGATAACGACACTAGACAATGACAAGCTATACTTTTTTATTTAAAAACTAAATCAAATACTTAAAGTAATTATAATTTGAATGATTTTCTACAAATACATAATTCTGCTTTTGATAAAACTGTGCAGCAACTTTCGTACCTGTAAATAAACACAAAGCTGAAAAATTAGGTTTTGCCCTTTTCTCAAGTTCTTGTAATAACTTCCTCGCCAATCCAAACCTGCGATATTCAGGTAATACATAAAAACGGCGTACTCGACCAATTTTATGTCGTGCATTTGATTGATTGGTTTCCTCATCATCACTCATCTGAATGTTTAACCCACCACAAGCCACCAGTTTTTGCCCATCAAAAGCAAGCAATAAAAACTCACCATGACGATTAAATTGATTGGTTCCTTGTTGGAACTCATCTACAAGCTTTTGAATAAAAGGGAATCCTTCCTTTTCTGAAGCGACCACCAAATCCTGAATCTGTGAAGGTAATTGATCTACCTGTTGAATTAAAATATCCACACAACCTCCAATGCATTTATACGACAAATGTAATTGAAATTTATTCAACAAACTACTGTAAAGCTTAGCATTGGTGTAAACTTTGTGTTTTTAACATTGATGTGATGAAAAACATGGCTACTGTTGACCTTTTTGCAATTGGTAATGCACTCATTGACCAAGAATTTAGAGTATCTAATGAGTTTTTAACAGAACAAAATTTGCAAAAAGGCACCATGCAACTTACAGATGGTGAAACTCAAGCTCAATTATACAATAACTTAACAGCCAGCCAAGTTTATAAAGGGCAAGCTTCAGGTGGCTCTGCTGCCAATACTACCGTTGCATTTAGCGCACTGGGTGCTTCAGCATTTTATGCATGCCGTGTCGGTCATGATGATTTAGGCTCAATTTACCTCAAAGGTTTAAGCGATGCAGGTATTCAAACCTCACAAAAATCAATCAGTGAAGGCGTAACGGGTACATGTATGGTCTTGATTAGCGAAGACTCTGAACGCACCATGCAAACCTTTTTGGGAATTACCGCTGAACTTTCAGATGTGCAAATGGATTTTGAGCCATTAAAAACGGCGCAATGGCTTTATATCGAAGGTTATTTATCAACAAGTGATTCTGCACGTGCTGCGGTAAAACAAGCACGTCAAATTGCACGTGAAAATAATGTAAAAATCGCACTGACTTTATCTGATCCTGCAATGGTTCAGTACGCTCGCGCAGGTTTGGATGAGTTAATTGATGATGGCGTAGACTTAATTTTCTGTAATGAACATGAAGCAATGCTCTATACACAAACTGAATCTGTAGAAGCTGCACTGGCTAAATTGAAATTACTAAGCAATGAAGTTGTCATTACATTAAGTGCAAAAGGCGCTATTGTTTCGAACCAAGAACAACATTTCCATGTACAAGGTCGTAAAGTCATTGCCGTAGATGCAAATGGTGCGGGCGATGCTTTTGCAGGTGCTTTCTTATACGCCTTAAACCAAGGTGAAAATTTACAAACTGCGGCGCAACTTGCTATCCTTATTTCAAGTGAAGTGGTTTCTAAATTTGGTCCACGATTAGAAATTGCTGAATATGCCAATTTACTTGAAACTTTCAAAAAGGAATGTGCATAAATGTCTGAAAAAATTGCAATGACAGAAGAAATTCAAGAACGTACTGCTCGTGCTTTTGACACCATGACAGGTGATACGATTTTTATCACTCAACGTGATGGTGCTTTCTATGCCTACCAAAATGTGTGTCCGCATTTACAAACTGAGCTTGAATTCTTAGAAAACCAATTTTTAGATCAAGATGGCGAATATATTCAATGCTCTACGCACGGCGCACTGTTTGAAGTTGAATCAGGTGAATGTATTTCAGGGCCATGTATCGGCGATAAACTTGAAAAAGTAAATATCGCTGTTCACTCGGATGGTGGTATTTATATCATTGATTAATTCAAAAACTCATTTTGAATAATCAATACATTGAAGGACTGTCATGTTGGAATTCTTATCAGAATCTGAATTAATGCCGTTTCACATCTGTGTTGTGGCTCTATTTTTACTCAGCATGGCAGAAACCGCAGGCTATTATATTGGCGTACGTCCAAGTACTTTTTTAAAGAAAATTTCCCCACATTGGCTAGTAGAATCGCCTCTCGTACAAGTGAAGTTTTCTAAAGTACTGATTTTTGTGTTTTTATTAATCAATTTTAGTTTCGCAGGTTATTTCCTTCAATTGGTCATGTTTGCCACTCGGCAACACTTTGTCGCGTGGTATTACGTGATTCTACCTGCCTTAGTCATGGCAATATTCTTTACTGTATTTATGATCCATTGTTTGGATCAGGTGATTAAACCCAAAGTCGTGACTAATAATAAAGTCAATCTTCTCGGACGTTTAGCAACAGTATCCAGTGGCAATGCACGTCCTGGATTTTCTGCGCAAGCACGGGTTCGTGATGAATATGGACAACTGCATTATGTGCAAGTTGAGCCTGAGTTTGGCGAGTTAGAATTTCAATCACAAATTATTTTGATCCGCTTTAGAAAATCACACTATATTGCAAAAAAAATCTCAATCCCGAACCATTTATTTAGTTCTGAGAGTTTCTAGCGTTATAACGTTTTATTATAAGCCATAAAACTATTGCAACCATTTTGCTCTACATTTTGATTGTGTGCTCAAATCAAAATATTGAGCAAATTGAGCAATTAAAATGGCGATCAGTTCAAAATTATCTACTTATTTTCATAAGCTATCTATTCAAAACTTCTCTGTATTTAAATACTTAACCAATTTGCACTGAAAACATACTAATCGATTTTCCTTGCATACCATCTACAAGAATATTGATTGGGTCATCCTGTTCCATTAATGCTGCAATATATAAGAATGGTAAATAATGCTCAGCTGTAGGTACACTCAGATGAGCACCAGGTAAATGCATATAATCAGCAAGCGCATCTATGTTACGTGCAAATAGGTGTTCTTTCACACTTTCGTCAAACTGTACTGCCCAATCATAATTTGGAGCATCACTCTGCCAATTCATTTTATAGAGGTTATGAACAACGTTACCGCTACCTAAAATCAGTACACCTTGTTTTCTTAATTCACTTAATTTTTGAACTAATTTCACATGCTCTTGACCAGAAAGTCTTGAGTCAATGCTCAATTGTACAACTGGAATATCTGCCTTTGGATAAACATGTGCCAAGACAGACCAAGTACCATGATCAATTCCCCAACCTTGATCTAATATGACTTGTTCAGGAGACAATAGCTCGGCAATTTTTTTCGCCAACTCCGTATCTCCTTCAGCAGGATATTCAAAATCAAATAGTGCCTGAGGAAAACCACCAAAATCATGAATCGTCTTGGGATGTTGCATTGCAGTTACCCCAATGCCTTGGGTATACCAATGCGCTGAAATTGCTAAAATAGCTTTTAGCTTTGGCAAATTTAAACCCAATTGTTGCCATGCCTGACTATATTTGTTTGTTTCAATCGCATTCATGGGCGTCCCATGACCAAGAAAAACGACTGGCATTTTATGAGGCACTGAATTTGATGTCATAACTAAATCCATAAAATCATTTAAATTCTATTCCAAAATATCAATCCCTTGTATCAGTGAAATTTGAACAGCGGTCACTTCAATCAGTAAAAATGCATTCAAGTGATCACTGATGACAAACAACACTCCAACAAGAAATTGAGTAGTCACATAGACTTATTGCCCTAAGCCAATTTGTTGCATGAATGATTGGTTATCCCAAAACAAATATTCTTCATCCATCGTGCCATTTTTCCAATGACCAACAGTCACCATTTTCAACTTAAATGCTTTGCCTGTAGGTGCTATTGTTTTGCCATTACCGATTGGCATAGGTTGACTAAACGTCCCTTCCATCTCACCAATCACACTGGTCCACTCTCCAGAAGCAATACGAACTGGATGCGTTTTAATTTTAGTATCTGGTGCAAAAACAAACATTTTTTTCAATTCAACGATATGGTCTGGAATTCCAACCGTTGTACTGCCGTCAGGATAATGCACTCGAATGTTAGCAGCATGACTTTCTTTAAAACGATCCCACTTTTGATTGCTATAAACATCAAAATCTAGGGTATCAAACTTAACAAGATGTTCATTGCCAATGCGTTCTGCTTCTCTATATTGAGCCAATTCTTTGGCATCTTTTTTTGACAAAGCAGAATCTGCTTGACTCGTCGCTGAACCCAATGCCAAGACTAGGCCCAAAGTAATCTGAGTAAATACATTTATTTTTTGCATCGTATGATTTCCTATCAGCAATTTGAGTGCGTTTGTGGTGAAACAAGTTCACACTCTTTTCATTTTCAATAAGTCATTTTAAAACATCGCTAAACCCATTAAGGGAGAAATAGCGTATTAGATTATGCTTGAGATGATTTAAGCCGTAAACTACATACAAATTTGTAACTACCACAAAAATCAAATTTAAAAAATAAATATCACTATTTAAATCAATACATTAAAAATAAATTAAGCTAAGACCATAACCTAAAAATTAACTTTCAAGTGCTGTTTGAAGTGGTACATCCATAGGAAGTTGAGGTGTTTTCCAACGCCTAGCTAATTCATCTAAAACATCCAAGACTTCACACAACTCCTGCCCTTGCTCAGTAAAAGAATAGATCACTTCTTGCCGAGAATTATTTGTAGGAACACGTTGCAAAACACCTGCAACAATTAAATAACCCAATTGTTCATTCAAAACTTTTGCAGAAATCCCGTGAATATTCCGATGAAGACGATTAAAGTTTAATGCACCTTGTAATTTTAAAATGTGCAAAATATGTACAGACCATTTACCACGCAGCATATTTGTTATGACTTCTGCAAGGCAAACGGGTTCAGGCGTTTTCAAAGCCATTTGTGCTTCCTTTTGATGTTAAAACCGTATTCTCTTAAAATTTCAATTATGTGATCTCACATTTGTGATATGAAAATAGTCGAGTTGAATCAAATCCTTACAACACTATGTAACATACAAAATAATCAAGACAAACCTAAGTCAAATCTATACGACTAAATTCCAAATCTATCACAATCAGAACTTACGCAGCAAATACCTCAATCTACTGATAAATAGATACTTTCAATTTTAATGCTCTTAAGCAACCCAGTTTTTTATCGTATATTTTTCTTTTTTAAATCTACTTATTCAGATTTTAAATCTTATTTAAATATTTAAACCAACCATTTCACTCTGATTATTTTATAGTTAATTTTCATTAAAAAATCTTCCATATTTTAATCCAAACCAAATTGGTTGGATTTAAAATATTAATTCCAAGCAATTTAGTCAATTTTATATTTTAAATAAAATTAGTTTATTTTTTAACAAATAAGCTTTATATCTATTTGTTTTTATTTAACTTAATAATATATTTTTATTTTAACTGTATTTGCTATTTATTTTATGTAGCGTTTTGTTTAATAATATAAAAGTAATTAAATTATAGGCTTTAACCATGAGCTTAAAATCAAATGATTTAAATCGTCGCCTAGTCAAAGAAATAACAATCATATTAATAATTAAGATTGTGCTTTTAATGACGATCAAACATATATGGTTTGATGCACCGACAATTCCTAAAAACTTTGACAATCAAGTTGCTGAGCGTATCGCTGGCAGTCCTTCCCAAACTAAGGAGACACGTTGATGATTTCTGAAAGCGTGGTCGATCTTTCGCGGTTCCAATTTGCAATGACCGCAATGTATCACTTTATTTTTGTACCACTGACACTCGGTTTAGCTTTTATTCTTGCCATTATGGAAACCACTTATGTGATTTCAGGTAAAGAAATTTATAAAGATATGACCAAGTTCTGGGGGAAACTCTTCGGTATTAACTTTGCCTTAGGGGTCACCACTGGTCTAACCATGGAATTCCAGTTTGGTACAAACTGGGCGTACTATTCACACTATGTCGGTGATATTTTCGGTGCGCCACTCGCTATTGAAGGATTAATGGCTTTTTTCCTTGAATCGACCTTTATCGGTTTATTCTTCTTTGGCTGGGATCGCCTTTCAAAAGTTCAACACTTAAGTGTGACGTGGTTAGTTGCGATTGGTTCAAACTTATCTGCTTTATGGATCTTAGTTGCCAATGGTTGGATGCAAAATCCAGTGGGTTCAGAATTTAATTTTGAAACCATGCGTATGGAGCTTGTCGATTTCGGTGCTTTGATCTTCAACCCTGTTGCTCAAGTAAAATTTGTACACACAGTTTCTGCGGGTTATGTCACTGGTGCAATCTTTGTTTTGGCAATCTCTAGTTATTATTTATTGAAAAAACGTGATTTGCCATTTGCACGTCGCTCTTTCGCAATTGCTGCAATCTTCGGTTTAGCGTCTACATTATCCGTTATTTTACTGGGTGATGAATCAGGTTATGAGCTTGGTGATGTTCAAAAAACGAAACTAGCAGCGATTGAATCTGAATGGGAAACACACCCTGCACCTGCATCATTCACGCTGTTTGGTATTCCAAACCAAGAAGAACAACGTACTGACTATGCAATTAAAATTCCGTATGCAATGGGGATTATTGCAACACGTTCGATTGATAAAGAAGTCACTGGCTTAAAAGATTTGATGGTTCAGCATGAAGCACGTATCCGTAATGGTATGGTGGCTTATAGCGAACTTGAAAAGCTTCGTGCAGGTGATCGTTCTCCTGAACTGATGGCATCATTTAAAGAAAATCAAAAAGACTTAGGCTATGGCTTACTACTTAAAAAATATACGCCAAATGTTACAGATGCGTCTGAAGCACAGATTAAATCTGCAACCAAAGATACGATTCCTCATGTAGCAAGCTTATTCTGGTCATTCCGTGCAATGGTTGCTTCTGGTTTTCTGATGTTATTGCTGTTTATCTTAGCCACATTTGCCGTAGCTAAACGCAATGCTGAAAACAAACCATGGTTACTCAAATTTGCTTTGTTTGGATTACCTTTACCGTGGATTGCTGCCCAAACAGGTTGGTATGTTGCTGAAGGTGGTCGTCAGCCTTGGACAATTGGTGAAGTGCTTCCTACTCATCTCTCTGCATCGAGTTTAAGTACAGGTGATGTTTGGGGTTCAATCATTGCATTGGCTGCATTTTATACAGTATTGCTGATTATTGAGATGTATTTAATGATCAAATTCTCTCGTTTAGGGCCAAGTTCTTTACATACAGGTAAATACCATTTCGAAAAACTTGAAGCGAACACAAATGCAAATCACGCTGAGGGGACTCAATCATGATCGAATATGAACTTCTCAAAATCATCTGGTGGGTATTGGTTGGGGTCTTATTGATTGGTTTCGCCCTCACCGATGGTTTCGACATGGGGTCTATGGCGCTCATGCCATTTGTAGGTAAAACTGACGATGAACGTCGTGCAGCCATCAATACCATTGCGCCACACTGGGAAGGCAACCAAGTTTGGTTTGTGACTGCTGGTGGTGCGCTATTTGCTGCATGGCCAATGGTTTATGCGACTGCCTTCTCTGGTATGTATTGGGCGCTACTCTTAGTCCTCTTTGCGCTTTTCCTTAGACCTGTGGGCTTTGATTATCGTTCTAAACTAGCCAATACCCAATGGCGTACATCATGGGACTGGGGTTTATGCATCGGTGGTGCTGTACCTGCATTAGTTTTCGGCGTTGCATTTGGGAATATGTTCTTAGGCGTACCATTTACTTTAGATGAAACTGTACGTTCAACCTATACAGGTAGCTTCTTTGCCCTCCTCAATCCATTTGCATTGGTTTGTGGTCTAGTGAGCTTGTCTATGCTTTGTGCACACGGCGGTGCATGGTTAATGTTGCGTACTGATGGTGCACTACGTCAACGCTCTGCTAAGGCAACACAGTTGATGGGCATTGTATTCTTAGTCTGTTTCTTAGGTGCTGGCGCATGGTTATATTTTGGTGGTATTCAAGGCTATACCCTTGTAACCCCTTTTAATACCAATGGCGTTGCCAATCCTTTAGCAAAACAAGTCCTCACCGATATGAACCCAGGTTGGATGAATAACTATTCAACGTATCCAATCACCATGCTTGCTCCAATCGCTGCAATTTTAGGCGCAATCATGATTATCTTGGGTGCAGGAAAGAATAAAGCTGGAATTAGCTTCGCAGGCTCAACTTTAGCTGTAACAGGCTCAATCTTAACTGCTGGCTTTGCACTATTCCCATTCTTAATGCCTTCTAGCATTAACCCAACAGTGAGTTTGACCATGTGGGATGCTGTTTCAAGTAAAACTACACTCACTGTAATGACTGTTGTCGCATCCATTTTTGTTCCACTTATTTTGGCTTATACCACTTGGTGTTATTACAAAATGTGGGGCGTGATTACCAACAAACACATACAAGATAATTCACACAGCCTGTACTAAGGCTGTGTACCTAAATAACATCATTTGGAGAATATGCGATGTGGTACTTTGCTTGGATTCTTGGGGTTCTGATGGCGTGCTTTGCAGGTGTTTTAAGCGCACTTTACATCGAACATCATCAAGATTTGGATGAGGAATAAACCATGACAGAAATTGCAATGACAACAGAAGAAAACAAGCCGAACAAAATTGCGATGGCCATTTCATTTTTGATGGCATTGCCGCTTGCAAGTGTTTTATTAATTCACCCTGCCATGATGCTCGATGCCAATGGTCACTATAATCATAGTGCCTTGATGATGGTGATGATTGGTATTTCTGGTGGATTCATTCACGGTGTAGGATTTCTGCCACAATTTTGGGTGTGGAAATGGTTATTTAGCCCTTATATTGCATGGCCACTCATGCTGTGGGGTTATTACACTTGGTTCATGACCTAATCTGAATAAATGAAAACCCTGATAAATTCAGGGTTTTTTATTGCTAATGAATGATAAATCTTGAATCATCAATGTATTATTTTTCGCATCTCAACCAAATGTAAATCTACCATTGGTTTGCCGACGTCCGCATCTAAGGGATAATCATCAATCACACCCGTCCGCACATAACCACGGCGTTCATAATACGCAATCAACTCAGTACGCACACTCAATACCCACATCACAAAAGCGTTCAAATGTTGATGTTTTAATGAAATCTGTTGTCTTACATAATTTTCAGCAAAATCTAAAACTTGTTTGCCAATGCCTTGATTTTGAAAATGTGGCGCAATACAAAATGTGCCGATTTCTACATCATGCTCATTTAGCGTTAAGCCAATACAAGCAATGATTTGCTTGTCTTCATTGCACTTTTCATCTTGCAAAGCAATCCACAATTGGAAGTTATCTTGCGATAATGCATACTCAAGCTGTACAGTATTTACACGTTGCCCTGTGACGATTTCTGCCTCACTGGTCCAACTATTCCCTTGTTGTTGACGGTATGCTGCATTAATCAAATCAACAAGTTTGGGAATATCGGTTTGTTGTGCGAGTCTAAATTTGAAAGGGTTCATTGCGTTATTTTTCTATGTAGATTTAATCATGAAGTACAACAAATATAACAGCTTTAAAAAGCCAAAATATAGGTCGTATCAACATTTTAAATGTATAAAAAAGACCACTGAGTGGTCTTTAAAATTAATGGTCTTTAAAATAAATCTTTATATAAGATTGAATTACTGTTCAGCCAACCATGTCATAAATTTTTGGCGTTCAGCCTTAGATGCTTTCTGCCACATTTGAATCAATTGTTGATCTGCTGAGTTCGTACTGGAAACAACGTTTGAGCTATTTGTTGATACAGAATTTACCATTGTCACTGGAGCTGTGGTATTTGCTGTTGCATAAACCGCTGCTGGTTGATTGCTTGGCGTTTTGTTACGTGATGTTAAGTCCACAGCCTTTCCAAAAATACCTGTGCTTAACCACGGTTTTTGTTCATTATTCGCACCCGTTTGTTGCACCAATAATTGATTATTACGGTCGTAGATTGCAACTGTAGGTTGTTCAGCATACTTTTTCGCTTCATCAAAATCTTTTGGCGCATTGACCAAGCTTAATTTATAGTTTTGACCATCTTTCAAATTTGGTGCTTTTATCGTCACTACACCTGATTTTAAAATGTCATGCTCACCATTTAAATGCTCAAAATATTGCTGATAGCGCACACTTAAATTGATCGTGCCTGCATCAACTTTATATTCATTGTTTTTAGAACGGAATAACCCTGCATTGACTTCTTGATCATTAACAGCAAGTAACACAATTTCTTCTGGTGCAGAAATCGTCACTGCCGCAAAAACTGATCCGCTTAACATTAAACCTAATACAGCCATTCCGTATTTAAATGCCATGTTGTTCTACTCTTTTGTCAAGAAACTGTAAAATTTAGAGCACTATGCAATGTCGTGATGACAGTTTTATGACAAATGCTTATAACAAATGAATATTGAATGGTTTCGAATTCCGATCTCATACAACATACAAAAACAAAAACAAAAAAAGAGCACCGAAGTGCTCTATTTGGGGTTTAAACCAATCTTGAAATTAGTTAAACGTTTTAAAACGTGTTGCATCATCAATAAATGTTTTTTCACCAGCAGGTGCTTCAATTGAGCCGAATACTAACTGTGCACGTAGTTTCCAATCTGCTGGAATATCAAATACTTCAGCAACTTCTTCATCTACGATAGGATTATAGTGCTGTAATGATGCACCGATACCTGCTTCTGACAATGCTGTCCAAGTTGCAAACTGTGCAATTGCTGTAGAATGCTCAGCCCAAACTGGGAAGTTATCTGCATACAAAGCAAACTGCTCTTGTAGGCCTTTGATCACAGCCATATCTTCATAAAACAATACTGAACCAGCGCCTGCGATAAAGCTGTTAATTTTTGCATTTGTACCTTCAAACGCCGCAGCAGGAACAATTTTACGTAAAGTTTCTAAAACAATTGTCCAAAATTTAACATGTGAATCACCAAATAGAATCACTGCACGAGAAGATTGTGAGTTAAATGATGATGGGCTGTGTTTTACTGCTTCTTTAATAATTTCTTCAATTTTCGCTTGATCTAAACTGATATCTTTACCAATTGCATAGATTGTACGACGTTGTTTGATATGATTTAAAAATGACATGATTGTAATCCTGCGTTGACCATTTGGTCGTGTTCTTTAAGATGTTCACAGTGTAGGAGATCTCTAAGCTTAACGTCAGCCTTAAATCAATAACAAAGTGTTCTATTTATAGAACAATAATGAAAATAACAAATCCAAGTTGAAGCACTCTCAAATAATTTTCTTTTCAAATCATATAATTACTAAAAAATATATTGCTCTATCACAGTGTTCTAAAATTTTCAAAAACAATAAAAAAACTTCGCATTAATCGAAGTTTTTAAAAATAAATCACCTATTCAATGATCTATAACAAATAAGCTTTCAAACTCATTTACTTATTTATCAGTTTCAAATAATGCAGCAACAAATGCTTTGGCAGAGAACGGACGTAGATCGTCAATTTTCTCTCCTACACCAATAAAACGAATCGGTACATGACTACGGCTGGCAATATTAAATAACACGCCACCTTTCGCAGTACCATCCAGCTTAGTAATGGTGATCCCTGTTAAACCCACAGCTTCATCAAAAGTTTCAACTTGGTTAATCGCATTTTGCCCTGTACCTGCATCAACAACCAACATGATTTCATGTGGTGCTGTTGCATCAATTTTTTGCATAACACGCTTAACTTTGGTTAATTCTTGCATTAAATTACTTTTATTATGTAAACGTCCTGCTGTATCGGCAATCAGGACATCAACACCTTTGGCACGTGCGCTTTCAAAAGCATCAAAAATAACCGAAGCACTGTCTGCACCATGACCTTGCGCCACAACAGCAATATTGTTACGTTCACCCCAAATTTGAAGCTGTTCAGTCGCAGCAGCACGGAAAGTATCACCCGCAGCAAGCATGACTTTCTTACCTTCACCTTGTAAGCGTTTCGCCAATTTACCAATTGTTGTGGTTTTACCTACACCATTGACACCTACCACTAAAATGACAAATGGATTTTTATTTGGATCAATATGTAAAGGCTTCACACGAGGTGCAAGCAATGCAACCAATTCTTCTTGCAAAGCTTTATACAATGAATGTGAATAGATCAAATCACCACGAGCTGTACGTTCAGTCAAGTTCGCAATAATCGTCTTGGTCGCATCAACACCAATATCGGCAACTAAAAGTTGTTCTTCAACTTCTTCTAGTAACTCATCATCAATTTCCTTACCACCAATGAGAATGTTAACCATACCGTCAGCAAAATTTTTACGAGATTTGGTCAAACCCTCTTTCATTCGACTAAAGAAACCGCCTTTGCTTGATTCCTCAGCAGTAGTGGTTTGGTCAATATCTGTAGTCTTTACAGGCTGTTGCGTTTCAGTTGGAGCAGCTTCTATTTTATTATTTTCAATAATAGGCACATCAACGGCTGGTAAACTAGGTAAAGTGACATCGTCATCCCCGATATCCGCATCAATCAAGAATTTATTTTGCTGTTCTTGCATGCCGATTCCTTGAAAAGCATAGCGTTAAAAAAGAAAGAGTTTAGCATAAATTACACTGATTTTAGCGTTTCACTGGCTTTAAAGTACTCGAACCAAAAAGCAACATGAAACACTTGCTTTAAATGGTTAATTTTTTAAGAATAGTTCTAAATTTAAAAAGAAAAATTGGGTAGTTTGTGCGTATTTTCAAAGCTAAATTCATCCGTCCTCTTCAGCAATATAAAATCATTATCACTTCACTTTTATTTGCCAGTCTCAGTGCTTGGACGCCATATATTCATGCTCAAACACAAAGTAAATTGGCAAGAACCACATTTGAAACGACATTGAAAAATGGTTTAAAAGTCATTATCCGTGAAGATCACCGTGCGCCGATTGTCATGACACAAATCTGGTATGGCGTCGGTAGCAGTGACGAATCTGGCAATGTACTCGGTATTTCCCATGTGCTTGAACACATGATGTTTAAAGGCACTCAAAAAGTTCCAGATGATGAATTTAATCGCCTGAGTCGGCTTTATGGCGGATCTACTAATGCGACAACCTATAATAATTACACCAATTATTATCAACTTTATCCCAAAAAATATTTCCCTTTAGCATTGGAATTAGAAGCAGATCGCATGAAAAATCTTGTATTGAAACAACAAGATTTTGAACCTGAAATAAAAGTGGTTATGGAAGAACGGCGACAAAGAACGGATGATAATCCTCGAAATTTAGCATATGAGCGTTTTAAATGGATGGCTTATCCAACCAGTCATCATCGCCAACCCGTGATTGGTTTTATGAAAAATCTAAAGAATATTCAAATAGATGACTTAAAACAATGGTACCAAACATGGTACACCCCCAATAATGCAACCTTGGTGATTGTTGGTGATGTCAATGCAGAACAAGCATTAAAACAAGTTGAAAAATATTTCACATTGATTCCACAAAAACAACTTCCTGATCGCAATGATGTACTTGAATTTGATCGGATTGGTTATCGCCACATGGAAATTCAGCTTCCTGTCCAAGTGCCTAATTTATTTATGGCGTGGAATGTTCAATCCATTGCAACAGCGAAAAACCCACAAGACGCTTATGCATTGACCATTATTCAATCTTTATTGGATGGTAGTATTTCTGCACGACTACAAGATCGTTTAGTTCGTGATAAAAAGCTTTTAACTGCGATAAGTGTGAGTTATGACCCTTACAATCGTGGCGATAGCTTATTTATGATTTCAGCCCTTCCTAGCGACGGCGTGTCTTTAGATGAAGCACAAAAAGCAATTGAAAAAGAAATGAATTTATTCAAAACAGAATTGGTCAATCAAGCTGAATTAGACCGTGTTAAAAACAACTTCATTTCAAATCTCATTTACAGTCAAGATGATATCGGTGGACAAGCCAATATGATTGGTAAACTTGAGGTTAATGGTCTTAGTTTTCGTTTGATTGATGAATTACCTAAACATTATGACACGGTAACACCACAAGACTTACAACGTATTGCCAATATTTACTTTGTCAGAGAAAACCTCAGTAGTTTGTATTTGATGCCTGAAAATTCAAAAGAACAATAGGATGATGACAATGCGCTTAAATAAAATCGTCTTTAATACCCAATTGCTCCTCCTATTATGTAGTGTTGTGTTTTATCCAACACTCAACCATGCCGAAACAGGATTTGAAGATCATACTGATCCTGCAATGTATAATTCAAATAACAATTTAAAAGCACTCACAACATTACAGAGTCTGAAAAACTTAGGTGAATATCAACAATATCAAGCACCTTTTGTCCAAGATTTACAAAACACGCAAAATGTCAGAACCTTATTCGTCGCTGCACAAGATTTACCCATTGTCGATATTCAACTGACCTTTAACGCAGGCTCAGCTCAAGATGAAACGCTTGGCAAAGGTTTATTTGGTATGTCCAATATGGCTGCAAAACTTCTCACTGAAGGGACAGAGCAATATTCAGCCAAAGAAATCGTCTCGATATTTGAAGGTCTAGGTGCACAATTTAATGTTAATGCTTATCGAGATATGTTTATCGTCAAGCTCAGAGTTCTATCTGATCCTGAAAAGCTGAATCCTGCAATTAACATGATGCTTCATGTATTGAATCATTCTCAATTTAAAGCTTCTGGTTTAAATCTAGCTTTGAACAATACCAAAGTCGGACAAAAGCAACTTAAAGAAAATCCAAGCCGATTGATGGAGATTAAGTTTTATCGGACTTTATATGGACAACATCCTTATGCAGAGCCTACAGTCGGTACCAATGGCAGTATCCAGAAAATAACCCCTGAATTGTTGCGAGCATTTCGAGATAAATTACTCGTGGCACAAAATATGAATATGGCAATTACAGGCAATTTGAGCAGTGCCGAAGCCACCCAAATTTCCAATTTAATCAGCCAAAACCTAACTCAAGGTCAAGCAGCAGCACCGCTTCCTGAACCTCAAGATCAAACAGATTTCAATATTCAGTACATTCCTTACAATTCCACCCAAGCACATGTGACAATGGGACATTTGGCTATAAAACGTAATGATCCAGATCGTATCGCTTTAGAAGTCGCAAATCAGATGTTTGGTGGTAACGGTTTTAATTCTATATTAATGAAAGAATTACGTGTAAAACGAGGTTATACCTATGGCGCATATAGTACATTAACTTCAACTGCTGCACGCGGTCTATTTAGTTTGAGTTATGCGACTGAGCAAAATCAATTGATGGACAGCATTCAAGTTGCGCATCAGGCATTGAACGATTTCATCACCAAACCAATATCTCAAAAACAACTGGATGAAACTAAAGAAGGTATGTTGCGTTCATTTCCAATGACATTCAGTTCAAATGCCAATATTAATGCACAAATTGCAGCGATTGGTTTTTACCATCTTCCTGCGGATTATTTAACACAATATCAAAAACAACTCAGTCAGCTAACAACTCAGCAATTACAACATGCTATTCGGAAAAACTTACATGCTGATCGCTTAACCTTAGTGGTTGTTGCCAATCAATTGGATCAAAAAGCCTTAAAAGACATGCTGAACAATGACTTAAATTCAGAGAAAATTTTTAAGCCTGACACACCGAACCTAATCATTAAGACCACGATTAGACCATCTAAATAAAGCTTAGTTTTATTCTGGATCAGCCATATCTACTGCAGGATATTCTTTTACATGACTATTTTCGAAATGGTATGCACGTAATAATCGGAGATATTCAATTTTTTTAATCACGTCTTGATGCTGTAATTGCTTGGCGATTTTTTGTGTTTTAGGAAAAGTTGCCTGTTTTGAATATTGTGTCACTAAGCGGGATTGCTCAAGATTGATTGGTCTAAGTAAAGCAAACGTCGCAACGGCCAAAATGATTAAAATCATGCCGATAATAAAAGAATTCAAGATATTTTCCACAGGAAAAGAAGAATACAATTTTTGAAAATGACCTTTGAATTTGCGCATGAACTACCTCTAACTACCGATAGTCTAATCATCCTGAACAGAAAAATATAGCGCTTTCTTTACATTGCTTTGCATAACGTTTTAAAACAGTTCAGTTTTTATTTAGTGATGTCTGATTTTTATTTCAGAGCTTTAAACGATTGGATGATGATTATAAAGTTGAAATAGACCATAAAAAACCTTATTCACGATAAAGGCGAATAAGGCTTTTTATGATTCATTTAAAAAAGCTGATTTAAAATAAATTTCCTATTAAACACCTATTAAATGTATGTTAAATAACGGCTTTCAGAAATGAAAAATATAAAATAACAGCAATAATGATGAGCACAATACTGACTGCAAAAACCCCGACCCCGCCTTCAGCATGCGCAGGATGCAAATCGTCATCGTCTGCAAGTCTTCTTAATTCACCATCATAGATACGATAAAACCCTGCCTTTTGCGTTGGATTCAAATCTTTGGTATAATCATATACGCGTTTCCGTTGTGCCAAACAATAGTCACCTAGATGTATTTCTTGATGATAAATTGCTTCGTCCAACAGTTTACGATGATACTGAGCTAATTCAACGATTTGAGATTCAGCTGGAGGTACATCAAAAGTAAATCCATCTATTACATTTGTCATGTTGTTCTCCCTTTGTCATAATTCTCATATTAATTTTAATAAATATTATTTCTGATTAATGTTTAATCATGTAATCATATGTTCGTCAAGTCCCTTTTTAAAATTACTTGACAAGTAAAGTAAATTGTAATATTAGTTTAATAAAGTTAAGTTAGATTAGTTAAGTATAGGCTCCGATGGGGAGCTAAGTTAAAGATCATAATTACAATAAGGAGTTATATATGATTCATCAAATCTCTCATCAAGACTTAGAACATGTTTATGCAAATGCAGTAAATACAATTCAATGTGAAATGAACTTTGTAGATGCGGTTAAAGCGTTAGAAGATGCAGCAAAAGCTGGACATGGTAAAGCAGCAACGTTCCTTGCAGAACTTTATTTCCAAGGTTTCCGCGTAGAACGAGATTCACTAAAAGCGCAGTACTGGCAAAAAATGGCCACAATGCAAGCCTAGTCAAACGTCACCTCGGTGGCGTTTTTTAATACCTCGTTTAAATGTTTTACTTTTCACTCAAATTTAATAAATTCTTACGATTCAATATAAAGTGCCAACAGTTCTTGAGTCATTTTGCTTTAGAATGGTTGGTGCGATAGACACGATTGTAAATCATGAAAAAATATATTCACCTTCAACCCATCTCTAATGAGTTGTTTCTTAAAATTTCGGTTCTTAAATCATTAATGTATTGTGGCGTTTTGTGGGGTCTGTACCACGAAGGCTGGGCAATGAAGTCAGATCAAAATGAAGTCTTCTTCCCCTTTTGGCTCAATTCAGTTCAAGCATTCCAATATGCAAAAATACATTGGCCACATTATACACCTCGAAAAATCACACCCAAAGATTTTGAAGAATCATTGCTGCCTACATTGAAACGACTCAATGTTAAACCCGCGTTGTTTAATTCATCATCACGAAAATTTAAACTTTCAACAACTCAAATGCATCATTTCTTTTTTAACAACAACATTCAATTTCAAGCGATTTAATTTATAAATCGTTTGTGAATTTTAAAATCACTGTAAAAATTTATTGTTATATTTTTGACTGCAAAGTATTTTCAAACTTTAAAAATACAGTTAAGTTAAAAGGATGCAGTATAAGCATCATTGGAAAAGGAAGAATAATTATGACGACAGTAGCACAAGTGATTCAAGACAAAGCAGGACAAGAGGTTCATACCATTTCCCCTTCTGCCACGGTACTTGCAGCGATTACGCTCATGGCAAATAAAGGGATTGGTGCTGTGGTTGTAACTCAAGATTCTAAAGTCGTAGGAATTCTCTCTGAACGTGATTACACCCGTAAAATTGCGCTGATGCAACGTACCTCAGACCATACAACAGTTGCTGAGATTATGACGCCAAAAGTCATTTCAGTTACGCCAAGTCATACTGTCGATGATTGTTTAAGTCTCATGACAGACGGTCATTTACGTCATCTACCTGTCATGGAGGGTGAAAAACTGGTTGGATTTATTTCGATTGGTGATTTAGTCAAAGCCACGATGGAAGATCAAAGAAAATTGATTGAACAGTTACAACAATATATTTCAGGTTAATGTTCAAGTTTGACAGTCTAATCAAATTTTTACATCGGCATTTTAGCCAAGTTGAAATACAAAAAACCTAGCAATTGCTAGGTTTTTTTAAGCTTATTATGATCAATACAGAATCTATAAACTTCAGATTAATTTAGACCTAATTTTCCTGCAACATAATCAGCATCTTTATCGCCACGACCTGAAAGATTCACAACGATGTTGATTTCTTTTGCCATCTTCGGTGCTTCACGAATCGCCCAAGCCACTGCATGTGAACTTTCCAAAGCAGGGACAATACCTTCAACTCGCGAAAGTGTCATAAACGCATCTAAACACTCTTGATCTGTTGCAGTCGAATATTCAACACGTCCGATATCTTTCAAGAAACTATGCTGTGGGCCTACACCCGGATAGTCTAAGCCTGAAGCAATAGAATGCACTGGTAAAGGCTCACCCTGTTCATTTTCGAGTACATAACATGCCATACCATGAATTTGACTTGGTTTACCCAAAGTCAATGTCGCCGAATGCATATCCGTATCCAAACCATGACCTGCTGGCTCTACACCAACCAATTTGACATCGGTATCATTCAAAAATGCTGTGAATGCACCTATTGCATTTGAACCACCACCGACACAGGCCACAACATAATCAGGCTGTGCACCAAAACGATCTTGAGTTTGAACTTTTATTTCTTGACCAATAATAGATTGAAAATCACGAACCATTTTTGGAAATGGATGAGGGCCAACCACAGAACCAATCGCATAAATATAATTTTGCGGGTCTTTTAAATACTCTTCAAATGCGCTGTCTACAGCATCTTTGAGTGTTGCTGTACCTTGAGTAACAGAAACCAATTTAGCACCCAAAATCTTCATTTTTACGACATTTGGATGTTCTTTTTCAATATCGACCTGCCCCATATGAATTTCACATGGAATACCCACCAAAGCACATGCTGTCGCCAAAGCTACGCCATGTTGACCAGCACCAGTTTCAGCAATGACCTTGGTTTTCCCCATATACTTAGCAAGTAAAGCCTCACCTAAGCAATGGTTAATTTTATGTGCACCCGTATGATTTAAATCTTCTCGCTTTAAATAAATCTGTGCACCACCCAATTGATCTGAAAGACGTTTAGCATGGAATAAAGGACTTGGACGACCAACATAGTTGGCAAATAGATCAGCTAATTCATTTTGAAATTCAGGTGTTTTACGAATTTCTTCATAAGCCACGTTAATCTCATCCATTGCTTGTTTTAAATGTGGTGGAATAAATTGACCACCATATTCTCCGAAAAAACCCGCTTCATTCGGTAAAGCAACGCCATTGATTTGATGATCCATCTTAATCCCTCATTTAAGCATCACAGCTTTTATTAGCACTGTTTTGAAATTCACACATCATTTAAGCTATTTAAGCTATTTAAGATCTTTTTTAGATTCGACTACCTGTCAAAAGTCTATCAAAAACATGCCAAAGATCTGAATTAACGAGATAAATACTTGGTCATATCCTCAATGCCTTTTAAGGTCATTGGGAACATATGATCGTCAAATATTTGCTTAATCATGTTAATTGTCTGAGTATAGTGCCAATAGCCCTGTTCTTCAGGATTTAACCACGCTGTTTTTTCAAAATGATTGCGCAAACGACATAACCATACATCACCTGCTTCTTCATTCATATATTCAACAGAACCACCAGCCGATTTTAACTCGTATGGCGCCATACTCGCATCACCAACCACGATGACGCGGTAGTCCTTACCATAGGTGTTGAATAAATCCCATGTGTTCATACGTGTAGAAGAACGACGGTGATTGTCCTTCCAAACATAGTCATACAAACAGTTATGAAAATAAAAATATTCTAAAGTTTTAAATTCGGTCTTGGCTGCACTAAACAATTTTTCACATTGTGCAATGTGAGAATCCATTGATCCGCCCACATCAAACAACATTAAAACTTTAATACGATTACGACGCTCAGGCACCATTTGAACATCTAAAATGCCCTGTTTTGCCGTTTCGTAAATCGTGCCGTTAATATCCAACTCTTCAGCGGCACCTTGACGAGCAAACTTACGCAAACGACGCAAAGCCATTTGCATTTGGCGTGTACCTAAAATTTGCTCATCATCGAGATTTTGATATTTACGCTGTTCCCAAACCTTTACAGCAGATTTTTTACGACTTGGCCCACCAATCCGCACACCTTCAGGATGATCACCAAAAGCACCAAAAGGTGATGTACCACCCGTACCTATCATACGGTTACCACCTTGATGCTTTTTATGTTGTTCACGCAAGCGTTCTTCCAACATTTTCATCAATTCTTCAAGCGAACCTGCTTTCAACAATTCAGCACGTTGCTCAGGTGTTAAATGCTTTTCCAGTAATTCTAAATCAAACCAATCTTTGGGTAATTTTTGAACTTTACTCAGTAAATCATCAAGATCAAAGGTATGGATACCTTCAAAATAATCTTTCATGGCACGGTCAAACTTGTCAAAGAATCTTTCATCTTTAACCATGACCGTTTTCACCAATTGATAGAAATCATCTTGATCTGCAAACACTAAACCTTGGCTGATTGCTTGGTTTAAATCGATCAACTCACGTGTTGAAACGGGTACACCGTATTTTCGTAGGGTATAAAATAATCGCACAAACATGTTGCGACTCTCCCATTAACGACGTGACATAAAGGCTAAACGTTCAAGCAATTGCACATCTTGTTCATTTTTAATCAATGCGCCATACAGTGGTGGAATCGCCTTTGATTTATCATGATTACGCAATACATCTTCTGGCATATCGTCTGCCATCAACAAACTCAACCAATCAATCAACTCAGATGTTGAAGGTGGTTTTTTCAAGCCTGGAACTTGGCGTAATTTGAAAAATACTTGCAATGCTTCCGAAACTAACGTTCCTGAAATATTTGGGAAATGTACTGCGATAATTTCACGCATTGTTGCTTCATCAGGGAATTCAATATAATGGAAGAAACAACGACGCAAGAACGCATCTGGAAGCTCTTTTTCATTATTTGATGTGATAATTACAATTGGACGTTGTGTTGCTGTAATCGTCTCATCTGTTTCATAAACAAAGAAAGACATTTTGTCCAATTCATGCAACAAGTCATTTGGAAATTCGATGTCTGCTTTATCAATTTCATCAATCAATAAAACACAACGTTCTTCACTGGTAAAAGCTTCCCACAATTTACCCGGCTTGATGTAGTTTTTGATATCGTAAACACGATCATCACCAAGCTGACTATCACGTAAGCGTGAAACAGCATCATATTCATACAAACCTTGCTGCGCTTTGGTTGTAGATTTAATGTGCCAAGTAATCAATTTTAGTCCTAAGCTTTCTGCAACCTGTTCTGCAAGCAAGGTTTTCCCTGTACCCGGCTCACCTTTCACCAATAATGGCTTTTGTAATGCACGGGCTGCTTTTACAGCCAGTCTTAAACTATCAGTCGCAATATATTGCTCAGTACCTGTGAATTGTTGAGAATCAACAGACATAAATAACCTTTATTTTTTATTTAAAGTGGTGAAATATTTTTTGCTACAGTGCTTTGTTTCGTACTTTTATTGGCTTTGTATTTAGACCAACAGAACCCAACAATCAAACACACACCTATGACAAATACGATCAATGCTAGATTTGACCATATCAATGGAGAATCTTTGGTTAAAATACCAAATAACAATCCAAACACAGCAGGTGCGACTTCAGAGTTAGGCCCTTCAGAAATTGTCGGTGTTGCAATAATTGCAAATACGATGATCCAAGTAATGCCACCAAGGGGTGAAGGCAACCGTTTTGCAATCGAATACCAACACCATAAAATCAAAACTGTCCCAAGAACATAGACTGAGATCGCAATATTATCTTCTGGTATAGAATCAAATAGGTGTAAGAAATTTGCCCATATTCCTGATAACTGTTCAAGCACCACGTAGTCCCTCTGGTTCAACCGCATTTGGGTTAATTAAACCCTCTGGCGGCATTTGAATAAAGAAGCCTTTTGTTTTCAATGAATCTAAAACATGTAACACATTGACACGTGCCAACTTTCTATCTTCATTTAAATCAAGATGCATAACATGCGTTGCACGACCAAAAGCAGCACGTAAAGGCTCAGACAAAACCTCTAAAGGATCAACATTCTCATCTTCATTTGGATGATTTGGACGAGCCACATAAAGATACATCTCATCTTTTTTGCTCGATTTATAAATATCACAATGCATTTTAAACAACAGCTTCAATTAAACTCATATCACAGCATACATGAAAAAAACGACGGATACAGTATCGAAAATTAACGCATCAGTCGTTATTTATGATCAATTGTTAAATATTTAACCAAGCCTAAATCTTTTCTTAAACCAAAGCTTTTTAGGTAAAAACTCTCAAAGAGATTATGAATTAATCATTCACTTTCATTTGAGTGCTTAAATAATTCAGATCGTTATGTAACATACCAATGAGCGGTTGTGTTAATAATTCATAACGCCAGCCCAATAAATAACGTGGCAAATCCTGTTCATCACCATGAAATACGACATGATGATATAAAGCATTTAGCCACTTCTTACGCATCAATACTTCTTTAGGTACTTTTGTTTCTAAAGAAATATTTGAAATTAATTCATCTACTTCAAGTGTGACACCTTTAGATGAATGCTTAATTGGTCGAGCTATACGTAACGGCCATTCATCTACTTCAGGCAAAAATTTCAATAAATCTAAAATGGTTTTACCATGTTCACGCACGATGTTTGGACGAATGCCTTTTACATGTGACAATTGAAAATTATTTTTAGGATTCATTTCAACCAAATCAATCATCGTCGAGCTTTTGAGAATAAAGCTGCGTGGCTGATTGAGTGCTTTGACCATTTCTTCTCGCCAAACACTTAATTGCTGTAATTGCATCAATTGTTTACGTGAATGTCGATAATTTCCAATATCGCTGTAAAGCTTTTCTTTTGGTGTTTCTAAGGCGATTTCAAAAGTCAAATTCTGACAATCTTCAATAACTTGCTGATATAAACTCTTTTCTTCTAATTCAGTCTTCACTTTTTCAGCCAAATGCATGATATATAAAACATCATTGGCAGCATAATTCATTTGTTCATTTGTCAGCGGACGTGCTAACCAATCTGAACGAGTTTGATCTTTATCAATATCGATATCAAGTACCAGCTTCAATGCATTCTGATAGCTCACTTGCAAACCATGTCCTAAGAAAGACAAAGCAACTTGAGTATCAAACACATTTTCTAAATGCTTCTTTTCTGAATAATGATAAATCAGATCGATATCTTCGCCACATGCATGGAAAATATTTTGTCGTGCTTGAAAAAGCTTATTCCAAAAAACTTGTAAATCTAAAGTTGTACCGTCGAGCAGAAACACTTGACCATTGACATTGATTTGGAACACACCGAGTTTAGGCCAAAGCGTATCGACTTTAATAAATTCGGTGTCTAGACCATAAGTCGATGTATGTTGCATTAAATTCAACACATTTTCGAGTTCGGTCTGCTGATTGATAAATTGAAACATGTCAGTTTGTGTCAAAATGTTACATTTAAATAAAATATGATTTTACCTGAATATATAAAATTTAAATATAAGATTTTTCAACTAATTCTCCATAAACATCTTATTTTTCAACAAAATTAACATTGCGTAACCATTTTATATATAGTTTTTACAACTAAGTAAAACAAAATTTTTTATAAAAATGATGAATATAAGCATTTCTTAAATTGCATTTTTGAGTCTACATAAAACTTTTTAATAAATGTAAAAAATTTTCAATAAAAAAGGATTTGTTCACCCTTTCAGACCAATTGCATTATCGCAAACTTATCCAAAAGATCAACAAACCCTTAAGTCGTTTTCTAGACTTGTTATTTCATACGCATTCGATTATGCACAGCTTGGCTAAGCGTATGACTATCCACATATTCTAACTCACCACCTTGCGGCACACCTTGAGCAATTCGGGTCATTTGCAAAGACAAATGCTTGGTTGCTTCTACCAAGTAATGTGCGGTGGCTTGCCCTTCTACAGTCGCATTGGTTGCTAAAATCACTTCTGTGATTTTGCCATCACTCAGTCTTTGCACTAAATATGGAATACCAATTTCTTCAGGACCAATACCATCTAAAGGAGACAAATGCCCACCGAGTACGTGATATTTACCTCTAAAGCTACCACTTTGCTCAATGGCCATGACATCTGCTGGTGATTCAACCACGCAAAGTAATTGATCATCTCTGTCATTTGAGCAACAAATATCACAAACTTCGTTTTCAGTCAGTGAGTGACACAGACTACATTCATGAATATAAGAAGTTGCTTCATTCAGCGCATGCGCTAAACCAATCGCTCCTTCTTTATTTTTCATGATTAAGTGTAATGCCATGCGTTGAGCCGATTTCGGCCCAACACTTGGTAAGATTCGCAAGGCTTGTACAAGCTGATCAAAACGGTCGCTAAACACCTGCTAATCCTTAGAACAAACCCGAAAGACCTGGTGGTAAGCCCATGCCTGAGTTTGCTTCTTTCATTTTTGCCTCAGAAATCACTTCAGCTTGACGTGCAGCATCATTCATTGCAGCAGCAATCAAGTCTTCGATCATATCAGGATCGTCTTGTAATAAGTCTGGGCTAATTTCAATACGCTTTACCACGTTACGGCAAGTCATTGTGACTTTAACTAAACCACCACCCGCTTCTGCTTGAACTTCAGTTTGAGCAAGTTGTTCTTTTGCTTTTTTAACATTGCTTTCCATGTCTTTTTGCATGCGTTGAGCTTGTTGCATCAGCATATTAATATTCATAAAATTCTCCGAACAAAATCCTAAATTTGGTCGCCATTGTAATCTAGGTTTAAAACAAAAACGATCCAAACCTAGCGCAATTGTTAAATAATAGTTAGGGTTTGTTGATTAAATTAAATCTAAACCATGTGAAAGATCACGAATAATATCATCAACGTCTTCTAAACCTACGGATACACGAATTAAACCTTCACGAATCCCTGCTGCTTCTTTGGCTTCAGGAGAAAGTTTACCGTGTGTTGTAGTGGCTGGATGGGTAATTGTAGACTTTGCATCACCTAAGTTACCTGTAATCGAAATAAATCTTGTATTGTCGATCACTTTCCAAGCACCTTCACGTTCATTCTTGACTTCAAATGAAACAATGCCACCAAAACCTGTTTGTTGCTTTGCAGCAAGCTCATGCCCAACATGATCTTTTAAGCCTGCAAAATAAACTTTTTCAACGTTTGGATGTGCAACCAACCATTCAGCAATTTTCTGTGCGCTTTCTGAATGTGCTTTCATACGTAAGCGTAAAGTTTCCAAACCTTTCAAAAATACCCACGCATTGAATGGACTCATTGAAGGGCCAGTGGTACGGACATAACCAAAAACTTCTTCAAGTAATTTATGGCTACCTACTACAGCACCACCTAGTGCACGACCCTGTCCATCTAAATATTTAGTCGCAGAATAAACCACTAGATCCGCACCAAACTTCAATGGTTGCTGCAACACAGGTGTACAGAAACTATTATCAATGACTAACAGTGCATCATGTGCATGTGCCAAGTCTGCTAAAGCTTGAATATCCGCAACTTCAGACAATGGATTTGATGGTGATTCTACAAATAGTAATTTTGTTTCAGGTCGAATTGCATTTTTCCATGCATCTAAATCTGTTAAATCGACAAAAGTCACAGCAACATTGAATTTAGCAACGTATTTTTCAAACAGCGACACTGTTGAGCCAAACACTGCACGTGAACAAATAACGTGATCACCAGCTTTAAGGAACGACATTGCCACAGCCATTATTGCAGCCATACCAGAACTGGTTGCAACAGCACGCTCTCCGCCTTCCAATGCAGCTAAGCGTTTCTCAAACATAGATACCGTTGGGTTGGTAAAGCGCGAGTAAATATTGCCTGGTTCAGCACCTGAAAACTTAGCCGCAGCTTCCGCCGCATTCTCATAAACGAATGATGAGGTGAGGAAAATGGGCTCACCATGTTCACCTTCAAAACTACGTGTATGACCTGTGCGAAGGGCTAATGTATCAAGTTGGTATTCAATGTCGTCGTGCTGGCTCATTTCAACTACTCAGTTCTAAAACTGCCTTTGTAAAATATTGCCAACATTTTGAGCGCGCTATGTATTTCAGGTCAAGGTATAATCTAAAATTATCACTTACACTTCGAGCATTCTGTACAAAAATGAGACAAAAAGCACTTATGGCACACATTATGACGAAGTTCCAAGAACGAAAATCGAAATTAAAGAATTTATCTACTCGTATTTTCAATGGCGAGTCATTGGTGTTATCTCAAAGTACACCATATGAAGTTATTGCAGAACATAACCAAACTAAAATCCGCTACTACGCTGCGGCTGAAAGAAAATTTAAAGAACCTCTGGTTTTCACAGCACCTTTAGCCATTAATATGGCGATTTATGACCTCTATCCATATCGCTCTTTGGTCAAATATTTCTCAGAACAAGGTTTTGATGTCTATTTATTGGATTGGGGCAAACTCAATTATGATGATCGTTTCCTGAATTTTCTGAACTTTATTGATGAATCAATTCCCTACTGCATTAACAAAATTCGTGAACACGCTAAAAGTGAGCAAATTTCACTGCATGGTTGGAGTATGGCTGGAATTTTCGTCCTCCTTTATACAGCCTTTAAACAACCCAATTATGTTAAAAATTTAATTGTATTAGGCAGTCCTATTGATAGTTATGCCTCTGGTGGTATTGGTAAACTGTACAAAAAGATCAATGGTCTGATCACAAAAAGCCCTAAATTACAAAACACACTCTATAAAGGCGGGCTTCCTAAAAAACTGATTCACACCCCCGGAATATTGAATTCTATTGGTTTTAAAGTACTTGATCCTAAAGGCTGGTATCAAGGACATAAACAATTACTTCTAAATCTCGATGATGAGCAACTATTACATGAACATGCCACGCTTGGAAATTTCCTCAATCATATGATTGATTATCCGGGTGGTGTAAACCAAGATATGCTATTTAATGTATGGTTACAAAATCCGTTAAAAGATGGTGCTATTCATCTGAGCAGACATAAAATCGAACTCAAAAATATCGGTTGTTCATTGATGGTTGGAGCAGGTAAAGGTGATCAAATGGTTACTGCTGATTCAGTTAAGCCTTTAATCGAATTGACAAAGAGTACAGATGTCACGTTTACTCTTATTCCCGGAGGGCATTTGGTTCTGATGTCGAGTCAAAAAAGCGCAGATGAATTTTGGCCAACACTCGCTCAATGGTTAGCACAACGTTCGATAAAAATCTAAAACTTTAAGGAATAGTATGAATACCTCAGTTGCATTTATAGGTTTAGGCGCAATGGGTTACCGCATGGCGGCCCATTTACCGAAACACTTCGATACGGTTTATGTCTGGAATCGAAATTTTGATAAAGCCAAACAACATGCAACTGAGTACCATACGCAAGCCGTAGAATTACAACAAGCAGTACAAGCGGATATTATTTTTTCTTGCTTGCCTACCAGCCAAGATGTTGAAAATTTAATTGAAACTGTAGACATAAAATCAGGTGCAATTTGGGTCGATTGTACTAGTGGAGTTCCTGAATCCGCACGTAAGCTATCACAACAACTCGCAGAAAAAAATGTAAAATTTTTAGATGCCCCTGTGAGTGGACAAACCATTGGCGCAGAAAATGCGACATTAACCTTTATGGTTGGTGGTCAAAAAGCTGCATTTGATCAAGCTTTGACTGCTATGCAAGTAATGGGCAAACTGATTAAACATGTTGGAGATTCAGGTGCAGGATTTGCTGTAAAAGCAGTGAATAACATGATGATGGCTGTACACCTATGTGCCGCTGCAGAAGGATTTACAACACTTAAAGCACACGGTGTAAACCTCAATGAAGCGCTCGATTGTATCAATGCATCTAGTGGAAAAAGTGGTGTGACAGAATCTGTCTTACCACAACGTGTTTTTAATCGTAGCTTCCCTTTGACTTTTGCATTACCATTATTAGCCAAAGATACAGGAATTGCTGTTGATTTAATTCGTGAAGCAAAGCTTTCAGCACCTGTTATTGGTTTGACTCAAAGTTTAATTCAAACTGCAAATAGCTTAGCGGAGCCTGATAGTGACTTCTCCACTGCAATAAAAATGTATGAATTATGGAATAAAATTACATTGGATTAATTTTTCGCCATTGAATAACCACAATCAAACCTTATAATCTAATAAAGTGACAAACTGATATGTCAAATTTGAGGTCGTCTCATGAATAAATATGTAATTGCAACATTTTCAGCTTTATCAATCCTTATGGGTTCACAAGCTTTTGCCGATGATAATGTGCAAGAATGTAAAAAACTACAAGATGATTACAATGTCATCTATGCTTCAAAAGGCTTTTGTTTTAAAGATCCTGAAGCAAAAGCGAAATATGGCAATGATAATTGCTATACCAGCAAACCTAAATTTTCTGAAAAAGAACAACAACGCCTTGATTCAATTAAAGAGCGTCAGAAACAACTGAATTGTAAATAATAGCTTTATTAATTTAAGGAAATAATCATGGCTTATGATGATCAGAACATTTTTGCACGAATTTTGCGTGGTGAACTACCTGCAATAAAAGTGTATGAAGATGATCAAGTTCTTGCATTTATGGATATCATGCCTCAAGCCGATGGTCACACGCTGGTTATTCCTAAAAGCCCAGCACTCACCTTACTAGACCTTGATCCTGATGTTGCCGCCTATACCATCAAAGTCGTTCAGAAAATTGCACAAGCAATTGAAAAAGCTTTAGATGCTCAAGGTATTGTTTTAATGCAACTTTCAGGCGCATCAGCAGGTCAAACTGTGCCGCATGTTCACTTCCATCTCATCCCAACTTCAGTACATGAATTAGGGCGACATGCAGCACAAATGGGTGATCAAGAAAAAATTAAAGGTTTTGCTGAAAAAATTAAAGCAGCATTGGCTTAAATTAAAACCTTTAAAATCAATGAGGCTTTTATAGCCTCATTTTTTATTCAAAAAATATAACAACCAAATCACGTCATCAAACTGTCATTTATTCTTCACCAACATGTAACAAAATTTGCTGATACTGCATGCAAGTTAGTAAGCAATGAATATTTCAATACTTACTAAATAAAAAAAGCAACGGCAAATGCCTATTGAACATGTTTTGGAGAAATCTCAATGAAAAAAGTGCTACTCGCTGCAGCAATCGCCACTATTAGTTTAAACGCAGCTCAAGCAGCGCCTACATTGTACGGTAAACTCAATGTATCTTTAAACCAAGTAGATAATGTAACCGCTGCTGGTAATAATGAAACTCAATTAAATTCAAACGCTTCTCGTATTGGGGTTAAAGGCGAAGAAAAATTAACAGATAATGTTGGTGTTGTTTACTTAGCTGAATTTGGTTTTGCAACAGATGGGGCTGGTTCTGATGCAGAATGGAGCGCACGTAACCGCTACTTAGGTCTTAAATTCAATAATGTTGGTACACTAAAAGCAGGTAAATACGACTCGTATTTCAAAACGTCTGCTGGAAAATATCAAGATATTTTCAATGATGACACTAACCTTGATATCACTAAAACCATGTATGGTGAAGAACGTTTAAATAACGTTATCGGTTTTGAAACAGATAAAAATTTATTGATCCCTGGTTTACAATTCAACGTCCAAGCTCAAACGGGTGAATCAAGCAGTACAGACCCTAAAATGGGTGAAACTGGTGATGATAATAAACGTGATAGCCTTGATTCATTCTCAACTTCAATCACTTATGAAAACAAAGATATCGGCTTAGCAACAGGTATTGCAGGTAACTTTGGCGTGCAAGGTGCTTATAATGCGCTTGATGGTAAAAAATACTACTCAGATGCAATTCGTGTGACTGGATCTATAGGCCTTACACAAATTGGCGCTGATGGCCTTGTATTCGGTGCGTTATATCAACAAGCTGAACCTACAGATGATGTTGTTGCTTACAAAGATTTGAAAGAAAAAGCATGGGTAGTTTCTGGTACATATAGTATTCCAAGCACACCATGGGCTTTAAAGGCACAATATCAGTCAGCTAAAACAGAATGGACAAACAATGATCGCAAGATTGATCAATATGGTCTTGGCGTAGATTACAACTTCAACAAACAAGCACGTTTTTACGGTGTAGTTGCTCAACAAAAACGTGACTGGTATGTAGACAATGATAAGAAAACAGTTTTCGGCTTAGGTATGGAATATAACTTCTAAATCAAAGCTTTAAATCAATAAAACTGCTTTTAGAATAAACCGAGTTAATCACTAACTCGGTTTTTCTTTTGTAAAATGACTTTAGTAAAAATAATGACATACATACTACAAAAGCCCCATCAGGACGATGGGGGTTTCTTTTTATTTATGTGTTTAAAATTTATAGATTTTTTAAATAATCAATAATCACTTCATTTTCGGCCATTTCTGCGAGCTCTAAAGCTGTATATTCAGCTTTATAATTTACATCTGCACCTTTGTGAATTAACAACTTAACAATTTCCAGATGATCATTTTCAGCAGCAGCATGTAAAGCACTATAGCCTTCATCATCTGTTTGATTTGGATTTACACCTTTTGATAATAATTGCTCTACCTGTTTAATATCACCTAAAGATGTAGCATAAGTTCAGGAAGACGTAATTCTGCATCATTTTCGGGAACTGGGGGAGAATGAGTTGAGTTTCATTACCATTTTCTTTGTAGGTACATTTTCGACATTTTAAATAAGGCAGATTCAACTAGCAAGTGCGACAGTTAAATATCCAGCCATAATCTCACTGGGTGTACACCATCCCATACTACAAAGTTATAATCAGTATCTAAGTCGATCCATAATTGCTCCTTATTGAATCTCATAGGGTTTTTATCCCGATTTAACATGAGATTTTCACATTGGTTACACTGTATGACAGACATTTTTTGTGAAGCTATGAATCTCGTATCTTGACAAATATATTTAAGACCATACTTTTCTAATAGTAATTTTATCTCCTTATCTAAAGACTCTAACCTTTCATCAAAAGTATTTTCAACTATTTCATCTTCAATTGTTTCAAAATAACTATATAACCGCCGAATCGCATATTGCTTCACACAAGCATCCTTTTATCTTATTTATTAATTCATACTGAAAATATTATAAATTCTTTATCAAT
>NZ_AFIE01000019.1 GCF_000214135.1 Acinetobacter sp. P8-3-8
GAGGGGTTAGGGGAGATTTAAAGTAATGAAATTCTTTAGGAAAAGACATGAAAGCTTATACCGTTGAACAAGGTATCGTTGCACCATTAGACCGTGCCAATGTAGATACAGATTTAATCATTCCAAAACAGTTCTTGAAATCAATCAAACGTACTGGATTTGGTGACAACTTATTTGATGAATTACGTTATTTAGATGAAGGCTATTTAGGGCAAGATATTTCTAAACGTCCTAAAAATCCAGATTTTGCTTTGAATCAACCACGTTATCAAGGTGCAACAGTGCTTATTTCACGTGCAAACTTCGGTTGTGGTTCAAGTCGTGAGCATGCGCCGTGGGCATTGGAAGAGTACGGTTTCCGTACTGTGATTGCACCGAGTTATGCCGATATTTTCTTTAATAACAGCTTTAAAAATGGCATGTTACCTGTCATTTTGTCTGAAGCGATTGTTGATCAATTATTCAAAGAGTGTGCTGCCAATGAAGGTTATCAACTGACCATCGATTTGGAAGCGCAAGAAGTGCGTACACCTTCTGGTGAGGCATTCAAATTTGAGGTTGATCCATTCCGTAAACATTGTTTATTGAATGGTTTGGATGATATTGGTTTAACTTTACAAGCAGCCGATGATATCCGTGCTTATGAAGAAAAAACCAAGCAATCACGTCCTTGGGTGTTTGCTGAAATTAAGGCTTAATGTGCCACTCACACTTTACACATAGCGTGAAAGCCCAAGTCTTGTTAACATATTGAACATAAAAAATGAATGTTTACTCAGTGAAGCAAGGTTGGGTTTGAACAATGACTAAGGTTTTAGGCTACAGCGTTATAATTGGTTTATCGAGCTTAGTCTTGAGTGCTTGCCAATCAACCCAAATGGTTGATTTGATGAGAATTAAAAAAGCTGAAAAACAGCATCATAGTCAAAATACTGTTGCTGTTTATTGTTCAGGCGCAGAACACTGTGAATTTGCACGATTAAATGATTTAGTCATCGTTGATGAAAATGTAGCACGGGCAAATCGTAAAGCCATTGATAAAGGTTATCTCAAATTAACAGGTGAACCTTTGGATCAAAATGGTGTGTATTTAACGATTCCGCCTCAGCAATATGAAATGGTGATTCGGTTTTACCCAATTACTAAAGAACATGCTGAAGTATTTCACGTGATTCATCAATTTGAAGGCAATCAGACCTATACATTTAAAATGTATCGTCAAAGATCATCAAATTCAGGCAGTTTGCTCAATGTTTCTGCTCCTACACCACTTTGTGTAGATATGATTCAAGAAAATCGTACAATTCGCCGTTTTTGCCGTCCGCATAATGCGGTAACAGGTGTCAGCGAATTTGTAGAACAAAAAATTTAATCTCAAACAACAGTTAAGCTGTTACATATAATCGGAACGACAAATGTCTAAACAAATTTTGATCTTGGCAGGTGATGGTATTGGTCCAGAGATCGTTGCTGCTGCTGAAAAAGTACTTACACGTGTCAATGAAAAATTTAATTTAGGGTTAACGTGGGAACACGGTTTATTGGGCGGTTCAGCCATTGATGCACATGGTGAACCTTACCCCGCAGTAACAGCAGAACAAGCTCAAAAAGCAGATGCAATCTTACTTGGTGCGGTGGGTGGCCCTAAGTGGGACAATATTGAACGCTCAATTCGCCCTGAACGTGGTTTATTAAAAATTCGTAGTGAATTGAATTTATTCGCAAACTTACGCCCAGCAATTCTTTATCCGCAATTGGCAGATGCATCAAGTTTAAAACCTGAGATTGTTTCTGGTTTAGACATACTCATTGTTCGTGAATTAACAGGTGGAATCTATTTCGGTCAACCACGTGGTATTCGTGAACTCGAAAATGGTGAAAAACAAGGTTTTAATACTGACGTTTATTCTGAGTCTGAAATTAAGCGTATTGCCAAAGTTGCTTTTGAAATGGCAAATTTACGTGGCGGTAAAGTGTGTTCTGTAGATAAAGCCAATGTACTTGAAGTGACTGAGCTTTGGAAACAAACAGTGACTGCAATGAAAGAAGAGCAGTATCCTGAAATTAACTTATCGCATATGTATGTTGATAATGCCGCAATGCAGTTGGTACGTGCGCCAAAACAGTTTGATGTGATTGTGACAGGCAATTTGTTTGGTGACATCTTGTCTGATGAAGCAGCAATGCTAACAGGTTCGATTGGTATGTTGCCATCTGCATCATTGGATGAAAATGGCAAAGGTATGTATGAGCCATGTCATGGTTCAGCACCTGATATTGCAGGTCAAAATGTTGCAAATCCATTAGCAACCATTCTTTCTGTTGCGATGATGCTTCGTTATACCTTCCGTGAAGAAGTGGCAGCTAAAGCAATTGAAGATGCTGTAGGTCAAGTTTTAGATCAAGGTTTACGTACTGGCGACATTATGTCTGAAGGTATGAATAAAGTTGGTACTTCTGAAATGGGCGATGCGGTTGTTACTGCAATTGCTTAAGCTTTCAGTTTGAATTTTAAATAAAAAACACAGCTTCGGCTGTGTTTTTTATTGCGTTATTAACAGGCTCTACCTTTGAGTTGATAGGATTTGGCCATGCCATTTTCGATATTAAAAATAATATTACATGACATTCGGTTTTGATAAGAATTTGCAGTACTCCCCATTTGGGTCGGAAGCAATTTACCGTGTTGGTCGAGAACTGATACTCCTGAAGGCATTGACGTTGGAACATCTCTTTCAAAGACATAGATCAATTGGTTTTCTTTTTGTACAGCGGCTTTTTTGGGCTGAATACCGATCTCTTTTAAATCAAATTGTTGCTGAATATCTGTGACTGTTTTACCAATGAATGGTTGTACATATTGGTGAATAGGCGCATTTCTTTGTTGGGATAGCGAAGTACATGATACTAAATATATGCAACAGAATAGAACGCTTAGATGAGTAAATATTTTATTCATTGCCTTTTTCTGAAAATGAAGCTGATCTTAGTATTTACTTTTAGTTTAAATATTTCAAGTAAAGCGATTCACTGCAGGGTTAACAAGCCTTACCTAAATACTGAATAGATTGTGCAATACCATCTTTAAGTATAAAGGTCACTTTACAATTAAAATTAATATCATAAGTCGGGATTGCTGTCGTGTCATAACGAATCACAGGCGCGCCCATCGCATTTGTACCTACGGTTGCATTGCTACCAGCCATTGGTATGCTCAGCGGTCTGAGAATGGTATAGCTGAGCATTGAGTCGCTACTTTGTACATCTTTGGTGGTTTGGTAACCCAATGCTTTAAAATCTAAGTTCTTTTGAATGTCTGAACTGCTAGAGCCAATAAATTGTTGTAAATATTCATCTAAATTGACTTGCCGAGTTGTACTTGTTTGGCATCCTGCTAAAAGGACTGAAAAAGACATTGCCACTAAAAGCTGTTGAGTTAACTTCATCGTCGCACTCCAAGGCATATCACTCTATTGCTAAATAGTGTAGTCTGAGTGCAATAAATAAACAAATTACAGTTAATGTGAATGCTGAAGAATAGACAAACGGGCGTAGTCTATAGAGTTGGATATTTTGACTTCAAGTCTTTAGCAGAATATGAAAATATTGAATGATCTGCACTGAAAATGAATTGAATCATTCATCAATAAAATTGACTTCAATATTTTCAGACATAAGGAAGAAAGGAGATAGATAAAGTTTATGCTTTAGAATCAATCATTGCTTTAACTTTAATCAATTTAAAATGTCACCTAAAGAATTGAAAAACATCATCAATGATGAAGTATTCAAGTTTTAGAGTGTGAAAAAATGGCTTGCTAAACGATAGCAATCGATCGATGAGCAGAATAAGAATGATCGTGAGAATGAAAAAGCCACCTCAAAGTGGCTTTTGCTTCCGCTAAAACTTAGCGTGCACGATAAGTAATACGACCTTTTGTTAAGTCATATGGTGTCATTTCGACTTTAACACTGTCGCCAGTTAAAATACGAATATAGTGTTTACGCATTTTACCAGAAATGTGAGCAATCACTTCGTGACCGTTTTCTAGACGTACACGGAACATAGTATTAGGAAGCGTTTCGGTGACAACGCCTTCGAACTCGATAAGTTCCTCTTTATTGGCCATAGCCTACCTGATGATCAAATTGGAAAGGCGCAAATTATAGGCAATTTTTTATAGAAAGACAAGATTATTCGACTTTACAAGGCCGCAGATGACTTGAAAATAGGCGAACATATTGTTAAACAATTTCTACAAAAAAAAGCGGATAAATATTGTCAGTTTAGCCAATCGACTGTAATCTAAATCTGATGATTTAAGTATAAATGAATAACATACAAGGAAGGGCACTGCGTGAGTCAGCTAACTGATGCTTCGGTTGTTTTACGATTAGGCTATCAAGCGATCCGTCGTGCAGGATTGCCGACAGAAGAAATATTATCCAAGGCGGGAGTGACATTAAATCAAGTTGATCAAAATGCACGTACTCCGCTTAATGCACAATATGCTTTTTGGACAGCGGCTGAGGAAGTGAGCCATGATCCTGACATCGGGTTACATCTCGGTGAGCATTTACCTCTTTATCGAGGCCAAGTGATTGAACACTTGTTTATTTCAAGTGAAAACTTTGGTGAAGGGCTCAAGCGAGCTTTGGCCTATCAACGTTTAATTAGTGATGCTTTTCATGCGAGCCTCGTGATTGATGATAATGGGCGTTGTTATTTAACCAATGGTGAACAGCCTTGGGGAGATAATATTGTTAATCGTCATTTCTCAGAATGCGCACTTTCAGGCATTTTACGGTTTTTTAAATTTATTACTGAAGGGCGTTTTGAACCGATTTATATCGACTTCAATTTCAGCCAAGGTGCTTCCGATGCAGAATATTTCCGTGTTTACGAATGTCCTGTTAGTTTAGGGCAGAAAGAAACACGTTTGTATTTTGATCCATCGATTTTAGATTATCCATTGTGGCAAGCTGAACCTGAGCTATTACAGCTACATGAGCAGTTGGCTTTGGAAAAGTTACAAGAACTTGCTCGTTATGACCTTGTAGGTGAAGTACGCCGTGCTATAGGTTCAACTTTAGAAAGTGGTGAAACCACACTTGAAACGGTTGCAGCACAACTCAGCATTACACCACGTCGTTTACGTACTCAGCTTTCTGAAGCAAATACCAGTTTCCAGCAAATTCTTTCTGACTATCGTTGTCGTTTGGCTAAGAAATTATTGGCAAATACCAATGAAAGCGTAGAACGTATTGTTTATTTAACAGGTTTTTCTGAGCCAAGTACCTTCTATCGTGCATTTAAACGTTGGACCAATGAAACGCCAGTGGAATATAGAAAGCGTAAGCAACGTTGAGAAATCTCCTCTAACCTCCCTATGTAAAAGGGAGGAATTCCACTTTTTGAAATGGAAGGGTGAGGCAAGAATTCTAAAATAAATTACTCAGGCATATTCAGCCAATGTGGCCCTAAAGGCGTTTTCGGCAATTCAAATTGCTCAGGATAATCAGCATGGATGAAATACAAGCCATCTGGTGGTGCAGTGATTCCCGCAGCCTTACGGTCTTCAGCCGCAAAGATTTGATCGATATGATCCACCTCATACATCCCTTGACCGATTTCCAATAAGCAACCCATGATGTTGCGCACCATGTGATGTAAGAAACCATCAGCTTGAATATCTAAAACCAAATAATTACCATGGCGAATTAAGCGGCAGTGCTTAACATGGCGAACAGGTTGATTCGATTGGCATGCCGCAGCACGGAAGCTTTCAAAATTATGTGTACCTTCAAATTTCTGAGCAGCTTTAATCATCTTATCTACATCGAGTGGATAGAATGCATGTGTCACCTGTTTATGGAGTAAAGCAGGGCGATTTGCAGATTGGTACACCACATAACGATAACGCCGTGCTTGCGCTTTAAAACGAGCATGGAAATCGTGATCCATTTCCTTAATCCATTGGATGGAAATGTCTTTCGGTAATTGGCTATTTGAACCCATGAGCCAACCACGCATTGGGCGGATTGCATTGGTATCAAAATGCGCCACCATATTGGTCGCATGTACACCTGCATCCGTGCGACCTGCACCGTGTAAAATAATCGGTTCATCCGCAATTTTACTCAGCACCTTTTCCATCGTTTCCTGAATGCTTCGCACACCTGCTTGTTGAGTTTGCCAACCCTTATAACGAATGCCACAAAACTCAATACCAATTGCAAAGCGTTGCATAAAAACCTCTATTCAGGACGATCATACCAATGGTCATGCCATTGTTCCGAAGTTGGGTATTGTAAATAAATTTTGAGGATTTTGGCATAAAGATCTGCTTGACTCAGTGCATCACTGACCAAAATCTTTGAATCTTTAATCCACTGACTCACTGCATAGCGTTGATCTATGCCACCTAATGGGACTTGTGTAGCTAAAATTACTTGGCAATTGTTGAGTTGTAATGCTTTAATTTTTTCGATAATTTGATCATTTACAGCAAGATTACCAACACCATAAGCTTGAATAATCAAAAAATGAGGTGGCTTGGATAGAATTAAATCTAAATTACTGGCGAGCTGTTCTTGTTCGATCGGTAACATCATCCAATTGATGATATTCAGTGTTTTGGCTTTTTCAAAATGTGAAAGTTGTACATTGATGACCTGAGAATCAATATTCATTTCTTGATCCGCTTTCTGTCCTTTAAACGCATCAAGTGCTGTGCTATGGGTTTTTAATACAGTTCGCGCATGCATCACTTGGTGGAAAAAGGCAAGATAGACACCTACAGGGAGATTGATGACTGCTTCTAATGCTGTATTTAAATTATCAATAGCATCTGTGAATTCACGCGTATTTTCACCTGAAAGATTCAATAGAGGATATTGACTCCCTGTGAGTACCACGTGACAAGATTCAGCAAGGAATCGTGAAAGCGTTGCTGCCGCATAACTGAGTGTGTCCGTCCCGTGAATCACAACAAAGTGTTGAAAGTTTTGGAGTTGCAGGCTTTGGATTTGCTGGATGAGTTTAAGCCAATCTAAAGCAGTACATGCGCTACTGTCTTTGATACTCGGAGCTTTAAAGCACTCGATTTTAAGATGCGTTGGAAGTATGCGTTGTAGTCGAGGTAGAAATTCTGCTTCTGGCATCGGTGCTAAAGGCTCACCTACACAGCCAAAAGTTCCCCCCATATAAATTAAAGCAATTTTTTTGTTCATAATAAAAAAGCAGCCATGAATGACTGCTTTATCTTAAAACGAATAAATTTAAGAAGCTATTCGATTGAGTAATGTTTGAGACAATTGACGTTGCTCGGTCGTATATTTTGATTCATTTTGTGAAAGAAGTTCACGTGCAGATGCATATGCACCTAAATCAATGTATTGCTGAGCAAGATCTAAATCTAATTGAATTTCATTCACTTCAGCCAATTCAGGGAATGCTTGAATCAGCGGATCATTTGAATCAGTAGTTGCACTGATTTCAGTTGCAGTGGGTGCTGTTTCAAAATTTAATACTGGAGATGTTGTTTCTACTTGCTCTGTTTTCTGATCTAAATCAAAGCTAAAGGCTGGCTGCGTTGCAACTTCTTCGTTCGGGGTAAATGTAAATTCTAATTCATTTGCATGTGTAACAGTTGTTTCGCTTTCGCTAGTTTTTTCTTCAACTGGCGGTGTAACGATTGGTTCAGCAAAGTCGAGTTTGAATTCGGTTGCAATTTCTACTGCTGGTTTGTCATCTACAATAGGCGTGGCAGTTTCGTTTGGACTAAAGCTAAATTCTAAAGGTGCAATTGTTGCGGTTTTTGTTTCTTCAACAGGTGCAGGTGCTTCAAAAGAAAAATCAGCAGTTGGCTTCGTTTCTTTTTGAGTGATTGATTCAAGGTTAAAGTCTAAAGGTTGAACTTGTTCTTTTAGTGAGTCATTTGAGGTGTTATCAACATCTGTTGTAACAAACTCAAGAGAATCTTGCGCTGGTTGTTCTGTTGTTGCTGGTTGATCAATTAAAGCATCAAAAGCAGCATGATTCTTATTTGTTTCGGTTGTATTCGAGGTAGCTGGCTCAAATGCAATGGATTCAATTGGGTTTTCTGCCTGAGCTGCTTTCTGTTTATCTTCAGCTTGTGCAACGATTTCATCTAAACCCAATGAGCGAATATGATTAATCAATTGATTAACGGCAAACTCATCTTTTTGCGCTAAATGTATATCAACTAAATAAAGATAAAGTTCATGTTGTGCATTGTCTTGATTTAATGCTTGGTTGATTTTTGCTTCAGCAGAAAAATAATTTTTAGCCGCAATTAATTTTTCAATATTGGCTTTTAATTCAGGGTTTAAAGGTTTTGCTATTTGTTGAATAATAACATCTTCTTTAACAACAGCAGTTTGTCGTTGAGAAGTAGTGCTGCGCGCAGTACGTGCTACATTTTTCTTCGCAGTCTTTTTATTGTTATTCTTTTTGTTGCTTGCGTTAGAACTGGTATTTTCTTTATTGGCGTCTTCACGTTTTTTTAAAACGATGGCAACAACCAATAGTAAAATAAATGGAATCACATACAACAACATTTTATTTCCCCTTCATTGAGTACAATGAATCAATATCCTAAATACAATCTAACTCTTTGGCTGTTTTACATTTTGTTGCTGTAATTGCTGTTGCAACTGAGCAAGCCGAGCATTTAATAGTTGAATTCGTCGGTTCTTTTCTTGTAAAGCTGAAGCAAGTTGAGTCACCTTATTCTGTAATTTAACCGTTTTTTCACGGGATGTCATAACTTTTGTAGATAATTCAGTATTTGTCTGATTCGCCTGTATATTTTTCTTTGCAGAACCTTGTGATGAATTTTGCTCATTATCAGCAATTAAACTCATTTCAGCCTGATCTAAACGATACTTTGCAGAGCCTGACTGTTTTCGGGTCGTAATTGGTGCAGTCGGTGTCTTATATTTAACTTGAGGTGTCTGTTTATAGCTTGCTGCTAAATTTAACGCAGCACCACGACGAATACGATTGATATCACCCTGAATAAAGGCATTGGCATTATTTTCTTTAATCTGCTTCATGACTTCTGGAATACTTTGATGTGTTTCAGCGGCAATTCTTGACGCAATTGTCCATAATGATTCATTGGCTTGTACAACATGTCCTGGATCATTATTGTTGTTTTTGATTTGTTGTTTAGCTGATGGTGCTGCTTTTGCATTTTCAGTTTTAGGTTTCGCTTTTGCAGGTTCTGTTTTGGCGGTCTCAGTTTTAACTTTAGCTGGTTCTGCTTTTGCAGTTTCTGTTTTAGTTGTCTCAGTTTGAGGTTTTTCTGATTCGCTCTTTGTTACTTCAGGTTTGGCTTTTGTAGTTTCAGTTTTAGCCGTCTCAACTTTAGGTTTGATGGTTGCTACTTCTGGTTTCTGTTCCATTTTTTGTACGTTTTGAATGGGCTGAGTTGCATTTACTGGCGTTACAACTGCTTGTTGGGTAATTGTTTGAGTATTGCTCTTATTGTTATTCGATGTTGTCACTGGATTTGACGTTGTGACTTGAGTTGCTGCTTTTTGTAGACTTTGTAATGTCGGTGGTGTAGCAACACTAATGACCAATGGTCGTTGAGTGTTTGTAGATGATATCGATTTTACAGTGCTTGGCGTAGATGTAGTGATAGCACTATTCGTCTGATATGAAGTACTGCTTGGTAAATTGAGTGCAATATCTTTCTCACTGACAATCATTTGAGGGGTCAGTAACTTTTCATTCCTTGTCGCATTGAGCTGAGCTGTTGGAGGGTTTGGGCGACCACGAGTCAAAGCTGTTTTTATTTGTTGAAGATGTGTCGCACTTCCTTCTTTTACTTTTAATAAAATATTCAGTTCAGCGTCAACCATTGGACGAGATGAGGTAATGACAATTACCCCAGTACCGTCATTAGAACGTCGTGTATAGAAGTTTAAATGCCCAGGCGGTTGATTGGCAAATCCGACACTCATCATGTCTTCTGTATCCGCCAAACCTACTTCGATCTTTTCGTTAGGATTTGCATTACTAAACTTCATTTCTGCATACAATAAATCACCAGACCCAGATTGAATTTGAATAGGGGTGAGCGTGATTGCACTCGCTGCTTGCGAAGTCATGATGGTTAAAATGGCGATTTTTAATTTGTTATATACAGTCATCTCTATCCATTGCTCTGACGAAGTATAAGGCATTGGAATGATACAATACCTAGCTGTATTCTAAATGTAAAATATTAACACTCTAGTTACATAAATATAGTTACATAAAAAAGCCGATCAAGATAGACCGGCTCATTTAATGTTTCACTTATTTTTGCGATTTTAACTATTTTTATAGTCAATTAAAATACGCAACATACGACGTAAAGGTTCAGCTGCACCCCAAAGAAGTTGGTCACCTACAGTGAAAGCGCCTAAATACTCTTTACCCATATTGAGCTTACGTAAACGACCTACAGGTACAGATAAAGTTCCTGTTACCGCGACTGGAGTAAGATCAGTCATTGATGCTTCACGAGTATTTGGAACCACTTTTGCCCATTGATTAGACTGACGAATCATGTCTTCAATTTCATCAAGCGGTACATCTTTCTTCAATTTCAATGTTAAAGCTTGAGAATGGCAACGCATTGCACCAATACGGACACAGTGACCATCAATAGGAACGATTTGAGAATTGCTTAAAATCTTGTTGGTTTCAACTTGACCTTTCCATTCTTCCTTCGATTGACCATTTTCAAGCTGCTTGTCGATATAAGGAATCAATGAACCAGCTAAAGGCACACCAAAGTTTGCAGAAGGGAAGCCTTCGCCACGTTGTAACTCAGCAATTTTACCATCAATATCTAAAATAGCTGAACGAGGGTCATCTAGTAAGTCTTTGGTATTGTTATACAAATAACCCATACCTGTGATTAACTCACGCATATTCTGCGCACCAGCGCCAGAAGCCGCTTGGTAAGTCATCGCAGTCATCCATTCCACTAAGTTTTGTTGGAATAATGAACCCATACCCATCAACATCAATGAAACTGTACAGTTACCACCAACAAATGTTTTAGTGCCATTGACTAAACCATCTTTGATCACATTTAAGTTCACAGGATCAAGTACGATAATCGCTTCATCATCCATACGTAATGTAGATGCAGCATCGATCCAGTAACCATTCCAACCTTCAGCTTTTAGCTTTGGGAAAACTTCAGATGTATAATCGCCACCTTGGCAGGTAATAATGACATCCATTTGCTTCAGACTGGTAATGTCCGTCGCTTCCATAAGTGCTGGAGCAGTTTTACCACCAAAAGCAGGGGCTTCACCACCTGCATTACTGGTAGAGAAATAGAACGGCTCAAAATGAGCAAAATCATTCTCTTCAACCATACGTTGCATAAGGACGGAACCAACCATCCCGCGCCAACCGACCAGACCTACTTTCATGTCACTTTGCCTCGGTGCGTTAAAAAATAAAAGGGGCTTGAGTGTATCAAAAGGGCGTGTAACTGCAATAGCATACACAATGAAAACACAACTATATTGTGCAATATATCTTGTTTATGATACATGCAAAATTGATATTAATTTATGAATGAATAAAAAATTAAGAATATAAGAGTGACAAAATATGATTTGGATTGAAGTGTTGGCAGGTATTGTGATTTGGCTAAGTTTTTGGTCACTGATTCCTCGTGATGAATGGTGGTTTCGTGGTGCAGATTTTCCAAGATTACAAATTTTGGCATTGGGTATTATTGCTTTATCCTTTTTATTATTTTGGAAAACGCCGTGGGATTTAAGCCGAGAAATTATTTTACTTTTTCTCATCGCAGCGTTGGCATTTCAATTGAAAATGGTTTTGCCTTATACCTTCTTATGGAAAAAACAAGTTAAACAAGTTGAAAAACATCAATTGAATAGCGATCAACAAATTTCGGTTATTGTTTCAAATGTACTCACTCCAAATCAGCAATATCATTTGTTGATTGAGCAAATTGAAAAACATCAACCAGATATTGTGCTGACATTAGAGACAGACCAAACTTGGCAAAATCAACTTACTAAAATTGAACGTCACTATCCATATCGTGTACCTGTGCCTTTGGACAATTTATATGGCATGCACCTCTACAGCAAGTTAAAACTGGTGGATACCGATGTTAAATTTATTTTGAGTGATGAAATTCCTTCTATTCATACGACTGTTATTTTACGTTCTGGGCAGCCTGTACAACTTTATTGCTTGCATCCTAAACCACCGAGTCCAACTGAAGCCAAAGATTCCACATTACGTGATGCTGAATTACTCATCATCGGAGATCAAATTAAAGACTTAGATGAAAGTTCTATCGTGATGGGGGATTTGAATGATGTTGCATGGTCACGTACTACTCGATTATTTCAACGAATTAGTGGTCTGCTTGATCCTCGTGTTGGACGCCGATATATCAATACTTTTCATGCAGATTATCGATTCTTGAGATGGTCTTTAGATCATTTATTTCATAGTACAGATTTTGCTCTAGTACATATGGAACGTCTACCGCATATTGGATCTGATCATTTTCCAATTTATGTGGTTTTGCAGACAGGTAGAGTTTTTGAACAGATTCAAGAAGAATTAGAGCAGTCAGATGAGGATGAAGAAGAAGCGCAACAAGCGATTCAAGAAGGAATTGAAAAAGCTGAGAAAGAAGAAAAAAGAGTGACGGATGAAATAACAAAACCTTATAGATCTGACTGAAATTGTTAGACAATAATGACTTGTAATTTCTGACATTTGTAAGAAATAGCTTACATGGATTTAGTCTCTAAGCGGATAGTATCACAATGCATTTGGGCTTAATCTTTACTCATCGGCAAACGGATTGGGAAAGGAAGAGTCCCGCTAAGGAAGACGAAGCTGATGGAATAATCATCATGGATTTGATGTTGGAATGGATCACCAAATAAAATAAGAATAAGACACGAAAGCACAACCTCATAGGCCCGAGTTTTGCAGGATGCAGAACTCGGGTTGTGTTTTTATGAAGTATTGAAAATTCAAAAGATCTCTAATATGACGATCACAAAACTTACAGTGATAAAAACAAGTTACAGTGATAAAAACAGAAAGCTATGCATTCGATTTTTGTACACCTAGCTCAGTTCGAGCAAATTAAACCAATTCAATTTAATAAATCTTTTCGTAACCTTGAGGACGTGTCTTAAAACGACGATGAAACCACATATATTGCGTTGGTGCGATACGAAGCTGATTTTCAATGATTTTATTCACACGAATAGCATCATCTAATTCATCTTCACTCGGTAAAGGATCAACGGCTGGTTCAATCAAGACATGATATTTAGGATTTTTAATATCACCATCACGATAAAAATAAAGTGGAATAGCGACAGCTTTCGATATTTTCAATAAACGACGATGTGCTGTAACAGTTGCCGCAGGCGTACCAAAAAATGGCGCCATCACCCCTTGTTTTAAACCAAAATCTTGATCTGGGCTGTACCAAATCGCATCACCTTCTTTTAAGTGGCGAATCAACCCACGCATATCATCATGATCAATTTGCGCTTTATAAATGGTTGCACGACAACGATAGATCAACATATCTAAAAGCGGATTATTTTGTGGACGATAAACCACATCAGGTTCAAAGAATTGCGCACATAAATAACCACCTGCATCGAGCATGGTGCTATGTGTTCCAAGCAATAGAACACCTTTGCCTTGTTGTTGAGCATGGGTGATATGTTCTAAACCTTCAATGCTGACACGATTTTTAAACCATTTTGGTGAATACCATGCATTGAGCGTTTCAAAAACACCAATCATCTGATCAATAAAAACTTGGCGTGAATTTTCAATGACTTGTTCAGTAGACCATTCTGGAAAACAGACTTCTAGGTTGCGTATCGTAGTTTTGCGCCGTGATTTAAGGCGATTAAACGCAATATTGCCTAACACTGTTGCCAAACGATGTTGAATCGCCCATGGCAAGATGGCAAGTATCATTAAAAATACGATGGCAATCCAGATTCCCCAGTATTTGGGCTGTAAGAATGCCCAATAAAATTCTCCAGGTTCGTATTGATGCTTTTTGCTCATAGCAATTTTGTAAATTTGGCTAAGTTAAGACTGAAAGAAGTGTAGCATGAACCTGATTAAAGTAGAAAATTGCATTATGGATGAGTGCAATTCGATAGATGGTGAGCTTGTTTGTATTTGAAACGTATGATGAAATCAATGCGATGCATTGAAATAGATAACAAATAACAAGGATATTGAAAATGAAAACGCTACGTTTGATTCAAGGTGATATTACGATTCAAAAAGTAGATGCGATTGTAAATGCTGCCAATACTTCTTTATTAGGCGGTGGTGGAGTTGATGGAGCGATTCATCGTAAAGGGGGCTCCCAAATATTAGAAGATTGTCAAAAAATAAGAGCAAGGCAAGGAGGTTGTGCTGTCGGACAAGCTGTCATTACTTCCGCAGGAACATTACCCAGTCGTTTTGTGATTCATACGGTAGGCCCTACTTGGCATGATGGGCAAGACGATGAAAATGAATTGTTGGAAAGTGCATATTTAAACAGCTTGAAACTTGCAGAAAAACATCAATTGGCTACTGTTGCATTCCCGAATATTTCAACAGGGGTTTATCATTTTCCAAAACATCAAGCCGCTAAAATTGCGATTAAAGCTGTGATCGAATATATGCAAGATGCGGAAAGCTTGGCTGAAATTAATTTTGTCTGCTTTGATTTGGAAAATTTTAAAATCTATCGTCAGCAACTCGCTGAAGTCGATCAAAATCAATTCCAAGTTTTAGGTATATAATTGAATTTGTTTAAATAGAAAAATATAACCATGAGAGATACTTATTTAGATACCAGTAAGGCTGTTCTGATCTTTCTTGTGGTATTGGGGCATTTTTTAGAAAGAATGGTCGGCTGGAGCGATCCTGTTGCGCATACAGTATTGGGGACAATTTACTTTGTGCATATGCCTGCATTTATTTTTATTTCAGGCATGCTGTTTAAAGATAAAAACTGGATGAAAAATATTTTATTTTTTATCTCACTATATATTCCATTTCAGATTTTATTTCCTGCTTTTGATGCAATTTGGACAGGTACATTTCAAATCAATTGGAACCTATTTGAAAGACCCTATTGGATTTTGTGGTATTTGCTTGGCATGATGGTTTGGACAGCGCTGACGCATTTTCTGATCAAAACTAAATTTGCAGTATGGATTGCTTTGATTTTGGCATTGTGTATTGGTTTAAGCCCTTGGAATAATTATCAATATTCTATTGGGCGAATCTTTACGTTCTTATCGTTTTTCGTGATTGGTGCTGTTTATGGCAAAGCAATCATTCAAAATATTCGATCAATTCGTTATGCAGAATGCTTTGGATTATTGATTTTATTCGGCATTGTTAGTTTTGTTTATTTGAGCCAAATCAATCAATTCTGGTTGTATGGAAGTTTAAGTTATCAACAACTTAAAGTCAGTGCATTTGACGGTACTCTGATGCGCTTGGGTTGTATGGCAATTTCAAGCTTGGGGATCGTGACTATTTTCGCTGTCATCAAATTGTTCCAATCTCGTTTTCTTAAACTTGGTACAAATACTTTACCTGTTTATTTACTCCATGGTTTTGTGGTTATTTTTATTTCAAAATATTGGAAATTAGATAGTCATATTTTGATTGAAATCATCGTGTGTATTGGGTTGTCTATGATGACCTGTTGGATTTTACAACAGCAATTTTTTGATATGTTATTAAGAAAAATGTCGTTGTGGTTGATGAAACCTATTGCGAAATTAGGTTTGAAATAGCATTCGTTTTGTAGGTTCTATAGAAAATATAACAGTTTAAAGTGTGAATAAAAATGAAGATTAGAACAGCAACATCAAGTGATATAGATCAAATTACAGCTTTAATCGCCCCGTTTATTGATGAATTTGCAGTTGATCAAAATGGTCGGCAGCTATTTACAACTCATATGATTCAACGCTTTATTGAAAATAGTGAGGTTGACTATTTTGTTTATGAGAATAATCACAAAATAATAGGTGTTATTGCATATAAGCAGCCTGCACATTTGATTCATTTCTTTGTGAATCAATCTTTTCAAGGAAAGGGTATAGGTCGAGCAATGTGGGAATTTGTTTTAAACCAACTTATTCAAAAGCATGGTTCAGAACATCCGAGTTTAGAAAATCAAAGTTTAGAATGTACAGTGAATTCTAGTTGCAATGCTCAAGTGGTATATGAAAAGTTTGGGTTTAAAGCAATAAGCGACGTCATTATCAATCGAGGCCTTCGCTATGTTCCTATGCGCTTTGATTTCAGGTTTGAATAAGATGCTTACACTCTAAAATCTGAAAAGACTAAATTTTTGAATCATATAGAATTAAAAGCCACATCGCAGATGTAGCTTCTAATTTGAGAGATGTGATGCATTCGGTTTATTATTTCGCTGCTGGCGCTTGATCCTCTGTTTTTTTCGATGCTGTTTTGGTCATATTATGCTTTTTAGCATGTTTTACTTGATGTTGTTTTTGGCTTTTATGTGTTGCCATTTTCTGTGATGCGACTTTATCTGTGTGTTGTGCAGGTGTTGCTGCCATTGCTGAACCCGCAAAAACTGCTGTAGTGAATGCTGCGATAAGAAGTGATGTTACTTTTTTCATGGTGCTTCTCTTTTAAAAAGTTCGAGATCTGAACTAGATTCGATCGTCTTATATTCAATGATTTGTGTGGAAAGATCATGGAGCAAATGTAGAGTTAAATATTTGGAATGAAATGAATTTTTGTAAGATTTGAATTGTATGGTAAATCTTGAGAAATTTTAAAATTCGTTTAAGGTTTGTTTGAATAATACAGCTCGGTTTTGTTACTGAGTTTAAACTTAATTATTTCTGAAAATATTTAAGTGTGAGAATGTATTCGCTAGAAAGATTCCTTATTTTCACTATTCATCGTTGTAAAAAAACTCCGCACGATGGCGGAGTTTTTAAAGAAGTATCAATTAACCTTTGCTGAGGTTTTCTAACTCTTCCCAGCGCTCAAGTTTTTCCATGAGCGAATCATCAATCTCAGTTAAGCGCGCAGATAGCTTCATTGCTTTGTCTGCATCTGAAACGAATAAAGAACCGTCCGCAAGTAATTCATTAATTTGAGCTTGCTCTTTTTCAAGTGCTTCCATTTCCGCAGGAAGTTGCTCTAAAGCACGTTGATCTTTATAGCTTAATTTAACTTTTTTGCTTGCAACTTCTACAGGTGCAGCCGCGGCTTCTGCTTTAGCAATGGCTTTTTTTACATCACTCTTTTGATCAACAACTTTCTGATCAGGGCGTTGTTCTAAATAATCTTGATAACCACCAATGTATTCATCAATATTACCTTTGCCATCAAAGACCCAAGTAGATGTCACAACGTTGTCCATAAAGGCACGGTCATGTGAAATCAATAATAATGTTCCCTTATAACCACTCAACATTTCTTCAAGTAATTCTAAAGTCACCATATCCAAGTCGTTGGTTGGTTCGTCCATCACAATTAAATTGGATGGTTTAAGCAATAATTTTGCTAAAAGAATACGATTACGCTCACCACCAGAAAGTGCTTTTACAGGTGTACGAGCACGTTCAGGAGAGAACAAAAAGTCTTGTAAATAGCTGTAAATATGACGGCGGCCACCATTCACATCCACAAAGTCAGAACCTTCCGAAACGTTTGCCATGACTGATTTTTCAAGGTCTAAAGCATTACGTAATTGGTCAAAATAAGCCACTTCAAGCTGTGTACCTGTTTTCACAGAGCCACCATGCTCAAGCTCGCCTAAAATTGCTTTGACTAATGTTGTCTTACCAACACCGTTATCACCCACTAAACCAATACGATCGCCACGTAAAACTAAAGCTGAGAAATCATTGATAATAGGTGCATTATCGCCAAAAGCGACACTTAAGTGTTCAATATCAAAGACCAATTTACCAGAGCGATTCGCATCTTGTGTTGCCATGCTCACTTTGCCTTGCTGTGAACGACGGGCTTTCGATTCTTCACGTAAGTCTTTGAGTGCGCGAACACGACCTTCATTACGTGTACGACGTGCTTTAATACCCTGACGAATCCAAACCTCTTCCTCAGCTAAGCGTTTATCAAATAAAGCATTTTGCTTTTCTTCGGCTTCCATTTGCATTGCTTTTAATTCAAGATAACGTGAATAGTTACCTTCATAGCTGCGCAAAGTACCACGATCAAGTTCAACAATTCGGGTCGCAATACTGTCTACAAATGAACGGTCATGCGAAATAAAAAGTAATGTTAAATTATTTTGATCGAGCAAGAATTTTTCTAACCACTCAATACTTTCAACGTCCAAATGGTTGGTTGGCTCATCCAGTAATAACACATCAGGTTGAGTCAGTAATGCACGTGCTAAAAGTACACGACGTTTACGACCACCCGATAAATCTGCAAGATCAGCTTCAGGGTCTAAACCCATTTTGCTTAAAATTGAATTGACTTTGGTTTCTAAAGCCCAACCATCGAGGAGATCTAACTTATGTTGTAGATTTCCCATACGGTCACAAGCGTCCATATCGCCCAACACACATGCATCACTTGCTTCGTGGTATTCTTTAAGCACCTGAGCTGCTTCACCCGCACCTTCAGCAACGATGTCTGCAACTTTACCCGAGTCCATTGGGACATCCTGAGCAAGCATGGAAATGGTGATTCCGTTTTGTAACGCAATTTCACCACGATCGGGCAATAAACTTCCCTCAATAAGCTTGAGTAAAGTAGACTTACCTTCACCGTTACGACCAATCAAACAGACTCGCTCGCCACGTTCTAAATTGAAGTTTGCGCCGTCGAGCAGGGCAGGTCCACCAAACGCGAGTTGGACATCCCTTAACGTAATATAGGCCATACTGTTTCCTAAACATCCCAAATGAGGACTTAAAATGACTAAACATAAAAATCTTGATGATCAGGCGTCATTTTCCGCACCCATAGAAGATTTGCAAGTCCGAATTGCATTTTTAGATGATTTAGTCGAACAATTAAATGATCAAGTGGTTCAACAAAGCCTAGAACTTGCTGATTTAAAAAAACAAATGCAATTATTATATCAACGTGTGGAATCTTCAGATTTGTCAGAAGGTATTGCAGCATTTGACCCAATGACCAATCGTCCGCCACATTATTAATACATTCTGAATTTTTATGTGCATTTGAAGGGCTGAATACAGGCTAAATATGGGTTGAATCTGTGGAAATAGGATGTAATTTGTCGGTTTATTTTATATTTCTATTTGACCTTTTACTGAAAGCTCGTTGTAATGCTTCACTTTCGATAAATAGCAAATTCTTTAACCATGCAGAATAAAGTCGTTTTACTTGATCTTGAAAATAATATGCCATCAGCAAAAATGCTGAGAGATATTGTTGAGCATTATCCAACTTTATATCTGTTTAATTGCGATGGTCATTTTCAATATTCACTAGAAGATTTAACAGAATTTTCCAGTTGGGTGAGTAGTGGACAAATCGTAATTTTAGAAACGGCAAAAGCCACACAAAAAGAATTTGAATATGCTGTTGTCGTTGGGCAGTTGATGGCACTTTTGGCATCGGAAACACATATCGAAGTGATTTCTGCAATGCCTGATAGTGAAATGCTCATCGATCTTTTATGTGGTTCAGATTTAAGTTGTAGTTTGATTCAAACCCAGTCTGACACAGACGCACAACACCATACATTGAATATTCCAAGTCCTGCCACAATTCAAGAAAAACCCTATTTACAATTGGTGAAAAAGTATTGCGATGCTTTAGGTAATATGTCAGGTAAGCCAAATACTGTTGAAAAGTTAAGAAATTCTATTGGCAATGTTTTACATGTCATGCCAGAAAAAGCACAACATTTGGTTGGAATGTTAATTAACTTAAAAATTGTAAAACGTTTTGATCAGCAAGTTTCATTTCGAAAAAAAGTATTAAAACAATGGATCACTTTACAGCTTGAACAAGCAGAATCATCAAGTGAAACGGATATAGATGTCAAAGCTCGACCTAAAATGAAGGTCGAAAAGATTGATCAAATCTTAGAAAGTTTAAAGCAAAATGCTCAACAGGATCTAAATGACGTCGCTCAACAGCATACTGTTGAACATGCGCAAAATGCACTGTTTAAAAATTTTGAAAAAATTGACCCAATGCAGATGGAAGTCATTCGTAAATTGAATGAACTGAAAAATAATAAACCCAAAGATATTTATGAATTAAGAGACGTATTGGAACAGTTATTTCCGAAGTCTGATATTCGTTTATTGCTCAAAGAGCTGATTGAAAAAGGCTATATTTACTGGAATGGTCATGAAGTTGTATATAGTCATGAAATGTATTTGAACTGATTTTATTTTGTATTTTTGATCAGAACTATGCAGTAATAAAACTGAATTTGTCATCATTATTTAGTGAAATTAACGCTATATTTTTGTTTGGGGAATCGATTAAACTGCATTTTTTAAATCGTTTAGTCTTTATTCTTAAAAATATTGAATTGAAAATTGAGTTAAATTAGCATTATTTTTACTTATGAATAATCAATTATTTCAGTTGGTTATTATAAGTTTTGTTTCATAGCGCTGAATTGTATGTGCAAATTAATTTATCTGACAAACTTGCGTTTTATATTCAGCTTATGCAACTCTAATATAGGCAATAAAAGGTGAACGAATGGAACACACGGGTCTTTGGGTTGCGCTCATTATTATTATTTTCGTATTGGGCTCAATTTTTGGCTTACGCGTAAGCCCTAGAGAAAAAGCATTAGGTTTAATGCGAGAGAAAGCTCGTAAAATGGGTTTACACCCTCGTTTAGTGGCTGCGCCAGAGTGGACAAAAGTTCCGATGGCAACAGAAAAGAGAGCGAGTATGGTGGCATATTACAGTGTACTTATTCCAGAAGCTCGCTTGCCTTTGATGCGTGCAAGGGTTGAAGATTCAAAGTTAAAGATCATCCAAGGTGATGAGAAATTTAATGATTTTCCCATTGCATTAAAAGGTATTTATGCTATTGATATGCAAGCAAACTGTGTCGGCATGTATTGGGATGAAGAAGTAGACCTAAGAGCGACACAACTTGATGATATGAAAGCACTTTTACTTAATTTGGCTGAATTTTAATTTCATAAACAAAGGATAATTGGTTCATTATGGCGAAAGCTCCTCGGTCCACAACATCCAAAAGCACTACAGCAGACTCTCCTAATGCTGGGAAAAAACGTGCCTTAGTGATTGTGGAGTCGCCTGCAAAAGCGAAAACCATCAATAAATATTTAGGCTCAGATTATATTGTGAAGTCATCGGTAGGTCATGTTCGTGATTTACCTACAGGTGGTTCAAGTAAATCGGCAGAAAAAAAGCCTGTTACCCGTACTAAATTGACCGAAGAACAGAAGGCTGAAAAAGCACAAACAGCTTTGGTCAATCGTATGGGCGTAGACCCTGAACATAACTGGAAAGCACACTATGAAGTGCTACCAGGCAAAGAACATGTCGTTGCTGAACTGAAAAAGCTTGCTTCGCAAGTTGACGAGGTCTATCTCGCAACGGACTTGGACCGTGAAGGGGAAGCCATTGCTTGGCATTTAAAAGAAGTCATTGGTGGAGATGATTCACGTTATCAACGTGTCGTGTTTAACGAAATCACCAAAAACGCCATTCAAGATGCATTTAAACATCCAGCTCGTTTAGATATTGATAAAGTCAATGCACAACAAGCACGTCGTTTCTTAGATCGTGTTGTTGGCTTTATGATCTCGCCATTATTGTGGGAAAAAATTGCACGTGGTCTATCTGCTGGTCGTGTGCAATCCGTTGCAGTGAAACTGGTGGTAGAGCGTGAACGTGAAATCCGTGCTTTTATTCCTGAAGAATATTGGCAGGTTTTTGCAGATACCAAGTCTAAGAAAGATGATATTCGCTTAGAAGCCGTTAAACAAAATGGTAAGACTTTAAAATTACAGAATAAAGCGCAAACAGATGCTTTATTAAATATTTTGAATGATGCTGAATATAAAGTTGCAACACGTGAGGACAAACCAACCAAGGTTAATCCAAGTGCACCTTATATCACATCAACACTTCAACAAGCGGCAAGTACGCGTTTAGGTTATTCCGTTAAGAAAACCATGATGCTTGCACAACGTTTGTATGAAGCGGGTTTTATTACCTATATGCGTACTGACTCAACATTTTTAAGTAATGATGCTGTCAATATGGTACGCACCCATATCGAAACTGAGTTTGGTGCAAAATACTTACCTGCCAAGCCAAATCATTATGGTAATAAAGCCAATGCTCAAGAAGCCCATGAAGCGATTCGTCCATCCAATGTGGCATTAAAAGGCGACAGTTTGGTGGGTGTCGAACGTGATGCTCAACGTCTTTATGATTTAATTTGGCGTCAGTTTGTTGCATGTCAAATGACACCTGCGGAATATCTATCATCAACGATTTTGGTCGATGCGAATGGTGTAGAGCTGAAAGCCAAAGGTCGTACGCTTGTATTTGATGGTTTTACTAAAGTTCGTGGTCAGAACAAATCTGATGATGATGTGCTTTTACCTGCTGTAAAAGTTGGTGAAGTACTGAAACTTGAAAAACTTGATCCATCACAACACTTTACCAAACCGCCTGCACGTTTTACTGAAGCATCTTTGGTCAAAGAATTGGAAAAACGTGGTATTGGTCGCCCATCGACTTATGCTGCAATTATTTCTACTATTCAAGATCGTGGTTATGTGAAGCTGGATAATCGTCGTCTTTTTGCTGAAAAGATGGGTGAAATCGTCACAGACCGTCTAGATGAAAACTTCAATAATCTGATGAATTATGCGTTTACCGCAGATTTAGAAGGACAATTGGATAAAGTTGCAGATGGTCAGCGCAATTGGAAAGAACTTTTAGACAGTTTCTATGGTGACTTCAAAAAACGTCTAACGACTGCTCAGGGTGAAGATGGCATGCGCCGTAATTTACCTGTCGAAGTGTCCGCTGTACATTGTAAAGAATGTGAGCGTCCAATGCAGATTCGTACTGGAACAACAGGTGTGTTCCTTGGATGTTCTGGTTATAACTTACCACCTAAAGAACGCTGTAAAGGTACGTTGAACCTGACACCAGTTGAATCATTGGCTGTACTTTCAGATGATGATGGTGCTGAAACCGCTGATCTAATGTCGAAAAAACGTTGTCCAGTGTGTGGTACTGCAATGGATAGTTATGTGATCGATGGCGGTCGTAAGCTACATATTTGTGGTAATAACCCTGACTGTGATGGTTATGAGCTTGAAGAAGGTGAGTTCAAAATCAAGGGTTATGATGGCCCAACCATTCCATGTGACAAATGTGATGGCGAAATGCAGTTGAAAACAGGTCGTTTTGGTCCATATTTCGCATGTATGAGCTGTGACAATACTCGTAAAGTCTTGAAAAATGGTCAGCCTGCGCCGCCACGTGTAGACCCGATCAAAATGGAACACTTACGTTCAACCAAGCATGATGACTTCTTTGTACTGCGTGATGGTGCAGCAGGTCTGTTCTTGGCAGCAAGTAAGTTCCCGAAAGTTCGTGAAACTCGTGCACCAAAAGTTGCTGAATTACGTTCAGTTGCAGATCAACTTGATCCGAAGTATCAGTTTATTTTGAATGCACCTGATGAAGATCCAGAAGGCAATCCTACATTGGTGAAATTCAGTCGTAAAAACCAAGCACAATATATTGGTTCGGAAACGCCTGAAGGTAAACAGACCAAATGGTCATTGGTTTATCAAGACGGTAAATGGGTTGAAGCCTAAGCTTTAAAATAATTGCTAAAAAATGCTCACATTGGTGGGCATTTTTTATATGATAAAGGTCATTTCATAAAAATAAGTTTAGTTTGAAAATGATTCCAATTCGTTCGATTGCGGTATCCGCAGTTTTATTATCTGAAATAGATGGTGAATTAAAAATCTTATTGATGAAGCGTGTAAAAGGTGGTTTTTGGTGTCATGTTGCTGGCAAAGTCGAAGCAGATGAAACCGCAAGTCAGGCTATTCTGCGTGAAATTCGTGAAGAAACAAGTATTCAAGTTCAACAATTATTTAGTGCAGATTATTTAGAACAATTTTATGAAGCGAGTCAGAATGTGATTGAAATGATTCCTGCATTTGTAGGATTTTGTGAGAAAAATCAAACTGTGGTTCTAAATGATGAACATACTGATTATAAATGGTGTAACTTATCTGAGGCAAAAGCATTGGCTGCATATTTAAATCAGAAAAAGCTTTATGATTATGTTTGGGAAAATTTTGTATTAAAACAACCAGAAGCTCTATTGAAAATTTAATAAATATTAATTTTTATTATTGGCGCAACATTATCTCATTATGATTGAGGTTGAAATGTGGAAAACGATTAGAGTTATTATTTTATTGGCAATTTTATTGATTGTCGGTGTGAATGCTTGGCGAGAGATGAATCAAGATTGGTCTAAGCCAATTCTGGTGTTGCTTCATCCGATTAATGCAGATGGTCAAGCAAGTACATCACGCTATATTCAGCAAATTTCTAGTCATGATTTAGATGAAATCCAAAACTATTTACAAACCCAGTCTAAAGAGTTTCGAGGACAACCTGTTGCATTCCACTTTCGACTCGGCAGAGAACTCAAAGCACTTCCCCCGAAAGTTCCTGAGCAACCAAGTGCTTTGGATAATATTCTGTGGAGTTTAAAATTCAGATTTTATGCGTGGAATCAACATGAAGGTATGGATGGATCGCCATCAGTAACTTTGTATCTGAATTATTATGATCCTCAAATTCACAAAACCTTAAAACATTCTACTGCGCTAGAACGTGGTCGTATTGGCATGGTGAACTTATTTGCATCTCATAAGCAAATTGAAACCAATCAAGTGGTTTTGGTACATGAGTTGCTACATACTTTTGGTGCAAAAGATAAATATGATCGTGCAACAGGACAGCCAATTTATCCACTCGGTTATGCCAATCCTGAGCAAAAACCTTTATATCCACAAAAACGTGCTGAAATTATGGGAGGGTATATTCCACTTTCTCAAACTAAGAGCAAAATACCGAACAATTTGCACGACACTATGATTAGCCGTGTGACTGCGCAAGAAATGGGATGGGCGAAATAAACATTGTTTTATGCGTATCTGATCACCAGAGTAAAGCAATGCTTTATTTTGGTTTAGATGCAGATTCTATACAGACAAAAAAGTGAATTAGATCAACAATAAATTAATGAATAACAACCAAGAGAAGAAGATGCGTACAGTTGGAAATGATTTGGTTCGTCACCAGTTACATGAAAATCGCAAATGGTATCTGCTACTCGGGGCATTATTGGTGATCTTTGGATTGGTTTTACTTGCCTCGTTGGGAATGGCGACATTGACCGTTGTGGTTCTCTTTGGTGTATTGATGATGGTGGGTGGTGTATTGCACCTGATTGCGGCATTTAAAATTTTTGATGGTGGTTTTCGCTGGCTTTGGGCATTGTTTGCTGTGTTGTATTTTATCGCAGGCTATTATGCGTTTAAATCACCGATTACTACTGCTGTGGTATTAACAAATTTATTGGCGATTGCTTTATTGATCGGCGGCTTTATTCGAATCTTTAATGCATTTATTTTAAAGCCAATGTCAGGCTGGGGGTGGACATTATTTTCAGGTCTACTCACTTTAGCAACAGGTGCAATCATACTTGCATCACCTGACTCACCATTTTGGGTATTAGGTATGTTCTTAGGTATCGATATCCTATTCCAGGGGGTGAATTATCTCACTTTTGCAGCAGCAATCAAACAAATTCCACCTGCAAGCCATTCCTAATACACAATGATGAGTATAGAAAAGTAGTAAAACGAAAGGAGTCTAATTCAGACTCCTTTGTTAATTTAACGAGCTTATTTTTAAGGTTGGATTTCTTGTATTTTTCAGATGATGTACTTAATCGTTGCTTATGGATGAACAGCATATTGGCTTGAAATGGCAATACGATTCCATGCGTTAATCACAATCGCAACCCATTCAATTGCAGTAATTTCAGCTTCGGATAATACTTTTGCAGCGTCTTGATAAGCTGAGTCTGGGAAATGTTGATTGGCAATTAAAGTAATTTCTTCAATTAAAATCAATGAAGCACGTTCTTTTTCTGAAAAATAGCCACTTTCATGCCAAGCACTGATCAAGGCAATACGTTCCATTGATTCGCCTGCTTTAATTGCGTCTTGCGTATGCATGCGTACACAGAAGGCACATTGGTTAATTTGTGAAGCTCTGAGTTTGAGTAAGTGAGAGAAGCCAATATCGAGCCCAGCTTGCTTAACCTTTTGCATAGATAGATTTTCGAGTTCTAATACCGCTTTATAAAGTTCAGGAGCAGTTTTACCTAAATTTACACGTTCCATATACAACCTATTTTGAAGTGAGAATTATTGTTCAGAATGATTTTATCTGTAAAATGAATCTCACTTTGTTTAGTTTACGCATAAAAATAATCATGAATAAAAGCTATAAAATTTCTTTCATTCTCTCTGCTATGGCGAGCATCGTATTTTTCATGGCTGAAGAATTAAAGCAGGATGGTATTCGTATTGATTTTGGGATAGGTATGATTCTTGGGTTCTTTGCACTGCTGATGATAATCGCATGCTATTTATATCTACGAAGTGAAGAAAAACGATATTTGAGTAAAAAAGAACAACGTCGTGACTAAGAAATCATGTTATTAATAAAATAAGTTTGATAAAAATGCTGGACGATGAAAACCTTTATTTTAGCACCTGATTCTTTTAAAGAAAGCATGACCGCAGAGCAAGCATGTAGTGCAATGCAGCGAGGTATTCAAAAAGCGATTCCGAATGCTCAATTTATCCATGTTCCAATGGCAGATGGTGGTGAGGGTACAGTCGATGCCTTAATTACCGCAAGGCAAGGCAGGAAAATTCAGATTCAAGTTTCAGGCCCATTCATTCATCAAAAAATAGATTCCTATTTTGGATTTATTGATACTGATAAAACCGCTGTCATTGAAATGGCGATGGCAAATGGTATTCATCTCATTGAAAAATCACAACGTAACCCTTTATTGACCAGTACATTTGGTACGGGAGAAATGATCAAGGCTGCATTGGATCACGGTGCCTTAAAAATTATTATTGGTTTAGGTGGTAGTGTCACCAATGATGCAGGTGCAGGCATGGCACAGGCATTGGGGGTGAAATTTTTAGATCGAAATGGTCAAATGGTTGAACAAGGTGGTGGTCATCTTGATCAAATTTGCACGATTGATCTTTCTAAATTAGATCCCCGTTTGGCTCAAACTGAAATCATTATAGCCAGTGATGTGAATAATCCTTTATGTGGTGAAAATGGTGCATCGCATGTGTTTGCACCACAGAAAGGTGCTCATCCTGAAATGGTGGAAATTTTAGATCGCAATCTGAATTATTTTGCCGATCTTGTAAAACGACAACTCAATATCGATGTCAAAAATATTGCAGGAGCGGGAGCCGCAGGTGGTTTAGGGTTTGGTCTGATGGTTTTTGCAACTGCGAAAATCCGTTCAGGTGTTGAAATAATGATTGAAGAAACGCAACTCGCTGAAAAGATTGCTCAAGCAGATTATGTATTTACTGGTGAAGGTGGTATTGATTTTCAAACCAAATTTGGTAAAACGCCTTTTGGTGTCGCTCAAGTGGCAAAACGTTTGAATAAACCTGTGATTGCCTGTGCAGGTTATATTGGTCAGGGAATTGAAGAACTCTATACCGAAGGATTTACCGCTATTTTTGGTATTGTTGATGGTGCATGTGATTTGCAGACCGCTTTAAAAAATGGTGAGAAAAATTTGGAAAGAACCTGTGAGAATGTGGCGCGACTTTTAAAATAATGAACTGAGAGGAATATATGAAAAGAATAATTTTAGGAGCCTTATTGCTTGGTATTCAGAGCTTTAGTTTGGTATGGGCAGATGTGACACAAGATGTGCAAAACTATTTAAATCAAGGCAATAAAACTTCTTTTCGTTTTGCAGATAATACCATTCAAACCATGGCATATTTAATTGAAGGTGAAAAAGGAATCAAAGTGATCATTGATAAGAATATTGATACTAAACAAAGTTTTGCTATCAATTTAAGAGATCAAAATTTTCTCGCTTATCTTGAAATGACGACTCAAAAACTGGGGTTAAAATACCAAGTTGTTGATTCAAAAACGATTCGTATTTATAAGTAATGATTAAGTCGTTATTCATCAATTTGAGCATTTTCAAAAATCAAATAATTGAAAAATGCTCAAATCTTTTGAAAAATAAAAATTACAAATTTTTCTCTAAATATTTTTGTGCAAACTTCACTTCATCATCATAAGCTTGCAGATCTTTAGGCATCGGTAATTTGATATTGGGCGGAATACCAATATTATCAATTTCTTGTCCCAAACGACGATGTACATAAGTGGTGGCGTAGTTTATAGAGAGCTTCTTAGATGGCATAGGCACATCTCTGACATTAGACGCATCTAATGCACCAAAAGTATTTCTGCCCATCGTTACCACTCGAGGATTTTGTCGAATGGTTTTGACCAATTCTTCACATGAACTACCACAGTCCTCATCAATTAATACAACAACTTTTTGTGGTGTTGATAAAACATCTTTGCCTGATATTTTTTGGCTTACTTCTTTATTATCCATTAAACCAATCCAGCCATTTTTATTGGACTCCATCTTCTTAATCATTTGATTGAGCATTTTCTTTGAATCGGGGTCAGGAATTCCTGCTTCTAATTCTTTCCAAGCTTGTATCGTTACCGTTGATGTATAAATCTGAGGGACTTCACTCCAATATTCTGCTTCTCCCAAAATTGAATAAAGTGGTTCTGCAGACGTATCGAATCCGCCAGTATTTTTGCGTAAATCTAAAACTATATATTGTGCATTGAGTAGATTGTCTTGATTGTTTTTTATAATTTTTTCAAGTTGATCTTTTATTGAGAGCCCAAAAGAAGGAATGAAAATATAAGTGGTCGAGTCTGATAGTTTTTTTGTTGTGACTAAATCATCTTGTTGTGGTGTGGAGCTTTCATGAATAGATTCTGAAATTGATTGATTACTTAACCAAAGATGTCCTTTACGAATGGCTTGGAGAAAAGGTTTAGCAATATCTTGGCATTGTTTTACCGTTTGAACTTGGGCTGCTTTTTCTTTTTGAGTATTCAGAATGTGTTGAATATTTTCAGGGTAGGCAGTCCATTTTTGTGCACGAATACCTGCATCATTTTCCAATAAAAATTGAGCAGTAAAGTCGATGTCTTGTAAGCATTCAGTACTGGTCATGGGTACAGCATCTTCAGTTGCTTGAACGTTTTGAGTCAGCACAATTGAACTCGCGAGTAGTAAAAAAGCAGTATGTGTGAAACGATACGACATTGATCAGAACCTTCTATTGTTTGCTTTAATTTTCTATTTAATTGCCATCATTTTATTGAAGTAATAAATTGATTTTAAATATTTAAGTGTTCAATTAATGTACTTATTTTTATCGTTTAGTACAAGATTTTATTGTTTGGAATATAGAATTTCTTATTTTGAAATAACTTTGAAATAACAATGCTATCGTAAAAGAGCTTTAATTAAGCATGCCAGATTGATTGTGAAACCATATACGAAGAAACGATGAAATTCTGATATCGTCGGCAAGCTCTGTTAAACTAGCGCCATCCACAAAATGATGAGTGAAAATGAGTTTAGCCAACCTGATCAATGAATTAAACCCGCAACAAAAACAAGCTGCAACAACAGAATCAAAACATAGCTTGGTACTTGCAGGGGCAGGTTGTGGTAAAACCAAAACCATCGTGGCTAGAGCTGCATACTTGATCGATCAAGGTGTGCCTGCCAACAAAATTCAAATCTTAACTTTTACTCGTCGTTCTGCAAGTGAAATTGTGGCACGTGTAGAATTGGCTTTAGGTGATCAAGCCAAAGGCTTACGCGCTTCAACATTCCATACCTTTTGTATGTATTTACTACGCCGTGCGCCTAAAGCATTTGGTTTGGAGCAATTTTCAATTATTGATCGTGATGATCAATTGATGATGTTTCGTCTTCTTCGTGGTAAAGATGATAAAAAGAATCCAAATGCATTACCGAAACCTAAAGAGCTATGTGATTTATATTCTTTTGCTCGAAATACGCGTCAAAAACTCAGACTTGCTTTAGAAAAGCAACATCCTGAATTTTTGGAATATAAAGATCAGATTGCTGAAATCATGAAAGAGTACGAAGCTCGAAAACGTGCCCGTTCATTCCTAGATTATGATGATATTTTAGCAGTGGTCGCTTCCGCTTTGGCGCAATCAACAGGCTTAGTGGATTATGTTGCTTCACTGTGTCAGCACATGCTTGTTGATGAAATGCAAGATACCAACCCATTACAATGGGCGATCCTTGAACCATTAAAAGATCAAACTTCGCTCTTCTGTGTGGGAGATGATGCACAATCGATTTACGGTTTTCGTGGTGCAGATTTCGAAAATATTCATCACTTTAAAGAGCGTGTGCCTGATGCGCAGATTTTCAAATTAGAAAAAAATTATCGTTCAACTCAAGAAATTTTAGATTTATCCAATTGGTTGCTTGACCAAAGCCCGATTCATTACGATAAAAAATTAGAAGCTTATCGTGGAGACGGTATTAAGCCTCGTATGCATGTGTTTCCAAATGAATTTGATGAAGCGAAGTGGATTGCGATTGATATAAAAGAGCGTCATTTACTCGAAGGTTCTGCATGGAATGAACATATGGTATTGGTTCGTTCAGCATTTGCTGCACGTCATATTGAGGCAGCGTTTATTCAAGGCAATGTACCTTATCGTTTTATTGGTGGAATGAAACTGTTAGAAACAGCGCATGTCAAAGATTTACTGAGTTTATTGCGTGTTATTGCCAATCCATTGGATGATATTGCGTGGATGCGTTTTTTAACGTTATGGAATGGTGTGGGTGATGTCGGTGCGAGTAAACTTGCACTGCAATTATTACATGAACCTGATATAGAAAAAATCACAGAAAAACTCGAAAAGTTTGGTCGTATTCCCGAAAATACTTTGCTGATCATGAAGCAAATGAGTGTATTAAAAACCGAAGTTGAAGCGTGTGTAAAATTGGGTGTGGAAGCCATTCTCAATCAACTTGAAGAAAATTATGCCAAGAAAGATTGGCATAAACGGGTCGGGGATTTTGACCTAGTTAAGCAACTGGCATCTAAACATTCACAATTGAGTGAATTTTTAGAGGAATACGTGCTTGATCCAGTATCGATTAGTGAAATTGAACGTCAATCGCAAGATGATGTCGTCACTTTAATCACCATTCATTCTGCCAAAGGTACAGAGCAAAAAGTGTGTTATGTGGCGAATGTGTCAGCAGGGCAATATCCTCATGCACGTGCGCAAGGTGATTTTGATGAAGTTGAGGAAGAGCGCCGTGTGCTTTATGTGGCGTTAACACGTGCACAGAATGAATTAATTCTGACCAAACAAAATTTAAGTTTTTGGGCGCATAGTCAGACAGATGATCAAGGTCGTCATATTGAAAGTTATTTTCTGAATGATTTAACACGAAACTTATGCACGACTGAAACGCATTATAAACAACGTCAGCAAACTGTAAAAAGTGCGCTCATCGAACGTCAGGCGATTAATTTAGATTTTGGTATAGATCTAGATTAAACTAGCATTATTATGTTTTTCATTCAAAAAGTAGAGTAGGCGAGTGCTTTTTGATGTTTTTTGCCTATTTTATGTTTAAGGTTGTGAGATGAAAATTTTAGTTCGTAGTTTAGAACGTACAGTGACAGAAGCAGAATTACTTGAATTGTTTAAGCAATACGGTACTGTGGATTCATGTACTTTGGTATTAGATGCTGCAACGGGAAAATCGAAAGGTTTTGCTTTTGTTGAAATGCCACATGGTCGTGAAGCAGTAAAAGCGATTAAAGCTTTGAATACTTTACGTTTGCATGGACATGGTATTCGAGTTAAAGCTGCGGATGAGAAGCCAGAAGCTTAACTGCTGTGTGAATGTGTTGATGTAAAAGGAGCAGAAATTGCTCCTTTTTATTGGATGAAAAATGAAAAGAACATACCAAGCTTTGTCCATTGTTGCTCCTGCTGGACAATGGATTTCTGAAGGTAAAAAGATATTAGAAATTCGCTCATGGCGACCTGAGTCTTTACCGCTTAAAGATTTACTCATCGTAGAAAATAAAAATTATTTAATCCAAGATCAAGATGAGGAAATTGGACGAGCTGTCGCCATTGTTGATATTGAATCTGTTCATCTCTGGACAGAAAATGAATTAGCGTTAGCAGCAGCTTCATATTGGGAAGAAGGCTATTGGGCATGGGTGATCAGCAATGTTCGTCCAATAGAAAAATTTGTTGAAGTCACTGCAAAACGAAAAATATATTCTATTGATGTCGATCTTGAGTAAAATTTATTGTGATTTTAGTGAAATAAAGATTAAGCTAAGCTTGTAATAGATGCCAAAACCTTAGGGAACTTTCATGTCACGTGTAGCTCGCTTTCATGCAGACCGTACCAATCAAAAACTTTATTTTGCACGCCTTGCATGTGTGCAAGCAGAGCAATCTGAAAATGTTCAACAAGCTCAGGCACACCGTGAAGCTGCTGTATTCCACTTACATGGTGGGATTTTGGCATTTTTGCAAGAATTGGTACGTTATTACCGTTTAAATGATTTTGCTCCAACACTGAAATCAATTGAAGAAAACATGGCGGCAAAAGGGCAAGTTTCACCCGAAGTATTGGTGATGCAAAAATTAGCTCAAGACGGATTTATTGCAGAACTTAAAAGAGCGTATCGTCTTTGTCAGTATGCCCCAGAACCAAGTGCACCCGAGCCTGAAGATGAAACCTCTTCAAATCTAATTATCAAAGTCACTCAAACACCACAAGCGTGGTTGCCTGATACTAAAATTTTAAGAGAATGGCATCGTGATTTAACCCAACTTATAGATGGTTTTCGTAACGAAATGGTTGAATTCTGATCTTTTTGATTGGTTTTACTTGAAATTTTGTTTTAAATGACTATATAAAATATCTACAAGATGCAAAATGCATTCGGCATTTTGCCCCATGTTGAGCATGGAGGGTTTATGTCTATTGAACAGTTAAAAGAGTTATTTGGGAATCAAGAAGCAATTTTAGAGTTGGTTCAACTCGAAGGCGGGGAGTTGGCTCTACGCAATGCAGGTTCTGAAAATGAGCCTTTAGTCACTATTCAGTTTAATGAAGAAGTGAAAGCGTTGCTTGGTGATCAGACACCAATGATTGCTCAACAGATGATTCAAGCTGCTTTATTTGGCTTGCTTGAAAAGCAATCCAATGAGTGGCATGCGGAAGTTGTAGATGAACAACCGCAGTATCTGAGCTAATTTAAAGTTTGATAAAATAAATAAAACAAAACGCACTTAAGAGTGCGTTTTTTGTTTCTTAGCTTAAATCAATGCGTTGGTTCATGCTGATGTGCAAGTTGGATTTGATTTAAAATATGATTGGTCATATTTTTCGCCATTTCTTCTTTTGCATAATAGACATCACCGATTGCATCCGCACGAATGATCTCAGCTTCTTCTTTATTTTCAGCACACACCAAGACCTGAATTTGTGGGTTGAGTAATTTTGCTGTATCCACAATTTTATGAATATCTAAAATATCCATTGGTGAAATGATCAGCAAACGTGCATGTTGAATGTGCGCTTGAATCAATACACTTGGTTCAGTTGCACGACCAGAAACAGCAGCAACATCTTTTTCACGCAGTTTTTCAACGATTTCACGATTTTCTTCAGCAATAACGACTTTAATATCATTCTGCATCAAGGCTTTGGTGATACGCCGTCCAACTTCCCCATACCCAACAATCACTACTTGATCACGTAAGTAATCTTGGTCGACTTCATCTGGAAGCATGGCCAATGGGTCACCACTACGTTCAAGTAAGCGAGCCAAATGCGAACGCTCACGAATCCAATTTTGAACAGGTTCAATGGCTGAGAATAGAAATGAATTGAGCGTAATCGAGAATAATGCGCCTGCTAAAATTAAGTTCTGTGCTTCTGGGGTCAATAAGCCGAGTGACAGCCCTAGTGTCGCTAAAATAAATGAGAATTCACCAATTTGCGCCAAACTCGCACCAACGGTAAGTGCAGTATTAATCGGATAACGAAAGAATAGAACCAAAGCCATCGCAGCAATAGTTTTACCAATCATGATAATGGCGATGACAGCAAGAATATGTAAAGGTTGTTCAACAATGATTCTTGGGTCAAATAACATTCCCACTGAAATAAAGAACAGAATTGAAAACACTTCTCTCAAAGGTAAAGTTTCTTCTTCAGCACGATGACTGAAGTCGGATTCTTTCACCACCATCCCAGCAAAGAATGCACCCAATGCCATAGAAACGCCAAAGATCGCGTATGAGCCATAGGCAATCGATACTGCTGCTGCAACGACGGTTAAAGTGAAAAGCTCTCTAGAACCTAAACGAGCGACGTATTGCATGATCATAGGCACTAAACGTTTGCCAATAATCAGCATGAAGGCAATAAAGCCTGTCACTTTTAAGAGTGTGATGCCCAGTGTTAACCAAATGTTTTGATCAGATTCGTGTCCAACAATTGTATGTCCACCTAGCAATACAGCCGTTGCAGGTAATAGTACGAGAACTAAGACCATGACCAAGTCTTCGACTAAAAGCCAACCCACTGCAATTTTGCCATTCACAGAGTTGAGTAAACCTTTATCTCCGAGTGCTTTAAGTAAGACAACGGTACTGGCACACGATAAACTCAGACCGAATACGAGGGCTGATCCGAAACTCCATCCCCAAAATAGAGATACAGCCATACCCAAGAGTGTTGCGACTGCAATTTGTAGAATTGCACCGGGTAAAGCAATTCGTCGGACTTGCATCAGATCATTTAATGAAAAATGCATTCCTACGCCGAACATCAGGAACATGACTCCCAACTCAGCAAGCTGATTTGCCAGTGTTATATCTGCAACAACCCCTGGGGTGTTGGGACTGATGATAATTCCTGCGATTAAGTACCCAATTAAAGGTGGAAGACGTAGCCGTGCAGCGATATAGCCAAAAACAAGTGCTATACCAAAACCAACTGCAAGTAAAATGATCAAATCTACATCATGAGGCACTAAACACTCCTTAAAAATTGGAGGAATTAATAAAAACAACTAAAAGCACAAACAGTGCCAAAAGAAAACTCTGAGAATTTTAACAACTTGAATAAAAAAAAGGCAAAAAAAACGACCCAAATGGGTCGTATTTTTTAAGAAAACTAAAATTATTTAATTTTAGCTTCTTTGAAAATTACGTGCTGACGGATTTTTGGATCAAATTTTTTGATTTCCATTTTTTCCGGCATAGTACGTTTGTTCTTAGTCGTGGTATAGAAATAACCTGTACCAGCAGTAGAAACTAGGCGAATTTTATCACGCATGGTTCAGACTCCTTAGATCTTTTGACCTTGAGCACGTAGGTCAGCAACAACCTTTTCAATGCCCAATTTGTCGATAATACGCATACCTTTAGTGGTTAAGCGAAGACGTACAAAACGCTTTTCGCTTTCTAACCAGAAACGGTGGTGATGCAGGTTCGGCTCGAACCGGCGTTTAGTTTTGTTGTTGGCGTGTGAGACGTTGTTACCAACGACTGGACGCTTGCCGGTAACTTGGCAAACCTTAGACATGGTGTAACTCCATTGATTTAGCCAACAGCAAATCTGTATGGCCAGTCAAAATAAAACGGATTGAATTCATTCAAGGGGCGTTTTATATCAAAATTCCGCTTAAAAGACAAGCGGAATCGACAAAAACGTAGCATGAACTATATCGATAGCTCATGCCTTGATCAGTTAGCGGAGAAAGGCTTTCTCTAAAATTTTATTTAAAGGTTTATCGTACGGTGGCAAGATGAATTTCAAGCTGAATAGCTTAGGAATAGACATCATTGAACGCTCATGCGATAAACTAAAGAAACCTTCCGGACCGTGATATTTCCCCATTCCTGATGCACCAACGCCTCCAAATGGTAGGTCGTCTTGTGCAACATGGGTAACTACTGCATTTTGACCAAAGTGCCCAGAATGTGTACGTTGAGCAACATACTCTGCGCGAGCATCGTCAAAGTCGAAGTAGTATAATGCAAGTGGACGTGGTCTGCTATTAATAAAGTCAATAACATCGTCTATTTGATCATATTCCATGATCGGAAGAACTGGGCCGAAGATTTCATTCTTCATGAGATCCATGGTCGGTAGCACGCCTGTAACGAATGTAGGTGCAATTTTACGAACAGGTGCTAAATCTTCATTTTTAGGATTAAGCTCAGTCAGTTGTGCACCTTGTTGGCGTGCATCTTCTAAATAGCCTTGAATACGGTTGTATTGTTTGTCATTAATAATCGATGTGTAATCTTGATTATCACGTAAGCTTGGGTACATGGCTGTTGCCGCTTCTTTAAAGCTTGCAATAAATTCTGCAGTTTTACCTTTAGGTAAGAAAATATAGTCAGGTGCAACACAGGTTTGACCTGCATTCCATAATTTACCAAAAGAAATACGTTCAGCAACGAGTTTCATATCACTAGATGGATGCACTATAACAGGTGATTTGCCACCCAATTCTAAAATCACAGGAACAAGGTTTTCAGATGCAGCAGCCATTACGGTTTTACCGACATTGCTTGAACCAGTGAAAATGATTTTATCAAACGCCAAATGGCTAAATTCGTCGGAAACTTGCCCACCGCCATTAATGACTGTTACAAGTTCTTGAGGGAAAGCTTCAGATAACGCATTTTCTAGAACAATACCAAAATTTGCAGATGCGCTTGAAATTTTGATCATGGCGTGGTTACCCGCAGCTAATGCGCAAATTAAAGGACCTACTGAAAGCAATAATGGGTAATTCCATGGTGCAATTATCCCAATCACACCCAAAGGTTGATATTGTACCCATGCTTTAGCAGGTTGGTGTAACATAGAAACGTGACGCTTAGATGGTTTCATCCAAGCGGTTAAATGCTTGCTATAATATTTAATTTGCTCTAAACATGTAAGTAACTCACCGATTTTCGACTCGCTGAATGAGCGGTTACCGTAATCTTGATTAATTGCTTCTGCCATTTGATCTTGATATTTAACGAGAACTTTCTTCAAGCGTGCTAGACGTTCAATACGTTCCTTTGCAGTCGGCATAGGATAACGTTGATATGCAGCTTTCTGTTGTTGCAGAACATCATGCATATGTTGAATTTCAGGGGAAAAGGGAGTCATTGAATTTGTTTTTGTATGACTGTTCATGACAAGCACCATTTACGAATAGGTTAATATAATATATTTTTTAGAGTAAATACTCTAAATAGTCAAGTCACTTTATGTTTAGCTTGCGCTAACGGTTAAAAATGGTAATAGGATGTCGAGCTCCAAAACTTTAAAAACGAAAGACCGAATTTTGCAGATTAGTCTGCAACTTTTTAATGAACGTGGTGAGCGTTCTGTCACGACAAACCATATAGCTGCTGAGCTTGGGATTAGTCCTGGGAATTTGTATTACCATTTTCGCAACAAGCAAGAGATCATCAAAGAGTTGATGGAGCAGTACCAAAAAGAAACTTTAGACATGCTCTCATTACCCGATGACCGTGCAGTCAATGCAAACGATAAGATTCGTTATTTCCAAGTTTTAAGCAGTCAATTATGGGAATTCCGCTTTTTACATCGTGATGTTTATCATTTGGTGGAAAATAACGAAGATTTTAGGAAAATTTATCCACGCTTTGCAGGCAAGGTAATGCAACAAGGGCAAAAAATTTACCATGCCTTTGTTGAAGCAGGCTTAATGCAAATGACGCCTTCAGAAATCGAAGCTTTGATTATCAATATTTGGATCGTACTGACCAACTGGACTAATTTCTTATATATGTCTGGGCATTTGAGCGATTCAAATCATTTGGATGAAAAGTGGATTTGGCAAGCTTTGCGACAAATGGTGTTTTTAGAAGGCCCATATTTGCGTGGTGAAAGCCGTGAAACCTATGAACGCTTATTAGAAAGTTTTGGTTCTTCTGAATTATTTGCCAGTTTATCGTCTATTCAGCAAGATTGATCTACAACGATGATTGAAAGCTGCTAAAAAAGCGTTAGAATATTCGGCTGTTTTTAAAGTTAACTTATAAGTGATATCCATCAACATGAACATGACTACTGCCAACACAGCACGTTTACTGATTACTTGTGAAGACAAGCCCGGTATCGTGCAAGCTGTATCGAGCTTTTTGTATCATCAAGGCGCAAATATTACTGCGCTTGATCAATATGCGACAGAAGCTCAGGGTGGACGTTACTTTATGCGTGTTGAGTTCGAATTGGATCATTTACAAACACGTCGTGATAGTTTGCTTCAAACTTTTGCAACGAATGTTGCCGAGCGTTATGCAATGCAGTGGCGTTTGGCGCTTGTAAGCGATACTAAAAAAGTCGGTATTTTAGTTTCTAAAGTTGACCATGCTTTGCTTGAGTTGTTATGGCGTCATTCTCGTGGTGGATTGCCGTGTGAAATTACTCAGGTGGTTTCTAATCACGAAGATTTACGTGAGTCAGTTGAGAACTTCGGTATTCCATTCTATGTTGTTCCTGTGAATAAAGAGAACAAACGTGAAGCATATGCGCAGATTGATGAATTGATGCAAGGCAATGATTTATTGGTTCTTGCACGTTATATGCAAATTTTGGATGAAGAATTTGTTCAAAAATGGGAAATGAAGATCATCAATATTCATCATTCATTCTTACCTGCATTTGTCGGCGCAAATCCGTATAAGCAAGCGTATGAAAAGGGTGTGAAGTTGATTGGTGCAACAGCGCATTATGTGACTGCCGATTTAGACCAAGGCCCGATTATTGAGCAAGATGTAGAACGTGTAAATCATGATTTTACAGTTGAACAATTACGTGAACTAGGTCAAGACGTAGAGCGAAATGTTTTGGCAAGAGCGGTAAAATGGCATCTTGAAGACCGTATTATTGTCGATGGAAATAAGACTGTTGTATTTCAATAATATGTGAATAATACGTGAAAATTATTGTATAAAATATTGGAAGAAAAGGATGCTAAAAGCATCCTTTTTGTTTTTTTGATTAGGAAAATCGATCATTAGCAACGAAAAAGTAGTTGCAAATGAAAACACTTCTCATTTATCATTGACGCACTTTAGTTGTTCTATTCGATGCGCTTGATCTAGAAAATACTTTGTTTTGTAGTTTGAGTCAGTTTTAGGTATTTAGATTCTTATGAGTCACTCTTCCACAGCACCACTTCATACGCCTCCACCGATGAAGAAAAAAGTTATTGCGGCTATTTTAGCTGTAATCGTTGGTCATGTCGGTGTTCTCTGGGCTGTTAGTCAAATGAAAGCACCAGAATTACCTCAAATCAAAAAAGAACCGTTAAAAGTTAAATTTGTTAAGATTAAAGAACCACCACCGCCTAAAGAGCTTCCTAAGCCGAAAGAACCACCAAAACCTAAACAAGTTAAGATTGTTGAAAAAGAATTACCTCCACCTAAGAAAGTGGAAAAAGTGGTTGAAGTTAAAAAAGCTGAAACTAAAAAAGTTGTAGAGAAAACTGTAAAAGCTGAACCTGCACCTGTGGTTTCAACGACAGTGACAACAAAGATCACAGCAAAACCAAAGCCTGAACCTGTACAAGATCCAAAACCTGAACCTGTAGCTGAGCCAGTACAATCTTCTCCAAAAAGTGTTTCTATTGGTGGAAGTGGCGTGCAATGGAGCCGATCTCCAAAATTGAGTTTTAAATCAAGTGAATTAACAAGTAGCTGTCGTGTTGTTATTTCAATTAAAGCCAATGAAAAGGGTAGTGTAACCAGTGCCAGTGTAAAGAATTCAAGCTGTAGTCCTGAATTGACCAGTAAAGTTTCAACTTCAGTTCGTAATGCAAAATTTAAACCTTATAAAGAAAATGGTATCGCTTACCCAATTAGTGCAGAGCAACCATTTGATTTAACACCGATTACAAGATAATAGGAGTTCTATATGAACTTTTCAGTTTATTGGCAACATGCTGATGCAGTCAGTAAAACACTGTATTTCGTGTTATTGGCAATGTCTATCGCAACGTGGACTGTGTTCATTTTGCGTATTTTAGGTACTCGCCAACTCAAGCAAATTGCTCAGGCTCAATTGACTCAGGCAATGAGTGCGTTAAAAGCTAAGCTTGCGCCATTAGGTTTTGAACAGCGTAAAGCAGTTGCAGAACAAGCTTTATTACGTCAAATTTCTGTAGAAAAAGCCAATGCTGAAAAAGGTGTTTCTGTTTTAGGAACAATTGCTTCACTTGCGCCGTTTGTCGGGTTATTCGGTACAGTGTGGGGGATTTTCCATGCATTGGTTGCTGTAGGTAAGAGTGGTCAAGCTGGTTTAGCACAAGTGGCTACCCCAGTGGGTGAAGCACTGATCATGACGGGTTTAGGTCTTGCGGTAGCGATTCCTGCGGTATTGGCTTATAACATCTGTGTGCGTTTTAACCGTACATTGTCAAATGACCTACAAGACCATGCACATGGTTTGTTGATTGACACGATGCTACAACAAGATTCTTCAACTCAAAAAATTGAATCGGCATCTACGCAAAATGGTTTAGTTGGAGGTCAAGCTTAATGGGCTTTCAATTGGGAGAAGACAACGATTCTGGCATGAATGAGATGAACCTCATTCCGCTGATCGACATTATGTTGGTATTGATGATCATCTTTTTGGTGACAGCAACCGTTGCTAACCCATCGATACCATTAACCTTACCGAAGACCACGGCTGAAGTGCTTGCACCGCCACCTGAAGCGATTACGATTAGTATTAATCAACAAGGTGAAGTGGCTTGGAATGATCAAATTATTACGCTTGATGAGCTGTCAAAACGCTTTGATGAAGCGGGTCAAAAGCCAGTAAAACCAGCTGTACAGCTGAGAGCGGATAAAGAATCTCGTTATGATACAGTTGCACAAGTGATGTCTCGTGCAAGTGATGCAGGTTTAAATGATTTGGCTTTTATGAGTGATAATTAATTCAATCATCATTCTATTTAGATAGAATGAAATTTTGATATTAAAAAGCGATCTATCAAAGATCGCTTTTTTTTTTACTCAATGATTTTATTTTTTGAGTTAAGTTATTTCAGTAAATCTTGAAATTTCGTTCGCAACTTTAAAAGTTTTGGTGGAATCGAGAAGTTGCAATAGCCTTGAGATGGATTTTTAGCGAAGAAATTTTGATGATATTCTTCGGCTGCATAGAATGTTGGACTTGGGCTAAGTTCAGTCACGATTGGCAAGCCATCTGCTTTTAATTGCTCAATATATTGCTCAGCTTCAGCTTTTTGTTGTTCATTAAAATAATAAATAACAGAGCGGTACTGTGTGCCAATATCATTGCCCTGACGGTTTAATGTGGTTGGATCATGGATTGCAAAAAACACATCAAGTAATTGTTTGAAAGTAATTTGGGTCTCATCAAAATCAACCAAAATCACTTCAGCATGTCCAGTATTACCTGTACAAATGTCTTCATAACTTGGATCTTGGGTGACACCGCCTGCATAACCACTTACTACTTTTTCTACGCCTTTTAATTGTAGAAAAACAGATTCAGTACACCAAAAACATCCACCACCCAAAAGTGCTTGTTGCATTGTGCCATCCTTTATTTATAAATACTGACTATTGAGAATATAGAAAATTTATGTGAATTACTCATATAAAATTGATCATAAAGCGTAACAAGATTCTGAGTTTCAAAATCCTGTTCAATCAAATCTCTATGGAGTGTTATGTTCTTTATGGTGTCGTGGTTGTGTATTGCAATAGGCGATTGCCATGTTTATCGAGTAACTTAAGCGTTTTGTCATACACTTGGTAAGCGGTCACTTTATTGAGGGCTTCGTTATAGTTGTTGCTAAGTTGCATGTCTTTGCACAGCATTTTGCTTGATGCGAATTGACCTAAACTTATATGCTCTCCTTTGATTGCATAAAGTCCCATTAAACGATTACAACCATCTGTACCACTGACACGTAAATCTGATCCGAATTGAATATTGGGTACAGTACGTGAAGCTGCATTCGCCTTATACTCAGTCGCACCAATATAAGTAAGGACCCAATTTTTATTCTGCAATAAACTGATATTCTTCGCTTGCTGGTCCTGACTTGGCATAGATGTACATCCTGCTACCAGTAAGGTTGAGGTGATTAAAGCGGTCGCAATTGCAGATTTCAACATAAGTATTCTCTTTAATTTCAATTGTTTTAAACGTATGGTTTTATATAAATAAAAAATATCCGAATCTTAATTTATACACAAACTAAATTACAAAATCATTTTATTGCGCTTGCTCTTGAGGCAAACCAAAGCGAACCACTTTTGAAAAGTTAGTGCTGTTTTGGTATTTAAAATGAGCAAACTCTGCGGTTCGTGGGTTAATGTGCGCTTTGTCATACCATTGCTTCATTGTCCATTGTTGGTTTAAAGCACCAAGATCGTAAAGGTAATTGGGCAAATAACCTGAAGCAAATAAACGGTAGTCTATTGGAAGCTTTTGAGGTGAAATGGCCTGAACCATGTCAAAAACCAAGGTCGTACAGTTACTGGTTAAAGTGTTATACCATTTTGGTGTTTTCGCCAATTGGTCTGATTTCATTAAGTATTCTTCAAAAAGCGCTTTCATTTCAGATTTTGGCATTTTGACTGGGAAAAAATAAACCTGTTCACCACGAATATTGCTGCGTGTATAGACAATATCCTTTTCATCAGCAGCAATCAAACTGAGTTCATATTTTCTAAAAAAACCACCAATTGCAGAGAAACTTTCAGTTTTTTCTTTGCGAGTTTCAATTGAAAATACCAGTGGTTTTTGATCTGAGAAGTTGAAACTGACTAAGGTGTGAGCGATTTCAGGCCCCATCCAATACGAGGTAATGATGTTTACCCCAGTGATGTGATCTAAATTATAAGTACGAGTATCCCAGTGTTCATCATATTGATTTTCTGAATGCCAATTGAAGTTTCGAACATTGTGAATGGTGACTAAATTGCCTTGCTGTTGATGGCTGAAAATCCTAGAAACATCAGGGCTCCATTGTCGATTTTGTTGTGCTGGAATATTGAAATACCACAATAAACTGACAATAAAAGCCAAGAGATAAATTAAGCAGTCAGTTTTACGATTAAGAATTTTTTGTGTGAAGTAGAACCCTAAAACACTCAGTGCAAAGCCAATCCAAATGATGATCAAAATAGAGCTAAAAATTTGCCCCAAAGGTTGTTGAATCCAAATGGCAAAGCAGAACCAAACAGAGCTGAAAATGACAAAAAGACTAAAGAAGGAATGTACGAAAAACATTCCTAAAGTTGGAAAGAAAGGTTTTTTGCCAAGGCTCTGCATAGTGAGTCATTTTTATTGAGATGGAACAAGATTACCCTTATTTTTGATAAGTTGCGAACTCAAATGCAATGCCTGTTTTGTCATCGATATGTGATTCGCTGGCAACTTTTTTAAATTCTTTTGGAATTTCAGGGTAGTGTGCATCACCTTGTACATCGAGTTCGACATGGGTGAGCTCTAAACGGTCTGCAATTGTCATGGTTTGTTTAAAAATTTCACCACCACCAATAATAAAAATGCTGTCAGGTTTTTCCGAAGCTTGCACATCTGGGATTGCGAGTTCTAAAGCATCTTCAATACTATGCGCTGTTTTTACACCGTCACATGACCAGTTGGTATCACGAGTAATGACCCAATTCACACGTTTTGGTAGCGCACGACCCATAGATTCGAGCGTTTTACGACCCATGACCACGACACCACCTTGAGTGATTTCTTTAAAGTGCTTGAGGTCAGCTGAAATATGCCAAGGTAGGTCATTGCCTTTGCCAATGCAGTGTTGTTGATCCATGGCAACCACATGCACAATTTCAAAATTTTTAAATGCCATAACGTACTCTTTCTCATCCTACATAAACTCCCGTTACTCAAGGGAGCTGTGTAGGTGTTTTTATAAAATTATTCTGTATAAAGTCACACTACTACAGGTAATGCTGATCAGTTAAGCATTTTTAAATCCTCCCCCTTGCGGAGTATGCTCCTCACCTTTTTCAAAGGAGGGAGTATCAATAATCTAAAATTATTTTAGATTCTCAATAGTTCCCCCTCTTTTTAAAGAGGGGTTAGGGGAGATTCTTAAATGAGTAATTAATCAGTATTAAACCGCTACAGGAGCTTTAATCGCAGGATGTGATTCATAACCTACAATTTCAATATCTTCAAATTTGAAATCAAAAATATCTGTAATTTCAGGATTTAATTTTAATTGACACAATGGCAATGGGTCACGAGTCAATTGGAGTTGAGCTTGCTCAAAATGATTGACATATAAATGCGTATCACCGCCTGTCCAAACAAAGTCACCTACACCTAAGCCACAAACCTGAGCAATCATGTGTGTGAGTAGGGCATAACTGGCAATGTTAAACGGTACACCTAAGAAAACATCAGCGCTACGTTGGTACAGTTGGCAAGAGAGTTTTCCATCCTGAACAAAGAATTGGAATAGTGTATGACATGGCGGTAATGCGACATTACCTGCTTCATTCGGATTCCATCCTGAAACGATTAAACGACGTGAGTTTGGATTGGTTTTGATTTCATTAATTAACCATTGAATCTGATCAAAGCCATCATTTTCATACAAACCATTGTCTAATTTGGTTGCGCCAAAGTTACGCCATTGATGACCATAGACTGGTCCTAATTCACCTTCAGGACGTCCAAAACGAGCAGTTTGTTCAGCAGTCGACCATTCATCCCAAATAGAAACTTTGTTGTCTTTTAAATATTGAACGTTGGTGTCGCCTTTTAAAAACCACAGTAGCTCGATCACGATTGAACGGAAATGCACTTTTTTTGTGGTTAATAATGGAAAGCCTTTAGAAAGGTCGAAACGCATCTGATGACCAAATACAGAACGTGTACCCGTACCTGTACGATCACCTTTGTCACCGCCATTGTCTAGGATATGTTGTAAGAGGTCTAAATACGCTTTCATAAATTTTCCAATCTGAGGGTGAGTCGTTGCAATAAGAGAGATAGATTTGATCTCTCTAACAAGGATGCACACTGCTTCTAAATGACATCCGAGTTTATACTAATCTGACAAATTTATTAAGCCTGATTGATTTTAGTCTGGCTCATTTCATCCTATTTTTATTGTCATCATGTTGTATCAATACATTGTATTCAAATATTGGAAATTTCTGTTATGAGCATGAATTGAAATCAACTTCATACATTTTAAGAAAGTGTGATTTTTCTAAAGAGTTTTATAACGGAGATGATTGCTGATCTTGAGTTTCATTCAATAGTGAAAATTTTAAGTAGTAGAGATAAGTTTTTTTTATTTTAAAATGACAGAGTTAGTGAATTAATTTCCTGTTTTAAAAATTAAAAATGTGACTGAATTGACATTAAAAGCTATTGATTCAATTGATTTATTTTTTGACTGATACGGCTTAGATTACATTTGATGGGTGGTTATTTTTTAACCAATTAAACTTTATGGCGAATGCTGACAATTCTAGTGGTTTCAGTCAGTTAAAAAATAACAAATGAGATTTATTAACACTTACATATTTTTTTACATGTTTTTAATCTACTTTTTAAGTTTCGCTTATTAGTATGCTTTGCTTATGAAATGTTGTTATTGGTTTAGACAAGGGTGTTTTAACCAATTCATGATGCGAAGTTTGAGGATTAGGCATGATTTACGACCATAATGTTAATATGAATGAATACGTGAGCCCCACGGTTCATATTCAAATACGATCGGAAAATCAAAATAATACATTCCAACCAGAACAATACTTAAAAAACAAAGCATTAGAAAACTTTAAAAATAAAACTGAAGATTTTAAACAAGAAAGCTTGATCGATATTGAAAAATTCACTCAAAAGCTTGTCAGTATGTCACGTAGCACCACAGCACATCGTTGTGCAAGATATGTACGTATCGCATTGCAATCAGCAGGCGCACGTTTTTCTGATCATCCCGTAGCTGCTTCTGATTGGGGGAGCACATTGACAGAAATCGGTTATAAGAAAATCCGTCCTGATTTTGATAATCCTCAAGAAGGCGATATTTATATTATCAACCGAACCAGCCGTCATCGTTATGGACATATTGCTGGGTTTACGGGTTCACAATGGGTTTCAGACTTTAGACAGCGTAGTTATGATGTATATAAAGATCCAAATGTGACTTATGAATATTATCGTTTAAATGCTTAATCTATTAATCTAAGCGTTACACAGCTTACAGCGCAAATGGATTTCTACTGTAATTGAATCTGTGAAATAGATTGATATAGATAAAAAAGGAAGCGATTTAAGAAAACCGCTTCCTTTTTTATTCAAAGCGTTTTTGGCGGCTTTCGTAAATAGAAAGCACGAATAAACCTAAAGCCACAAATCCCAAAGCTTGAATCGCAGTAAATAGCTTATGTGTGTTTGGTAAGAAGAAGACTAAACATAAGAAAGCGAAGATTGGAAATACGAAAAATAAAAGTTTAAATCGACTTAAAGAAGAAGATGTTGTTGCAAGTTTAATGCTTATTTTTCTAAGCACATGAATGCTCACTCCAATCATCAAGCTGAATAAGGTAAAGATTGGACTGAGTTTCTCAAAGCTAGAACAATAATAAATGATGGCACAGGTGATGATTGAAACGATCAATTTAGTTTGTCGTGTGCAACGTTCTGAATACCAAAAATCTAACATATGGAGTTGTCATCATGAGCTTGAGTAAAGCTTATTCTATATTTATGAATAAGTGCATAAAAATAAAATTTTAGTGTAACCTGAGTTCGATATAAGATATGTTTCCAACTATCTGATACGCGGAAACGTCAGTCGCATTGTTCGAGGCAGGACTACATCTGTAATATACTGTTTTTGCGATATATTAGGTACTTGATAGTATCTGTCGAGTTGGCGACTGACAAATGGTTTTGCCTACTTTTCCCGAAAGAAAAGTAGGTCGAACCGAAGGTTAATCCTTACATTTGACTTTTAAACGGTAATACTCCGCTTTGCCTGATCTATCTTTTCAATAACTTATATCAAAGTTTATCCCGAACTGACGTTAGTGTATTAAAATGGGTTGGAAAGTCTTAACTTATTCTGACGTATTCCGATTCATTAACGATAGTGGTGAGAAAATACAGACCGCTAAAGCCATAAAGGCAATACCTTGTGCACCTGGCAATAGAATTTCGCCATTATTCATATTTTTAAAAATAAGCGCTAAAAGAATCGCAATTGGAATCCAAGTGAGCAGACGATAAAGCAATCCTGTTGGATTTTTTGCTGCAAAATGTACTTTGCAATAACGACAGATTAAAAAGATGATCCCTGAGCCTGCAAACAACAAGATATTGTCCAGTGTTAAAGGTTGGTACCAATACAGTGCTATGGATGCAGCTGCAATAAAAATAAGAAATAACAATTTCTTGCCAATCGAAACTTTAGGATCAAACCAAAATTCAAGCATAATCAATCAACGTGTCAGTATTCTCAGTACTTTAGCATAGCGGGAATAATGAGGCACTTGCTCATTATTCCCTCCACATCAATTTAGTTCAAAGTGGTCTTTTGAGGACCCCAATCAAAGATTTTCTTTTGATAAGCATACCAAATCAGCCATAGACCAACCAGAATCATTGGTAAAGACAACATTTGTCCCTTGGTCATCCATCCAAATAGAATATAACCTTGATCTGCATCAGGTTCACGGAAGAATTCCATAAAGAATCGAGCACAGCCATAACCCATTAAAAATACAGCAGAAACTGCATAGCGAGGGCGTGGTTTTGCACTATAGAACCATAGGATAATAAATAGTAATAAACCTTCACAAAGCGCTTGGTAAATCTGTGAAGGATGTCGAACCAAATGTAATGGATCAGTAGGGAAGATCATACCTAAAGCAAAGTTTGGATCAGCCACTTGGCGACCATATAATTCACCACCAATGAAGTTACCAATACGACCAAACATTAAGCCTGTAGGTACACATGGGGCAATGAAATCAAGCGTTTCAAACCAAGTCTTTTTATATTTATGACACCACAATAACATGGCGATCATCACGCCAAGAAAACCGCCGTGGAAGCTCATGCCACCAGTCCAGACTTTAAACAGCCAGATTGGATCTGCAAGAAACTTATCGAATTCGTAGAAAAGTACGTAGCCAATACGGCCACCGAGTACTACACCAAGTGCACCATAAAACACAAGGTCTGAAACCATTTCCGAGTTCCAGCTATCACGTTGTTTCGCACGATAAGTTGCAAGTCCCCAAGCACATAAAAATGCCAATAGGTACATCAGCCCATACCAATGGACTTTTACAGGTCCCAGAGCAATTGCAATGGGGTCAATGTTCGGGTAGGTGAGCATTCCTATTCCTTGATTATGTATTTTGCAGAGATTTTAGCTGAAAGATGTGAAAAATGTTGTACATTCAATGTGTAAAGTTCATGGAGTGTATTTATGTGTATTGTGGCACTGGCTTGGCAAGTTTTGGATGATTTACCTGTTTGCCTCATTTCAAATCGTGATGAGTTCTATCAGCGTCCAAGCGCACAACTACATCAATGGTCAAAAAGTCATATTATTGCAGGACAGGACTTACAATCGGGTGGCACATGGATGGGCGTGACTCAGCAAGGGCGTTGGGCGATTGTGACCAATTATCGTGATGGATTGGATCAACGAGGTTATCCGACTTCTCGTGGTCATTTGATTCAAACTTTTTTAGAATCTGAACAAACGCCGATTCGTTTTGCACAGCAATTAGAGCAATCACAAATGGATTATGCAGGTTTTAATTTATTTGTAGGTGATCAACACCAAGCTGCTTATATGAGTAATCGTGGTGAAGCACCACAAGTCTTATCCAAAGGTGTGTTTGTGGTTTCCAATGGCTTAATGTCTGATGATTGGGAAAAAACACAGCATTTACGCAAACGGTTTACTCAAGAATTTTTACCAATGATGCAATTGTCTACAACGCCAGAAGCTGATTTAAAATATGCGGTGTGGGACATTTTGGAAGATGAACGGAAAATTATTCCAGACTTATTGCCCAATACTGGAATCAATGTGGATATGGAAGAATTATTGTCTTCTACCTTTATCCAAAGCCCCATTTATGGGACACGCTGTTCTAATTTTTTAAGAATGGGTAAGTCGGGTATTGATTGGATTGAAAAGACACAGCAGGGTGAACATCAAGGTGAGCTAGTACGCATTGAATTGGCACTTGTGGAATAAATACGTGCTGATATTGAATCAACACGTATTGAAAATGAAAGCTGCTGTTACAAGATTTAAGACAAATTAAATGGCTTAACCTGCAATTAAGCCACCATCTTTACGGGTAATAACCACTGTTGCAGAACGTGGGCGAGCGGTTTTATTGTTTGGATCTTTCTGTGTTGCAGGCCAATGACTGGTCGGTGCGTCATAAGACTTTGAATCTTCACCTGGATGTTGCACATTAATAAAAATAGCTTTGAAATCTGGAGTCATTGTCACACCTGTGATTTCACAGTCTTTAGGCCCAGTTAAGAAACGACGTAGATTTTCATCTGTGACTTTTGCACCAACAATGGTTTCTTGCCCAGCCGAAGTTGTTGCCTTCGTGCCATCACCCACTTTACCTGGTAGGGCAGCCAGCATCATACAGTTTGTGGTATCGGTATATGCACCATCGTCTGTTTGAATCCATAAGACACCACGAGGGTCAAACCACATACCATCTGGAGAAGATAAATCATTATGATCATTCAAACCTGACAGGTTGATATTACTCGCCATTTTTGCTTCAGCACCGAATAAGTAAATATCCCAAGTAAAACTTTCAGCTGTGGTCTTATTGTCTTTTTCGTGGAAACGAATAATGTGACCATTCACATTGCCTTTACCGCCTTCAGGATCAACATAATTACGTGGATTTGCAGCGTCTAAGGCATGTGTAGTACCACGGTTAGAGTTGTTGGTCAGTGTGACATAGACTTCACCATTTTCAGGGTTAACGGCAACCCATTCTGGACGATCCATTTTGGTTGCACCTACAGCATCACCCGCTAAACGAGCGAAAGTGGTGATTTCAGCTTGTGATTTAAATGGATAAACAGGGTTGGTATTGATCAAACCATTTTTACCATAAGCAAGCTCAATCCACTGTCCAGTACCATCATTATTAAACTTAGCAACATAAAGTTTGCCTGAGTTCATATATTTATCACCAGCACGGTAGCCACCGTTTACATCTTTTGCATCCCATTTTGCATCAGATACAAACTTGTAGATGTATTCACCACGAGAGTCATCACCCATATAGAAAGCAAGATTTTCACCTTCAATCAAGCGACTCGCACGGCAATCCTCATGTGCAAAACGACCTAAACTGGTACGTTTTACTGGGTTTTGACTACGGTCAAATGGATCAATTTCAACGATCCAGCCAAAGGTATTGGCACCATTACGATAGTCTTGAGTCGCTGAGTTTGCTGTGACAGAGGAATTCCAGCGGTCATATAAATCTTGTTCTTGTAATGAACCGATTACAGTTTCCCAACTGTAGCGAGAGCTTGCACCATCTTTTAAGCCATAACGATTCAGTGCCACAATTTCAGCAGGACTACGTTTTGCATCATCACCTTTATTGCGAACAAAATAACCAATATAGTTTTCTTCAGTGGTTAAATAAGTTCCCCACGGCGTATAACCATTTCCACAGTTATTATGTGTACCACGGGTTTGTTTACCAGCAGCAGAGTATTTGGTGGTCACCAATTCATTACCTGCGACAATACCGCCAAAGTCCATTGGCGTTGCAGCGGTAATACGGCGATTCAAAACAGAATTTTTAACAATTTCAACTTTCTGAGTTTTACTGTCTTTTTTTAATTCGATAATTGAAACGCCGTGCGCATTCACTTCACGAATGACTTCATCTTCAGGACGACGACCATCGACCTTGGTTGCACCTTTCGGATGTAAGAACGTTGGATTGATGTATTCATGATTCATCACCAATAAACCACGATCTGAAGCTTTTGCATCATATTTTGGTGTTGAACCATTCATACCAAAATAACTCATACCATCATGGCAATCGCCTGAACGGAATTGAAAACTTAAACCTGTAGGAACATTGTTGTCATCCCATTCTGCATAAGCAGGATTAATTGAATCCCCCATGGCATAGAGTACATTTGCTTCATAACCTTCAGGGACAGTTACGATGTCATTTAGGTTTTTAGCAACAGGTGTAAAACTTAATTTTTCAGGTTTTTTTATGGTTGTTGGTGGTGTCGTTGAGGTTGAATCGTCATCATTATTACAGCCTGTTAAACTTGATGCCAAAGCCAGTGCTGCTGCGCCACTTGCTGTTTTTGTAACTAGACTACGGCGTGAAATACGTTGTTCTAAAATGTCACGAAAATGAATATTATTTGAAGTGTTATTGTCTAACTCTTGCTCTTCATGATATGGCGTGAGGTCTGTCATGATGCTTCCCTTTGGCTTAAAGTAATTGATAAATAAAATATTGAATAAGCCATAGACCATACTGGAGCAATGTGTAAGCTTTCTTACTCTTATATTTAATATTGGTTAAATTTAAGTTTTATTTAAGATTTTGTGATTTTTTTGAGAGTAAAAGTCTTAGATAGTATTTTATCTTCTTAAGATCAATTACTTATGTAGAAAAAGTAAGGTATTAAAAAGCTAAATATTTAAAAGTTAAACATGAAATGATTAAGCATAAAAAGCGACTCGTTAAAGTCGCTTATTGATAACGCTGAATATTGAGAAAGCTTTAGAATATTAAATTCAAATTTAAGCCTCTGCTTGATGGCGCTTTTCGATCAATTTCCCAAATAACAACCCAAGCTCAAACAGCATCCACATTGGGATTGCCAGCATGATCATGGAAATTGCATCAGGCGGGGTAATAAACATCGAGATAAAGAAACAGCCAACAATGATAAAACGACGTTTTTCGGCAAGGGTTTTGGTTGAAACCAAACCGACTAAAATCAGTACCAATGTGATAATGGGAATCTCAAAAGTCACACCAAAGACCAAGAATAATTTTAGACAAAAGTTAAGATAACTATTGATATCTGTCATCGGTGCAACCGTTTCAGGAGAAACACTCATGAAGAAATGCAAGATTGATGGCAAAGCAATAAAGTAGGCGAAAGCGATCCCTGAATAGAAAAGCACAATACTGCCAAACAATAATGGGAAAGCCAGATTCTTTTCTTTTTCATACAAAGCGGGACGAATAAATGCCCACAATTGATAAATAATAAAAGGCATTGCCAACATCAGTGCAATAAAAAAGTTCAGTTTAAATGGTGCCATAAATGTTGCAGTAACGTCTGTTGCAATCATGGTGGAATTGGCAGGAAGCTGTTTTCTCAGAGGTTCAGATAAAGCAATATAAGTTTTATTGGCAAAGGGTAATAAACAAAAAAAGATCAGTAGTAATGCGCCCACGATTTTGAATAAATGCTTACGTAACACAACAAGATGTTGGGTAATTGGCATAGCTTCAAGTTGTGGTTGCTCAGAATCTTGCTGTTTTTCTGCAGATGTTTGAATTTGTGGGATTAATGAGTCTGTCATACAGCCACCTTAAGTTCTGCTGTATTCATTGTTTGGACATTCATAGTTTGAATGGTATGTTGTGTACAGTGTTGTTGGTCGAGCCAAACTTTAGCCATATAACTTGGAGGAACCGTCGTGCTTAACTGAGTGAAATCAGTAAAAGTATAGGAGAAATTTTTATTATCCGAGGGCGCTGCCTGTTTTTGTTGCTCTGCAGCAAGTATGGATTGTTGTTGTAACTCATTCATTTGAGCTTGCATTTTTTGTTCAAGCTCTTGGATTCGTTTCATTTCTTGCTGCATTTGCTCACGGAATTCGGAAAGACGTAATTCACGGTCAATATCATTTTGAACACTCGTAATGGCTCGCTTAAATTTGCTATACCATTTAGCAGCAAAACGCGCAGCCTCAGGAAGTTTTTCAGGACCGAGCACGAGCAGTGCAATGATCCCGAAAACGAGTAATTCAGAAAAACCGACATCTAACATGATCTACGCCTCTACGATTAATGTTTTACAGTAGAGTTCACATCAGTATTGGTATTTTGATGTTCTAAAGTACGTGGTTCAGCCGTTGAGCTTGCAGTGGTTTCTTCATCTTTGATGGACTTTTTAAAGTCTTTTACTGCACCACCAACATCTTTACCTAGATTTTTAAGCTTAGATGTACCGAACAATAAGATCACTACAATAGCAAAAATCAGTACATGCCAAATTGATAATCCTGCCATGATTCATTTCCTTTTTTAAATTAAAAATATTAATTGTTTTCACTATAACAAGCTAAAATGACAAAAATATGTCGTCTATGATTAAGTTGATTCAATTACACAGGTTGTTGTTGCGTCGTACAATGAATACCACCGCCACCAGCAGCAATATAATCAATATTAATTTGTACGATGTTTCTATTTGGGAATAAGGCTTGAAGCTTTTGTTTAGCTTCAGCATCTGCAACTGGATCACCAAATTCAGGCATAATCACTGCCTTGTTGCAGACATAATAATTGATATAACCAGCAGCAAAGTCTTCGCTAGGATTTTCTGCACGAAGGGTAGTCGGTGCTTGTAATTCAATCACTTTTAATTTATTGCCTTTCACATCTGTCGCTGTTTTTAAGATTTCAAGATGTTGTTTGGTGACAGCGTGATCATAAGATTGAGGATCGCTATCATACGCGGCAACAACAACACCTTCGCTAACAAAACGCGCATAAAAGTCGGTATGTCCATCCGTGATATCTTTGTCTTTAATCCCCGGCAGCCAAATCACTTTGCTAATTCCAAGGCAACGTTTCAATTCAGCTTCGCAAGCAGCTTTTGTAACACCAGGGTTCCGATTGTCATTCAATACACAGCTTTCGGTAATAATAGCTGTACCTAGGCCATCGACTTCTATACCACCACCTTCAAGTGTTAATGTAGAGCTAACTCGATCAATATTCACATTATTGAGTATTTGTGCTGCAACGGTTTTATCGTTATTGTGGCTTTGTTTTTTGCCCCAACCATTAAAATTAAAATCAATACCTGTTAATTTATTCTGAGCATTTTTTACAAAGACTGGGCCAGTGTCACGTGCCCAAAAGTCATCCATAGTCCCTGTAACTAAAGTAATATTTGAATGATTCATTTTTGCTCGTGCAATATCCATTTCCTCTGCACGAACCAAGATTGAAACAGGCTCAAAAGCCGCAATGCTGAGCGCAATTCTCGCTAAGTCATCACGTAAGCCATTGATATTTTTAGGCTCATGAATTTTGTCAGACGCACCAAAGACCATCCATGTACGTGTATGTAGCTCAGCTTCATCGGGCATTGTGCCGATATTTTTTGTGTCTGTACCATTTCCCCCTGTAGAGCCTTCAGAAGAGGAGTTGTCATCACCATCGCTACCACCACAACCTGTAAGGATTAAAGCACTTACTGCAGCAGATAAACCTAGAAATTTTCTACGTGTTACATTGATCATTATAGAATCCTTTACCATTTTATAATTTGTGCTCAATCATAATGACTCTTTTATTTAAATTCTGAGTGATTATTCATCGTTGCCCAACGTGTAGAATTTTTATTCGTATCAGCGGGTAATTACTGGATTTTCCAAATACCAGATATTTTCCATACTAATTCAAACGAAAACATTGTCAATAAATAATACTTGAATATGTACTCAAATATTCACTTAAAAGCGTTGCTTTTTGTAATGGTAACTATTATTAAATATTTAATTTATAATAATATATTTAATAATTTTTATTTTTATAAAAACGTTTAATCGCGAGTTTGGTTTGTAGTTCAATGCGATATGTTACTATCGACACTCTAATCTCTTGAGATGCATACTGTGGCTTTGTTATTTCCACTGTTGTCTTTTATTTGTGGGTTATTACTGGCCAATACCGCCTCCAATATAAAATTAAAATCGTTATTATCCACCTTGTTGGCACGCTTATTTATTCCGATTGTGATTATTTACAATATGGTTTTTTATAAAGCAGGCAGTATAGGTTTAATTTTATTCAGTTTCTTTGCTTGCATCATTTTATTCTTTATTTTCTTCGCATTCTCCAAAGACCGCTTAAGTTCATTGTGTTTTAGTTATACCAATATGGCTTGGTTGGGTTTTCCAATTGCAATGGCATTGTTTGGGGCGGAAAATAGCATTGCCATGATTCCGCTTTATATTGGTGTTTCTATTTTCGGTAATTCGTGGGCAGTGACTTCGGTCAGTTCAGAACCTCAATCCATTCTTACAATTTTCAAAAAAATGTTGCAATCGCCACCTGTTGTCGCATTGATCATGGCGGGTGTAATTCGTTGTTTTGATGTACAACAATTTCAAAACTATATCGCCATCGACTGGATTTATACCCTTGCAAAATGGTGTATGAGCTTTGCAGGGATGTGTGTCTTGGGAATGTGGTTGCGTAAAACCAAAGTTCATCTTGAAGATTTATGGTGGAGTGCTCGTGTTGCCTTGTTAAAATTGTTTTGTGGTGCGGTGCTTTGTGCTCTGACTTATTATTTCTTAGCGATCCCGCATATTGATGATTATATCGGGGTGATGTTCCTGATGTTTTGTCTACCTCCAGCAGCCAATATTGTGGCACTGGAAACGCATTATCATGGCACAGGTGTTTCAGCAAAATACATTGCTTCAGGAACCATTGTGAGTTGTGTAGTCTGTGTGATTTATGGGCTGGCGGTGCATGTGTTGTAGAGAATTATAATAACAATAAGGAAAAGCCTTCTTCCCTTTGGGAGGGATTGAGGGAGGATATAGTATAGACCTCACCCTAACCCTCTCCTACAAGG
>NZ_AFIE01000018.1 GCF_000214135.1 Acinetobacter sp. P8-3-8
ATCCATTGATCAGGGAAATATCCACCATTACACTCATCAACTTCACCTTTAACAATTTTTAATGGCGTTCCAAATATTTTCTTCGGCGTCACATTTGTTATTTGAAAACTGTTATAGCTTTTCCCTTGAATCACGGGTTGAACCACTGGATCGGCCAAACTTAATGAAGAAATACAACTGAGTACACTCAGCATTAATATTTTTCGCATTTTAATTTACTCATTTATTTGTTCTAAATTAACTATATCGACAAAACATTCAATTATTTATTATTTAAGTATCAATATCTTGAATGATCATCTGTTAAATTATACGCTGAGCAATGCATAAAAAGTAGTTCGACTTATAAAATAAATAGCTAAAATAAATAGCACAACTCAAATTATTTAAAACCTTTACCTAATACTGTATTTGCCAACCAATTACTCGCAGTAATTGCAAATTGATCTACATAACGACTATATAAATTCGCCACTAATAAAGTCATTAAAATTGCACCACTTGCTGAAATAATCACGGATAGTGAATAGTTCCATTGCCAACTCAAAAAAAGATTAAATAAAGGAATACAGATTAAATACAGCATCAATAAATGGAGCAAATAGATAGAAAAAGATAACTTCCCTAACCATACTAAAATAGGATGATCCAAAGCTTTAGACAGTACAGGATTCATTAAAATACTATAAACGATCAGAACGCCTGCAAAAAAATTACAATAGTCATAAGTCGCTTCACCTAAGATTTGATGAATCCAAGAATAAGCACTACTGGTATTATGTGCCCCAGCAAAATATAAACCCAGTAATAGCATCATCACCGCAGTCATCGTTTTAAGCGGTTTAGCATAAAGATAGATATACATCCCAAAGATAAAACTAGATATTCCAAAACAGAAACCTTGTCCACGCCAATAATAAGCCAAACATGAAATCAGTAAGGAAGCGATAAAAAATACAGTTTTTTTATCATGATAAAGATAAAGCAGAAAAAACAATGCGAATGAACCCATCAACTCAATGGTCATTGTCCACAATACCCAATTGATATTACTGTCCGAAAATAAAAATGCGCCGACGGTACCTTCATAGAAGGCTTGTTTTAAACTAAAGTTCTGCGCTGTAAATGCTTGCAGCCATCCGCCGACATATTGGCTATCAATATGAATGAATTGAAAGACTGACCAAATGATTAAACATGAGGTTAGCGCAGGAATCATTAAGCGAGGATAACGCTTAATCATCATACTTTTAATTTTATAGCTAAATTGATCAGGGCTTTTTAAAATAGCATAGCTCAACACAAAGCCACTCAGCACAAAAAATACAAAAACAGCAGCATCACCCGAATATAAAAAACCAAATGGTGAGTGATGCATCGCATTGACCCACTTTATATCTGTGGTTTCATTGGCATCAAAATGGTGTAAAAACGGGAAAAAACTCATCGCTAGATGTGAAAATACCACAGCAAGACATGCTAAACCACGTATGCTTTCTGCTGAGTTTATTTTACCTGACATCTATTTTTCCTAACAAAACAAAAGTCCCAACCTGTGGGACTTTTATGAATCAAGCCTTTAGTCAATATGGGTAATTCGACCATTGGCATCATGGTGAACAGTCGCAACCTTTTGTAACCGCGACATTTTCAATGCTTGCATATCCAAATTAAATGAACGTGCATATTCATCTGTACTTTTATCTTTAGCTTGTGCTTTGGTTTTTGATGGAATGAAGTGACTCCATAACCATAACGAAACGGCACATGCTAATAGTGCGGTAAAACCATTTTCCAAAACATGCGCCATCGTACCAAAAAAGTATTTGATCAGATGTGGTTTTTGAATCGCAATAAAGCTAATCAAAATCACCAAAGGACGCCACAAAAACAGCCAGAATCCCCATAACATTGCGGTGCTGGTATTGGATAGATAGCGTTTGTGCCAAGGCAACTGATTACGCATATCGATAATTAACGTTTCGATTTTCATCATGTTTCTCTAAAAACTAGTCATCATTCCGCATTCCACGATCTGGGCTAACCCATCGTGCTCTCTTACCACGGCCGCGTAGCAAAACCTTCGGAAATGCGATGATGCTTGCAGTCACTGTTATCAGCCAAAAAACAATTGGATACCAAATCATCCAGTAAAAGTTTTTCGCTAGATTTGATTCGTAACGACTGTCCATCCATTTACTGATGGCAAATTGGAGCAAACAAGTCGTACCGAGTAAAATTCCTGTTCCCATTGGGAGTAATGGTGAATTGACGGCTGGAAAACCTGCATAAGGTAAAATCAAATGCAGAATCCACAAAATCACCATAATCAACATCAAATATGACCACACCAAAGTCAGACATAACTCGATGATCAGTGGCCATAAATAATTTAATTTCGGTTTAAACAGCACATCAATATTTTTAATTAATACTTGCGCGCCGCCCATTGCCCAACGTAACCGTTGTTTCCATAAACCATTCAAAGTTTCAGGCATGAGAATCCAAACCAAGGCATTCGGCTCAAACCTCACATCCCAACCAGCACGGTGCAATTTCCAAGTGATATCAATATCTTCAGTCAACATATTGGGCGACCAATAACCGACCTCATGTACTGCACTTTTACGAAATGCAGTAATTACACCTGATACTGTAAATAATCGACCAAACGTTGTTTGAGCACGTTTGATCATGCCGACAATCGAAGAAAACTCCCCAACCTGAATACGTCCAAGTAAAGTTGAACGTGTCCGAATACGAGGATTACCCGTTACCGCTGCAACAGACGGGCTTTGTAGAAAATGGCGAATCATCCACTGCGCTGCATGTGGGTCTAATAAAGCATCACCATCGATACCAATTAAATATTCTGCATCCGTCAATAAACTCCCTGCCTGCAAAGCCATTGCTTTACCTTGGTTTTCGGCCAAATGCACAACACGTAATTTCTCATGCTTTTCAGCAAGCTCATTGAGAATGTCCGCTGTTCGGTCTGAACTCCCATCATTGATTGCGATCACTTCAAAGTTCGGATAGTTCAAACGAAGTGCATGCGTAATGGTTTCGACAGCATTATCCTGCTCATTGAAACAAGGAATTAATACTGCAACCAATGGGTATTCAGACAATGCCTCTGGTTGTTTATATGGGGGCTCTTTACGCTCTTTCCAATAGAAAATAAGCGCACCGATCATCCACAAATACGACATGAACAGTGGATAATAGAAGATAAAATTCAGTATGGATTGCCACAGATGCTGAAATGAGTGCATAGGTCGCCTACGGAATCAAACGTGATGATTTAGAATCAAACACTTTACGCATTTCAGTCGCATCAGGATGATCTTGAATCGGATCATCTGGATAATAGCCAACATGAATCACGCCTTGTTGATACAACGATTGAATGGTTTGCATCAGTTCCGTTGTCGGTATTTTCTCATTGTTTCGCCAATTCACCGCTTGCAATTCGAAAACGGTCTTTTTCATACCATTCGGTTGTTGTTTCACCCTCTGTACTAAATCTCGATAAAACTTATCCTTATCAGGGGCTTGCTCCATATATGGCATTGCCATAATGGCTGTAAAATCATAGTTTTTAATCGATTGCTCTAAAGATTGCGCATACCAATTTTCAGAATACGCCGATAACGCAACTTGTGCGTATAAATTACGTGCAGTTAATAAGAAGGGTTGGTAATAACGTACCTTTTGAGCCAAATCTAAAGCAAATGAATCGATCGTTTGTGTCTTAAATGCCGTCCATTTTTGCAGTTTTGCGTCATCATTACGGATCTCAGCTAAATCTGTAGGTAAACCTATCTTTTGATACGCTTTGAGTGCTTCTGGGCTAACATCTTCATAATCAGACAATGTCGCATCATCATGGAATAAGATTCCATCAAAAGTCGCCGATTTTGCTAAATCTTGATAAATTCCTTCAATCGTCTTACGTGCATCTGCCGAATACGGGCTTAAACGAAGATAACCCATGTTTAAGTGATCCCCTGCTTTGGCTTGCTGAGTCACGACTAGATCATTTGAAACAGGATTAGATTTTGGCAATTCCCACGCCAATAAAGGCATCCACGCATATAGGCGACTGACTTGAGTACGGGTTTGAATTTGCCAAGCAACACGGTTAAACAAGTCCGCACGCATGGGTAAATAACGGTTTGGGAAATACACCATGTCCGCAGAACCGTTGGCATCTGGATCTGAAAATGCTTGCAAGAACACTGTGGTGACATTCATTGCACGAATACGATCGAGTAGATGACCGAGATTACGCTCTTGTTGTACAGGATCTGGATCGTAAATGTAATCTAAATCGACATGCATGATTTTTTGCGGACGATTATTATCCGTCAAACTCATTTGACGACTTTGAATTTCTTGCGCCAAAGCATCAGTGGTCATGTTGCCTTCAACTAAAATTCGGTTGAGATGCCCTAATGACTTTTCAATATGATCGGGGCCATCATCCAAACTGATTGTAATTGGCATGCCGACTTTTTTTGCAATCGCCACAGCTTCCATATTGTATCGCCCATAAGGCCATACCATGATGCGTGGTGCTTTTAGGCCATGCGCTTTTAAAACCTTATTATTTTTCTTTAAATCATTGTAAATACGATCTGCATAAGCTTGATCAGATTCATACTGTTTGGTTTTTGGATTGTATTCACGCGTGGTTGCTGCAGGTTCTGAGTTACCTTGAGGATTACCCATAATTCCACGATGTAGATTATAGCTATGGCTACCAATTTCAACTAAGCCACTCTTTTGCATCGTTTTAAGCTCATCCCATGTGAGCAACTTGCTACGTTCGAGCTTTTCATCACCGAATTGAACCATCTGATTCGGTTTGGTTTCTAACCAACTACCGACAACCGAAAGAACAACAGGAATTTTTCTTTGTTTGATAATAGGATAGGCATATTGGTAAAAAGATTGATAACCATCATCAACCGTCAATAATACAGGCTTAGACGGTAATTTAAACTTGCCTTCTTTGGCATTGATGATCTGATTGACCGTCACAAAATGATAGCCATTTTTAATCAGCCAATCTAAATGTAATTCGAATTGCTTTGTCGTCACCGCATAATCTGGAATAACAGCATTTTTTTCAGCCGTAATTTCATGATAACCGATGATTGTCAGTGTATTTAAATTAATTTTAGGTGCTTCCTGCTCAACGGTAGCGTCTTGCAGTGTTTGGTTTTCTTCAGCAAATGCACTATTCAAAAAGGATGAAAAGAATAGTGATGCACACAGCATTGCTGTAGCAGGAAAGTAACGAGTTACCATAAATTTAAATACTCTATCATCATTGTTTAGACCTGAACTCATCTATAGCATTCCAAAATTGAAATACTAAAAATCCTTTTTCTAGACGAATTGAATCAAGCGTTTTACAACGATGATTTAAAAGAATAAAGCTGAAACGAATCTTAAAAAATAACCCTGAATAGAATTATTTATTTGCAACATTTAAACACTTTTAGCACAAAAATATTGTAGGTGATTGTTAAATTTTGGACATTTTATGTACAAAATAATATACATATCGTGTTAAATTTCACGTTACTTAAAATAAATTATAACCAGATAACAAAATCAAAAGTGAACGCTTTGTACCTTTATAGTATTGAATTAAGAGTAAAAATAATAAAACTCAAAATCATACAGATTAAAATTAGCTATCCAAAGGTACATAAAAAATAGAGATCAAATTGATCTCTATTCTCAAGAATTCCAAAATTCACTTATCAGTAAAGTGACTTAATCACGTGTTTTCACATCAAATAATTCAATTTCAAAAATGAGGTTAGAATTTGCAGGAATCACTTTCCCCATTTTGCGCTCACCATAAGCCAAATGAGCAGGAACGATCAGCTTACGCTTACCACCAACTTTCATTCCCATAATCCCTTGATCCCAACCTTTAATCACACGACCAGTACCAATCACGGTTTCAAAATAATTACCACGATCAATTGAAGAGTCAAACTTGGTGCCGTCTTCTAACCAACCCGTTTAATGCGTGGTGATCAAAGCACCTTTTACAGCTTCTTTACCTTCACCAATTTTTAAATCAATGATTTCTAATTCATTCGACATAGCGATTACCTAAATTTTCAATTTTCTCGTTCGATTATAAACAGGTATCCGTAAAAGTGCTTAATTCTGTTATTTTTGCATGTTAAATTTTCAACAGTTAACCTTTTAAATCATTCGAAGAAGATACAAGCTAGATGTATATCCTCTTCAATCTAAACGTTTTTATTGCAGTTGAGTCCATTCAACAACAGCTTGAGCATGATCCCCGATCAATGTCCATTCACCATCCATGACATTCAATTGTAATTGCATGGTTCGTTCACATAATTGTTGAATCGCTGCTGTAGTTTGCTCAGACAATTGCCACACTTGAACATTGGATAACGTTTTAAGCTTTGAACTGCGTTTATACCATTCTGCAACCGCTGAACCATAAGCAATCACAGCGACCTCTTTACAACGTGCAGCTGCTTTTTTAACTTTATCTTCATCTGGCAAACCAACCTCAATCCATTTCACCAATTGACCTGTTAAGTCTTTTTCCCAAAGCGCAGGTTCATCGGTTTCAAATAAATCTTTGGTGAATTCCAAATGCTCATCGGCAAAACGTGCATAGGCCAAAATTCGAACCATTAATCGTTCAATCGTTTCCGAAGGATGCAAAGCAATAGTGAGTTGATAGTCACCATATTGATGCACATCCATATTGGCAATATTTAAATCTGCTTTATAAATGGTTGCTTTTAATGCCATGTCCAATCCAAAAAATGAAGTTCTAAAATATGCCGCTCAGTCTATAAGATTTTCAATCGAATTACTGAGAATTTTCAGATTGATCTATTCGACATTTTAAAAGTTCAGATTCAAAACCTTCCCAATCTCGATCTTGTTGAGTAATGATTTCCACGCGATTGTCGATACTTGCTTCAGTCGATTTATAATTCAAATTTTCAGGATTAAAATTAAAACTCATCCAACCTTGATTGGTATTAAAAATACCTTTTATTCTGAGCCAGTCTTTTTGATCACACAACGCATCTAAAAGCACATAAAAATCAAATTGCCAACGCTTTGAAAATTTCCAACCTGCAACGGTATAACCATTGGAAGACTCTACATAGTGGTAAGGCAATTGCTTAATCACAGGTAAATCATCTGTTGAATTGTGTTGTTTTTGAATATGAATTAAAGGCACAATTTTACGTTGAATACCTTGGTGCGGAACATCAATTTGTTCAAGTTGAATATTGCCCTTTTCAGCCAATAGCCAGGTTTGAATATAAGCCAAATAATCATTTTTAAACTGATCTAATTGTTTTTGATCAAGTTCAGTCATCATGTCTGCATGTGAAACCACAACAATTTGCGCTGCTTTTAATTGATCTTGATAAAGTTCTTGTTGAATCCATGCTTCATCTTGTAAGCGTGAACCATCCACGACTGTGACTAAAGCTCGCATATCAATTTGAGATTGCCAATGCGGTTCTGTTAATTGTTCTAATAACTGTGCGGGATGCCCCAAACCAGTTGGTTCAATAAAAAGACGGTCTGGCTGTTTTTCTTGAATCAATCGAGATAATGCAATTTGCATGGGTAATTGCCCTGCACAGCACAAACAACCTCCCAACAGTTCTTTGACTTCATAACCCGTATCTTGTGGCAATAATTGTTGATCTATACCAATTTGACCGAACTCATTCATCAGGATTGCCCAAGTTTCTCCTTCGGGCTTTTGTTGCAATAGATGCTGCAATAAAGTGGTTTTACCTGCACCTAAAAAGCCAGAAATAATGTGGGTCTTTACGACTTTTTGGGAAATAATTTTCACAGATACCACTCAAGTTGCGATTATAAATTGAAAATACAATGTGCTGTAAAGCTGATCATACCCAGTCTATTGTTAAGATTTTACAGACAAGATCAAGCGATTAATCTGTTTTTAAGCTTAAATTGTTACATTTCTCAAAAATATAAATCGAAAAAAATAAGAAAATTTGAAGTTATTGTTTTATTCAAGTAACCATTACGCTTAAATTTTAGGCAATTTTTCATATTTCCATACATTTAAATCATTAGGCAAATGTCGATTTCTCACAAAATTCTTACACAAGACAGTGCTTTGTTTTAAACACGTAACCCAAACTGTTTCCCTTTGTTGAAAATATTGCCGAATTTTCATTCCGCCCTTAGCATGAGTTCACGCCTTGCAGCTCAGTCGACTCAGACTTTGTAGCGTAGGTTTTATTATTTAATGAATAAGGATGCCTCCAATGAATTTAGTTAAAACACTTTTAGCAACTACTTTTGCATTAACTGCTGCGACAGCAACATTCGCAGCTTCTGAAAAAACCACTCAGTCTGCTGAAAGCACTGAAAAAGTTATTGTATCAACCCAAGAGCAACCAAGTGATGCTACACCAGCCGATGAAACTGCTGCAGGTACATCGAATGCAAATCAACCTTCATCTGAAAGTGCAGCAGAAGCACCTGCAACGCCTGCACCTAAAGCAAGACAATAATTGATGGATAAATTTTGTGTCATGAAAATATAACTCCTCCAGAGTTCCATGACCTACTCTTGCTTTTTTAAAGCAATGCTTGAAATAAAAAAGACTGTATCATTGCTGCGATACAGTCTTTTTTTATAGCCATTTCTTAATAATCGTTTTTTATAATCGCTTTGTTCTAAGCCATTTGCACCCATTTACATATCAGAACTTGCTGAGAAGTTAATTTTTAAGGATATTTGAGTTATATATTTTGGAATGAATAAAACACTATTCAAGGATAAACATAAAATGCTAAAAAAATTAATCGCGATTGGATTATTATCAATCTTACTTATAGCCTGTTCAAAACCTTTACCTGTAGATAAAAAAGATTATGTAGGGACATGGCTAAGTGCGGATGGTCGAATCCATTTGAACATTAGCTCAGAGGGACGACTGGAATATAAAAATAAACAACCCAATTCAAGTACTTCTGTTTCCGCACCGATTACTGAGTTTAATGGCTCTAGTTTTAGTGCAGGTCTTGGTTCACTTTCGACTTATTTTAAAGTCACTCAAGCACCGCAACAAAATGCAGATGGCACATGGACAATGACTGTCGATGGACACCAATTAAAAAAGCTTGATGAATAAAAGCAACCGAAAACGTCCAATCAAAAAAAAACCTCCGCGAAGGAGGTTTTTTAGCCTAACGTCTCATTACTGATGTGACGTTTTTTTATAAATACTGCAAGAAGGATGATGATTTTCTTGTAAACGTGCAACTTTACGCTGTTCAGCAGCTTCAAAACGGCAACGTTTCCAATCATTGTCTAAATTTAATGATGGAATTTGTTGTGGCTTACCATTTTCATCCACAGCAACCATGGTGAAGTAGCAACTGTTGGTATGGCGAACTGTACGCTTTTGAATATTTTGAGCTTCAACACGAATACCAATTTCCATAGAAGTACGACCTACATGGTTCACACAGGCTAAAAAAGTCACCAACTCACCGACATGGATCGGTTCTTTAAAATTCACTTTATCAACAGAAAGTGTCACAACATAACTTCCTGAATAACGGCTTGCGCATGCATACGCGACTTGGTCAAGAAACTTGAGGATGGTTCCACCATGTACATTACCTGAAAAGTTTGCCATGTCTGGGGTCATTAAAAAAGACATGGTTAATTCGGACTGATCATCTGTAGCTCGGATCATTTGATCTAATGGAGACATCGTATTCTAGACTCTATTTGGGACAGGAGATTTACGTTTATTATTATATATCTTTTCATGCAAAAAACATGTTTAATTCGGCAATTGGGCATTCCCTAGCTTGATAATTAGATACAGATTCATTTATTTAAAATATATTCTATTGATTTATCATATATTTTTAGATTTTTGCCCATTTCAGTAAAGCGATGTGCTCTACAATACTTACCGATTCGACAATATATGATCAACTGCATCATAACGCCAATAAAGGCAGATGCCGTATGAAATCGTATTGAGGGATAGAATATGCACATTCGAAAATGCACGAATGAAGTATTCGTGCATGCAAAAATTAAGTTTTTAATCGTATCTCAAAATAGATAGAAATCTATTTTCAGTAAAAATATTTATAATCAAAGACTGAAATACAAATAAAAATTAAATCTCTTAATTACGCACACGATATTGCGCATTTTCAATCTCACTTTTTGTCTTACTTTCAATCACAACATCTAAATCATGCATGCGCAAATTGGCTGCATCTACACCCGCTTGCATGGTATCTTGACGACCTTTGACATCAAAAATATGCGCTTTTTCATGTAGGTCAGGTTGAATCACAATATCTGCATTTTTTAATTCATCCGCAGCCAATTTATTCTGCATGATGTTAATGTTTTGGTTAAACAAGCCCCAAACATTGTTTGTTTCAGTGTTTACAGGTTGTGCCAAAATATCTACGGCAATAACGATGTCTGCACCCAATTCTTTTGCAATATTTACAGGTACTGGACTGACTAAACCGCCATCGACATATTCTTTGCCTTGAATAACGGTCGGAATGAACATACTTGGAATAGACACAGACGCTCGAACGGCCTGTCCTGTATTACCATAATTAAAAACGGTTCGTTCCCCATTTTGTAATTCCGTTGCAACCACATACATTGGAATTTTCATCTGCTCTAATGGTATTTCGCTGACTTGTTTATTGACATAATCTTCAACTTTTTGACCATCAAAAAAGCCTTTTAGCCCTATTTTAAAATCACGAACATCGCCAACTTTCATATTTAAAGCAATTTCACGTAGTTGCTCAGGCGATTTACCACTGGCATAAATCGATCCAACAATACTACCTGCGCTGGTTCCTACAATAAAATCAGGTTTAATTCCATGTTGTTCAAGCGCTTCTATTACACCGATATGCGCATAACCACGCGCGCCGCCACTGCCTAGTACAAGTGCAATCACAGGTTTTGTATTCGACATTTTCTTGAACTGATAAAAACTTTTATCTAACTTTGATGCCGCCTCAGATACTTGCTGTGAAGGTGCAACTACAGCCTGCTCTTTTTTAACAGGTGAATACGCACAAGCAACCAAAGTTGAACTACATACCAAAGAAATAAAAATTTTGTTGAACAAAGACATAAACTCAGATTTAGGACTAACCGAAATGATTCGGTATATAAGCATAATTTACAATATATTGCTGTTGTATTTATTTAAACTGTCATCATTTTTCGATAGATTAGCAATTATATTGCTAAAAAATAACTATTTATTTTTGGATTAAAAGTATACAGTTTTCTTAGCTTTCTAATTTCAACATCTACAGCATTATTATGGTGATCAATCACTTAAATATTAAAAACTCTCTACCTGATTGTTTTTAAAATAATAAAAAGCCAGTCATGTGACTGGCTTAATAAAAGTGATGCTAATGTTTAAGCAACGAATTTCAGAATTAACTGAATCACTGTCGCATTAATGATATCAACAAAGAAAGCACCGCAAAGTGGCACAATCAGGAAAGCTTTATGCGAAGGTCCATACATATTGGTAATGGCTTGCATGTTTGCAACCGCAGTTGGTGTTGCACCCATACCAAAACCACAATGCCCTGCTGCTAAAACTGCAGCATCGTAATTTTTCCCCATCACACGGAAAGTTACAAATGCAGCATACAGCGCCATCGTTAATGTCTGCGCACTTAGAATGATGACCAATGGACCAGCAAGGTCTGCTAATTGCCATAATTTTAGTGATAGCAATGCCATCGCAAGATAAAGTGAAAGCGAAGCATTACCAAAAACGTCAATTGCACGATCAAATATTTTTACACGAAGAACGCCTTCCAAGATATTTCTTAGAATCACACCGCCTGCAAGTGCCCATACAAATGTAGGTAATTCAAACCACTGCCCTTTGCTATAACCTGTCATAAATTCAGCAAATGCTAAACAAGCCGCAAATAAACCTAAAGTGGTAATAGCATTATCCGCAGTAATTAAACGAACTTGGTGTGGATATTCAAAAGGAATATATTCACCTAACTCAGTTGCAGGATGTTCATTGGTTTCATCAACTTCTTTTTGAGTTTTAATATTTGATAATTTATAACGGTTAATCAGAAGCTTAGCTAATGGACCACCAATAATACCACCAATGATCAAACCAAATGTCGCACTTGCCATACCCAACGCTAAAGCACCTTGTATGCCATGTTGAGTTTCAAGAATTTCACCCCAAGCGCCAGCAGTACCATGACCACCTGTAAGTGTAATTGAACCTGCGATTAAGCCAATCAATGGATCTAGACCAAGTAAAGTAGCTAAACCAATACCGACAAAATCTTGTACCACAATAAATGATGCAACACAGATCAGGAATATAACTAAACCAATCCCACCTTCTCTGAGCTTTGCAAAGTTAGCGCTTAAACCAATTGAGGCAAAAAACACCAACATGAAACTGGTTTGTAATTCACTACTTGTGGTAATGCTATAACCCCAAAGGTTATGCACGAGTAAAGAAATGATTGCGGCAACTAAACCACCCGCTACTGGTTCTGGAATATTATATCTACGAAGAAAATCTATTCGATTAACCAGAAATCGCCCCAATAAAAGCACAATAACTGCGGCTATGAGCGTATAGAAAGCATTAAAAGTAAATTCCATCGAACTGATCCATGCTATATAAAATACCTAAAGTTTTACATTTAAATCATCTAATTAGATTATTCAATCTACAAACAATTTACCATCTTAAAAAGATCCAATGTGTTGATCTTAAAAAGAACTAATTTATAAATTGAAATGATTTAAAGTTAAATTAAAGGTAATGGAGAAAAAGTAACTTTAACAAAATGAAAAAGTCAAAATTAAAATGAATTGGAGTAAGTGACTTAAATATGAACTGAGATGCTGTATTTCAGCAACTTTAAAAAGAAACGTCGAGTCATGGCGTTACTCCAATTAATGATAAAAGATCGTTTCATCAAATAATGAGAAAAACAAAATATCGTGAAATCAAACAATGCTTAAAGGGTTACTTTGCACAAAGCGATCATCAGATCATTTGAAAAATTTCGGAAATCATCCATTTCCAAAAAGAGTACTTATTATCCCTTTTTTTTGATAAAAGTCTTCATTTTTTACAATTTTTTCTGTTATTTGGGTAAATTTAGCTTTAATTTCCAGTTTTACTAGCATAAAAAACCGAGGATTAATCCTCGGTTTTTCTGAACTCATTTTGTATATAGAAACTAAATTTCTATTTAGAAGTCATATTTCGCCATAACACCTAAACGGCTATCACGACCTTTTGCACCAGAAACAGTTTCACGCTCACCGTAAACATATTCAGTACCAAATGTGATTGGTTTAACTGGGCTATACATTACGTTTAACCAGCCTTGTTGCAATTTTTCGTTTGCAGATGCGCCTAAAGTGCTGTCATCATAGAATACAGCGCCATAACCTAAAGTACTGCGAAGTTTTGGCGTGATTTTATACGTTGCACCAACAGTTACTGCATCAAATTCAGTCAAATCAATTTCATCAGCAGATGTTTGTTGATAAGGATTTTCTGTGTAAAGGATATAGAAGTTATCGCCTTTTACATGTGAGTAATCAGCATTCAATACCAATTGATCGGTTACTTTCAGGTTTGCACCTAGACCTACACCCCAACCAAATTCAGTTGCATCATCAGCAGCACGACCACGAACTTCTTGAACTAAAGCACGGCCTGTAACTGTCGCTTGATCGCCAAACTTATGGTTGATTTTAGCTGTAGCAGCAGGTAAACGGTTTTCGTCACGACCTTTTTCTAAACCAACAAAGTACTGTGTATTTGCATCAATTTTGTCGCTATAACGAACCATTGGTGTACGTTTAGTACCAATACCTAATGGTGAGTTAAAGTCCATCATTTCTGGCTGAGTTTCAGTCGATACAAACGAAGACGTTGTTTGACCGAATAACCAGTTGTTATACGTTAAATATGCATGGCGGATACGAACAGTTTCACCTGAACCACGGAAGTCAATTTCAACTTTACCACCAACATTTGCGCCTTGAACTGGTGCTTTAAAGTCTAAACCGATACGTGAAGTTGTTGCAGTACCATAAAGTTTATCTTCATTTGCAGTATTACCGTTCAAATCAACACGGTTGATATCGTTGAAAATACCGTTTGGCCCACCTTTGAATTGATATTCACCATCAGCACGAATAAATCCGTAAAGATTCACATCTGCACCAGCTTTAGATTTTAAACTTGCCAATGGAGACGATGCTTGAGGTTGTGCAGCAACTTCAGCAAGACGAACTTGTTGCTGTTGTTGAACTTGTTGTTGCTGTTGAAGTAAAGTCTTAAGCTCTTGAACTTCAGCACGTAATTGCTGAATTTCTGCGCTGTCTGTAGCAGCCTGAGCAGTAGTTACCATTAAAGCGGTTACGGTTAATGCTAAGCTTTTAATGACAAATGACTTGCTGTTCGTGAATAGACCCATGAAATACTCCTAGTCTTATTTATGTTGTGCATCCGTACAATTTAATTTTTTAACCCCAATCATTTGCTAAAAAATCAAATTTTTGTTGTTTTCTTCAGTAGTTATTCAAACACCACATTCAAAAACATCGCACTTTTATGCCTGCTATTAAATTATGAAAGCGTTGAAACCAAGTTATAACTCAAAAGTAACAATTTGTGTATAATTCTTACACTGTTGTAATCTAGCGTAACTCAACCCCTTTATTAAAATCAGTTTTACCGAATAAAAGTTTATTTTCAATTCTTTTTTCAGATTAGTATTTCTATAATCGTTATATAATCTGTAGTTTAGAGAATTTTATAAGATTTTTAAAATTCGCTTATACGACTATCGTATTATAGTTTAAACAATGGGAAAAGCCATATAAATCGGAGTTTTTATGAGTTCGGAACAAACTCAGGCAGTTGACCAAGCCATTAGCAGTCGTCATTCAGTACGTGCTTTCTTAAATAAAGCAGTGGATACTCAAACCATTAAAGATATTTTAAACGTAGCTTGTCGAGCACCCTCTGGGACAAATACCCAACCGTGGAAGGTCTACGTTGTCACTGGGACAAAACGTCAAGAAATGATTGACCGTGTTTGTGCTGCACAAATCGAATTATTTAACCAACCTGAACTTACAGCACAATATCAAGAAACTTTCCCTTATTATCCAGAAACTTGGATTTCACCTTTTATTGATCGTCGTCGAGAAAATGGTTGGGGACTTTATGGTCTTCTTGGGATTCAGAAAGGTGAAAAAGAAAAAATGGCAGCGCAACAATTGCGTAATTATCAACTTTTTGATGCCCCTGTCGCTCTATATTTTACTGTGAATAAAGCCATGGGTATTGGCTCTAAAATGGACATTTCCATGATGATTCAAAATGTCATGGTCGCTGCAAAAGCACGAGGTTTAGACACCTGTCCACAAGCAGCATGGAATCATTTCCATACCATCGTTTTAGATGTTTTGGATGCACCTGATGACGAAGAATTAGTCTGTACTGTAGCATTGGGTTATGCAGATCCGGATCACATCGTAAATACATTTATTACACCACGTGAGCCTGCTGAAAACTTCACGATATTTTTGGACTAATTTTTTAGATTTGAAATATCGTGTGTAAAAGGCACATTTAAAAACAAATCCAAGAAACAAATAAAATAGCATTCAAGCGGATAAGAATTAACTTCATATCCGCTTTTTTATGCCCTATCAATAAACTATATACAAATAAAACAATGTATTACTCCACAGTCAATGTATCTATACCAAGCACAACTCTCATCAATATGTAATTTTATGTAAATATACACTTGCCATATATAATGTCTTTATGACACCATATATGTATTGGCAATAAGCCACTTTATAGAGATATAAAATGTCTATTCAAGTAAAAGATAGAAATAACGAAAATGTTGCAATCCAAATGATGCAATTTGCAGGTGGTGAAAGACATGTTCAAATTGATGCAACCAGACTAAAACAATTAAAAGGTCAGGTTTTCATTCATACACAACTGAATAGCAGTCAAGACTTGATGGACTACCTACTCATAGAAAATGTTTTGTTAAATCAAGGCTTAGAACTACATGTAGAAATGCCTTACTTTCCTTATGCACGCCAAGATCGTGTTTGTGCAGCAGGACAAGCTTTTTCTTTGGACATTATGACGAAGCTATTGAATATCAATACAGAAAAATTTCCACAACAACGTAAATCGCTCACTGTATGGGATGCACACAGTGCAGTCACAGAAAAACTACTCAATGAAAATACTCATTTTTTTAACATTGAGAATGTTCAACCCAGTGAAATTATTTTGCATGATTCAAAACTGACTGACATTTTAAAAGCTGAAAATACAGTTTTGGTTTGCCCTGATGCAGGTGCAAAAGCGAGAACAGCAAAAATCGCAACAGCGATTAACCCTTTACGCAATCAAACAATTGAACTGATTTATTGTGAGAAAAAACGAGATGCTTCGACAGGAAAAATCATGAATTCTCATGTGAATGCGACAGATTTAACCGGAAAAACTGCCGTGATTTGTGATGACATTTGTGATGGTGGTGCAACTTTTATTGGCATTGCTGAGGAATTAAAAAAACTCAATTGCCAACATGTGATTTTATATGTCACTCACGGGATTTTTAGTAAAGGTATGCAAGTCTTTGATGGTCTTGTCGATCAAATTTTTACTACAAACAGCTTAGCTCAACAGCAACATCAAAACTTAAATGTCATCCAGTTTTGTCGTAACTGATCACGTTAAACATTAAAAATGAATGAAATATTGAAACTTGGAGAATAACAATGAGCTTTAAAATAAACCCTTTAAATGCAATCGATTTTTATAAAGCAGACCACAGACGCCAATATCCTACTGGTACAGAATACGTATATGCGAACTTCACACCACGCTCTTCACGCTTAGCCAATATGTTGCCAGATTTTGACGAAAAAATCGTTTTCTTTGGTTTACAAGGATTTATACAGCATTTTTTGATCGAAACTTGGAACGAAGGCTTTTTTCAGCAAGATAAAAACAAAGTGATCACAGCTTATAAACGCCGAATGGACGGTGCATTGGGTGATGGTGCTGTTCCTGTTGAACACATTGAAGCTTTGCATGATTTGGGCTATTTACCTATTCGCATCAAAGCATTGGAAGAAGGTCGTCGAGTTAATATTCGAGTTCCTGTATTGACGATTATCAATACATTGCCTGAGTTCTTTTGGCTGACCAATTATTTAGAAACTGTGCTCAGTGCTGAACTTTGGAAAAGTTGTACTACTGCAACGATTGCTTATGAATACAAACGTCTGCTTACTGAATACGCATTAAAAACTGGTGCACCTCTCGATTTTGTAGCTATACAAGGACATGATTTTAGTAGTCGTGGCATGAGCGGTATTTATGATGCAACACAAAATGGTGTTGGTCACTTAACCAGTTTTATCGGTACAGACGCTGTATCTGCTATCGACTATGCCGAAGAATACTATGATGCAGATGGTGTCGTTGGGGTCTCTGTCCCTGCAACTGAACACAGCGTAATGTGTATGGGAAGCGAAGAACAAGAAATTGACACCTTCAGACGTTTGATTTGTGAATTATATCCTTCTGGAGTGGTGAGTATCGTGTCTGATACTTGGGACTTTTGGAGAGTGATCACTGAGTTCACAGTCGAACTTAAAGATGAAATTTTAGCACGCCAAGTCAATGCTTTAGGCTTAGCAAAATTGGTTTTTCGCCCTGACTCAGGTGACCCTGTTAAAATTATTTGTGGTGATCCAGAAGCTGAAATCGGTAGCCCTGCTTATAAAGGCGCAGTGGAATGTTTATGGGAAATATTTTCTGGAACTATCACTGAAAAAGGCTACAAAGTTCTCAATGAACGTGTTGGGCTAATTTACGGCGATTCAATCACATTAGATCGTGCATTGAGTATATTGCAGGGACTGGAAGCCAAAGGTTTTGCATCGAATAACATCGTATTTGGCATCGGTAGCTATACCTATAATTATTTGACACGTGATACTTTTGGTTTTGCAGTCAAAGCAACTTGGGGGCAAGTAAATGGTGTATCTCGTGAATTATTTAAAGACCCGATCACCGATTCAGGTGTAAAAAAATCTGCCAAAGGCTTATTACGTGTTGAGCAATCTGAACATGGTTTTGTCTTGTTCGATCAACAAAGTGTTGAGCAAGAACAACAAGGTGAGTTAAAAACAGTATTTGAAAATGGCAGTTTAGTGCGCAGATGTAATCTAAACGAAATTCGAGAAAGAATTGCAGCATATTTATAATGCTCATCCAATCATAATTTTTATCACTCTCTATCTATGAGCACCTCTATCTCTTGGTCATCATCATAGTCCCTCTGTAAAGAGGGACTATTCAGCTTAAATAGCTAAATCCTTAAATATATAGACACTATGAACATGTAAAAACTGAAGCTATTAAAGGAACAATGAACATGTAAAAACTGAAGCTATTAAAGGAACAATGAACGTACAGAATCAACAATTTTTCAATGAATGTCTTTACAAATCATTCAATGAATATATTTATCAATGGTGTTTTTAAATTTCTACTTGGCGGATTACCCTCACCCTGTAATAATCTTACGACCTATTTCATTTAAAAAATCAAGTGAGCCGAACTGTGATATTTACTTCTGAAAAGGACTTTCTCTCGAATTACAATAAGAAGGATTATGAATCTCCACTCTTAACCGTGGATATGGCTATTTTCTCTGTCGATGCAGGACAACTGCAAGTTTTACTGATCAAGCGTTCTAATTACCCACAAAAAGATAAATGGGCTTTACCCGGTGGTTTTGTCAATTTGTCACATGACCCTGACCTGATGGCATCAGCACATCGTAAACTCGTTGAAAAAACAGGAATTCAGTCCCCCTATTTGGAACAAGTGGCAAGTATCGGCAATGCCACACGTGACCCAAGGGGTTGGTCTGTGACTGTTTTGTATTTTGCTTTAATCGATTTTAAAGAGTTTCAAAAAAATGCAACTGAGCAAACTGAATATAGCGAATGGATTTCGATCAGTGAAGCCAAGACATTAGATTTAGCTTTTGACCATTTGCAACTGCTAAATTTGGCGGTTGAACGTTTGACCAATAAAACTCGCTATACGGCTTTACCTGTAAGTTTAATGCCAAAATTATTTACGCTCACTGAGTTACAACAGATTTACGAAATTATTTTAGGACAACGCTTAGAAAAGAAATCTTTTAGACGCCGTATGCTTGAAGCTGGTGCAGTTGAAGAAACTGATCAATCTAAAATAGCAGGCAAACGCCCTGCCCAATTGTATAAATATGCTTTAGAAAACTATGATTTTCATTTCCCACGTACTTTAGAGTATCCAAGAGAAAATCATTAGTTTGTTTTTTTGAGCTAAAAAATAGTCTGGACAATACCAAATGTTATCAATATTAAACGTTATAAATGATACATTGATTACGCATTGAGACGGATAAGCTCAACCGTACATGCTGCTTACTTCAGCATGAAATCAAAACGTATATTCTTTAAAGGAAGTCTAAAAACGATATGGACACTTATTTTGAACCTTGGCTAAGTTATAAACACCCAATCGTTCGACAACTTGCGTTCTGTATTGCCAGTCCTAATATCATTCAAAGCCTTCCTCAAGCATTAACAATTAAAAACCCATTTGAATTACACAATTGTCAATTTTGGCAGCAGCAATATCATCTTTATCAAGATAGATTAACTGAATTAGATCAAAATCCTGAACCCTTAATCCTATTTTTGCAGCAATTAAAAAGCACTAGACTCGGTCTCCGTTTTGAATATCTATTTTGGTTTTGGCTACAAGATGAAGCCAATCCACATTTCAAACTGATTCAACACAGCATCCAAATCATTGAAGGAAAAAATACTTTAGGCGAAATTGATTTTTTAGTTTTGAACCTAAAAACACAACAGCTTGAACAATGGGAAGTCGCTTTAAAATATTATCTAGGCGAAGCAGATTTGAGTCTGCCCAATTGGTATGGTCTAAACCGTAGCGATACTTTATTTCGCAAACTCAATCATTTTTCAGCTCAACAATTTCAGTTTACACATGCTTTAGATTTGAAAATTGAACAAAAATTTGCAGTGATGAAAGGACAACTTTTTACGCCCCATTCCACAGAAACTGCAACACTTCCTGCTTGGCTCAACCCTACGAGAAGAATTGGAACATGGGGGCATCATATTGATCAAAACTTATATCGCCTACAACGACTCGAATGGATTTGTCCGAACTTAGAACAATCGTCACCTGCGGCACAATGGTGGTGTAATGGTCTATATCACAATATCGAATCACAAGAGTTTTACATGTTTCGTCAAGCAACTTTGCTTCATTCAAAATCATTTACACTGTAAATAATATGTAATTTTTCACATATTTATATACATAGCTTAACCAATTGTCTTATAAAAAATCATATTTCTATAGCGGATCATTCATTAGACTTGAAAAACATCAGAATAGATTACAAATGGAGATGTGAATGAAAAAAATTTTAGCTGCTTCAATGCTTGTTGCATTTGTTTTAACAGGTTGCAACACTTTTAAAGGTGTGGGTAAAGATGTTTCTAAAGCAGGTGATGCTGTAACGAATACTGCTGAAAAAGCTGAAAACAAAATGTAATTTTTATGATTACATGATGGTTTAGTTAGACAATTAAGCTCAATCTTCTGATTGAGCTTTTTTATGCAAATTTACAATAGTTTTAAAGCTTCTGATGCTTTTGTGTTTTCTTTCAGTTTTATCTTCCTCTATTATAGCGCTCAATTTACTTAATTTGACCGCCATCGATGAATCATTCGGATACCCTAGACCTAAGTTTACAACTTCTACGCCAACCTTCTGTCACTCCTGTTGATCATAACTGCCAAACCATCATGGCAGAGCGTTTAGCAGCGATTGGTTTCAATATTGAAAATATGCGTTTTGAAGATGTTGATAATCTTTGGGCAAGACGTGGTACGCAAGCTCCTGTATTTTGTTTTGCGGGTCACACCGACGTTGTTCCTACAGGTCATTTAGATGCTTGGCATTCCGATCCATTTTTACCTGAAATACGTGACGGTAAACTATATGGACGTGGCAGTGCAGATATGAAAACTGCTTTAGCAGCTATGGTTGTTGCTTCTGAACGTTTTGTGAAAAAGCACCCAGACCACAAAGGTTCAATTGCTTTTCTGATTACATCAGACGAAGAAGGCCCTTCGATTAACGGTACAGTTAAAGTAATCGAAACTTTAGAAGCACGTAATGAGAAAATGACGTGGTGTTTAGTCGGTGAGCCTTCAAGTACGCATACGCTTGGGGATATCGTCAAAAATGGTCGTCGTGGCTCACTCAATGCTGTTTTAACAGTAAAAGGTAAACAAGGTCATGTTGCCTATCCACATTTAGCCATTAACCCGATTCATATCGCATCGCATGCGATTACTGAGCTATGTGATACGGTGTGGGACAATGGTAATGAATACTTCCCTGCGACTTCTTTCCAAGTTTCGAATATTCATGCAGGTACAGGGGCAACCAATGTTGTTCCAGGAACAATGACCGTCACCTTTAACTTCCGTTATTCAACAGAAGTGACTGCGGATCAATTAAAAGCACGTGTTTTAGAAATTTTAGATCGAAACAATCTTGAATACGAAATCAAATGGACGCTTTCAGGTTTACCATTTTTAACCCCTGTTGGCGAATTGGTGAATGCAGCAAAAACTGCAATTAAAAATGTTACAGGAACTGAAACTGAGTTATCTACCAGTGGTGGTACATCTGATGGTCGCTTTATTGCCCCTACAGGCGCTCAGGTACTTGAATTGGGTGTTTTAAATGCCACCATTCACCAAATCAATGAACATGTGAATATTGATGAATTAGAGCCTTTGGCTGAGATTTATGAACAAATTTTGATAGAGTTACTTGCTTAATACAGTTTTAAAATCAATTTTGAACTAAGTTAAAAAACAAAGGACGCTTCAAGCGTCCTTTGTTTTGATCTTATATGAATGACTCAGTTGATTTTACTGTTGATTGCACTCAGGCACTGACTGATAACCCAATCTGTTGCTGAATTTGATCTAAGTTCGGCACATGATAAATTCTTTCACCAATTTTTACATGCTGTAAAACGGTTTTATCATTAGAATTATTTTCTGCATCAACCACTTCAGAAATACGCAAACGAATTGAAGTCGGCATCTCATTGCACATCAAAGCAAAATGTTCATCCGCTTCCTCGCCTTCAATGATTAATGCAACACCTAAGGTTTTCTTAGGATCGCTAACACTAAACGTCGGTAATTTCTTTTCATGCCATTCAACAGTTTTTACATGCGTTGGACTATCCTGAGCAGAAAGTACGATATTTTGTGGTAACAACATCGGTGCTTTCTTATAGCAATCAATAATATAGGCATCGATAAAACCAGTAGACACAGTAATAAGATGTTGTAATTCCTGTGCACTAATTTTATCAATGGCAGACTTTTTAATATCTTTAGCCATGATTCCTCCTATTTAACTGCTAATAAAGCATCAATATTTTCTAATAAATCAGCTTCTTGGAATGGTTTACCCATGTAATTTGTCACACCTAAGCTGAATGCACGCTCACGATGTTTTTCACCAGTTCGTGATGTGATCATAATAATCGGTAAATCACGATGTACTTCATGGTGGCGTATCAAGTTGGTGACTTCGAAACCATCCATACGTGGCATTTCAATATCCAACAACATCAAATCAGGCTTAACATTTTCAAGCTGTTCAATTGCATCAACACCATCTTTTGCAGTGATCACGTCAAAACCTTGTCGCTCTAACAGACGAGACGTAACCTTACGTACAGTCACTGAGTCATCGACAATCATAATCAAACGACGTTGATCACGATGACGTTGTTTATCTTGATGCGCATTCAATGCATGACTACGTGTTGAAGCTTGAACTTGTCGTGCGATACTTTGACCGTCCAAAATCAAGCACACTTGACCATCACCTAGAATCGTTGCCCCTGCAATCACGTTTACCGTAGCAAATTGTGATCCGATTGGTTTCACAACAATTTGTGAACGAGAGCCAATTAACTGATCAACCAGAATCGCAATCGATTGTCCCATACTGCCTTTAATCAATAACACAGGCAATGAATGTCCAATACCATGCAAGCGTGGTGCAATTTGATTGGCCGTGTATTCACCTAAATAACGTAATTTATAACGTTGGAAGTCGATGTCGAAATAGTCATTTTGACTTTCAAAGAATTCTTCCAATGCCGCTGGAGAAATACGAACAATACGGTCAATTTGCGACAATGGTACAGCAAATTGTTGATCGCCCACTTTCACCATCAAGGCGTCACTTACTGCTACAGTGGTCGGTACGCGAATGGTAAATGTTGAACCCTTACCTAATTCTGAGCTTACACTCACCTGTCCGCCCAGTAGTTTGATCTCGCTCTGTACAACATCCAAGCCAACACCACGGCCTGAAATCTGTGTCACTTGTTGCGCTGTACTAAACCCAGGATGGAAAATGAATTGTAAAATTTCTTCTGCGACTAACGCTTGGTCAGCACTGATTAAACCTTTCTCAACCGCTTTAGTACGAATGATTTCAGGATTAATACCTTTACCGTCATCACTGAATGAAACCAGAACATCAGTTCCTTGACGGGTAATATTTAAATCAATCTGCCCTGTTAGTGACTTACCTAGCTTTTGACGGACTTCGGTGTCTTCAATACCGTGGTCAATCGCGTTACGAAGCATATGCTCCAAAGGCGAAACCAATTTTTCGAGAATATTACGATCCAATTCACCTTCAGTATTGTTCACCAAAAGTTCAGTCGGTTTGTTCAAAGCCGAAGAAGTTTGACGTACTAAACGCTGTAAACGAGGTAATAAACGAGAGAATGGTACCAAACGTGTACGCATCAAGCTTTCTTGAATTTCAGCTTGAATACGTGACTGTTGTAGTAATAAACCTTCTGTATCACGGATTTTTTCAGCCAGAGTCGTCTTAAAGTCGACCAAGTCAGATGCAGATTCCGCCAATGATTTTGACAATTGATTCAGCGATGAATATTGGTCCATCTCTAATGGGTCAAAGTCTGCATAGCGTGAACCTAAATCACCATGTTTGGCAATAATTTGAGATTCTAATTCGCCTTCCATTCGACGTAACTGATCTGCTAAACGCTGAATGGCCAATTCCATATCCGTTAGGGTATTTCCTAACTGACCAAGATCCATTTCAATACGTGAACGGTTGATTGCATTTTCGCCCGAAAGATCAATCATCTTCTCAACCAAATCAGCAGAGATACGAATCATCTCATTACTGGTTTCAGTTTTTTCAGAAAGATCCCACTCACCTAACATTGAAGGTGGTTCAGTACCATCACCGTGAATGAATTCACTTTCAGCTGTATCGAAAATCAAATTGGTACGGGACAATTTATCTGGAAGTTGTGCAGAAACATCCACATATTCAATGTTATGTAGTTTTGCTTTTAAGCCATCAAAATTATCATAATGGTGCTCAAAAATTGCTGAGTCTAACCAATTAAAGGTTTTCTCGAGTAAGCCGTCATAGACATTCGAATTAAAATTATGCAAACCGAATTGTTCGAAAGCATTTTCTAATTCATAAGCAATGTCAGCTACCTGATCCAATTTCACCATCTTCGCACCACCTTTTAAGCTGTGCGCAATACGTTGTAATTGGAGCAATAGACTACGGTTGCTACGTTGTTCAAACCAATGAGATAAAAGTCTTAAACCATCATCAATCAGTTCACGTGCTTCTTCGATAAAGGTTTCTTGAGCAATCAGCTCAGCTGGATCCAAATCAACATCAGCAGGCTTTTGTTCAACGACTTTTTGATCAGTTGCAAGGACAAGATCATCTGTATCTGTTATAGAATCAACTTCAACCAAATCGTCAACTACAGTGGTAAATTGTGGCTGTAGATCTGCTGGCGTTGTTGTATTTTCAGTTTCAGAACCTTCAAGTTGTTGATCAATATTTTGTAGAACTTTGAGAATGTGATCTGCTGGATAATCAATCGATTTCTCACGAATCAACTGAATACGGTCTGCTACATCATCCTGAATCAAACGAATAGATTGAACGATTTGCGGAGTAACATTCAATTGACCTTTGATTACTCGCTCATAAATTGTTTCTAACTCATGTGCAATCAAACCGATATGCGTCGCTTGCACCATATTTGCACCACCTTTTAGGGTATGCAAATAACGCATTAAATTATTCAACGCTGTCGTATCTTTAGGATGACTAGACCAAGTATTTAGGTCTTGATCCATCTCAACCAAGAGTTCATCGGCTTCTTCAATAAAGATATCAAGTACGTCTGCATCGAACTCTTTTTGACTGTACTCGGAATCAATGTTTTGCTTATCTTTACTGATTTGAGTAGAAACAAAATTACCAACTGATTCAACTGGGCTTGCTTCAAGGCTTGCAACAGCAATAGGCTGCTTATCATCTGCCTGAATAAGCGTACTTGCATCAATTTCTTGATGTAGGTAATCATGTAATTCAAGTAAAATCGCTTGTGTGCGTTCATCTAAAATAACACGTTGCCCTGAAGCTAAAGTATCGAATAAATGAATGAATTCTTGATGAGCTTTAGCGAAAATTTCAAATGCATAATCTGTATTTAATAAAGCATGTTGCTTCAATACTTGATCATAACCATCCTTCAACGCCAAGCTAAACTCATGAATCCCTTGCGCTGCACGATTATCAGTATGCTCAATCAGCAATTGTGCTTGTTGGCTGAGCTGTTGGAAATATTCAGGATATTCAGCTTGTGCACGCTTTTCAAACTCAAATTCAGCATCCAGCAATAAGTCAATTTCCAAATCGACCAGTTGAGAAACCAGACCAACTTGTTGTTCATTTTCATGCTGATATTCATTTTGGAAGTCGTAACGATCCCAAGCTTCATTAAACTTCTGATAAATATTTTGTAGCTCTAAATCATCATGGCCTTTTTGTTTAAGCACATGTAAATAATCGCTGACAAATTCCGCATAATGCGTCAGTAAAGTATTTTCATTGTTCGAGGATTCAGTATCTTCTTGAACCAATATTTTAAATAATTGCTCTACCTTGCTACTGGCTTCAAATACATGGCTCACATGCGCCATTGAAGAGCTACCACGTAAGGTATGTAAAGCACGAATCAATCGATTATATTGCTCAGGGGTATGCTGTTCTAAGTGTAAAAACTCATTAATAACAGCCAAATGATCTTCTGATTCTTCAACAAAAATAGCCAATGTTTCAGAAATTAAACTGTCATCCGAGCTGAGTTCCACGGCGACTGGAGCAGTCTGTTCAATCGCAACGTCAACAGTTTGAGAAGCTTCAAGCGCATCATCCAACTCTAAACCTGTCGTCACTTCTGCATTGTTTAATGTTTTAGACAACGTCAATAAATCTTCAAGCGCAGGCTCTAAACTTTGTTTTTGTTGTAATTGTTGCCCCAAAAGAACCAAGGGTGCCAAACTAAGATGATGAGCTTTTTTATTTACAAACTCTGGATAAAGTTTAAATTTATAAACATTAAATACAGCATCTACATACTGCTGAATTGTTGTTGTCAGTTCTAAATTTTTTGCAATAACGCGATTTAAAGTATCTTCAACAGTCCAAGCGAGCTCACCTGATTGCTTTGCCCCCACCATACGACCAGAACCTTTGAGCGTATGGAAATAACGGCGAACATTGACCAATTCTTCTGCTTGAGCGCTTTCAGTTTTCCATAGACCAAGCGAACGCTCTAACATTTCAAAAATTTCTTCGAGTTCTTCTACAAAAATTTCTAAAATTTCATCGTCCTGATCAAGATAAGCATCTTCAGGTAAAGTGACATGTTCCACTAAATTTTTTAATATTTCTTTCATAGCTTAGGCTTCTATGTTAGTTCCCTTCTATGGGACTAAAACCTTTAAACATTCAGTCAGACTGAATAACTTTAGAAGGCTATCATTCCTCTATGCAATATCTACTTTGCAGTAGATATTGCGTGTATATAGAGTACCAATCGTTTTATTCAGGTAATTTAAAGTCTGAAACAGATTGACGTAATGAATCCGCCATGTTCGCCAATTCAGAAACCGAACGTGCAGTATCAAACGTAGCACCTGTTGTTTGTGAAGTAATTTCTTGTACGACATTCATCGTATTTGCGATATGACCTGCAGAAGCAGACTGTAATTTCGCAGACTCAGAAATACTCTCAATCAATTTCGCCAAGTTACTCGATACTGTTTGAATCTCATCCAGTGCAACACCCGCATCTTTCGCAAGGTTCGCACCACGTACAACTTCTGAAGTGGTTTGTTCCATCGAGATTACAGCTTCGTTAGTATCTGTCTGAATCGTTTTCACCAGTGTTTCGATCTGTTTTGTCGCAGACGCTGAACGTTCCGCAAGACGCTGTACTTCATCGGCTACCACGGCGAAACCACGACCAGCTTCCCCTGCCATCGATGCTTGAATTGCAGCATTCAATGCCAAGATGTTTGTTTGATCGGCAATATCGTTAATCAGCGAGACAATGTTACCAATCTCTTGAGAAGATTCACCCAATCGTTTAATACGTTTAGATGTTTCTTGAATCTGCTCACGAATGGTATCCATACCTTCAATCGAACGGTTTACAACATTCGCACCATTTGATGCAATTTGTACTGAACGTTGTGCTACTTCTGCTGACTCAGCAGCATTTGCAGATACGTCATCAATCGACTGTGCAATTTCATTAATCGCAGTCGATGCGCCCGCAATCTCTTGCGCTTGATGCTCAGATGCTTCAGCAAGCTGGTTGGTAATCTCTTGCGTATTTTGCGTATATTGCGCAACTTCTTGAGACGTTTCATTGATTCGAGATACAAGGTCACGTAATTGGTCGATCGCGAAGTTAATCGAGTCGGCAATCGCACCTGTAAAGTCTTCCGATACCGTTGCATATGAACGCAAGTCACCGTCTGCTAAGTCAGCAATCTCGTCCAGTAAACGTAAAATCGCGTTCTGGTTACGGTCATACTCATCCTGTAAGCGAGTTACACGAACTTTATCTGACACACTACGTAATGAAAGCAATTTGAATACTGCAAATAAGAAACCAGCTAAAGCCAACAATAAAACCAATGCAGGTAAAACTGTTCCAACACCCGTATTCACCGAAAGACGGTTTAAACTCGTTAACAAAGTATCCGATTCAGCAAAAATACTTGAAGCAGCTTGGCGTACTTTGAAAATTTGGTCTGAGTTTTTTAATACCGAAGTCGATGCCAACTGAACAATTTCATTATAGTCAGATTTAATGCTTTCTAATGATTCACGTAATTCAGGCTGATCAATACGTGTTACACCTAAATCCGCATTACCATTTAGTTGCGCATTCAAATACGTACCAAAAGTTTCAGTATCAGCGTTAAAATCTTCTGCTGACGCACGCGTATTATCAGAACCACCTAATACAGAACCAATCGAACGTAAAATACGTTCTGCAATAAATACTTGGTTTTTCGCAATAACCACCTGCGTACTTGGCATGTTTTCACGTGCCATTTGGTCAACCATTAAGTTGTATTCAGCCTGCATCCCTGGGATCGCATCTGCAACTGCAATGTTGGTGTCATATAACTGGTTAATGATTTTTTGATTTGATGAAATCTGATCGATATCACCAGAAACCTTGCCCCAAATTTTTTCAATATTCTCAAGCTCTTTAGAAGACGAGTGAATATCTTTTACAACATCCAAGTTTTCTTGGAATTTTTTCTGAGAAGCAACAAGTGCCTGAATCGATTCTTTAGAACCAGAGTCTGTCGCATCTTTAGCTTGACGCGATAATGTTTGAGACAAAAGTTTTAATTCACCCAAACTACGAGTTAAGTCGTTATTTCGAGGAACCGTGTAGAACAAAATTAAAAGTACAATAAGTGCGATCACAATACTGACGATCGCCATTTGAATGAAAGGCTTAGATTTATCGCTTTCTCCAAATAACTTAGCAAACTCATCAATTCTTGATTTCGTTTTTGTTAATACGCCCGAACTACTTTTTTGAGCAGTATCCCCTGTATTTTTCTTTTTTAGTTTAAAGCCCATTCAGCTTCTCCCGATTCGCTTAACTCTTAATTAGGCGTCAAAGCTAGTTTATAAATTTTTCTGATGCATTCATGTATTGAGGATCATTCAACAAACGACTAAATAAGAACACGTTCCATGCTTGATTGTGCTGTTGGAAATATCCTTGACAATACGATTGAAGATTTTCTTCTAAATGATTATTTTTAGAAAAAAAACCTTTTTTATTAAAATGCTGAATCCCCAAGACTTGATCTACGACCAAACCGACATAATGGTCATTATGGCTAATGCATAAGACTTTTTGAGTAGGTAAAAATTGGCTTCTCTGCCCCGTTAAATAAAAAGCCAAATCGGAAACTGACAATAACCGTCCACGAATATTCGCTAAACCTTTCACCCATCCCTGCACATTTGGAACGGGTGTATATTTCGGCGGGTATATAACTTCCGAAACCTCCCCTAATGGTGCAACAAAATATTGCCCCATCATTTCAAATGCAATGCCTGACCATCGATTTACTTCACTGTCGCTGTCTGCGTAATTTTTATTGCCCCGCTTTGACAGTCGAAGTAATTCGATAAATCCATTTGCTGCCATATATTATCCTGCTTGGAGATATTGCTTAATCGTATTGATCAGCTGATTCTCATCTATAGGTTTTGTTAGATAATCGCAAGCACCTTGGCGTTTGCCCCAAACACGATCTGTTTCTTGGTCTTTTGTACTTACAATCACGATTGGAATATGTTTTGTCGTCGCACTACGTGCAATTTGTCGTGTTGCTTGAAATCCATTTACACCAGGCATCACAACATCCATCAACACAAGGTCAGGTAATTCAGCTTGAGCCAACGTTACACCATCTGCACCATTTGTTGCTTCAAGCACCTCAAATCCATGTTTTGTTAGAATTTCTTTAAATCGAAACATTTCAGTTGGTGAATCATCAACAATTAAGATTCTCGCCATTACTTTCTTTCCCCAAAATTAATCTTTATGCACTTACATGATTGCGAATCGCATTTAATAATTCATCTTTACTAAATGGTTTCGTTAAATATTCATCTGAACCAACAACACGTCCTTTTGCCTGATCAAACAGACCATCTTTGCTCGAAAGCATAATGACCGGAATATTTTGATAATTTTGAGAATTTTTAATTAAAGCACAAGTTTGATAGCCATCTAAACGCGGCATCATAATATCAACAAATACGATATCAGGATTTGCTTCAGCGATTTTAGACAGCGCTTCGAAACCATCTACAGCAGTGACAACTTCACAACCCTCTCTTTGCAATAATGTTTCAGCAGTACGACGAATAGTTTTTGAATCATCGATAACCATGACTTTTAGATTTTGAAATTTATCGTCCATTTAATGCCCCTTTGCGCTAGCTTGGATTGAATTGTGCTGAACAGATTTATTTTTACAATTAATCAGCTTTTTTTAACATAAATTAACTAACTTTACCAACAAACATTTCTTGTCATAAATCGCATTAGACTAAAAAAACATTATAAAGCTCACATTAAAAAAAATATTCTGTCTTGTTTTATCAGTTTATTGTTTATTAAAATTTTGTAAACACATAAGATGATCATAGACTGATTTCAAAACCAAGTAAATCAATTTAGTTTTTTGGGGAATGGTAGGCTTTAAATGAACAAAAAAATCAATTGCCAAAGTCTAGGTATAAAAACAAAAAAAATCACACATGTTTTTTTATCGGCTATTCTGCTCAGCACCTGTGCAACAGTCTATGCAGAGCAACAACAGAAAGCAGCATGGTACAGATATTATGATAAAAATGGGGTTGCTAATATTAGTACCTCTGTAACTCCAACACATATCAAATATGGATATGAGGCTTTGGACCGTAACATGCAGGTCATTAAACGCAATAAAGCCTATAGTGTTGAACGTGACTTACAACAATCGACATCACGTGCCTCAGAAGTTCGTAAATTAGAACAAGATGCTCGCTTAAAACGTGCCTATGGTAATTCAACTGTTGCTACGAACAAAAAGAATGAAATTCTACAAAATATTAAACAGCAAATTACACTGCAAAATCAAAATCTTAAACAGCTTCAAAATGACCGTATCTCTTTAAAAAGGCAAGAGATGGAGTATTACCGCAAAGGCAATACCGTGCCTGTCATTCTCAAAGATCGTATCAAATACAATTCGGAAAATATTACACGTAGCAAAGGTTATATTGAAAGTTTACAAAGCAATTATCAGTATACTCAAACCTTTTATGACGACATTATCAATCGCTTAAAAAAGCAAGAATGATGAAAATAGTGGTTAAGTAGAATAGGTTTGATCACTCTAATTTTTAAGATATCCTAATAAATAAACTTACAAAATACTTTCCCCAAAATGTTATATTTGGTTGTTTTTAGCTCTTTTACAACCATCAACCAAGTCTTTAAAAGTATTTTAAAAATAGATCTTTCACAATAAAATTATTGCAATATTAAAACCAGCAAGATTGTTATTTTAAATCAAACTAACATTATCAATGTTCAGCTAATTTTTTTATCGTATAATCTCTGCTTTAAATCTAAGAATTTTAGGATAGTTTCCATGCGCGCGAGTCGCTTTTTATTTGCAACGTTAAGAGAAACCCCAAACGATGCTGAAGTTATTTCACATCAACTGATGTTACGTGCTGGGATGATTCGTAAATTGGCTTCAGGTTTATACAATTGGTTGCCGATGGGTGTACGTGTGTTAAATAAAGTTGAAGCCATTGTTCGTGAAGAAATGAACCGTGCTGGCGCTTTGGAAACTTTAATGCCTGTGACTCAACCTGCTTCTCTTTGGGAAGAGTCTGGTCGTTATGTGCAATACGGTCCTGAATTATTACGTTTTAAAGATCGCCATAACAATGATTTTGTACTTGGCCCGACACATGAAGAAGTGATTACTGACTTAGCGCGCAATGAACTGCAAAGTTATAAACAACTTCCAATAAATTTCTATCAAATTCAGACCAAATTCCGTGATGAAATTCGCCCACGTTTCGGTGTAATGCGTTCACGTGAATTTATTATGAAAGATGCTTATTCATTCCATGTTGATCAAGCATCTTTACAAGAAACTTATGATGTCATGTATGACACTTATTGCCGTATTTTTACACGTTTAGGTCTTAACTTCCGCCCTGTTCAAGCAGATACAGGCTCAATTGGTGGTTCAGGCTCACATGAGTTTCATGTGCTTGCTTCAAGTGGCGAAGATGATATTGCATTCTCTACAGAATCAGATTTTGCAGCTAACGTTGAAATGGCTGAAGCGATTTTAGTCGGTGAGCGTCTTGCACCAACGAAAACACTAGAAGTTGTCGATACACCGAATCAAAAAACCATTGCTGATGTTTCTGCTTTTTTGAACGCTGATCCTGCGCATTCTGTAAAAGCATTATTGGTTCAAGGTATTGCTGATGAAAATGGCAAAACTCCTGTTGTTGCATTGTTCCTTCGTGGCGATCACGAACTCAATGAAATTAAAGCTGAAAAGCATCCGTTGATTGCGAGTCCTTTAACTTTTGCAACAGAACAACAAATTCAAGAAAATGGCTTAGTCACAGGTTTCTGCGGTCCTCAAGGTCTCGTAGAAAAAGGCTTAACCGTTATCATAGATCGTGCTGCTTCTGTTCTATCTGACTTTGTTGCAGGTGCAAATGAAGTGGACAAACATGCTGTAGGTGTAAACTGGGAGCGTGATGCGCAGTTTACTGAAGTATATGACCTACGCAACGTAGTTGAAGGCGATCCTTCTCCAGATGGCAAAGGCACGATTTTAATTAAACGTGGTATCGAAGTTGGTCATATCTTCCAATTAGGTCAGAAATACTCAGAGGCACTCAACTGTAAAGTTTTGGGTGAAGATGGTAGACCTTTAGTCGTGACTATGGGCTGTTATGGTATTGGCGTAACACGTGTTGTTGCTTCTGCGATTGAACAAAACTTTGATGATAAAGGTATTATTTGGCCTGCTGCTATTGCACCTTTTGAAGTTGCGATTGTTCCAATGAATGCACACAAATCTCCACGTACTGTTGAAGCAGCAGAAGCTTTGTATGCTGAATTGCAAGCTGCTGGCTATGACGTACTTTTAGATGATCGTAATGAACGTCCAGGGGTTAAATTCTCTGATCTTGAACTTACAGGTATTCCACACCGTATCGTGATTGGTGAAAAAGGCTTGGATGCAGGTACTTTTGAATATAAAGGTCGTACTGATGCCGAGTCTGTAAATTTAAGCAAAGAAGAGTTATTGGCTAAATTAGTGAAATAATTTTTTATTTTGTGAATAAAAAACCCGCTTAATGCGGGTTTTTTGTGCAGGCTTATTTTAATTAAAGTTAAAGGCGCCATCACGTGGTGTAATTGCCATGCTTGAGCTTAAACGCCCACCTGTAACTGCAATCTCTCCTAAACGCTGAGGGCTTCCTATCGTACCGCCAGTTGCAGGGTATAAATTCACATCTTTTGCTCTAAACACACCATCTTTATTCTTATCTGGATTGAAAATGAAGTTATAGTTAAATCCAACATTATCTTTATTCACAACAATACTGTTATCAAAACCAACTTTACCTGCCAGATTATCTAACCCTAATGTTGAACCATCTGGATCAGCAATTTGTATAACATTATTCATTGCCTGACCTGAATTTAAGTTCATTACACCGACGACATTCAAGGCATTTACACCATCAACCAATTGATTTTGGTCTGTTAATAATGCACGAGGAATCAAGGCAAAATAAATACTTCCGTTTAAACGAACCTTTATACCTGCCAATACATCATTATTGGTCAAGAAGTTATTTGACGGAGCAAAACAGCCCCCTACACTTGTTCCAGTAGGACAAGTCTTATATTTTGCACCAGGTAGATAACCTGCAGCCAATTGTGCTGACATGATCATTTTTAAATCAGGCATACTGACATTCAATTGACCATTTTCCAAGCCAATCGAACCATAGCCATTCAAAAGCATATCAATATTACGTAAACCAAAATAATAATCGGTAGGTGTAATCGTTCCACCTGTATAGTTATTATTATCACCACCATCAATTAATAAAATAGAGGTTGTTTTAGAACCATCAGCACTTACACCTTTGGTACTAATAGAAGCACTAAAACCTAGACGTTCAGAACCCGTTACCCCAGTCAGTGTAGGTGAATAATATGTCGTTGTTCCATTTGCCGTTACTGCATTTCTGCCAATAATAAAATCAGATGATCCATTTGACTGTTTACCATATATCGCCAAATTGGCATTTAAATTATAAATAGGTAAACCCAGCCCCCATTTTGCGGCGGTTGTTGAAGGTAGCTTAGTAGCATCCGTTACATCAGATGATGCTATAAATTGCCCTCGACGAGAAAGTGAAGCGAAATCCATATCTCTGATCGCAATCACTGTACTATAAGGGTTTGCTGTGCCTGCAGCTGTACTAGCAATCGTTTGTATATAATCGTTTGCTGTTGCGAGCTTATTCGTACCACCTAAACTAACTGCAGTTAAACTGGTATTTTCAGGTAATTTAATGGTATTACTATCAACAAGGTTGACATAAATACCATCCATATTCAAACCACCACGGTCAACTGAATTGAGAGCAATACTTGTGGCTCCACTTTCGCTTCCTAAGACACCTTTACGTGTGACCAATGGTGTAATATTTTGGAATCTAAAGCCATAACCAAAAGCACCAGCTCCACCTAACTCCAAAGTTGTTGCCTGATCTGCAGTAATCAAATTATTTGCAACATCACGATCATTGGTAAAATCACCTGCAATTTTCAACTTAATACCCGTTGAACCAACAATTGAGTTTGCTGTAGTTGAACCATTTCTATTTGCATTACCCAATAGACCTTGGTCTACGCTACCTGAACCCACTTGCACAATACCGTTTAGGATTCGCCCACTTGCACCCGCTTGAATTAATCCACGATCATTGATGGCATATTCTAAATTTAAACCTGGTCTATTATTTGCAGTACGAAGTAAATCTGCATATCCTTTTGTAGTCGTCGTTGCTGATGGCGAGTTTGTTGCAATCGTCAACCCTTTGACTGGATCTACATACACATATCCATTTGCTTTAAAATTAAAGTTAAAATTTTTCATTGCAAGGGTATTGATTGTCGAACCTGAACCACCCGAAGGTTGTTTTTGAGCAAGCCCTATATTGACGTTTTGAATACCCAAAACCAAGCTTGCTAAATCATTACCAGAAAATAAACCTTTAGATGTTACCAATTCAAATGTAAGGGGATCATAAGCCTCTATAGACAAAGCGCCTAATGAAGCCGCTGTAGCATCTGCACCATCACACTTTGTACTGTTTGCACATATTTTTATACTGTCTGTGGTGAGTTTCCCTAAAATCGTACTCGTAGAAATCCCTAATCCTACATTCCCTGATGCATTACTATAAACATCCAAAGTGGCTGTTGTACCTAATTTCACTGAAGGGTCTGCCAACGTCCCCCTATTAATCTTCACACCATTAATCGCAGCCTTTAATTGCTGTTCGCCAGTTCCAGTAGATAAACCAGATTGCTCTATCCACGCAACTTGATCAATATTTACATTATTATAATTAATACTCGCTGTGATACCGTCCTGCCCATCTACAGCTCGCATATCACTCTCTGTCATTGCTTGTAATGCATGTGCTGAATTTAGACAAAAATACATACTCAACGTCAAAGTTGAAAGAAGAAATCTTTTTGTTTTTCTAATATCCTGATTCATTTTACTATCCTTATATCCAGCTTTTAGAAACATGCTTTCATTAACAACGTGGATGTGACGCATCACAACTGAACACCATTACTTTGCCATTCAGTGCAATATTTCCATTCATCATCATCCCTGTGAAACCTGTTTCTTTATTTCGATCATATACTGATGCATTTGTAGATGAGTAGGTTGATGTTTTTAAGTAACCATAATCTGAAGCATTAGCACCAACACCCTCAGTTGTCGAAGTACTATTAAAACTATCCTGTTCAATCGATAATGCATTAAAACCAAAATTTCTTACTTGGATCGGAATTGATGCTGTCGTGCTTAATTGAATTGCTGGTTTAATAATTTGTGTGCCACTATCATTTTTATACGTAAGATCAGCACCATCTATACCTAATTTTTGAATATTAATCGTTCCTTGTATCCCTTTAAATACAAGCCACAATTTATGTCCAGAGTCACTATTGGCATCTGAAAAAATATTATTCACATCCCCTGCTTTTTGACTCACAAAACGCTTATTTAATGACATAGCCAATCGACAATATTCAACATTCGCACATAAAGTAGAATCAAAGCTTCCATCACCTTTTTGGTTAAGTGACAATTTTAAAGATAAATCAGCTCCAGCTTGACCTTCTACTGATTGTAGCTCTTGATCTGACAATGGCTCTAAAGCAAATGTAGACACACTCACAAGACTCATAAAAATAAAAAGCATATTTTTTTTCATTGTACTTTTCCTTATTTATAAACCTTTGGTTGTTATTTTCATATGCTGAATCAGCATACCATCGATAGCAGCTGATCCTAAGTTCACCGCTGATGCACCTTTACCAAATGATACACCCACAGCTGATGCTGATTTATCTGCAGTGACTAAATTTTTAACTGGATCATATAAGGTACTTCCGATGGTGATACTACTATGTGTTGCATTCAGCCCTTGATATCCAGCCAAAGCACTCGTCCCACATTGAAAAACATTACACGTTGAACCTAAATACGTTGTTGATGTTGGATTATCATAGTCCGTGTAAATTTTATTATAGATATCAGCTTTATTTGGGATTCGAGCAAGCTCTAAACTAAAGTTCGTCCCATCGGTACCCAAAATAAGTGGTTGATAAAGCGACCCCAAAACTAAATTGCTATTCAGATTATAAATATATATACCTTCAGTAGCATCAAAGACTGGAGCAGTTGTTGCATTCAAAGCAGGTGTGGTTAATAACCCTTGAGCCACTGGTGTAGTACAACCATTTACATTCCCAACACCACACTCTTGCGTACTTAATCTTAAGACTCTAGACATATTAGGAGAACTTATATTCAACCCTCTAGAATCGCCACTATTTAATCGTATAACACCAGCCAAACCTAAAGTATTGTTATAGAACGTACTTAAACCATTACTATTGGTCGCACCATTAAGCGTTTGAAACAATTGGATTCGGCTACCATTGATACTAAAATCATTCCAAACAGCTTGTAATCGCAATCTATTTGCACGAGTTGCATCTGATGCCCCTCCATACATTTGACCTAGATTATATAGTGCTGGATCAGTTTCCCCTTTGCTTTGATCTAAAACAAAAGCATCCGCCCATAAACCAAGTTTTAAACGATAAGCATCTGCTCCAAGAGGATCTGGATTTGTCACTACCGTACCACTACTGTTATAAGTATATTCATATAATGGCGCTTCAAGTGCTAAAAAAGAAACCGAACCTTTATCCGTATTTGGTGTTGTTCCATCCGGTGTAAATGTAGGAACATTATTTTGCGTACCCACTCTTAACAACCACGGGTTTGCAGCAGTACCCCAACTTGAAATTTTTGCAGCAGCTTCACTCGATGCAATTCTCGAGTTGCTATTTCCATCAGATTTTGAAAGCGCCAAACCATAAAGATATAAATCTGCTTTTCCTACAGAGTGATCTGAACTATTCACAAGATTATCTTTGTTTGTGTCTTGCGTTGTTTGTGTAAGAGGACCTACAGGAATGTAATGAATATAACCTGTATCTTTAGTACGGTCTGAAAAAAGTGTAGCTTTGGTCTCATTTGGACCCGCACCACGGAATACCATATAAGCGTCCTGAGGCAATAGCGCTATCCCCTCACCTGTGGTATCACTTAGTTTTTCATCACTCATCGCTTCAAGTGCGAAGCAAGAACTGCTTATACATAAACCTATAAAACTCGCCAAAACGGTTTTATGAAATGTTACCGTATAATTGAGTGTAGTCATCTGTGACCTTCCTGTGTTATACGATGCTCCGCACCATATTTTATTTTATTTCTATATTTTCAGATTAACCTGTACAAACCTCAATCCTTGTTTATACAGTTTTGTTATCTATATCACACTTTATCATATGCAATATTTTGTATTATGACAAAACTTTTTGGACAAAATATATAACTTTCCGATAAACGAATTTTAACCAATAAAAAAGCAATAATAATTAACTTTTATTGCTTTTGAAGAACACTAAATGAATTAACAAAATTTTAAATTACCATAACAATTACGATAAGGTTGTTCCAATAAAGTAATATTTCCATCTCTTGCATTTGAACTAGAAGCGATATTACTTACTAAACTACTTACTTTGTCTGAAATATTCAGTGTAAAAGCATCTTGAAGATACATACTCCAACCTTTACTCACGGCAGCAGCATAATCTGGATATTGTATATTTTGTGCAGATAGCGCAATACCAAATGTATTTGAATTCACATCTATTTGATGAACATTACTTAAGTTATAAGGCATTTGATAGGTGCTTAAACCCGAAACTGTAGTTCCTAAACCTGTCGCTAACTGTTGCTTAATATAATCAGAAATCCCTCCTCTTAATACTGGTAATAGTGCATTACCGATGTTAGCACCAAAAGATCCAGAGCAAATACCAATGATCCTTACACAAGAGTTACTCGTATTCAGCTCTAGCGCTGGAGATGTTGAAGTACCATACATAATATCATCCACAACAGCACTCAAATTCAAACCTTGTATTTTTGCCTGAGTTACACGATTTCCGACCACAGAAACAATCAAACCATTCCGACTAACAGTTGAATAATTCGCCGTAATTTCACTATATTTAACCGAAGCCAAGCCTAGGTTTAAAATTGTTGCATCATCCAAACCTAAAAAAGCACTTGGTGTAGATATCGCCCTCTGATTCCATGTATCTGATCTCACAGGAGAAACATTCGTCTCACCTTGCATTGTTAAGTTTGATTTTCCTGTAAAATAACCACTAAAAGTATTTAAACTCCCAATAGATAATGGACCTTCTGCTTTTTCTGCACCAATACGAACACCAACCACCTCTCGAGTAGAGGCGCTATTCGGATTTTTAATCGCAAATTGAAAATATGGATTTGTTAAAACAAAATCCTTCATATTTTTCTGATTACCAATAGAGTTATTACTATCAAGACCCGTAGGTTGCTTCGGATTTGTCGTTGTAGTTGTAATACAGTAACCAGATGCTCCTGTTATACAACCGAATGAGATATTATCTAAATCCAAATCGCAAGCATCTGCACCATTTGAACCACCACAACCTAATTGCAATTTTTTGATATTAGTATTCAGCTCTAGTTCAGCTTCGAGGCCTAATTTATAAAAACCAATGTTTGCGCTTCCACCTGCACGCTGTCTTTCCAAATTTGCTGTATCTGTAGGTGCAATATATGACAAACTCATAAGTGCTTGACCTGTTGTTTCAGAAAGCTGCTCATCAGACAGACTCATCAACGTCGTTGACGTGGCATGCGTCAAAGGCATTGCAAAAGCACTTAGAGTCAAGAGTGTTAAATATAATGGTTTTATTCTAAACATGAACATCTCCTTATTTTGATCAACTGTGCTGAAAATCGAGCTATACAGCTCAAACCCTAAAAGTTTAGATAAACTTTATAAAATTCAAAACACACAGCTACCAAGATCCTTTTTTATTCAAAAATTAATAATTATGTGACAAATTTAACATTAAAAACTTATAAGTACATTTTTTCCCGATGAGCAAACCGAAAATTAATTAATTTTACTTAATTATTAACATTAAAAATATTTTATTATTTAAGCTAAAATTACGGAGATTAAATTAATACATTAAAGATTTTTATATGATTTTTAATACTTCAAGCCTCAAGGTGACTATCTTTTTACTCTATTATCATCATAAAAGTTAGATTAGAAAAAATGATACAAAAAGTGTCTTTAAACAAGATAAATGGTAAAGTGCCCGTTTTGTAAAAATATAAAACACACAATAAAAAGAATAATTTTATCCCTTTAAGTTTTGAGCTATAAACGACTCAAGTAATTATTTGCATCGAATCAAACATTCAAACAGACAATAGTTAATAAAAATAATTACTAAATTAAAATCATATAGTTATAGTTTTTTTCATTTATAAAAAATCATTATCAGATAAAGCGTACTCAGATTCAAAGTTAGTAAAAACACAGCTTTTGATTTGTATATTTTTACGGTAATTTTACAAAAGAAGTTGTAATCAAAATTGTAGACACCCTCATATAGTTAAATTTATCAGTTTTTGCTATTGCTTGATTTTTAACCTAGACTCCAATTTCACAATTATAAGGGTATTAAAATGAAAAAATTAACAATAGCATTATTAACGGGTTTGATTAGCACGAGTGGATGGAGTGCTTGTACATATAATTTTGATGCAAATCAAACACAGATTACACAAGCATTTAATGGAGCCTCAAAATTCCCAAATGTGAATAGTTCAAAAGTAGATTTCAACTTCACACCCTCTACAAATGACATAGTTTATGCCGCTTTTAGCAGTACATTTGCCAATGCTTTAGCTCAATCTAGAAAAAGCTTTTGGCAAACAACTGGTGATAAACTTATTCAAACAACAGGAATATTAGCTTTTGAATTTAAAATAAAAGTACCCAATTACACTTTACCTCAAGGTGAAACACTTATTTTATTTCCAATAGGAGTGAGTGGGACAACAAGTGGAAATCAAAACTCATTCATGATCATGATCATGCAAGGAAATAATAATGATGATTCTACTGCATTTCATATTGCAGCAGGGGCTTACGGAAGTACTTCACAAGTTACAGAACCCCTTGTAACAACACTTTCTGGTTTCCAAAAGTTCGGTTTTTACATTAATCAAGATACCAAACAAATTGGCTTAACAGTCAATGGTGTAAATAAAGGCTATATCGGAACCTACTCTACTCCAGCAACAAATTTTGCTGCTGACTTTACCGCTCTAATAAAACCATTAGCAACAAATGCTTCAGTTTTAGATCAAAATGTTTCACTTGAACTTATTACCGATCATAATAGTTTAACGGAACCATTTCCTTTAGGCTCAAAAGATATTTGTGGGAATGTTATTTAATTGACCATTCTCTTTTAAAAATATAATTTTAAATTTATATAAGACACTTAAAGCAACAAGTTAAACATCTTACTTGTTGCCTTAAGCTAAGATTCCTCTTTTTACTAACTTCAATAACTTAAAATATTAAAAGCGCATTACAAATATCTGTTGCTCCAGTTGGGTAATTTTTCTTCAGTAAAGTAGCGTCGGTAATTAATTCAACAGAAAGTTCTTTATTCGCATCCTGTGCAGTTGCACCTGTATAGTTTGAACCGACCATAAAGTATATATTTTTTAATTTTGAAGAATAAGAATGCGCATAGCCTTGATTTACACCATTAAATATCACACCCACTTGCTGTGAGTTTTGATTAAAATAAATACCAAAATGTTGATAACCATCTGCAGTATTTTGAGGCTGTAGCACAATTGGAGCCCCCACACTGTTATTTGTGCCACTCTCCATTACTGAGACATAAAAGCTATTCGTTGCACCTAATTTTTGATACATAAGCATAATGGCAAGCCCATCACCATTTTCCATTTTACCCATTGCACCTGCAGGAAACATATTTAACATTGTTCCGCTGTCTGAAATTTTTGGTAATTTAATTTTAAACTCAAAAGCTTTAATACCATTTATTGTTAGATTTCTATCACCATTTACAACCTGAGTATTAGGTGGTGAATTTAACATTCTGCGGGCTATCGTTTTACTCATCGCCGCATAAACTTTTTCACCCAACTCAATCTTGTATGAAACTTTACTACCTAAAACTGCTTGAAAACGATTAGCACCACCAGCTTGCAAATCTTGTTGAGTTGCATTAAAACTGTAATTACACACTGACCATCCACTTGTACTTATTGCACCTACCATAAATCCTAATAATATTTTCTTCATCGTTATATACTCATTACTTATTGTGAATTAAAACTATAAAATAAAAATTTATTTTTTATTAAAACTTCAGATGAAAGGCAAATGTTATTTATATTTATATAATTTTGAGAATAAAAAACTACCAAAAGCATCTTTACACTCCTGGCCGAAAACTACTTCGATCGTTCAACTTTAATCTTAATAAGACTACTCAAACTTAAACAATAAAAAAGCAGCCGAAGCTGCTTATAAAAATTAAGGCTCTAGACTAGCAGAATTTCATTGATCCATAACAGTTAGGAACAAAACTCTGAGCACTCAAAACCTGATTATTCAATGGAAAATCTACAAAAGTTTGCGGCGTCCCAACTGGAGCTCCATTTCCTGGACCTAGATATACTGTTGGTATATTTAAAACTGTTCCAAATAAACACCCAGTAAGACTACACCGTGGAGGATAATTATATAATGCGCCATTAATTGTTGTATTACCTGTATCACCTGGATTTCCCAAAGCTTGTTTTAAACTAGAATCAGGAATATCCACATTATTACTTGGACTAATATTACCAATATCTACACCGCCACCAAATGCTAACCACCATCCTTGTTGTGCAATATTTGCTGCTGCTGCACCAGGCCATTGAATATTTTTACTCTGAAGTGACAAAGAAAAAGAGTTACCATTCACTGGTATTTTATGAATTAGCCCTAAATTTTGATTGACATTCACATTCGCTTTAAGGTTAGCAATCGTCCCACTTACACCTTCCTTCAAAGGTAAGCCCAAAGCAGTAGCTGTAACACAACTCGTTTCCTGCCCTGCTGGGCATTTGAATGTGATATTACCAATATTGGCAATACCTGTAAGCTGTACTGCTGTCTGACGCTTACCATTAACCAATGCTGGGTTAGTTGTAAAGTTTGCTTGAGCACTACTGAGCTCAATATTATAAGTGGAAGCCGTATAATCTACAGGCGCCCACCCTCCCACACATGTCCCGAAGGCCACAAAACCGATACACATTTCCACACGCCCAGTCATATTTCCAATAACTTGGGTCATATTTCTTGGATTTGTTACAGCTGTACCACTTGCAGAATTTAGCTCCATATAACCACTTAAGCTGTTAATACCATTCGGTATACCAACTTTTTGAGCTGTTTGTGAGTTTTCTGTACCGAACGTTAGCATTCCCAGAACACTTTCAGCGCTTAAACGTAATCCTTGAATAGAACGAGTAGAGGCTGAGTTGGGATTTTTAATTGCGAACTCTATGAAAGGATTTGTTAACACAGCATCAGATGCAACCCTTGCTTGTCTATTTGCCGCAGTATCTACAGTATCGCTAACAATTCCACTTAAACTGAAATTATCAATATCAATGTCACAAGCCCCTGCACCATTTACACCACCACATCCTAACTGCATTTTTTTAATATTCGCATTAATTGATAAATCAGCTTCCAAGCCTAATCTATAAAAGCCAATACCAGTATCACCACCACTACGTTTTGCTTCTAAATTAGCTGTATCACTAGGCGCAATATAAGACAAACTCATCAATGCCTGACCCGTGGTATTAGACAATTGCTGATCTGTCATCGGTTGTAGGTTACCAGCATGAGAAGAATTGATTGCTAAGCTACCAAATACTAACAATGCAATATTTAAATGTTTTAACTGGAACATAATATGCTTCCATCCTTAGTAAAGCTTTGGCTTTATTTTTATTCCTTTGCTAAAAATGTTTATTCAAACCATGTATATAACAATTTGAATAAATAACATGAAATCTATCACATAAATTTTAGCGTATATATAATGGTCATTTTTACCATAAAAAATTTAAAAACCGAAATTAAAAAAGAAATTCCCGATAAAAAACAAAAAATTAATTAAATCTAAATAATAATTAAATAAAAACTAAATAAAATATTATATGAATAATAAAAATAAAATCACACTTAACTTTTCAAAAATTAAATAAAAAAGCAGCCAAAGCTGCTTATATAAATATTAAATTAGCAAAATTTTAAAGAACCATAACAGTTAGGCACGAAACTTTGCCCCGCAAGCTTGATTGGATCGAGTTTAAACGGAACTGACGTATTTGGTAGATTAACTGTACCTATAGATAAGCTACCACCAAAGCAGCTGAACCCAGAACAATAAGCCATCGCCCCACCTTCATTATAATGTTTATATAATGCACAATTGATACCTGCCGCATTTCCATTCGAACAGCCTTGAGGTCCCATCGCATCTGCTAAGACAGAGTTTGGAATATCTAAATTATTGGCAGGTGTCAACTTACCAACCTCTACAGGATTATCAAAAGCCATCCACCACCCCTTTAAAGCAGCAGCTTTCATTCCAGGCCATTGAAGCGTTTGACTTTGCAAAGATAACGAAAAAGGGCTATCTACTTTAACTTTATGAACATAACCCAAACTTTCATCCATACTTAAAGCTGCCTGCAATCCAGTTATCGTACCATCAATATCTTTCGTCATATTGAGATCTATAGCTCCAATAACGTCCTGAATATTAATAGCTAATCCTTTTTGGAAAAAGCTCATTGGTTGAATATATGCTGTGCCAGTCACAGGTACCGATTTCAATCGGCTTCCATAAACTGTTGTTTCATTTGTACTAAATGGAGCAGTCGTACTATTTAACGTAATATTATAATTACTAGCGACATAATTACGGATACCAATCCACAGAAAATCAACATCTACTCGTCCAGTCATGCTTTTACCAGTATCCGCTTGTGTCATATTACGACCGTTAACAGTTGCAATTCCTGCACAACCATTAGGATTTGATGCAGCCATACTTGCATTACATCCTTGTGCAGCAATTTGCATATAACCGCTCATCGAATTAATACCATTTGGTGTATCAGAATTTTCTTTCCCAAATGTCAGCATTCCTAAAGCATTTTCTGCGCTTAATCTTATCCCCTTTATCTCCCGAGTAGAGGCTTGATTAGGATTCTGAATTGCAAACTGTATAAACGGGTTTTTTAAAATAGCATCTGAAGCGACACGTGCTTGTCTATTTGCACTTGTATCACTAACTGCATCAACTACACCGCTTAAACTAAAATTATCAATATCAATATCACAATCTCCTGGGCCATTTGCCCCACCGCAACCCAATTGGAGTTTTTTGATATTTGCATTAATCTCTAAATCAGCTTCCAAACCTAATTTATAAAACCCGATATTTGTATTACCACCAGCACGTTTTGCTTCAAGGTTATCTGTATCTGCGGGAGCCACATAAGTCAAACTCATCAGAGCCTGTCCTGTGACCTCAGACATTTGCTGTTCTGTCATGGGCTCTAAACTAACAGCATGAACACAATTCATCAAAAAACTATTAAATACAAATAATGCAAAACTTAAATGTTTAAACTGAAACATAGTATGCTTCTATCCCCTATCAAGCTTAAATTTTATTTTTATTTCTTCGCTAAAATCTGTATTTTAATAATACAAATATGAAAACTATCACGTAAATTTTAACGAATATAGAATGATAGCTTTTACCATACAAATAAAAAATACATAAAATAAAAAGCAATATTTCGGATGAATAACAATATTTTAATATCAACTAAATCATAGTTATAATTTTAATAAACAATAAATAAAATAAAAAACTATAAAATTATGCAAATTAAATCGCATTTTTATTCCAACAAAAAAAAGAGTAAATGATCGTGATCATTTACTCTTTTTAAATTTAAAGATATATAGAGAATTTTAAGCCTTCGGCAAAGTAACACCTGTTTGGCCTTGGTATTTACCACCACGGTCTTTATAAGAAGTTTCGCAGACTTCATCAGACTCAAAAAATAACATTTGAGCCACACCTTCGCCTGCATAAATACGTGCAGGCAAGTTCGTTGTATTAGAAAATTCCAAAGTCACATGACCTTCCCACTCAGGTTCAAGTGGCGTAACATTCACAATAATGCCACAACGTGCATAGGTTGATTTACCTAAGCAAACGGTCAAAACATTACGTGGAATACGGAAATATTCAACGGTACGTGCTAAAGCGAACGAGTTCGGCGGGATGATGCATACATCAGACTCAATGTCGATAAAGCTTTTATCATCAAAGTTTTTAGGATCAACAATCGCAGAGTGAACATTGGTAAATACTTTAAACTCACGTGCACAACGGACATCATAACCATAGCTAGACACGCCATACGAAATGAGTTTTTCACCATTTGCATCATAACGGACTTGGTTTTCTGCATACGGTTCAATCATGCCGTGTTTTTCGCTCATTTCACGAATCCAACGATCAGACTTAATTGCCATTTTTCTATCCCAAAATCTATTTTCAATACTGCGCTGTACTTTAACTGAAAATGCTTTTGAAAGGAATGTTTAAACAGGAATAGAAATGCCTAAGTTCGCTTGGTTGCAAACTTAGGACACAGAGAAAATAAAGAATTTAATAATAAATTAGAGGCTTAGCAATGCTGAGTAACTTAATGGCACAGTAAAACTTACCAGTACCAAAGATGCAGTTCTTTGCATATTACGTTGATTTAACCAACTCACTTGATTACTACAAATAATTGAACCGATAAAAGTCCAAAAGAAAGCAATAGGAACAATAAGCAATAAAAAGCACAGCATATGTGACACGTATGCAGATGCATTTTGCCAAACGTAGGTCGGGAAAATCGCAGAAGCGAATAATAATGCTTTTGGATTCAATAATGTTGCGACAAAAAGTTCACGTGCACGAATACTCGGCTGGTTGAAGTTTTCATCACGATTGGCAGTACGCCATAATTTAAGTGCTAAAAATAGGATATAGCCTGCACTAAATAATTTTAAAATCGTAGGCACAGTTGGAAACTGCTTTGCAACAGTACCAATAATGAGTCCCCACACACTAATGGAGATGAAATACCCTAGCGCTTCTGCAGGAATAAGATTGAGAGATTTTCGAATTCCAACTTGGATTCCAGAAGATGCTAAGAGCGTATTGGTTGGTCCTGGTGTCAAAAGAATCGTCACCACCAAGCCAATAAAAAACCATGAAATCATTAAATGACCTCATCAATGGATTAATTGCAGATTAAATCAGTTGTATTGAATTGGCAAAAAATTATTTGTAAGAGAACATGTTACATTATGTCACATAAATATTTTTTCTATTTTAATTTCATACAGTTAAATGGTCTTAAATGTCATAGAACTGCAAAGTCATCTTACAATTGAATGTATTTTTTGTATCCAAAACTAGATGAAGCATGAACAAATAATTGCTTTAAAATCAGTCTAGTTACTCAATTGGTGATTAAGTCAAAATACAAAGTAATAAATCAGAAATTTGAGTAAAATCAATGACTCATTCATGCTGATTGATTTCAGCTGAATATTTTAAGAAAACTTTCAGCTTTATTGTCTATTCTCTACACAGTTTTTCCCACACACTCATCGGCTCATCCTGATTAAAGCTGTCGTTTCAACCGCTATTGAGGCACAATAGATACCTTTCTTGTATTTTCTATGTTTATGGCAAAGCGTTTTTTTCAGTCTTGGCTTCCTTCTCCTGAAAAAGTCAACAATTTGAAATTTATGAAGATTTTTGGCGACAAAGCCTTAAGTCCTCAGCTTTGGTACGTCAATCGAAAATCCATTTCTAAAGCCATGTTTATTGGCACATTTTGGGGAATTTTACCCATTCCCTTTCATACCGTTCTGATTGTACTTACTGTACTTTTCTTTGAAGCAAATTTACCTATAGGTTTAATCTTAGCGTGGATCATGAATCCATTTACAGTTGTACCTATTTTAATTTTTGCATTTTGGATTGGTTCAAAAATTTATCATGTCCATATGATCAATAAAGACATGCTTCTAGGTGTTTTTCATCAAATTATTCATTGGATTAAAAACTTTGGTCATGGACATATTGATTTTAGTTTAGCCAAGATCCTTGCAACAGGTTTATTTATTGAAGCGATTGTCTTTGCCTCTTTACTGTTTATTGCAACACGTCTGTATTGGCGTTGGAGTGTGGTGAAAAAATGGCGTGAACGTGCTTTAAAAGAATATTAATCCCTAAACATTTAAACTTAAACATCTCATTTAAAATCAAGACTAATCGTAATTTCTAAACCTAAGCTGATCTTTCCAGAAATGATTTATTCTTATCAAAATAAAGCTTTAATTTAAACATTGCTTAGCTCTAAAAGAACAACAGCCCTTATTTAAAGTAATGCTGATCAGTTAAGCGTAATTTTATTATTACTAATTGATAAATCTCCCCTAACCCTGAGCCATATATGGCGCAAGGCAAAAGAGGGGAACTATTGAGAATTTAAAACAATTTTAGATTCCTTGCGCAGCAATGCTGCTCATCCCTCCTTTTTCAAAGGTGAGGAGCATGCTCCGCAAGAGGAGGATTAAAAATGCTTAACTGACTGGTATTACTTACTCAAGTGCTTTTGTATCAATCTAGTATTAGAAAATTCGATGTGGATCTTTTTCAACTTTAGGCAATGTTTGTGCAATTTTTTCTGCAATCGCCATATAACTTTCAACAGCATCATCACCCGCAACTACGGATGGTTTACCTGCATCTGCATTTTCACGGATTTGCACATTCAACGGTAAACGTCCAAGTAATGGAATCTCGTACTGCTGAGAAAGTTGATCACCACCACCTGTACCAAAAATTTGTTCTTCGTGCCCACAGTTTGAACAGATATGTGTCGACATATTTTCAATCACACCAATCACAGGAATCTGAACTTTATTAAACAACTCAATGCCTTTGACAGCATCCATTAATGCAACATTTTGCGGTGTAGTTACAATCACAGCACCTGTTACAGGAATACGTTGTGCAAGGGTCAATTGGATATCACCTGTACCCGGTGGCATATCGATAACCAACACATCTAAATCTGGCCAAAGCGCTTGATTGAACAATTGCATCAACGCCCCTGTAGCTTTTGCACCACGCCATGCGACGGGTGTATTTTGCTTACCAATCAAATGACCAATTGAAAGCACAGCCATACCATATGCTTCTAAAGGTACAAAATTTTCACCTTCAATTTTAGGTGTTTGCCCTTCATTTCCAAGCATGGTCGGAATACTTGGTCCGTAAATATCAGCATCTAAGACACCAACTTTTAGACCCAATTTTTGCAATGCTAAGGCTATGTTTACCGTTGTTGTTGATTTACCAACACCACCTTTACCTGATGAAATCAGAATTACATTCTTAATTCGTGGATGTTTAGGAATATCACGTTGTTGTGGTGCAGCTTTTTGAATCGGTGGATTATTTGGATCTTCTTCCGCTGGAACTGCTGCTGCAGAAGCATCGACCACTGGTGGTAAGTTTTGTTTTTCTGCTTTAGGTTTTGAAGAGCAACTACGCCCTGCTTGACTATGTTGCTCACTTGAACAACTCTGATCATGTTGAATTTTTTGTTGAATCACATGCATATTCAATTCTTGAATACCGCATTTTTCCAATGCATCAGCAAGATCATCATGAATTTTCTGCAAATGGTCTGCTTCTTCAGGAAATGTATTGATCGTCAGTTGTAATACTCGTCCTTCAACATTGATCTGCGTAATCCGATCTTTTAATGCATGATTTGAATCCGGCAAAATATAATTTTGAAGCACCTTTTGGATTTCTTCTTCTTTCACCTCCTGTGCAGGAGAAAAAACCGATTTAAGTGAAGAAAGCCACGACATAGATTTGCTCCAAATTTGCAAATTCAACAATACTAAAATGCTAGTTTAACTGTATTTTGTATTTAGGTTAAGCTCAGTTCTCATCAGCTTTTTGAATGTTGTTATTTATCCTACCTATTTAGTCTGAATTTTATTGATTTTCATACATTAAAACATCCAGATATTGCACAACAATTTCGCTACAAATGGAGGTTAAGCTTCCGCTATATTGTTTCCCATATTTAAATATTTTCTACTAACAATAAGAAGGTGAATTTATGAATCGCATTTTAGCTTTAATCCTCTCCTTATTCATTTCTAGTTTTGTGATTGCAGCGACATCGACTAGTGCTGTCCGAACCTCTTCTGGACAAATCGTTAACGTTGGCGACACTGCCTCTGAAATGATGATGCGTATAGCGCAATCACCCGTTTCAATGAATTCTTATGAAGTAAAAGAAGGTGATCTGACTGTAACCGCCTCAGATTATACTTATGACATTGATAATGTTCTTTATACATTGACTGTCATCAATAATCAGGTCCGTAAAATTGAATGGGTTCGTAAAGATCCTTAATGACAAAAAATGATCAAAATAAAAGCCTTTGCTGATAAACAACAAAGGCTTTTATGTTATGGAATTCAACTTAGTTGGCTTGATCATCATCTTTCTTGTGTTTCAAATCGTTAATCGCTTTTTCTCCTTTGAGTAATGCCTCTTGCGCTTTATGCTTTAAATCATCTGCCGCTTTTTCAGCACCTAATTTGGCTTCTTTTGCTTTCAGCTTCAAATCATCTGCAACTTCTGAGGCTTTATTTTTTAGATCATCTAGTTTTGTCATAGGCTTTTTCCTGTTGTTCGAATTAAACGTTCAAATAAACTACGTTAGTGAACAGCACATTCCTCATTGAGTCATAGCGAGATTTATTTATAGCAAGAGAAACTTGTTTAATGTGAGAAAACTGCAATTTGAAACAATCGAGCTACATAGCGACATAATGTATCGATTCATTTGTATGATTGTTTCTTTTATCAACAATCAAGTTCATAAAATTGAATAATACCTAAAGATTCTTAACCATAAAAACAAAAGAGTCGAGTTAATTATTTAACTCGACTCTTTATAAAAATTTATTAATTTATAATCATATAGACGAATAAATTATAACCTTAAAATATTAAATTAAGCGCTTAAACCACCATCAATATTCAGACCTGCACCAGTAATAAAGCCTGTTTCTGGGCCAGCGAGATAAGCAACAAAAGCTGCAATTTCTTCTGGAACACTATAACGTGATACTGCGGTTACACTCTTCATCATATCTGAAAATTCGCCATCTTCTGGATTCATTTCAGTTGCAACGGGACCAGGTTGAACATTATTAATCGTAATTCCCCTTGGACCTAAATCACGGGATAAACCTTTGACTAAACCTGTTAATGCAGACTTACTCATTGCATAAATAGAACCGCCAGCAAAAGGCATACGTTCAGCATTACAACTACTAATATTAATAATACGACTGCCTGATGGCATATGTTTAATCGCTTCTTGTGTTGCTAAAAAGACAGCACGGACATTGATTGCCCAAATACGATCAAGCTCAGCTAAACTAACGTCATCAACTAATGCAAAGGTACCGATTCCAGCATTATTCACGAGAATATCCAGCCCTCCGAGTTCTTGTACGGTATGCTGAACTGCACTAATAATGGCTTGTGGATCTGCACTATCTGCGCGAATAGCGACAGCTTTTTGACCCGCTTCGTGTACTGACTGAATCGTCTTTTCAGCATCCGCTTCCCGACTGTGATATGTAAATGCAATATCAGCACCCTCTAGAGCCAGTCTTTGTACAATCGCCGCGCCAATACCACGACTACCACCAGTCACTAAAACTCTTTTACCTTGCAATGATTGATTCATTTAAATACTCACTTTGATATGGATTCAGGAGAACTGTGCATATTCATATGATGCACTATTAAATATCCCATGATTATATCGCGCACGACTAAAATTACAGTGATTTTATGTAACACAGCTTATGTTCAGATAGCAGATTGGCTAATGAAAAAATAAAAAACCATATAACTCATTGTAAAATCATGAAATTATTTACATAGATTTATATAATTGTTTTTAAATAGTGAAGTTTTTGGGGTTATTTACATGTCTAATTCGATACAAAAGAATAAAAACGAGTCAATTTAAAAGATAAATATTCATTTTATTCTTTTACTTCTATTCACCTAAATTAGCGCGAATGACTCTAAGATCCTCAGTTAACGCATTGATTTTTTCTGGTTCACATTTTACTGAAGAGAGAATTTTTTCTGGAATGTAAGCTACTTTTTTTTCCAAATCTCTAGCTTTTTCAGTGATTGAAATAAAGACCATTCTTTCATCAGTTAATGAACGTTTGCGCTCGATTAAATTCAATGTTTCTAATCTTTTTAGTAAAGGCGTAAGCGTAGATGATTCTAAAAATATTTTTTTACCAATTTCTGAAACCGTCAATTGGTCATTTTCCCATAAGATTAACATCACCAAATACTGAGGGTAAGTGATGCCGTAAGGCGTTAATAATTTCCTATAGTATTTATTTAAAGAAAGATTTGTTGCATAAAATGCAAAAAACAATTGGCTATCGAGCTTAGTAAGCGCATCTTTTTCAGACAATTTTAGATCTCCAAAAGTAAAAACAAAGTCTATTATAGCTCTAAATGAGTGTAATCCGTACAAAGATTAATAGGTTCATGAAGTCCCACTTTTCCTCGATAAAACAAAATGTCCTTTGTTTCTTAAACATGAAAAAGGTCATAAGCAAGACAGCCTTGTTCTTGTTTAGTTTTCTCAACGAGTTCTAGGTACAGTGGTAAGACTAAATCAATCTGATCCACTTGAATAAAGTCTTCTGCAACAAGCTTTAACATTTAACTTTCTCTCAATATTTTATTCAGAACTCTTTTTAAAGCTGTACAGGTGAATATTTCATTTTAACAAAACGTAGCTCAAATTTAACAAAGCTTAGCTCAGAGTGGAGAAGATTTATATTTACTGATTGCATTGTCTTGCAAACGATCAAATCGTCTTTTATTGACAATAAGATACATCGTATTTCCACTAATTAAACCTACAATGAGCGGTGGTAGAATAATGAATAAACCAATCACACCAAAAACTAAGCTCTCTAATACATCATTGATCATGCCATCTAAAAACTGAATAAAAAAGATGAGGCTCAACCAACTCAAAGTAACGATTACAACAACTTTAAGGATTTGTTTTATTTCAAATACTTTACTTGGTGCTTTTAATCCACTCAAAATGATTAAAAAAATAATAAAGGCAAAAAACATTAAAAATGGCGTTAGATAAAGCATCACTTCAATGCCACGACTAGATATTCGTTCCGAGGCCACAACAAATAAGTTGCCATGATAAAAGTGGAGCAAAGAACAGAATGGGACAACCAAGCTCAATACCGAACTCAAACTTGCAAATATTGCCGAAAAGAATAAAGCCCAAGACCGCATGATATTCTCCTTTTTCGATCTTGGTTGTATTGTCTAAAGTTAAAATGTGTATTGAACGTGGTCTATGTGAAATTTAAGTGAAGTTTTAAATATTGATGGATATTTTACGATCTCACTGTGCTCATAAAACTAATTGCTGCAAACAACCAAATAAACAAAACAAAGCTACGTTCTTGATTAAAATGATTCATATCAGTGCCATGTAAAATGTTATGGCGAGTCATCGTCACAGTTGAACTGCTGTCCATTTTATAAGCTGGTAATTCTGAAAAATACGGATTTAATTCATGGGCAATTTTAGCTTTATGCCACAAACTTTTAATTTCATGCCCTTTTAAACCGGGTACAATTTTATAAACATCAACAAACTTGGTGTCATGTTGTTTTAAAAAACCATTTTGAATTAATACATCAGTCAATAAGCCTTCCAACTGAGCATAGAGAAGCGGGATACAACCTGCAAAAAATTTTAATTCATATAGCTTTAACGCTTCTTCAATCACTTGACGGCGCTGTATTTTAGATTCACCTATTTCCAATGCATCAAAAGCTTTAAATAGTTTTGTTTGAAAATGCTCAGCATTGATCAAGTCTAATAAATTAAATTGAGATACATCGTCAAAGTTATGAATTTCCTGCCAAAAATACAATAAATTCAAAGCATCATTGGCAACCTTTGCACCTACAGGTTGATCTAATTCATCGGCAAGGACATTAAAATAAGGCTCATTTTGCGCAAGCGTTTGTAGTGTTTCAATTAAGTATTGATGTTCGCTCTCAGAAATTCCATCAAGATAACGCTCAGCCTCATTGAGAATACTTTTCCCAAGTTGTGTTTTAGACTGTTGATTTTGTGGAATACGGGTTACAGCTTGGTCGAAATCAAAATCTTCGTCATCAATCATATACTTGTCGCTCTTGGGGATTGCTTTCTATTCTTTATCATAATCGATCGCCGTGACATAAAAAGCTACTTTTGATAAGAATTCACTTATTCTTTTGTGCAACTTCATAGCAATTAAGCTAAAATCATTGCCCTTGCATTAACTTTGAGAAAGAGAGTTATATCCGTGCGAAATATTTTAGTCACTAACGCCCTTCCATACGCAAATGGTCCAATTCATATGGGTCACTTACTCGGCTACATCCAAGCAGATATCTGGGTTCGTGCCATGCGTGCAATGGGACATGACGTGACTTATGTATGTGCGGATGATGCACACGGTACAGCGATCATGCTCCGTGCAGAAGCGAATGGCATTACGCCAGAAGCGCAAATCGCCAATGTTCAAAAAGAACATATCCGTGATTTTGATGGCTTTGGTGTACATTTTGACCACTATGATTCAACCAATAGTGAAGAAAATAAAAACCGTTCTTCTGAAATTTATATCAAAAACCGTGAAGCAGGCAATATTGCAATTCGCCCTGTCACACAATTGTTTGATCCTGAAAAAAGCATGTTCCTTTCAGACCGTTTCATTAAGGGTACTTGCCCAAAATGTAAGTCTGAAGACCAGTACGGCGACTCATGTGAAGTATGCGGTACAACTTATAATGCAACAGAATTATTAAATCCACGTTCTACTTTAAGTGGTGCAACACCTGTAGAAAAATCATCTGATCATTACTTCTTTAAACTGCCGAATTTCGCAGAATACTTACAGAAATGGACACGTGATGAAGGTCGTCTACCTGTTTCAATCGCCAACAAGCTTGATGAATGGTTTGATAATGGTTTAAACGATTGGGATATTTCCCGTGATGCACCTTATTTTGGTTTTGAAATTCCAGATGCACCGAACAAATATTTCTATGTCTGGGTGGATGCACCAATCGGTTATATGTCAAGTTTTGAAAACTACATCAAAACCAAACGCCCAGAACTGAGCTTTGAAGACTATTGGAAAAAAGATTCTAAAAATGAGGTCTATCACTTCATTGGTAAAGACATCGTTTATTTCCATGCATTGTTCTGGCCTGCGATGTTAGAAGGTGCAAACTACCGTACACCGACTGGTTTGTTTGTGAATGGTTTCTTGACTGTAAATGGTCAAAAAATGTCGAAGTCACGTGGTACGTTTATTAAAGCTGAAACGTATTTACAGCACTTGAATCCTGAATATTTACGTTATTATTTTGCATCTAAACTGTCTGATAAAGTTGAAGATTCAGATTTAAACTTAGACGACTTCGTACAAAAAGTGAATTCAGACTTAGTGGGTAAAGTCGTGAATATTGCCAGTCGTTGTGCAAAATTTATCAATACTAAATTTGATAATAAGTTAAGTGCAAACTGTGCTGAACCTGAATTGGTACAAAGCTTTATTGACGCTGGCGAATCAATTGCTCAAGCCTATGAAGCACGTGAATTCTCAGCTGCAATTCGTGAAATCATGGCGCTTGCGGATAAGGCCAACCAATATATTGATGAGAAAAAGCCTTGGGCTTTAGCAAAAATTGAAGGCGAAGAACAGCAAGTACATGACGTGTGTTCTGTGGGTATTAATTTATTCCGTCAATTGGCGGTTTACTTAGCACCTGTACTTCCAACTTTAGCGGCTCAAGTTCAAGATTTCTTAAAGTTAGAATCTTTTGATTTTGCTTCAACTAAAACAATTTTAGTGAATCATGAAATTGCGTTATTCCAACCGTTAATGCAACGTGTAGACCCGAAAGCAGTTACTGCTATGGTTGATGCGTCTAAAGACTCTTTGGCTGCTGCGGCTGAACCTGTAAAGGCTGAGAAGAAGAAAGAAAAAAAGTTGAGAAGAAGGCTGAACCTAAAGTCGGTGAGGCAGAAGTGATTGGTATCGAAGACTTTATGAAGGTTGATCTTCGTGTTGCGGAAGTCCTTGAAGCAGCGCATGTTGAAGGTTCTGACAAGCTTCTTCAACTCACTTTAAATGTTGGCGAAGCTGAACCACGTAATGTGTTTAGTGGTATTCGTGAGTTTTATGCACCTGAAGATTTAAAAGGCAAATTGGTGGTTATGGTTGCTAACCTTGCACCACGTAAAATGCGTTTTGGTATTTCAAATGGTATGGTACTCGCTGCGGGTAATGGCGAAGGTGTTTGGGTAATTTCACCTGAAACTGGTGCTAAAGCGGGCGATAAGGTTTCTTGATTTTCAAGTAGCAAAGAACCTATCGCTAACAAATGAACTCAAATTTTAAAGTTAAAGAGTAAGATATTATTTTTCTCTTTAACTTAGGAAATAATTTATGGAAAACTTAAAATATAATCTTTCTGTACTTCAAGAAAAAGCAAAAGAGCGGACTGTAAAAACTCAAAGCATTGAATATGATATAGAAACACTTATTAAAAAATTAGATAAAAATATTATAAAACTTGATCCTGAATATCAAAGAAGGCATCGTTGGGATAATAAAACATCCTCTAAACTTATTGAGAGTCTAATTCTTAACATACCAATACCTATCGTTTATATTTCGCAAGATGTTGATGTTGATCAAGAAACTTATGATGATGAATTTCGTTATTCTGTAATTGATGGTCAACAGCGTCTCACAGCTATAAAAAATTTTATGAAAGGAAAGTTTACATTAGAAGGACTAGAAACTCTTAGTGAGCTTAATGGCTGTAATTATAATGATTTACCACCCTTTCTCACAAGACGATTAGAAGAACGCAGTATTAAATGTCTAAGAATAGATTCTACATTAGATGCTCAAGTAAAACTTGATATTTTTGAACGTTTAAATTCAGGATCAGTTAAATTAGAGGCTCAAGAGCTTAGAAATGCAATTTATAGTGGCCCATTTAATAACCTTATAAAAGAGTTATCAAAAGATAATAATTTCAGAGAGTTACTACAAATCAATAATGAACTACCTGAAACTAACAATAAAGTTAAACAAATGGAAGATGTTGAAATAGTTTTAAGATTTTTTGCATTAAAGAATAATCGGTATGAATTATACAAAAAAAGCAAAGATCATGGTTTTTCTGATTTCTTAAATGACTCGCTTAATGAATTTAACAAGTTTAATACTGAAGAAGTAAATAAATTTAAAATTGAGTTTACTGAGACAATGTCCTTTATCAAAAGTAATTATGGCAATATAGCCTTTGCCAAATTCAAATACTTATATGAGAAAGATGAATTAAAACTTCAATCTAAATTTAATATAGCTGTATATGATGCTTTCGCTATTTCCATTAATGATGCATTAAATGAAAATTTAGATATTAGAAATAAAAAAATGAATTATTAGATTTATTTAAAAATGAAGTTTTCTATGATTCCATATCAGGTAGTTACTTAGATACAAATAAATTAAAACATAGAATACAAGCTACGAAAATGGTATTGGGATGCAAATGAATACTTTTGTCAGCATCAGGTTAGAAAATATAGAAGCTCGTTTTTCTGAAATAGATACCTTATTAGAATTAGCTAAAAATTCCAAAAGTGATTCAAATAAATATAGTGCATTATGCCGATCTGCACATATATTATTAGTCAGTCATGTAGAAGGTATTTATAAAGATATTGTAAAAGATATTATTGATGATCTAAATAATCATACACAATTTGATAGTATTCCTTTAAATATTTTTAGAACGTTTTCGTTAGATTTCACTCACTCCAAAAATGATGATAAGTTCAATGAAGCGTTAAAAAATAAGCTACGACTCGTATGCAAAGATTATAAAACACAACTTACGCATCACCCTTTTTTAAGGGTAGATAATAAAAACCCTACAGCTAGAATTCTTGAAGAAATTTTAGAAAAATTTGGCGAAAAAAATTTTTTCAATTCACTATCCGAATCAAAATTGGAGATTGTTTTTGAAAATAATATAAAGGCATCACTAAAAGAACTTGAACGTATTAAAAAATATATAAAAAAAGGTACTTGTAATTATCCCTACACCATAGATAAGAGTTATTACATTAGTGCTACTAGTAAACCT